>JAZQML010000069.1:0-25074 GCA_045543395.1 Alistipes sp. | reverse complement strand
ATACACGGGATAGGTTTCGCCGTTCACCTCGATGGTCTCTTTTGTCGAAACGGCGGACCTGCACAAAAACACGTGGTCATTCGACATATCCTTGAATGCCACTAAACGATAGTTTTCCGGATGAATTCCCTTTTTCATCTTCTTGTGTTTTTTGATAATTAAGTACTTAATGCGGTGCAAAGGTACGAATAAAATTTAGAATTCAAAATTAAAACCTAAAAATTATCAAAATTCTCTGCAACAACAGGGGGAACGGGTACCGGATACCCGTGCTGGTGTAGGGGTGTGTTTTTTTTATGCGTGTGGGCGTTCCTCTTTTTTGGCAGGTATCGTTTTCGATACCTATGGTGGCGAGGGGGGGGTGCCGATTGTTTGTCGGGTATCGTTATCGATACCTATGGTGGCGAGGGGGTGTGCTGATTGTTTGTCGGGTACCGTTTTCGATACCTATGAGATTGCGGGAAAATAAAAATGCCGAGCAGTTCGCCCGGCATTAGTTTTCCGTTTCTATAATATACTCGTTTTTAGTTTTAATCCTGCTTCGCAGGCTTTTCCTTCTTCTTGCAAGGCATAGTGTGCAAGCACCCTCTGCTCTTGCTTCGTGCGTCGGTTGCCCTTCGGGCTTCACCGCTCCGTCTCGGCAAAGGCTGCTAGCAGCCTTTGCTCTCAACTTAATCGCGGCGTTCCGTTTTCCACTCCAAGCGTAAACCGAAAAACTAAAAGTTTTCCGTTTTCCGTTCTCCGTTCTCCGTTTTAGAGTCGTGCCTTAATCGCTTTGCTCTCCTCCTCGTAGCCCGGTTTGTCGAGCAGCGCAAACATATTCTTTTTGTACGCCTCTACACCCGGTTGGTTGAATGGATTAACCTCGATAAGGTAGCCGCTGATGCCGCACGCCTTCTCGAAGAAGTAGAGCAATGCACCGATTGCCTTCTCCTCGATTGCAGGAATCTGAATCAAGAGGTTTGGTACACCACCATCGATATGTGCGAGTTGAACGCCCAACTCCGCCATCTTGTTAATCTCGTGCAAACGCTTGCCTGCCAGGAAGTTCAAGCCATCGAGGTTTGCCTCGTCGGCCTTAACCTTAACCTCGTGTGCAGGTTCCTCAACCGAGATGATTGTCTCGAACAGAGTGCGCTCGCCCTCCTGTATGTACTGTCCCATAGAGTGGAGGTCGGCGGTGAAGGTTACCGATGCCGGGAATATACCCTTATTCTCCTTACCCTCGCTCTCGCCATAGAGTTGCTTCCACCACTCGTTGATGTTCTGCAACTTTGGCTCGTATGAGCCGAGAATCTCAATCTTTTTACCCGCCTTATACAACTCGAAGCGTGTTGCAGCGTACTGTGCAGCGAGGTTGTCCTCGAATGCTACGCCCTCGGCAGTAGCCTGCTCCATAGCAACCGCTCCGGCAACCAAAGCCTCGATATCTACGCCACCAACTGCGAGAGGGAGCAAGCCCACAGGTGTGAGTACCGAGAAACGACCACCCACATTGTCGGGAATAACGAATGTTTGGTAACCCTCCTGTGTTGCGAGAGTCTTCAACGCTCCGCGAGCCTGATCGGTGATGGCCACGATGCGCGACTTCGCCTCCTCCTTGCCGTAACGCTTCTCGATAACCTCCTTAATAATGCGGAAGGCAATGGCCGGCTCGGTGGTAGTTCCCGACTTCGAGATTACGATAGTTGCGATGGAGTGGCCTTCGAGTGCAGCCAACAACTCTGCCATATAGTCCTCCGAGATATTCTGACCGGCGAACAATACGGTAGGGTTCTTATGCTCGGAGTGGAGCAATTCGAATGGGTTGCTCATAGCGTCGAGAACCGCCTTTGCGCCGAGGTACGAGCCACCGATGCCGATGCAGACAACAACGTCTGCCTTTGCACGCAACTGTGCTGCGCAGGCGTTGATAGCGTCGATCTGCGCCTTATCGATAGATGATGGGAGGTTTACCCAGCCGAGGAAGTCGTTTCCTGCGCCCTTGCCCGAGTGGAGCAACGCATTTGCAGCCAATGCCGACTGCTTCAACTCCTCCGAAAATGTGATGCCGCTCTTGGCGGTATTAAGTTTCAAAAGTGCCATAGTTTTTACTTTACGAAAATTTAGAAATGTATTATATAGGCAAAGATAGCACATCGGAGAAATATAATCAAATTTTTTTCGTGAAAATTAGGAAAAGTTATATAACTTTTCATTACCTTTGTCAAAAGTTGTATGTTGGAGTAAAATTTAGACAAAAATAGAGTAATATTATGGGACTTTTTTCATTAACGCAAGAGTTGGCTATCGACCTTGGAACAGCCAATACCCTGATTGTTTACAACGACGAGGTGGTAGTCGATGAGCCATCCGTTGTGGCGATAAATGTGCAGACCGGCGAGTTGGAGGCTCTCGGTAGCAAAGCACACGCCTTCATTGGTCGTACCAACCCGGGCCTCCGCACCATTCGTCCATTGCGCGATGGTGTTATCGCCGACTTCAACGCTACGGAGTTGATGTTGCGCGGTATGATTCGCAAGATTAAGACTCGTGGCTCGCTCTTCTCGCCATCGCTCAAGATGGTTATCTGCATCCCTTCGGGTTCTACCGATGTGGCTATTCGTGCAGTGCGCGACTCGGCAGAGCACGCCGGTGCGCGTGAGGTGGCTATGATTTTCGAGCCTATGGCAGCCGCTCTCGGTGCAGGTATCGACGTTGAGGCTCCGGACGGAAATATGATTATCGACATAGGTGGTGGTACCTCCGAGATTGCTTGTATCTCGTTGGGCGGTATCGTTTGCTCGCAGTCTATCGATGTTGCGGGCGATGTCTACACCGCAGATATTATGGAGTATGTTCGTGTTCAGCACAGTGTTCGTATTGGCGAGCGTACAGCCGAGGAGATTAAGTGTAAGATTGGTGCCGCAGTACCGGAGTTGGAGGATGCTCCCGAGGACTTTGTGGTAACGGCGGCAAGTATGCTTACAGGTCTTCCACAGACAATCACATTGTCGTACAACGAAATCGCTTACGCCCTCGACAAGTCGCTTGCGAAACTCGATGCAGCCTTGATGAAGGTGTTGCAGGAGATGCCTGCCGAGTTGTATAGCGATGTTGTGAAGAATGGTATCTATCTCGCCGGTGGTGGTGCGTTGATTAAGGGATTGGATCGCCGTTTGTCGAAGAAGACCGGCATTCCGTTCCACATCGCCGAGGATCCATTGCGTGCTATTGTTCGTGGAACAAATATCGCTCTTAAGAATATCGACCACTTCACATTCTTGATGCGATAAAAAGTAGATGCAGAAGTTGATATACTTCATACGCAAAACTTCGGTGGCGATAGTCTTTGTAGTCTTGGAGATTATCGCCATCCGTTGTTATGCCTATTCGACTCCTTACACGCAGGCACGTCTGTTGGCGTGGTCGAATAGGGTGATGGGGTATGTCCAGTCGGCATTTACGGGGGTGTCGAGTTATTTCTCGTTGCGTAAGGAGAATATGGCACTGACCGAGCATATCGTCGCACTCGAAAATCGTATCCGCGAACTCGAAGCGACAATGCCGGAGAGTGGTGTCGAGGTGTCGGATGTGGTGCGGAAATACGACTATATCTCGGCACAAGTGGTGGCATCGACAACCAATCGCAGCCGCAACTTCCTCACCATAAACAAGGGTGCCAACGATGGCGTAGTGGCGGATATGGCGGTGATTACACCCGAGGGCTATGCCGTAGGCATTGTGGTAGATTGCACCGAGAACTTTGCGGTGGCGAAGATGCTCCTGAACAAAGATTTGCGCATAGGTGGCGTATTGGCGGAGGATGGTAGTCACGGCTCGGTGGTTTGGCGTGGTGGCGATACGCAGGTGGTCGATTTTGTGGAGGTGTCGAAATATGCGAAGGTCGAAAGTGGCGACTTGGTGCGTGTAGCAGGCTTCTCGCAGTATTTCCCGCCCGAGACCGTAATTGGCAAGGTGGAGCGAGCGGAGATCTCGGATAGTGGTACATCCTACAACTGCGAGGTGCGTTTGGCTGCCGATATGGAGCGTATTTACAACGTGGTGCTGGTGCGAAATGCCCGCACCGAGGAGTTGCAATCGCTCGAAAATAGTGTAAACTAAACGACAATGAAGACGAGAGGAGTATATTGGATAATGGTGGCGGTGGTGCTTTTCGTGCAGTTGTTCGTGCTGAACAACCTCTCGATAACACCGCTTGTAGCCCCTATGGTCTACATTATACTTATTCTGCTGTTGCCACTCGAATATTCGCAGTGGAAGATGCTGGCGGCGGGTTTGATACTCGGTGTTCTTATGGATGTGACGATGGGAACAGCGGGCTTGAATACGTTGGTTACCCTACCTGTGGCATTTTTCCGCCGACCATTGCTGTCGCTCTTTGGCGGCTTCTCGTCAATTTCGAAAGAGGAGGGCATACCTTCGATTAAGCGACTTGGTATGCGCTTCCACAGTTATTTCATCGGTGTGGTGGTGCTTCACTCGGTACTGTTCTACTTTGCGGAGTGGCTCTCGGTGGATAATTTCGGAACACTCTTGTTGCGTATTCTGTGCAGCACACTCACGTCGTTGGCACTCGACTATATCATCCTAACTCTTTTTCAGAAACGCTTGTCGGCATAGGTTATGAGAGGGGAGAACTTTTCGTCGCCACGTGGAGTGGTTGTTCGCATCATTACGGTGACGATTTTTGTGGTACTCGTTCTGCGATTGGGGTATATCCAACTCGTTGACGATAGTTACAACGACCTCTCCGACCGCAACTACCTCCGTGAGGTGGTGCTGTATCCGCCACGAGGCGAGATTTACGACCGCAATGGCGAGTTGCTGGCGCAAAATCGTCTATGCTACGACGTGTCGATTGTGCGCAAGGATATGCCGAAGGAGGGGTTCGACACCACTCGCATAAGCGAGATTGTGGGGATGTCGCGCGAGGCGTTCGTCAAGAAGTTGGCGCAGTCACCCTATCGTCGTGAGAGCCGACTTACACGCTACCCAATCACCGTAGAGCAGAAGTTGCTGCTCGACGAGATGAATGTGGGTGGCTTCTACACTGCACAACGTACCGTGCGCCAATATCCACGAAAGATTGGAGGTAACCTGCTCGGAAGCATCAACGAGGTTACGAAGGCCAAAATCGAAAAGGACGACTCCTACGCTATGGGCGACTATATCGGTATGGAGGGTTTGGAACTCGCCTACGAGGAGGTGCTGCGAGGCGAGAAGGGTGTGGTTTTGCAGGATATCTACGCACCTCAAGCCCAGCGCAATACGGTGCTTAAAGAGCCTGTGGCCGGTAGGTCGATAGTCTGCACCATCGACGCCGAGTTGCAACAGTTGGCGGAGGAGTTGATGCAGGGTAAGGTGGGTGCTGTGGTCGCCATCGAGCCTTCGTCGGGCGAGATTTTGGCTATGGTGTCGGCTCCGACCTTCAACCCCGACGAACTTGTAATTGGTCGCGAGCGTGGTAATAACTACGCCAAAGAGATAAACAATCCACGTATGCCGTTGTGGAATCGTGCCGTAAAGTCGCGCTATCCACCCGGCTCTACCTTCAAACTCGTAACCGGACTTATAGGTATGCAGGAGGGGGTGCTAAAACCACACTATCAATACTCTTGCAATATGGGCTATCACCTCGGTGGCGAGCATATCGGCTGTCACGAGCATCGCTCGCCTTTGGCGTTGAACTACGCCATAGCCACCTCGTGCAACGCCTATTTCTGCTATGTTTTCAGAAACATCCTCGAAAACAAATCACGATACGAGAGGGCAAAGGATGGTTTCGACAAGTGGCGTGACTATGTGCTGTCGTTCGGTTTTGGTCGCAAACTCGAGTCGGACTTCTTGGGCGAGGGTGCAGGCTATGTGCCTACACGCGAGTTCTACGACAAGCGTTTTCATCGTTCGTGGAATGCGCTGACACTGCTTTCGCTCTCTATCGGTCAGGGCGAGTTGGGATGCACGCCGTTGCAGATGGCGAACTTGGCGGCGATAGTTGCCAATCGTGGCTACTACTACATACCTCACATTGTGCGTGAGGTGGAGGGGCAAGATTCGCTCGATATGCGCTTCTACCAGAAGCAATACACCAAGGTGGATACCAAATATTTCGAGGATATCGTGAGCGGTATGTGGCGAGGAGTGAATAAAGACGGAACGTGTCAGGGAGCCTATTTGAAGGGGTGGGATGTCTGCGGAAAGACGGGTACTGCCCAAAACACGAAGGGCGAGGATCACTCAACCTTTATCTCCTTTGCACCACGCAAGAACCCGAAGATTGCGATTGCTGTGTATGTCGAACACGGAGGCTTCGGTGCAACGATGGCGGTGCCTATCGCCTCGCTCATCGAGGAGAAGTATCTGACCGATACGATTTGTCGCCCACAACTGTTGGAGTATGTCAAGAAGGCGAAGATTGCCTACCCGATGTACGATAAGAAGAAAAAGAAGAAGTGATGAGATACGGACAAGAGAGAAAAACGTCGTTGTTTGGTAGCCTCGACAAAGTAGCACTATCGCTCTACCTATCGATAGTGGTGGTGGGTGTGGTGGCGGTATTCTCTGCTTCGTGGGTTGAGGGTACGGAGAATGCGTTGTCCTTCTCGCACAACTACATCAAACAGGTGGTTTTTCTCGGTTTGTCGTTGGTGGTGGGTGTGGTGATTCTGCTGCTGGATCGCAGTTTGTGGCATAAGATTGCCTACTACCTCTACGGTGCAGCAATTTTGGCTTTGGTGGCAACGCTCCTGTTTGGTCGCACCGTAAATGGTGCTACGGCGTGGTTCGAGTTGGGGCCTATACGACTGCAAACTATGGAGTTTGCCAAGATTGCTATTGCCCTCGCTACGGCACGTCTAATCAGTGAGTATAATTTTTCGATTACCTCGCCACGAAGTTTGGCTATGGTGGCGGCAATGTTGTTAGTACCACTTGTCATCACCTATCTGCAAAACGATACAGGCTCGGGTTTGGTGCTTTGCTCGTTCATCCTGATGCTCTACCGCGAGGGGCTGAACAGGTGGCTCTGCATACCCGTAATATTTATTGCGGCACTCTTTCTGTTGTCGTTCCTCTATGCGCCAATGGTGCTGTTGGTGTCGCTGATACTCGTATTTACCATTTCGGAGTGCTTTGCCAACAGAAATTGGCGGCATGGCATCGTCTATCTCGCTCTGCTCTTTGGTGGTAGTACACTGCTGTTTTTGCTATTAAGCCTTATACCTACGCTAACGGTAGATTACTATGTTGTGCTGTTGTCTGCCACAATACTTTCGTTGGTGGGCGTATGTGTCTACGCCTATCGCACACGCCTGCGCAACATCTTTGTAATGGTGGTGCTGTTTGTGGTCTCTATTGCTATCTCTCCAACTTCGAGTGCGCTGTTCAACGTGCTGAAACCACACCAGCAGAATCGTATAATGACCTACCTCGGTATTACCGACGATGCATCGCTCAACTACAACGTGCGCCAATCGAAAATCGCTATTGGCTCGGGAGGCATTGTGGGTAAGGGCTATCTGCAAGGCTCGCACATCCGCTATGGCCTTGTGCCGGAGAAACATACCGACTTTATATTCTGCACCATAGGCGAGGAGTTCGGCTTCTTGGGCTGTATGGCGGTGTTGGGGTTGATGTTGGCGTTTATTGTTCGGCTAATGCGTATGGGCGACCGCCAACGCGAAACTTTCGGCAGGGTATACTGCTACATCGTAGCGTCGGTGTTGCTGTTCCACACCCTCATAAATGTGGGTATGACCATAGGTATAGTTCCGGTTATGGGCATTCCGTTGCCACTCATCTCGTATGGAGGCTCCTCGTTGTTGGCCTTCTCGGTGATGATATTTATAGCCTTTGCATTCGATGCGCAGACGGTGCGTGATGTGGGCTATTCGTCGCAGTCGTAGTAGATACTATCCATCAGTGCATCAATCTCGCGTCGCTCCTTCTTTGTGGGGCGACCTGTGCCACGTTCGCGGAAAACGAATATTGTCTCGCGTGGTTTGTTCAACTTGTCGAGTTCGCTCTGCGGTGTGGTGTCGATGCAGTAGTCCGGCACTTTGGCTGCGGGCTGGCGATTTACCACCAAATCTTTTACCAAATAGGAATATGTAACCAGCGTGCGCTTTACGCTGATTCTGTCGCCCACCTTCACCTCGCGCGAAGGCTTGGCGAAGGCGTCGTTCACGAGTACGCGGTTGTTGCGTATGGCATCTGCCGCATCGCTTCGAGTCTTGAAGATGCGCACCGCCCATAGGTATTTATCGAGTCTTACCTCCATTGCTATTTCGGTAGATTTTGTTTTTGATGCTTGGTTGGCGGATGAATATCGCCACGATTGGTGTGGCAACTGATGCTCAAAATCATACCCATCGCTATGGCAGCACACGCCATACCCGTACGGCCGTGCGTTATGAATGGCAGATTTTGTCCCGTCTCGGGAATTATTCCCAAAACCACGCTCACGTGTATAAAGCCTTGGCTGGTAATGAGCAGTGCAAGTCCCACCGCCAGCAAACCGCCATATATCCATTCGCATTTTTCGAATATTCGCACCGCTCGGGAGAAGAGCCACACGTAGAGCAGGATGATAATAGCCGAAGGTAGGATTCCGAACTCCTCGGCAATAATCGCAAATAGGTAGTCGCTCTCGGGGTGGGTGAGTTTTGCACGCATCATACTGCGCCCCGCACCAACTCCTGTCAGTTGTCCGTTGTGTATCGCCAACTCCGAGTAGTAGCCATCCATCGCCTTATTATCCGTAGTTTGCTCTATGCCTACCCAATTCTTTACACGATTAACCACCGTATCGCCACGTCCGATAAGGAATATAAGAGCCACGCCCAATATTGCTGCAACCACGCCCAATTTGACCAACTCCTTAACTCTGATTCGTGCCAATGTGAGCATACCTATCGAAACGAGGCAGATGTGTATGGCAGAGGATGTGTGCGACGGCACAATGGCAATACACGCCAAGGCGATAGGCGTTACAAGTGGCAGAACCTCGCGCTTAATGATAGCACGCTCTTTGGGGTCGGTCCACCACCTCTTGATGTTGAAGGTGGTTGGCATAAGGTGAAGTTCCTGAATCTTGTGGTAGCGAGCCGAAATCTGTGCCGAGAGCAACATAACGGTGCCAATTTTGAGCAATTCCGATGGCTGAAATCTTATGAAACCGAGGTCCAACCAGCGATGTTCATCGTTGGTTGCGCTATCCATAAAGTAGGGCAGCAGTGTAAGTATCAACGATACGGCGTAGGCAAAGAATGTGAATTTGCGATATGTTGCGGGGCTAGGCCAATAGGATAAGAGCAGTGCCACAATAGCAAGGATTATAGCACCTATGTGTCGGCGAAACTCGCTATCGATAGTGCCATTCTTAAAGCCTATCTGCGATGAGGCAGTATATACCGCCACAATCGAGATACCAAAGAAAAGTATGGTTATAATAATCAGCACCTTGTCGCACGCAAATCGTTGGCGCAACATATTCCATAACCACGACAACATCCCCTCGTCGCTGCCTGCACGGCTCTTCAACATATCATTCATAAAATCCTACTTCTGAAAAATATTCTTTACAATCCACTCCTTAAATTCGCGGCCACGATGTTCGTAACTCTTGAATAGGTCGAAACTTGCACACGCCGGCGAGAGCAACACCGTGTCGCCCTTGCGTGCCGAGCGAACTACCGCCTGCATCGCCTCCTCGAAGGTGTGGCACGATATGATGTTCGGCACCACATCCGTAAACGACGAGATGAGTCGCTCGTTGTCTACGCCCATACACACCATCGTGTGAACCTTCTTTTTCGCCAAGTCGAACAGCGGAGCATAACTCGCCCCTTTGTCCGTTCCGCCCACTATCCATACCGTTGGGCGTGTCATACTTTCGAGCGCATACCACGCCGAATCTACATTTGTAGCCTTCGAGTCGTTTATGTATTCGATGCCATCCCTCTCACCAACAGGCTCCAAACGATGCTCTATGGCGTTGAAGTCGTAGAGCGACTGCTCGATTTGCTGCGGCTCAACCCCTGCGGCGAGTGTTGCCAACGTAGCCGCCATAGCGTTGTAGAGGTTGTGCTTGCCCTTAATTTTTAGGCGCGAAATATCCACCGTTAGCGACTGCTTGCCTACCGTAGCGGTAAAGGCGTTTTCGTCGGTAGGGTAGGCATCGCCCGCACCGCTTGCTATCGCTGCGTGAACCATAAATGGCAACTCGCGAGCCTTGATTTCGTGCTGCTCTAATTGGCGCAGTATGGTTTCGTCGTCTGCCGAGTAGACGAAAAAGTCGCGCGAATTTTGATTCTGCGTAATGCGCATCTTCGACGCTGCATACTTCTCGAACGAGTAGTCGTAGCGGTCGAGGTGGTCGGGTGTGATGTTCATCAGTACACCGATATCCGCCTTGAAACGGAACATTCCGTCGAGTTGGAACGAACTCAACTCCAACACATACCAATCGTATTGACCTGTTGCCACCGAGTAGGCGAACGACTCGCCAATATTTCCTCCGAGTGCCACATTCGCTCCGCTATCCTTCATAATCTTGTAGATGAGCGAGGTTGTGGTGGTCTTGCCATTGCTACCTGTGATGCAGATGGTGCGAGCCTTACCCATATAGCGGCAGGCAAACTCCATCTCCGAGATTACGGGAATACCCTTCTCGTGCAGTGCCTTAACAATGGGTGCTTTGTCGGGTATTCCGGGCGACTTGATAACCTCCGAGGCTGTGAGAATGCGCTCTACGGAGTGTCCACCCTCCTCGTACTCTACGCCCCACTCCTCCAATCGTGAGCGGTAGAGTGGCGAAATCTGCCCCATATCCGAGAGCAGCACCTCGAAACCCTGCTTCTTGGCGAGAATAGCCGAGCCGTAGCCGCTGATACCTCCTCCGAGAACTGCGACGAACTTTGACATAACTATCTTACTTTAAGTGTTCCTATTGTGAGGGCTGCCAAGATGATTGATACAATCATAAATCGTATCATAATCTTTGTTTCAAAGATGCCCTGCTTCTGGTAGTGGTGATGCAGCGGCGACATCAGTAGCAGTCGTCGTGGCTCGCCATACTTCTTGCGCGAATATTTGAAGTATCCCACCTGTATCATCACCGAGACCGCTTCGGCGAGGAATACTCCGCAGAGCAACGGCAAGAGCAACTCCTTGCGGATGCAGAGCGCAAACGTGGCGATGACGCCTCCGATAGCGAGCGAGCCTGTGTCGCCCATAAAGATTTGTGCCGGATAGGCGTTGTACCACAAAAAGCCGATGAGTGCGCCCAACATAGCAGTACCAAAAATTAGCAACTCTCCGCTATTTGGTATATACATAATGTTGAGGTAGTCGGCGTAGATGACGTTACCCGAGAGGTATGCCAAGATTGCCAAAACACCCACCACAGGTATCGTCACTCCCGTCAGCAATCCGTCCAATCCATCGGTCAGATTTGCCCCATTGGATACGGCAGTGATAATAAATATCGCAATCAACACATAGAGTATCCACGCCAACGTGGTGTTACCCCCTACCAACCAACTGTAGTCGAACTCGTTGTCCTTAACGAAAGGTATGGTGGTCTTGGTGGTCTTTGCCACATCCATCTGCGTCGCCTCGTCGGTGCCATTTTCGTTCACAACGATAACCTTCTCCGTCTGCGACGAGTTATCCTCACGAATTACGATATCCTCCGAGAAACACATCACCGTGCCTACAATCAAACCCAAGCCAATCTGACCAATAATCTTGAATTTGCCGCTCAAACCCTGTTTGTCGTGTTTGAACACCTTGATGTAGTCGTCGGCAAAACCGAGTATTCCGCACCACACCGTAGCCACAAGCATCAATATGGTGTAGATGTTGTCCAGTCGTGCAAAGAGCAGTACGGGGATGATGATACCCAAAAGAATAATTATACCGCCCATTGTTGGCGTACCCTTCTTTTCTAATTGTCCTTCGAGGCCGAGATCACGAATATCCTCGCCAATCTGACGACGTCTTAATGCGTTGATGATGCTCTTGCCTATGAATATCACAATGAGCAACGAAGTTACCACAGCCAGCACCGAACGGAAACTCAAATAGCGCATCAAACCCGAACCCGGAAGGTCGAAATTTGCACTTAAATAGTCGAATAAATGATACAACATACTCTATCTATAATTTTATCTATTAAACTTTTCGAAATACTCCTTCACGACACTCTTGTCGTTGAATGGCAACTTCTCGGTGCCGACAATCTGATAATCCTCGTGTCCCTTACCCGCCAAAAGAATTATGTCGCCCGGCTCTGCCAACATCACAGCCGTCTTGATAGCCTCGTGTCGGTCTACTATTTTCAGATACTTGTTGCCTGCCTCTACGCCCTGCTCCATCTCGCGCAGAATTTCGTTAGGGTCCTCGCTGCGAGGGTTGTCCGACGTGAATATCGCCACATCTGCCATCTGCGATGCCATTGCTCCCATCACAGGGCGTTTTGTCTTATCTCTATCGCCACCGCAGCCGCAAACCACTATGAGTCGCTGCTCCTTACGTCGCAACTCCTCGATGGTGCGGATGATGTTTTCGAGTGCATCGGGCGTGTGGGCAAAATCAACTATCGCCGTAGTGCCATCCTTTGCCACCACCGTCTCGAAACGACCACTTACGGGGTGCAACATACTCAAATGCTCGAGTACCTCCTCCCTATCGAAGCCCAGCAACGTGGCAGCACCATAGACTGTCAGGATGTTGTAGGCGTTGAATCGCCCGAGGAACTGCACCCACACCTCCCTGTCGTTGATGCGCAACTGCATACCCTCCGCCAACATTTCGATAACCTTGGCTCGGAAGTCTGCCATTCGTTGCAGCGAGAGTGTGTAGCGCGAGGCCTTCGTGTTTTGCAACATAACCTCGCCATTTCTGTCGTCTGCGTTTACCAACGCAAATGCCGACTTTGGTAACGCATCGAAGAACGATTTTTTGGCACGAATATACTCGGCAAAGGTCTTGTGGTAGTCGAGGTGTTCGTGTGTTATGTTTGTGAAGAGTCCGCCCACAAAGCGCAAACCGTAGATGCGCTGCTGCACTATGGCGTGCGACGAGCACTCCATAAAGCAATATTGGCAACCCTCATCTACCATCTCGCGCATCATAGCGTTGAGGCGTATGGCATCGGGTGTGGTGTGAGTCGAAACAATCTCCTTCTCGCCCACCTTATATACTACGGTCGAGATAAGTCCCGCCTTATATCCTAACGATTGCACCAAGTCGTAGAGGAGTGTGGCGATTGTGGTCTTGCCATTTGTGCCGGTTACGCCCAGAACCTTCAACTCGTGCGAAGGGTTGCCGTAGAAATTGGATGCGACGATGCCCATTGCGAGGTTGGTGTTTTCCACCACCACAAAGGTCGCCTCCGCCTCTGCCACCTCGTCGGGTATGCGCTCGCAGATGATGGCTCTTGCACCGCACTCCACCGCACGTGCGATGAAGTTGTGGCCATCCACCACTGTACCCGGCACCGCAAAGAAGCAATACCCTGCACCAACGGTGCGCGAGTCGTAGGTAAGTCCCGAAATATCCACCCCCTTATCGCCCCGCAACTCGGTATATGTTACACCTTTGAGTAATTCGTTCAGTATCATTCGAGTGTAATTGTTATTTGTCGATTGTTTTTAGTGACGCGGGTGTCGGGTTTCAGACTCTGCGACTTGACCTCGCCACAGCCCACAACCTTAACACTCAAACCGCAATTTTCGAGTAGGAACAACGCATCGTTGACGCCCATTCCCACAACATTCGGAACAACGCCGTTGCTTATTTTAACCCTCTCGATAGCCATACTTTTGTCGCCCTCTGCACATTTGCTCTTGCCCCACGAGTAGTTGCCGTTTGTGGTAGGCTTTAAGCCATACTCGTTCGCCACAATCTGCATCTTATCGGTGTTGCCGTTCTTGATGTTGGTGGCTTGGTGCTTGGTTACCGAAACCCTCTGCGCATAGTTGCGGTTACGGTTGTAGAGGAATGTGGCCACTTGCTTCTGCACCGGACCCGCCAAGCCTGCACCATACGCCTGCTTGCCCTTCTGCTCTTTGGTGAATATGGCGGTCATAATTATGTAGCGAGGTTTCTCGGCCGGAAAGTAGGTAACCATCGAGCCGTAGTAGTAGCCGTCGCTCTTTTTATATTTTTTTCCGCCAATCACCGACTCCACCTGTGCCGTACCTGTTTTGCTGCCGCTGGTAAACGGACAAACCTTCTTGCCGAAGTATTGCTTTGCCGTACCCTCTTGCGATACCGCCTCGAGGAACGAGCGCAGTGTGTCGAGTGTGCGTTGCGAACAAATCTTCTCGTCGATAACCTTTACGGGTGCGCTATTTACAACCTCGCCATCACGCTCGGTTCGCAGAATCAATCGTGGTGCAACCATACGACCATTGTTGGCTACGGCGTTGTAGATGGCTATGGTGTGAAGCGGAGTAACCTCCACTCCATATCCGTAGGCTATGTTTACGAGTGCATTGTACTTCGATGGGTGTTTTGGACCAAGGTGCGCGAACGGTTTGCTGCGTGCGCCAAGTTCCTTCAATCCCACCACCTCGTGGATGTGGAGTTTGCGACAGAAGTCGGAGAACTTAACGGGGTTGCTGCCAAAACAGTCCAATGCAGCCTTCGTGAAGTAGACGTTCGACGACTCGGCAAAGGCTGTCCTCATATCTATCACGCCTCCCGTATTTGTGCCTATTGCGTGAGAATCTCTAACCGTAGCACCCGTTTTGTTGCCCAACTCCACTCTGCGACCAAGACCAGCGTGGTAGGTCTGCGATGTAGGCACGCCGTGTTCCAACAACGCCATCGTGGTGATGAGTTTGAATGTCGAGCCGGGGTTTACGGGTACGCCAATGGCGTAGTTTATATCCTCGTGGCAGGTATTGCTCTGCTCGTCGCGTTTGAGGTTTGCCATAGCCAAGATGTCGCCCGTAGCGCACTCCATAACTATGGTCGTACCCCAAAAGGCGTTCTCTTTGATTATCTGGTTGCTCAATGCGCTATGCACCATATCCTGAATATCCACGTCGAGCGTAGTTACGATGTCGTAGCCGTTTTTGGCCTCGACGTTGTTCTCATCCTCGATGCGCACCTTATATCGATTGGTTATGCGCTGCGTGAGTTGAACACCATCGTGGGCAGCCAACGTATCTTTGAATGCGCTCTCGATGCCGTAAGCGCGATGATGCTCTAATCTGCCGATTGTGCGTGAGGCACGATCGCCGAGAGGATAGATGCGGTGGTCGTACTGCTCGGTGGAGTAGGTTACACCACGCTTCAACAGAGGCGAGTTTTTGATTATCTCCCACTCGTTGGCATCCAAATCGCGGAAAATGCGTACGATGCGCTTGCCCGGTTTAACCTCGGCACATTGGATGGTATCGATATACTTCTCCTTAAAAATCATCCACTTTTTGCGCTCCCTCTCCTTCGTCTTGGTGTAGTATCGTATGAAACGGCGGTTGTTCTTTACCAAGATGTCGTAGTACTCGTTAGCACGCTTGTCGCCAAGACAGTCGGCGAGTGTCTGCGCCAAAATATTCGCCTGCTCCTTATATTTTTTAAGTCCCAACTTCTGGAACTGCTCGCAGCCGAAATCTACGTAGACCGATGTGCGGGTAATCGAGGTTGCCAATACATCGCCATTGCGCGAGTAGATGTTGCCTCGGTGTGCCAATACCTTCTGCTTGTTGAATATGAACGTATTGCGCAACTTTGAAAAATCGGCTGCCAACTGCTCGTCCCTGATAATCGAACAGGATTTAACAATAAAGAAAAAAAAGAGCGCAATAAATAGAGCATATAGGGCCCATATACGCTTGGCTATCGCCCTCTTTGCCTCGTTCGGTTCCTGCTTGTGGTTCTGCATAGTTGTGTCGGTTACTTCAAAATGATGGGTGTTGTGTGTGGGTCGTTCAACTCTATGCCACGACGCTTCATCTCCTCGAGTATTGCCGAACGAGAGGAGCATTTTGTACGCTGTTCCGAGGTGCGAATTGCTCGCTCCTTGTAGAGTTTCACTTCGGCACGCAGTGCGCTGCAATACATATCCGCATTGAAACTACCAAAGCGGATGGCGGTGGTTATGAGCAGTATGAGTGCCAACGAGCCAAATAGCAGGTAGAGCAGTCGCATTATTTCGTTGTTGACCAAAATCTCGCCTGTGAAGAAACTACTCACAAAGGATGCAATTCTACGCTTGCGCTTCTTGGTGGGTGCGCCGGATTTCGCCTCGCCCGTGCGTATGCGTACAATCTCGGGGTGCTGAACATCGGTTACCTCCCCGATATGTTGGTTTTCGTTGTTCATAGTTTTAGAGTTTTATCGCTGCACGCAACTTTGCCGAGCGTGAACGTGGGTTAGCCTCCAACTCCTCTGCCGAAGGCACAATAGGTTTGCGTGTAACAATCTCGAATGGTGTGGTGGCACGACCGAAAAAGTCCTTCTCGACCTTACCCTCGAAATTGCCGCTACGCATAAAATTCTTTACGAGGCGGTCCTCCAACGAGTGGTACGAAATAACAACCAATCGACCACCCGGGCGCAGCACCTTCAATGCCTGCTCCAACGCCATTTTCAGAGCCTCCATCTCGCCATTTACCTCGATGCGCAACGCCTGAAATAGTTTGGTCAGGAACTTCGCCTCATCCTTCTTTGGGGTGCAGGGTGCTACCGCCTTCACAAGTTGTGCAGTAGTGCGAATCTCCTCGTTGGCACGCGCACGCGCTATGCAGGCTGCAATTTTCCACGTGGTGTCCAACTCGCCATATTGCGAGAATATGGCGGACAACTCCTCCTCCGAGTAGTTGTTTACGATGTCGGCTGCAGTACGGCCGCCACGCTGATTCATTCGCATATCGCGGGGAGCATCGCCTCGGAACGAGAAACCTCGCTCCTTGGCATCGAAGTGGTGCGACGAAACACCCAAATCTGCCAATATGCCATCCACCTCTGTTACTCCTCGCAGGCGCAATGCCGAGCGCAAGAAGCGGAAGTTGCTCTCAACGAAGTGGAAGTGCCGGTCGTCGGGAGCATTAGCCAACGTATCGCGGTCTTGGTCGAACGAGTACAATGCGCCACCCTCGCCCAAATCTTCGAGTATTCGGCGTGTGTGCCCTCCACCGCCGAAGGTCAAATCGGCGTATGTTCCGTTTGGCTTAATATCCAGCAGTTCAACGGACTCTTCGAGCAATACCGGTGTGTGATATGATGACATAGTTTGGCAATATATATTATATTGCCACAAAGGTAGGAAAATTTGTTGTAATCGAAAATAGAAACTGACGAAAAAAGTTATGAATATTTTAGGATGTCGCAAACTCGTTTCGTCGGTATAAAAAAGGGTGGAGTCCGAAAATGTCTGGGAAACATTTTCGGACCCCTGTTGTTAGGTTAGTTAGGTTAATGAGCAAGTGGGAGAACCCCACGTTTTGTATATGCAAAGGTACACCAAATTTTTATATCTCCAAATTTTTTGTGTTAATTATTTAGCAAATTTCAATGAAATCCTAAAAATTTTAAGCGAAATCGGCAAAAATGGTTAGAAATTGTAATTATTCAAAAAATTTAATAATGTTTTGGGCTGTTTTTAATAAATGAATAGGGTATTATTAAAGGGGAGTACATATTGCTATGCCTCCCCTTCGACAATGGTGTTTCCAACTTTTAGTTGCCGATACCCGTAATGGAGTAGTCCGTACCGGTTGTAAAGTTGCTCTCGGTGTAGACATTTCCGAAGCGGTCGGTAGCCTTAACCATAACCTCGGCATCTGCATTTTTCAGCGTATACTTATACATATGGTAGCAAGTTGCAACGGTGTTGTAGCTGTCGTCCTTCAATCCGAGGATGCCGAGATGCAGTCCGGCAAAGTACATATCGCTACTAATATCCGCTGTGATGGAGTAGTAAGGCGAAGCCAACGAGCCATCGCCACCCATATTTTCTACCGCAGTATCCGGCTTGTTGTCGTGGTAAGGGCGCACCTTATTCGGGATAAGTGTCATATCGCCCGAATACTCGCCATTTTCGTAAACCTCTACCTTCCACTCGCTGTCGGCGTTGTAGATATTTGCCAATATAACATTTGCATCGTAGTTGAACTTGTAGTAACCCTTAACGCCATAATTGTCGGTGCCCGATTTCTCGCCACCCGTAACTTCGTTGCCACGATATAGGCGCATCTGGTGCGAGCGGCTATCCATTCCATTGGCATAACTCATATAGTAGCCGTTTGTAAAGTTGTTACCCTCGCCGATAAATACCTCGTAACCTACAGGCACGCCGTCCATAGCGATATTCGAATCCCACCACGAGCCGCACAATGCACCTACAACGTGTTCGTAAATATTCTCGCCGTTGGCAGAAGTTAAGTCGTGTACATAGTTGCGGTTGATGTGGCTATGGCCTGTGAGAATCTGCGCACGCTCGAAAGGTGTAAGTAACTCCTTTATAGCGTTGGCGCTCTCGCTGGTTTTGTTCACGAATGGGATATGGGCGCAGAGTACGACCATCTTATCCTTCGGCACAAGAGCCAAATCTTGGCGCAGCCACTCGATCTGCTCTGCAGAGAAACCTATGCGGTTGGAGTATTCGTTCGAACTGCTGATGTAGTACTCCACATTTCGCATACCTACGATATGCATATCGCCACGATTGAACGAGTAGTTTGCAGGTCCGAAAACTGCCTCGTGGTCGCGCTGCATTTTAATCTGCCACGTGGAGTTGTACGCATCGGGTTGCGGATCGATACCGCCGCCGTGATAGGCGTAGGTGTTGTCGTGGTTGCCCATAGTGTGGAACATAGGCATACCGATAACATCCTTTGCAAACTGCTCTCGCATAGGCACTCGCCACTCCGATGCGTCGCCCGAGGCCGATGAGTTTGTCGAGATGATGTCGCCGAGGGTTATGCCGTAGCACGGTATTGTCTGCGACAGTTCGGCAACATACTTTGCAACACCCGGTATCGCTTCATCTTTGAAACGGGTGTAACAACTACGTTTCCACACCTGTGGGTCGGCAATGGCAAAGAGTGCGAACTTCGCCTCCTTACCGCCGGCAAGAGGCGTGAGTGTAAAGTCGTACTGCTGCTTTGCAGGGTATCTCTGATAGAAGCCCGCCTGACCATACTCATTTATTGGCACCTCATACTCCGCAGGTATCGAAATGAATATGTAACTCGCATCGCTCGAAGGCTCCATTTCGTAGTAGCCGTTCTCGTCGGTTGCGGTAACCGACAAACCATCGCTTACCGCCACATTTGCAATAGGCTTGCCGTCGGTGTCTTTCACATATCCAAAGATGTTGGGGAACTCCAAAATACCCTCCTCGCTGCCAAATTCTTTGAGCGGAATAGGTTGCATATTGCTATTTTCGCGGAATGTGAGCGTTGAAAACTCCTTAACGATACCCGCCTTAATACCCTTCGACTCCCATACGCAGTACATCTTTCTGCCATCGGTAGTTTTGAGTTCGATGATAAAGACTCCCTTCGCATTGTCGGGAATGGTGATAAAGTGTGTGCGTGCCTCGGTTGTCGAGAGCGGCTTCGAGGTGTCGCACGTATAGACTATGTTGTCGCTATTTAAGTCGTTGTCTTCTATCGAGTCGTATGCAGTGAGTAGTCCGGCCGAAAGTTGTTCGCTTATTGTGTCATCTTCGCCAAACATCTCCTTTGCGATAGGGTTTACGAGAAAGATGCCCGATAGGTGGGAACCTGATTGCGAACGAATGGTGATGCTTTCGAGTGTTACATTCTCCTCCGAAGCCTTAACCGAGAAGCGCAATGAGCCTGTAAGGTGGTGCAACTTTATCGCTTCGCCAGTCTCTTTCACAATGCCGTAAACGGGAACATTCGAGGAGTTTTCGCTCTGCTCCGAGGCTATGTAGGCCATATACGAGTTGTACCCGAAGAACAGACGATCACTGTGCAAAATGTATAACGGATAGTCCAACCCAGCATCGAACTTAAACTCTGCGCTCGAAGGGTTTGCGCTGTTTATTGTGATGCTGCTCGATGCGGTGTCATTCACAATCAACACATCCCCCTCGCTCCAATAAACGGGGTAGGTTGCGCCCGCCTTATCGCCAATGTAGGTGCGTGTTTGAGGCATTGCAACCCTTATGGTCGTTGTGCCATTCGACGTTATCACCTCGCCGAGCGAGTCGGAGGTGTTGTCCGTCTGGCAACCAAAGCATAATATCGCTGCGACAGATACTAAAAGCAGAAATCTTTTCATACTGACTATTTTGGATTATATTGTTCATCGTAAAGTGCGTATCCCATATCTGTTCCCACTTGGAACTCCGTTTCGGTGTACTCGTTACCCCACTGATCCCTCGCCACAACCATAATGTCGGCAGCGGTGTCGGGCAGCGTGAATTTCCACAAAGTACGGCAGATGTGGTAGTTGTCGGAGTTACCACCCACATAGCCACAAACTACGCCCGTAGTCCAGAAGTCGCGTCCCGACTCCACGCCCGCCGCCGGTCGTTTAGGGTCTGCGAGGGTGTACGAGCCAATCAATTCGGCGTAGGTAGGCTTCTTTGCGTAGGCGGCGAGCGAGGTCATATCGCCAATTTTGGTTGTGCGCTTGCCGGTGCTCTTGTCGTAGTTCCACACCTCGACCGTCCAAGTGTAGTTGTCCGAACTAAATACGTTGGCCAAAACTACGCTATCATCGTATGGGAACTGATAGTAGCCCTTTGTTCCGTTCGAGTTTGTACCCGATATCTCGGCACCCGTAATGTCGCCGCCACGATGCAGACGAATCTGGTAATCCTCCGATGTCATACCGTAGGCTGCACCCTTGTGAATAGACTTGGTTACGGTGTTGCCCTTAATCTTGATTACGCCATAGCCGCTTGGTGCGCCATCGCAGGCGATGTTTGTAGGCTCGCCCCAACCCGTGCCGTGAATTGACGACCAACTCTGCTCGAACGCCTTGTGGCCGGTACCCATCTTGGTGTGGTCCCAGCACTGACGATAGTGGAGGTGCCCCGATAGGATGTGTACCTCTTGGAACTCGTCCAACATAGTTAGCACCTTCTGTATGGACTCTATCGTTCGGGTGCCTATAGGGATATGCACGCAGAGAACCACCATTTTGCTCTTTGGCACGAGTGCCAAATCTTGCCTCAACCACTCTACTTGCTCGTCGGTAAAACCGGTTGTGATGTGGTCGCCATCGGGGTGTATATTATCTACCCACTGTATGTTTCTCATACACACAATGTGGGCATCGCTGCGGTTGAACGAGTAGTCGATAGGGCCGAAGCACTCCTCGAAAGGTCGCTGAATTTTGAGGTTTACTGTCGAGTTGTACGGATCGACCATTAACGGCTTCAACTCGGAGAAGTGTGCGTTGTCGTGGTTGCCGAACACCGTAAATATAGGCACTCCGGTAACCTCTGCACTCAACGCATCGCGTATCTCGTAGAGCAGATACTCGTTATTGGTCTTTGCCGGACTGTAAATAACATCGCCCAAAACCAAGCCGTAGCACGGCAGACCGACCTCTTTCGAGTAGTTCTTTATCTCGGGGCAGTATTGCGCTTTCAGACGCTTAACATTTGCCGATGAGCCAACCTGTGTATCGGCCAACGCCAACAGTGCAAACTCCTTCTCCTTACCGCCCGCCAACTTCTCGAACGTAAAGTCGTAACGCTGCGACGAGGTTGGGTATTTGATGAAGTAGCACGGCATACCATATTCATTTGTTGGCACCTTAACATCCGCCGGCAACGAGCAGTAGATATAGCGGGTGTCGTTTGTTATGCCCTCCAACTCGTAGTAGCCATTGCTGTCGGTTGCCACCACTTGGAAACCATCGCTCACCGCTACGCCTGCAATAGGCGAGCCATCCGAATAGCGAACATTTCCGAATACTCGCTTGTAGCGAATAAGGAACGAATCCTCCTCGACAGGCAGAAGGTCCAACGAAACACCAACTTGACGCTTGTACGAAATCTCCTTGAACTCGCGCACCACGCCCTGCGCCAAAGGCTTGCTTGGCGACCACTCTGCCACCATCTTCTCGCCCGAATGCTCCACAAATTCGATTGTGCAGTTGCCAACATTTGTGGCGGGCAAAGCGATGTGGAATACGCTCGCTTTGCTTGTCGAGAGTCTGTAATTTTCAGGCAACGAGTAAGTTACTGTGTTTGTGCTGTTGGTTGTAGCAGAGATTGTTGCTGCCGAGCAATTAACACCAAATTCGCCCGAGAGTTTTGCGCCTGTGGTCGAGGTGATAACTATTTTCTCCAACACCACACCCTCGAACGAAGCCTTTACGGGAAACTGCAAAACGGTGGCGAGGTGCGATAGTGCTATGCCGCTCGCAGAGGTCGAATACCCGCACATCGGTGTGCTATTCGGGGCAAATGTGCCCTCGGTGTGTGGCTGCTCGGCGAGAAACTCCACAATAGGAGCCTTGGCGGTTGTCGCCTCGCAATATGGATATACCACCGACAAAGGGGTGTCCAAAACCCTGTTTACCCGAAAGTTGGCAACCCTCTTATCTTCTTCGATTTGAGCCTCCTCCGAGAGTGTGCCATTTACGACAATGCGGTCGCCCTCGCTCCAATAAATGGGGTAGGTGTCGCCAATTTTGTTGCCTAACGATGTCTTGGTTTGTGCCAACGACACCGATATCTGCGTGGTCTTACCATCCGCAATGCTTTCGGTGGTGTCGGTCGCGCAACCAACCGCCAACAATAATAAAATTACAATATAGATAGATCTCTTCATAGTGGTGTAATTATTTGGCTTTTAGCCGCATATTCGCACAAAGGTAATGATTTATTGCATAAATTCCAACGTGCAGAGATAAAAATGATATAGGGGTTAGAATAGTTCTAACTGGTCTATCTCGTGGTTGAAACTTTTGCGGTGGTAGGGCGAGAGTCCAAATTCGCGCACGGCGAGTCGGTGTTCGCGAGTGGGGTAGCCTTTATTTTTAGCCCAACCATACATCGGATACTCCTCGTCGAGGCGCAACATATAGTCGTCGCGGAAGGTCTTTGCAAGCACCGAAGCAGCGGCAATGTTGGCATACTTTCCGTCGCCCTTCACGATACATTGGAACGGCAACTGCAACTTTGTGTAGAAACGATTTCCGTCAATGGCGAGAAACTCCGGTTGTGGTTGTAACTTCCCTACTGCCAACGACATACCCTCGAACGATGCGTGCAGAATGTTGATTTCGTCGATGCGCTCTGCCGACACCTCCTCGACTGCCCACGCCACAGCCTCTTTGCAGATTATCTCTCGTAGGGCGTAGCGGTTTTTCTCGCTCATCTGCTTCGAGTCGTTCAGTAGTGGGTGGTAGAAGTCGGGTGGCAAAATTACCGCAGCGGCAAATACCGAGCCGGCAAGACATCCACGCCCTGCCTCGTCGCAACCCGCCTCCAAAAGTTCGCGCTGAAATGAGTTTTCTAACATTGATTTCGGAAATTATCGCTGCAAAGTTATCTTTTTTTGTCGGAATTTCGTGGAAAAAACCTATCTTTGTGCTATGCAACTACTCTCCATAACACGAAAATCGGCTGCGATGGCACTCCTGCTGCTTGTTGCGATAGTTGTCGCAGCAACGGTGCGCTACCATTTTGCGCCGTACGATGTGGAGATGACGAGCGACACCACGCACTCGGCTTGGTACTTGTGCTTGGCGGTGCTGATGTTTTTCTGCACAGGCTCCATTCAGGGGCGAATACTCTCCCGCGCGGGGTTGAACTTCGGGCATTCCTCCCAGCCGATACCCATCTATGGCGCTCTTGCGTGCGGTATTTTTATGGCTCCCGAGCCTTTGACTGTGGCAACTGCGGCGTTCTGCTTTGCGGAGGCTATAAATCTGATGCTCAAATCGTTGCATAATGCCGATGAGAAAGATTCGTTGTTCTTTGCTTCGATGTTGCTCGGTGTTTCGGTGCTATGCTATGCGCCTTGCATCGTTCTGTTTGCGATTATCCCGATTGCCATACTTAACCTCTCGTTGTCGTTCCGACAAATGGTTGTGATGGTGGCTGGTTACCTGCTGCCACTGTTCGCTGCCTCGTATATATATTGGTATGGCGGGGGAGAGTTTGCAGAGTTCTGGACAAATCTCTTTTCGCAACTATCCCTCTCTCAAGAGGTGGCCTTTCGGCAGATACCTTATCTCGCACTTGCAATGGTTGTAGTTGTAGTAGTGTTGCTGTTGGGCGGCGGACTCTATTCAACAATGCGCTCATCGAGGATCAATCTCTCGATGCGCAATCGTCGTGCGCTCTACTTTTTGCTTCTTGTGTTGATGGTCGCACTGACGATGTTGCTTATCCCTTCGACCGATGTGTCGATGCTCGCCATTGTGGCGGTGCCTACCACTCTCTTGTTAGGTTTTGTCTTGGGTGTCCTGCCCGATAATCTCTCCACCATCGCCTATTGGGTGGTGCTGGCTCTCTTTGTTACCCACCTCTTTGTGGCTTAAAGGGGACTTTTTCCCGTTTTTCGCACCAATCGTGTCAATTTCCCTATTATATATTATATATAGGTATAAAATAATTATTAAAAAAAATTAAAAAAATCCTTAAAAAGATTTGCAGAATAAAAAAAAGTCGCTACCTTTGCAACCGCAATTAAGGAAAACAACAGTTCTAACACTTACGAAAATCGCTCGAAAGAGTGGAAAAATAAGGAAAAACAAAGTTTTTTCACAAAAATTGCAAAAAAGTTCTTTCAAAATTTGGTGGTTAGGAAAATATGCTTTACCTTTGCACCACTTTCGCGTCTGAAATATGACAAACGAGAGATTTGAAAACGGTTCTTTGATTTACTGGTTATATTAAGAGAGAAAATGTAGTATTTATCTGTCAATTTCCTTTAATGGAAAATGAAGTAGTCAGGACTCTAACAATACATTATAATTTTTTTACAATGGAGAGTTTGATCCTGGCTCAGGATGAACGCTAGCGGCAGGCTTAACACATGCAAGTCGAGGGGCAGCGGAGATTGTGCTTGCACAATTTGCCGGCGACCGGCGCACGGGTGCGTAACGCGTATGCAA
>JAZQML010000068.1:0-132344 GCA_045543395.1 Alistipes sp. | reverse complement strand
TGACCGAACAACCCATTATACCCCAGCAGAGCCACAGCGAAGACTCCATTGAATCCATTACCCTGCATGATGTGATTCAAATCTTCTTCAACAACTGGCGTTGGTTTGTCATTTCGTTGGTTTTGTGCCTTGGCTTTGCCTATTTCTACTTGGCCAGCACGCCCCGTATCTACAAACGCGAGGCTGTGTTGCTCATCAAGGACACCCGAAAAGGTGGCGACCTCGAAATCGGAGCCTTCAGCGATTTGGCCGGTTTTCAGAGCCGTCGCAGCGTCGACAATGAACTCTACATCATCCAGTCGCGTCGCTTGATGATGGAGGTAGTCGAGCGTCTGAATCTGACTACCACCTACTCGGCCAAGAAGCGGTTGCGCACCTACGACCTCTACAAGTCGTCGCCCATTGATGTTACCTTCATCAACCACGACGACAAGCACTCGAAAGCACTCTCCATCACACCCAAACCCGATGGTTCGATTCTGCTCAGCGACTTCGAGGATCGCTATATCGAGGGGCGCGAAAAGCGCATGAAAATCAACGCTCAATTCGGTGATACGATTGCGACCCCGGTCGGTCAGGTTGTTGTGGCACCTACCATCTACCTCGATTCAACCTTCCACGACTACGCCATTCGTGTGGTGAAACGTCCGCAGGATATCACAGCCAACGCTTATCGCAAAATGGTACAAAGTGGTATCGTGAATAAGTTGGCTTCCGTCGTGTCGCTTTCGATGAGTTCGGCTTCGCCGCGTCGTGCCGAAGATGTCCTCAACACGCTCATTGCCGTCTACAACGAGGATGCCATCAAAGACAAGCAGAGCATCTCGAAAATCACAGCCGAATTTATCACTGCCCGTTTGGAGGTCATCGGCCGTGAATTGGGCGAGGTAGACCGCGACATCGCCAACCTGAAACAGAGCAACCGCATCATCGACATCAAGTCTGAAGCAACGCTTACGGCCAACGAAAGTTCGCGCTACAAGGCCGAAAGCCTCTCGCTCGAGAATCAAATCACCGTTGCCGAATACATTCGCACCTATCTGCAAGACCCTGCCAAAGTGGGCGAATTGATTCCGATGGTCGCCTCGATCCAAAATCAAGGCATCTCGAATCAGATCAACAACTACAACGAGGCTATCCTGCGACGTCAGAAGTTGCTAGCCAACAGCTCGCAGAACAACCCGATTATTCAGGAGTTGAATCAGGTGCTGACCGCCACACGCCACTCGATTATCGCCTCGCTCAACTCGCATATCTCGACCCTCGATATGCAGCGTGATGCCATGCGCAGCGAGGAGAGTTCGATTAACCGTCGCATCTCGAGCATGCCCTCGCAGGAGAAATTGATGCTCGATGTAGCCCGTCAGCAGAAGATTAAGGAGGAGTTGTTCCTCTACCTCTTGACCAAGAAGGAGGAGAACGCTATCGCATTGGCAATCACCGAGCGTCCGGCTCGTATTGTAGACTACGCATTCGGTCAGGAGCGACCTGTATCGCCTAACAAGATGTTGATTTTGTTGGCTATGGCGGTTCTCGGCTTCGGTTTGCCACTCGCTATAATCTACATTCTCATCCTAACCAACTCGAAAGTTCAGGGCAAGCACGATATCGTACAGCACTGCTCGGTTCCATATCTCGGCGATATTCCGTTGTATGAGGGACACCTTACTCGTTCTATCGCAGTTCGCGAGAGTGGCCGTGATAAGGTTTCGGAGGCGTTCAAGATTTTGCGTACCAATATGGGCTTTATGTCGCGTGGTACCAAGCAGCAGGTTATCCTCACCACCTCATCGAATGCTCACGCGGGTAAGACCTTCGTTTCGATGAACCTCGGTATGACACTCGCATTCTCGGGCAACAAGGTGTTGATGATCGACCTCGACCTTCGTCGTCGTACATTGTCGAAACATATGGGACAGCGTAGCAACCCTAATGGTGCAACCAAGTATTTGAGTTCGTCGGATACCAACATCAACGACATAATCACAAACAGCGGTTTGCACGAGAACTTCGACTTTGTATACGCAGGTTTGCAGCCGCCAAACCCTGCCGAGTTGTTGATGTCGAAGCGTTTGGACGACCTCATCGATGAGTGCCGCAAGCACTACGACTATATCATCATCGACAGCGTTCCTGCACTTATCATCGCCGATGCGTTGATTACAAGTCGTGTTGCCGATTTGAGTATCTACGTTGTTCGTGAGGGCTTGTTGGAGCGTCAGCAGTTGCCTGATATCAACGCACTCCACACCGAGAAGAAGTTGAACAATATGTGTATCGTTCTGAACGGTGCAAGCGAGAGCCGCCAATCTTACGGCTACAGTTACCGTTACCAATACACTTCGGGATCAACCAACAATAGCCTTTGGCACAGATTTTTGAAGAAGTTGGGAATACGTAAATAAACCAAAGTTGTATGTCTTACACAGGATTATTCATTGCAGTCGATTTCGACGGCACGTGCGTAACTCACGAATACCCATATATTGGGCAAGATGTGGGTGCCGTACCTGTATTGCGTGAGTTGGTAGAACAGGGTCACCACCTTATTCTTTACACTATGCGCAGTGGCAAACTCGAGAAGGAGGCTGTGGCGTGGTTCAAAGAGAACGATATTCCGCTGTATGCCGTAAACACCAACCCGACACAAAAGAAGTGGACCAAGTCGCCAAAGGTACACGCCGATGTCTATATCGACGATGGCGCACTTGGAGTACCGCTCATCCACTCGATGACCACCTCCCGCCCGTATGTCGATTGGGTAAAGGTGCGTGAGTGGCTCGTCAAAGAGGGTTTTTTGTAAGAGCATAACGACAAAAAAGAAGCAGATGGGTGACATTTATTTGTCATCCATCTGTTTTATCTGCCAATTTGGCAGACCACAATATAATATATAGGTATGGCACAAGGTTTGAGCAGAGTTATCTCCGAAAGCAAACAACAACAAAAACATATATAATTATGAAAAACGGAAAAATTGGGGTAACGACCGAAAACATCTTCCCCGTAATCAAAAAGTTCTTGTACTCCGACCACGAGATATTTTTGCGTGAGTTGGTGTCGAATGCTGTGGATGCAACGCAGAAGTTGCGCACCCTCGCCTCGACAGGCGTATTTGGTGGCGAAACAGGCGAATTGGCAGTCCATATCGCAGTGGATAAGGATGCTCGCACACTCTCGGTAACCGACAACGGAATAGGTATGTCGGCAGACGAGGTTGAGCGATACATCAACCAGATTGCATTCTCGGGTGCCGAGGAGTTCCTTGCAAAGTACCAAAATCAGGCGATCATCGGACACTTCGGTTTGGGTTTTTACTCGGCTTTTATGGTGTCGGATAAGGTGGAGATTTTCACACAGTCGTACGACAACACAAAGCCATCGGTACATTGGGTATGCGACGGCTCGCCGGAGTATGCTATGGAGGAGTTGGCGGAGCAACGTCAGCGTGGTACAACCATCGTGCTTCACCTCTCGGAAGAGTGCGCCGAGTATGCCGAAGAGAGCAAAATCAACGAGTTGCTCAATAAGTATTGTCGCTTCTTGCCTGTGCCTGTAATCTTTGGTAAGGTTAAGGAGTGGAAAGAGGGCAAGTATGTAGACACCGAGAAGGATAACCGCATAAACGACACCGAGCCATTGTGGACTCGCAAGCCTGCGGATATCACCGAGGAGCAGTACAAAGAGTTCTATCAGGCACTCTACCCTATGAGCGAGGAGCCGTTGTTCTCGATTCATTTGAACATCGACTATCCGTTCCACCTTACGGGTATCTTGTACTTCCCACGCATTCACAACAACTTCGAGATTCAGAAAAACAAGATTCAGTTGTACTGCAATCAGGTGTTCGTAACCGACGAGGTACAGGGCATTGTTCCGGAATATCTCACACTCCTGCACGGCGTTATCGACTCACCGGATATCCCGTTGAACGTGTCGCGTTCGTATTTGCAGAGCGACAGCAATGTAAAGAAAATCTCGGGCTACATCACCCGTAAGGTTGCCGAGCGTTTGAACGAGTTGTTCAACACTATGCGAGAGGAGTACGAGCAGAAGTGGGACGATTTGAAAATCTTTATCCAATATGGCATTCTCACCGACGAGAAGTTTGCCGAGAAGGCACAGGGCTGTATGTTGTGGAAAAACACCGAGGGCAAATACTTTACAAGCGAGGAGTACACAACCGCAGTAAAGGATTTGCAGACCGATAAGGATGATAAGTTGATTATCCTCTATACCGACGATATCGTGGGCAAACACTCGTTCCTCCAATCGGCGAAGGCAAAGGGTTACGATGTGTTGGAGATGAACGGACAGTTGGATAGCCACTACATAAATTGGTACGAGCAAAAGAACGAGGGTGTTCGCTTCGTGCGTGTTGATAGCGACATTATCGACCACCTCATCCGCAAGAAGGAGGAGCAGAAAATATCGTTGAGCGAGGCGCAGCAGGAGATTATGCGCCCTGTATTCGAGAGTCAGTTGCCTACCGACGACGATATCCGTTACAACATATCGTTCGAGGCTATGTCGGCAGATGATGCTCCGATTGTGATTACGCAAAACGAGTTTATGCGTCGTATGAAGGATATGGCAAAGATGTCGGGTGGACAGATGAGCCAATTCTACGGTCAGATGCCTGACAACTTCACCATTGCCGTAAATGGCAACCACCCTATCGTGATTGATATTCTCGCATCGGTGGAGAAGGCTTATGGCGACAAGTTGAAGAGCATAACCAAAAAGATTGATGCAGCCGTAGCCGAGGAGTCTCGCTTCGAGGAGATCACCAAGGACAAGAAGGAGGAGGAGTTCTCGCAGGATGAGAAAGATATGCGCGAGGAGTTGTCGAAAAAGGTTGTAACGCTTCGTGACGAGCGCAACCTCCGCCTCAAAGAGATTGGCAAGGAGAACGCTTTGGTGCGACAGATTATCGATCTGGCACTCCTCTCGAATGGATTGCTCAAAGGCAAAAATCTATCAGACTTTATCCAACGCTCGATATCGCTGATCGAGAGCAAGCAGTAACGAAAAAGCGGTGCATCTCTGCACCGCTTTTTCTATTCCAACCCTAATGCCTTCATTTTTTCGACCACATACTGTGGTACTCGGCAAGGGCGGCGGGTTTCGCCATTGAGGAAACCGAGCCAAGTGTGACCTGTGTTGATAAGCGTGCCTGACTCGTTGTAGAGTTCGTAGCGCACTTTAAGTCGCACCATAGGCATCTCCTCGACAATTACTCGTACGGTAATCTCCTCGTCGAAGTGAGCAGGCTGAATATATTTTGAGCCTACCTCCAAGATTGGCGAAATTATGCCATTCTTCTCCATCTCGTCGTAGGGCATACCCCACGCACGCAATGCCGCCACACGGGCCACCTCGTAGTAGACAATATAGTTCGAGTGATGCACGATACCCATCTGGTCGGTATCCTTATAGCGCACTCGAATCTTCTCATCGTGAAAAATCATAATTGTATCTCTATTTTCTGTGAAAATTTGCAACTCTGTTCAACCACACCACTCTCTATTCGGCAACGTGCCGACACGCCATCGATCAAGCACTCATATTCGCCATCCGTAGGCAGAAGTTTATAGCCATCGACAACTACTCTGCCCTGCTCGTCGGCACTACCCATTATGATATAGGGGTGACCGAGCAGTTGTCGTGCGAGCGAAAGATTGCCATTGCCAAGTGCTTGGCGTATGGTCGTAGAACTGACTTTGTTTCCATTATCGGTAAACTGCGCCACCTCCATAACCTCCATCGTGCCGTGCTGCAACAAAAACGAGTGATCTCCCTTCTTATTGTGTCCAAAATGGTGGTTATAGCCCACAATAAGTCGCTTTATGTGGAGTCTGCCCACAAGATAGTCATCGATAAACTCCTCACGAGAGAGGCGACTGAAAGCCTTGTCGAAAGGTATTACAACGACATAATCTACCCCCACCTGCTCCAACAACGCGCACTTCTCGTCGAAGGTGGTCAGCAGTCGCAATCCATCATCGTTGCCGAGAGTTATGCGGGGATGAGGCTCGAAAGTAAGCACCACGCTCTCTCCATTGCACGCCTTTGCCTGACGAACAACCTCGTCGAGCAGGATGCGGTGTCCACGATGCACTCCATCGTAGGAGCCTACCGTAGCCACACCATTTGTGAGCAAAGGAGGATTATCGAAACCCCAAACTACCTTCATTCTGCGTTACTGATTGTTATTCTCCTCGGCAGCCTTCACGAAATAGGCAACCTTTTCGAGAATTGTGGTTATATCGTAGTTCTCAACCACAATGCCTTGCGGGAAGTTCATCGGCACCGAGGTGAAATTCAACACACCCTTGATGCCGGCATTGATAATAGGAACGGTATATTGCGCAGCCAACGAGGATGGCAACGAGATAATCACAATGCTGATATCGTTATTCTCCACCACATCCTCGAAGTCGTTGATGTGGTAGCACGGAATATCCATAATGGTCTGCCCCACCTTTGCCTCATCGACATCGAAAGCGGCGGTGATACGGATATTCAACTGTTTGGAGTTAAAGTACTTGGTAATAGCCTGACCGAGGTGTCCCATACCCATAACAGCCACCTTCATAGTGTTCTCGCTGTATAGTATCGAATCGATAAAGTCGATCAGCACCTTCACGTCGTAGCCCTTCTTTGTGTCGCTCGAAAAGCCTATAAGCATCAAATCGCGACGCACCTGCACAGCCGTTATGCCGTGCATACCCGCCAAGATATGCGAAAAGACGTGGGTAATGCCTCGACGATGACACGCCAAGAGAGTACGGCGATATTCGCTCAATCGCTCGATGGTCTTTTCCGGTATCGGAGTCTGAATATTTGGCATAGCGTTACTCTGTTGTTATGGTAAAATCGTTGTTGTAATTGACCTTTATCCACTGATTGTTGGTGCGCACGCCCGTAGTAGCGTTCTGCTCGAAGGTGTAAGGTGTGAGCAGCGGCTTCGAATGGACACCCTCCAAACCTGTCTCCATTGTATTGTAGAGAGCCTTCACAAATAGCACCGCAGCATCGTAACCACGATAGGCGTAGAGCGATGGCAATGCCCCAAACTCCTCTACAAATCGCTTGTCAAACGCCTTTATGATAGGCTCACTGCGGCGTGCGTGATAGGTCGAAAGCATTATAACGTTGTTCGAAAAGAGTATCGCTTTGTCGATACCTCGATAGCGATTCCAACGATTGTTGCCATATATCACAAATGGAGCCACACGCTGCGAACGAGCCGTAAGCGAGATATTCGCCGAGGCGATGGCTGCCAAAATTCTATCCACTTCAACCTCGTTGTCTGCCGTAATAACTATAACCGTAGGCTCTGCGCTACGCAACAATGGCGACATATCGCTTGGCGATGGGGTTTCATCAACCTCCAATCCCTCGGCGCGCGCCTTCTCGCGTGCCTTCTCGCGTGCTTCGATAATCGATGGATGTTCATAAACATACTTATGCTCAACCACATACGACGTATCGCGCAACATCGAACGCACCTCGGCATCGAACTCCTTATCCACCTTGTCGGTGGAGATTATGACCACTCTTTTCGAGCCATCAAACATCCCTCGCACCTTCTCCAACTTGGTGGCTGGCGAAGGCGACATCTGAAATACCGAACGGCTCTCGGTTTGCGTCAGATTTGCCAAAGGCGACACTATCGGCGTACCTCTCTCTTGCAAAGCCGTAACCACAGGTATGAGTTCATCCTCGTAGATTGGGCCTACCACCAAATCGGCACTATTGAGTGCGCCCGAGGCAATAATCTCCGATACTCGGTTGTAGTCGTGGGCTGTGTTGTAGAGGTTGAGATTGACCGAATGGCCCGCCATACGGACACTATCCAAACCGATGAGAAAGCCACGATAGAAGTCGAGATAGTTCTGCGCCGGTTGCATAGCAGAGCCGAGAGGCAACAGCAGTGCCACCTCCGCCTTACTTCCCGGTGCCAATGTGCGGAACGAGGCCTCGCTTCCCGACTGCAACTTTGCAACAATCTGTTCGAAAATCGATGGTCGCTCTTGTTTTATGGTGTCGGCGTGCGATTGTGGCGCAGATGCAGAAGTCGGCGTTGGAGTCGGCGTAGGAGTCGGCGTAGGGGTTTCAACCACCTCTGCCAATGCGGGAGTCTCCACCCTCTTTGGTATCTTGATTATCTGCCCCGCCTTAAGTCCTTTGCGGAGATTTGCATTCAACTCCTGTATCGCCTCGATGGATACATCGTAACGGCGTGCCAACGAGTAGAGAGTCTCTCGTCGCGCAACCTTATGCGTAACATACGCAACCTCCTCTTGTTGCTGTGGTTGTGATTTAGGCTCTGCCACCGCAACATCTACTATGTGAGGAATCTTGATTCGTGTACCCGCCTTCAATCCATCTGCAACCGTCGCATTAGCCGCCACAATATCGTCTATCGTAACGCCATAGCGTCGTGCGAGCGAATAGAGCGTATCGCCCTTCACAACGTTGTGAATGGTATATTTGGCTCCATCAATCACAACAACATCCTGTGCCGAAGCCGTCGCAACAGCACCTGCCATCAGTAGCGATATGAGCAAACTGCGTATTTTCATCTATTGCTATTTGAGTCGTAACTTAATCTCGGTAAAAATCTTTTTGGTATAGTTAGGGAAGTCGCCATTCATAATCCAATCGTAGTAACTTGGCTCCTTGCGGAAGATATCCTCCACCGCCTGTCCCTTATACTTGCCGAAGGTGAATACCTCTCTACCCTTCTCGTCGTAGCCGATGCGGCCGGCAAAATCTGCCGTCTTGCCACGCGAGGAGAACTCCGAGAGGAAATCTACGCTATTTTCGAGGTCGGCGTAGCGGTCCAACTGCGAACACAGCACCTCGTAGGTAGCCATCGTATCGGCATTTGCACTATGTGCGCCCTCCAACTCCTTATTGCAGTAGAAGCGATAGGCAGCAACCAATGTGCGCTCCTCCTTCTTGTGAAATATGTTCTGCACATCGACATACTTCGCTCGCTTGAAAAAGTCTACATCTACTCCTGCACGCATAAACTCCTCTGCCAGCATAGGCAAATCGAAACGATTCGAGTTGAAACCGCAGAAGTCGCAACCCTCCAAGTAGGCACGCAACGACTTGGCATATTGTCGGAATGTTGGGCAGTCGCGAACATCCTCATCCGAGATGTGATGCACCGCCGTAGCCTCCGCCGGAATAGGCATCTCCGGATTTATTCGTTTGGTCTTTGCCTCGCCACCATCGATGGTGCCATCGGGCATAACCTTTACTACCGATATCTCGACAATGCGGTCAGTCGAAATATTGGTGCCCGTGGTCTCCAAATCGAAGAAGACCATCGGGCGACGCAAATTCAATTTCATAAGCCTACGAGTTAAGCATCATCGGCATCAGCAACATCAACGTCTTGCTATTCTGCTCCTCGTCGTATACAGGCTTGAATACTCCCGCACGAGTCGAGTCGGCCAACTCAACCAAAATTGTCGGAGTTTCGATATTCGAAAGAATCTCAACCAAGAAGGTAGACTTGAAGCCAATAGTGATGTTGCTACCCTCGTAACTACACGACAACGACTCATTTGCCGAAATCGAGAAGTTTACATCCTGTGCAGCCAACACAATCTTATTGCTCGAAATATCCATACGGATGAGGTTTGTAGTGGTGCTTGAACATACTGCCACACGCTTGATTGCATTCAACAAACCAATGCGGTCAACGAGCAACTTGTTAGGATTCTCCTGCGGGATAACCACGTTGTAGTTAGGGTATGCACCCTCGATAAGACGGCATACCAATGTGCTGGTCGACAACTCGAACACTACGTTCTTCTGGTCGAAGGTCATCTTAACCTCGCCCTCCTCCTTCAAAAGGAGATTCTTCAAAAGGTTTGCAGGCTTCTTTGGCAAGATAAACGCAGCCTTAACACCGCACGCGCACTCCACAGTGTGCTTAACCAACTTGTGAGCATCGGTAGCCACAAAGGTAAGTTCTGCCTCGTCGAGGTTGAAGTATACTCCATTCATCACAGGGCGCAACTCATCGTCTGCCGTTGCAAAGATGGTCTTGTTGATACCGTTTACCAAAACATCAACATCGAGCGACAACTCTCGCTTCTCCTCCGACAACTCGTGAGTCTTTGGGTAACTTACAGGGTTAGCACCCGGAACAGACGAGTGTCCACTATTCCACGATATGCAAATCTCCCAATTCTCGGGCTTAACCTCGATTGTAAGAGGCATCTCCGAACACTCCTTCAACACGTCGAGCATCAACTTTGCCGGAGCCGCTACGGTACCCTCCTGCTCTACATTCTCAACATCGAGTGTACCTACGAGAGTTGTTTCGAGGTCCGAAGTGGTAACCCTCAAAACATTACCCTCCAACTCCATAAGGAAGTAATCGAGAATAGGCAATGTGTTTTTGCTGTTGATAACCTTACCCGTTGTCGCAAGCAGCGACAGTAAGGCCGAACTTGATACTGTAAATTTCATAATTTCTGTTACTTTTTGTGTTTATACTAATTGTTTGTGTCTACTTTTCTTATAGGGGTTACTGGGGTTACTGGGGGCGCACATACGGTGCTTACTAGGGATTACTGGGGTAATTCTCCATTTTGCACACTCCATTTTGCATTTTGCATTCTGCATTCTGCATTTTGCATTCCTCTGTACCCTCCGTTTACAATGTTGCCAACTTGTTGAGCGCATCCACCACCATCTCGCGAACGAAAGGTTTGTAGTCGGTACAAGCATCCTTCGCTATACGTTGTGCGATAATGGTGCAGACTGTACCCGCCTTATGGCCCATCAACGCAGCCAAGCCAGCCAATGCCGACGACTCCATCTCGAAGTTAGTGATGCGACGGCCCTCGAAACGGAACGACTCAATCTTTTCGTTCAAATGCAAGTCCTGTGGTTGAAGGCGAACCCAACGCCCCTGCGGAGCATAGAAGCCCGGTGCAGCGATGGTTATACCCTCGCGTGTAACATCCTTAAACAACTCGAACAACGACTCATCGGCATCGATAAAGTATGGTGCCGTAAGTTGGGGATTCCAACCTGTATGCTCGACAAAGGCTTTCTCGATGGCAAGGTCGCACACATCGTTACGTCCTGCATAGTAGTTGAGCAGTCCGTCGAAACCCACCGAGGTGCGGGCAAATACTCGCTCACCCACATTTATATCCTCCTGCAATGCACCCGACGTACCAAGACGTACCAAAGTCAGTTGTTTGAACTCATCCTTAACTTGGCGTGTTGCAAAGTCTATGTTCGCCAACGCATCCAACTCCGTAACCACAATATCGATATTGTCGGTGCCGATTCCCGTAGAGAGCGCAGTCATACGACGACCTTTGTACGATCCCGTAATGGTCTTGAACTCGCGACTGGCAACGTCGCACTCTATGTTATCGAAGTACGATGCAATCAACTCTACACGACCCGGGTCGCCCACCAAAATCACGATATCCGAAATCTGCTCGGGACGAATATGGAGATGGAAAATCGAACCATCCTCATTTATAATAAGTTCCGATGCTGGAATAACTCTCTTTGCATTCATATTTTTGCTATTTTTAGTTATAGTCTTGGATATTTGGCATAAAAATAGTATATTTACATCGATTTTCAAAGCAAAACAACAATTTTTTTATTAATAAATAAAAAACTTCTACTATGACACTCATCAAATCTATCTCCGGTATTCGCGGCACGATAGGTGGCGAAGTGGGCGAAAACCTAACCCCTATCGACATTGTAAAATTCACTATTGCCTACACTCGTTTTATTGCAGGCAAGAATAACGCCAAACGTTTGCGTATCGTCGTAGGACGTGATGCCCGCATCTCGGGCGAGATGGTAAACGACATCATCGAGGGTACTTTGCTTGGTTGCGGTGCCGACGTTATCAACGTTGGTCTTTGCACAACCCCGGGTACAGAAATGGCGGTTATAACCCACAAGGCTGATGGTGGTATCATCATCACTGCATCGCACAATCCGAAGCAGTGGAATGCGCTGAAATTGCTCAACGAGAAGGGCGAGTTTTTGAACGCTGCCGAGGGTCAGCAGGTTCTTGCTATGGCAGAACAGGAGGACTTCCTTTTCCCTAATGTTGACAACATCGGAAAAGTGATATTGCGCGAGGACTTCAACCCTACACACATAGAACAGGTACTTGCACTCAATCTCGTTGATGCAGAGAAGGTTAAGGCACGCAAGTTCAAGGTTGTAGTGGATGCAGTAAACTCTATTGGCGGTGTCGTAATTCCCGCACTTTTGGAGCGACTCGGTTGCGAGGTTGTGAAACTCAACTGCGAGCCTAACGGACACTTCGCACACAACCCCGAGCCACTTCCACAGAACCTAACCGAGATATCGGAAGTTATCGTAAAAGAGAAGGCCGATTTGGGTGTTGTGGTAGACCCTGATGTAGACCGTTTGGCACTCGTGAACGAGGATGGCACAATGTTTGGCGAGGAGTACACATTGGTGGCTGTTGCGGACTATATTCTTTCGCGCAACAAGGGTGGAAACACCTGCTCGAACCTCTCTTCGTCGCGTGCGTTGCGCGACATTACCGTAGCACACGGAGGCTCATACTCGGCATCGGCAGTAGGCGAGGTGAATGTTGTCACCAAGATGAAGGAGACCGGTGCTATAATTGGCGGCGAGGGCAATGGCGGAGTAATCTATCCGGAGTTGCACTATGGTCGCGATGCGTTGGTTGGTGTTGCATTGTTCCTTACCTACCTCGCAGAGTTGGATTGCACGATGACAGAGTTGCGCTTGCGCTACCCTGAATACTTTGCATCGAAGAACAAGATTGAACTCACACCGGCAATCGACGCGGATAAGGTTTTGGCAACAATTAAGGAGCGTTACTCGCACGAGTGCGTGAACGACATTGATGGTGTAAAGATCGATTTCCCTGCACATTGGGTACACCTTCGCAAATCGAACACCGAGCCTATCATCCGCATCTACACCGAGGCAAAAACCCAAAAACTTGCCGACGAAGTAGCCGAGAAGTTTATTGCAGAGATTAAGGAGATTTGCGGACTCTAAACTAATGATTATGCAAAAAGTTCAAGCCTATATTTCAAAGAACCGAGAGCGTTTCCTCGAGGAGTTATTCGAGGTGTTGCGCATCCCTTCAATCAGTGCGCAATCGTCGCATAAGGAGGATATGATTAAGTGTGCCGAGCACCTCGCCAAGGCGTTGGCTATGGCGGGTGCAGAGACCACCGAGGTTATACCCACAGCGGGCAACCCTGTGGTCTACGCCGAGAAAATCATCTCGCCCGATGCAAAGACCGTACTCGTATATGGTCACTACGACGTTATGCCCGTAGACCCTCGCGAGGAGTGGCATACCGAGCCTTTCGAGCCTACAATCATCAACAACCGCATCTACGGACGTGGTGCCAACGACGATAAAGGTCAGTCGTTTATGCACATCAAGGCGTTTGAGGCGATGTGCGCAACGGATTCGCTCCCTTGCAACGTAAAGTTTATGCTCGAAGGCGAGGAGGAGATTGGCTCGCCAAACCTCTACGGCTTCTGCGAAGAGAACAAAGAGAAGTTGCAGGCTGACATCATCCTCGTGTCGGACACCTCGATGATTTCGCTCGACACCCCATCGATCACTTGCGGACTGCGTGGTCTGACCTATATGGAGGTGGAGGCTGTAGGACCTAACAAAGACCTCCATTCGGGACTCTTTGGCGGTGCTGTGGCAAACCCTGCCAATGTGCTGACACGCTTGGTTGCGTCGCTTGTTGACGAGAACGGACACATCACCATACCCCACTTCTACGACAAAGTTCGTGAGTTGAGCGACGAGGAGCGCAAAGCCTTCAACGAGGCTCCATTCTCGATCGAGGAGTACAAGAAGGCTCTCGACATCGACGATATCGAGGGTGAGGCCGGCTACACTACCATCGAGCGCACAGGCATCCGCCCATCGCTCGACGTGAACGGCATCTGGGGTGGCTACACCGAGGAGGGTACCAAGACTGTTATCCCTTCGCGTGCCTACGCCAAGATTTCGATGCGTTTAGTTCCCGACCAAGATTTCGAGGAGATTGGCCGCCTGTTCGAGCAACATTTCCGCAACATTGCTCCAAAGAGCGTGAAGGTAAATGTGAAGTTCCTGCACGGTGGTGCGCCTTATGTTTCGCCTACCGATATGGAGGCATACAAGGCTGCCGAGAAGGCTGTTGAGGAGTCGTTCGGTCGCAAGCCATTGCCATTCTACTCGGGTGGCTCAATTCCTATCGTGAGTGGCTTCGAGCGCATCCTCGGCACTAAATCTATCCTTATCGGATTTGGTCTTTCGGAGGACGCTATACACTCGCCAAACGAGAGTTACGGCCTCGACCAATTCGACAAAGGCTTACAAACGATACCTTTATTCTATAAGCACTTTGCGAAATAAGAGAAAGGGTTGCCACTGCGGCAACCCTTTTCATTTAAGAGGTGGTGCAAAAAAAGGACACAACCTTGCGTTGTGTCCCATTCTATAGCGGTAGTTTACCACTATTTCATCGCCTGCTCTACGGCAACGGCAACAGCAACGGTAGCACCTACCATTGGGTTATTACCCATACCGAGGAAGCCCATCATCTCAACGTGTGCAGGTACCGAAGACGAACCTGCAAACTGTGCGTCAGAGTGCATACGACCAAGGGTATCTGTCATACCATACGATGCAGGGCCTGCGCCCATATTATCTGGGTGCAAAGTACGGCCTGTACCACCTCCCGATGCTACCGAGAAGTACTTTTTACCTGCCAATACACGCTCCTTCTTGTATGTTCCTGCTACCGGGTGCTGGAAACGGGTTGGGTTTGTCGAGTTACCGGTAATCGATACATCAACATCCTCACGCCACATCACTGCTACGCCCTCGCGAACGTCATCAACACCATAGCAACGTACCTTTGCACGAAGGCCATCCGAATATGGAGTTGCCGAAACCTCGTGTACCTCGCCTGTGTAGTAGTCGAACTGTGTCTGAACATAGGTAAAGCCGTTGATACGCGAGATAATCTTCGCAGCATCCTTGCCCAAACCATTCAAAATAACGCGGAGTGGGTTCTTACGAACCTTGTTTGCCATCTCTGCAATCTTGATTGCGCCCTCGGCAGCAGCGAAAGACTCGTGACCTGCCAAGAATGCGAAGCACTGTGTCTCCTCGCGGAGCAAACGTGCAGCCAAATTACCGTGGCCGATACCAACCTTACGATCCTCTGCAACCGAGCCGTTGATACAGAATGCCTGCAAGCCCTCGCCGATAGCCTCGGCAGCGTCAGCAGCAGCGGTGCAACCCTTTTTAATTGCGATAGCAGCACCTACAACATAAGCCCACTTTGCGTTCTCGAAGCAAATTGGCTGGGTCTCCTCACACATCTTGTATGGGTCCAAACCCTTCTCGTCGCAGATAGCCTTTGCCTCCTCGATGCTCTTAATACCATATTGTGCAAGCACAGCGTTAATCTTATCAATTCTGCGCTCATAACTTTCGAATAATGCCATAATCTTCTCTGATTTTATAGGTTTAACAATATGGTTTATTACTCGTGACGTGGATCAATGTACTTAACAGCATCCTTGAAGCGACCATACGATCCCTTCGCCTTCTCCAACGCCTCAACAGGCTCTACACCCTTCTTTACGAAATCCATAAACTTGCCGAGGTGAACAAACTCGTAGCCGATAACCTCATCGTTAGCATCGAGGCCCATACGAGTGCAGTAGCCCTCTGCCATTTCGAGGTAGCGAGTACCCTTTGCCAAAGTACCGAACATAGTACCAACCTGCGAACGCAAGCCCTTACCGAGGTCCTCGAGCGAAGCACCGATAACAAGACCGCCCTCCGAGAAAGCCGACTGTGTACGACCGTAAACGATCTGCTTGAACAACTCGCGCATAGCGGTGTTGATAGCGTCGCATACGAGGTCGGTATTCAAAGCCTCCAAGATGGTCTTGCCTGGGAGAATCTCCGAAGCCATAGCCGCCGAGTGAGTCATACCCGAGCAACCGATAGTCTCGACCAAAGCCTCCTGAATGATACCCTCCTTAACGTTGAGAGTAAGTTTGCACGCACCCTGCTGTGGAGCGCACCAACCAATACCGTGAGTAAGACCGGAGATATCCTTAATCTCCTTGGCACGCACCCACTTGCCCTCCTCCGGAATTGGAGCAGACTCGTGATTCGCACCCTTCTTAACGCAGCACATTTGCTGCACTTCGTGTGAATAAATCATAGTTGTTTAATTTTGTTAATGTATCTGTTATATAGATATAGTTACACTTTTCGCACCAAAGATAGTAAAAAAAACGGAAAACGGAAAACGTAAAGCGGAAAACTTTTAAGTTTTTTTTTCGATTTTCGCTTGGAGTGGAAAACGGATCGCCGCGATTAAGTTGGATACATCCCTATCACCCTATCACCCTATCACCCTATCACCCTGTCGCCATACTGCATACCTATATACATTTATGATATTCCCGTTTCGTTTTGCTGGCGATGCACACTATATGGTAATCTTCGATGCGCTGATTGCGTTTACTTACGCCTTTCATATTCACGCATTCATCATGCAGACACATCCAAAAAGAGCAATATGCCGTTGCGCCTGTCGATATATTCAGGTCGGACAAATTAAAAATCGTTAAAAAGGGTATTGAATAGTATAAAAATGGCAAAATTTGGGAGTAATAAAAATTAAATTGTTGTGGATTTGTGCAAATTGTACTATATTTGCCCTCGCAAAAGGAAAGATGCAGGAGTGGTTGAACTGGCCCGCCTGGAAAGCGAGTAAACCCCAAAAGGGTTTCGGGGGTTCGAATCCCCCTCTTTCCGCAAAGAGAAGCGAGTTTCGCTTCTCTTTTTTTTGCGTCAAGCGGGGGATTCGTCAGTCGGTGGCGGTGTGGCAAAGTTATCTGCGTTCTGTGGCGTCGGAGTATTGCTGCGCAATGTTGAGAGTTGTACCGATAGGCAAAAGTAAATATATTCCCTTTATTCCTATCAGCACAACTCTCACTACTTTGTAGTTACCCAACGCCACCTATCTTGCTCTGCTCAAACCTGCGGCGACCGTTCGAATCGGGTTGATGCAACATTTTGCTCGGGGTGAGTGGCGGTGTGGCAAAGTTATCTGCGTTCTGTGGCGTCGGAGTATTGCTGCGCAATCTTCAGAGTATGATATATTTCCTTTCGGAATTATCTACTTTACGTGTACGCGTCATTGCGAGTCTTGGTACAAGACGTGGCAATCTCCTCGCTTAAATATAGGTAGGAGATCCCCACGCTCACTCCATTCGCTCGGGATGACTTTCCGGTTTTACACGCATAAATAGATAATTCCGTTTCCTTTTATCTATCTGCCGATTTCCGATAGACAATCTCGAATTTTGTTACTATATTTTTATTGTCGCTCGGCTCAATTTTCACTACATTTCCATTTGTGTCGTAGTGATATAACCATCTCGACTCCAGATTATTATCATCACAGACGATCTCCTCCGACACTCTACCCTCCGCATCGTAACAATAGGTTATACTGCGCATCGGCCTATTATCCAAATCGCACTCGGTCATCTTGGCCAACTGCCCCTTTGCATCGTAATCGTAGAGATATTTGTACTCCAACACTCCTGTGGCGAAATACCCTGCCTCCTCCGTAAGTTTTCCGCTATTGTCGTATTGGTAGAAAATCGTAGACTGCAACGCCATTTCGCCATCGTAGTTGGCCTCGTCTACAACCCGCCAACTCGTATTATATCGGCGGAGCGAGATGCTTCGTATCTCCCCATTGCCATTTAGGCACTTTTCATCGATAAAACCTTTATCGGTGTGGTAGGTGTAGTACGCACTCCAATCTAACGAATTATCGCTCTTAAACCACGATTTTTCACTCATTCTACCTCGCTATCGTAAGTGTAACGACAGGTGTTCCAAGGGGTGCGACCGCTATACTCAACCTTCTCAACAACGTCGCCACGAAGGTTGAATTTGTAGGTTTCGCGCATCTCTTCGCCCGATGTGCCGGCAAAGTACTGTGTAACCGTAACTCGCTCTATATCACCATTTAGCGTCGGCAACTCTCGATGCCAACCTTGTCGGTGCGGAATTTGCATCGGTGGCATAGTAACATCGCTGTCGGCTTGTTTGTTACCGCTACCCGCACACGCCGCAACAAGCAGCGAGAACATAAGCGTAAAGATATGTATATATTTCATTGTCGACTAAATATTTTTCGATTGTAAAGATAGTAAAAAATTGGCAAACCAAGAGCGATATATAATAGAAATGAATCTAACAACGTTTTCTATCGATGCCGGTCTAAAAACAAAAGTTTTCCGCTTTAACCCCACTTTGTGGGCTTTTCCTCCTCGCGGCTCGGCATAGAGCAAACAGGTTTGCCCTCTGCTCTCGCTCCGCAGCGTCGGTTCCGTTTTCCACTCCAAGCGAAAACCGAAAAACAAAAGTTTTCCGTTTTCCGCTTTTCGTTTTCCGTTCTTTTATGTATCTTTGCACCGCATTACTGCAAATTCGAGAGAAATCGGGGGTGACCGGTTTTGACAGCAGGTAGAGTTTGATGGTAAGCACGCCGAGAATTGTGTGGGCTCTCGTAAATCGGAACACTCGAACTACAAATGGCAATAATAGCTATGCACTCGCTGCCTAGTTTTCCAGGAAAATTGGCTTAATTGAAGGACACAAGGCTTGTCTATCAACGAGTATCCCGAAGGGCTGTTCCGCTTCATAATGGCTCTTCTTATGGGGTATCAATCATTTGAAGATAGTGCGATATGCGCCTCGGTTATCGTGCGAAATTTAGAGGCTGGGCTCAAAGTTTGGAGGTCGTCTGCCGGGCTTTGAGAGGAGGATTAAGTGACGAATAAGCGTGTAGAAAGCCTTTGGGTTCCTTGTTTGGACGCGAGTTCGACTCTCGCCACCTCCACTTCAAAAAGAGCGATTTTTCGCTCTTTTTTTTCGTTTCGGTGGCTCGGTCAGTCAGTCGGTGGCGGTTCGGCAAAGATATCTGCGTTCTGTGAAATAGCCATTGTTGCTACGCAACCACGATAGCAAATAAAATATCATCATCTCAAATAAATTTGGCTGTCGCTATTTTATTTACTCTCTAAAACCGTCGGTTTTAATGTCTATCTCTCATCTCTTGCTCTGCGCAAACCTGCGGCGACCGTTCGACTCTCGTGGTGCTTCGTTTTTGCCTTGTTTAATCTTGTTGCGATTTTTCGCTCTTTTTTCGTTTTGCTTTTGCGCCAATTTTATGGCATTTGCCATTTAGCGAGTGTAACGAGCGATTGCCATTTCGGCGACCATCGGGAGCGATTCCCATTTTGCTGCGCTCTCACTCTACCCTTCCCTCTAAATTCTACGCACAATAATCTCTAAAAAATTTCATTTTTTAATTTATTTTCCGTAACTTTACTCCGATTATTTTGACACGCAAAAAAGATGGATAAAAAAATTGTCGTAAAACTCAAAGGTGTAAGCATCTACCACGCTGATAACCCAAATGTTACGCTCACGCCAAAGACCTACAATCGTATTGGCGAGAAGGTTCTCGAAAACATCAACCTCGAGATTTCCGAAGGCGAGTTGGTCTATCTGATTGGTCGTGTGGGTAGCGGTAAGTCCTCGTTGCTCAAAACGCTCTACGGAGAACTGCCTCTGGTGGAAGGTTTTGGCGAGGTGGCAGAGTTCGAACTTATGCACCTCAAGCAGAGCAAAATTCCATACCTCCGTCGCAAGATAGGAATGGTATTTCAGGAATTGATAATACTCTCGGACAGAAGTATTTACGACAACCTTCTCTGCACGCTTCAGGCTACGGGGTGGAAAAACAAAGCCGAGATGGCGCAACGTATCAACGAGGTGCTGGCGCTCGTGGGTTTGCAGGGCAAAGAGAGTAAAATGCCGTTTGAACTTTCGGGAGGAGAACAGCAACGAGTGGTCATCGCGCGTGCGCTGCTCAACTCGCCTGACGTGATTTTGGCAGACGAGCCAACGACCAACTTGGACCCTGTGGCAGCAGATGGCATTGTGCGACTTTTCCACGACATTGCAGCCAAAGGAACTGCGGTGATTATGTCCACACATAACACCTCATTCATAGAGAGTTACCCATCGCGAACACTACTTTTTTCGCAAAATACGGCTCGTGAAGTGGACATTCAGAGCCTAATTGCTCCTAAATCTTCGATTTAGAGTTGGAAGTTTCAGAAAAAAGCGTTATATTTGCGCGATATTTTTAGGAAAATACATATTCAAATATATGACTAACGAAACAGAAATTTTGAAGAAGGGAAAAGAGGAGGAGTACTCCGCGTCCAACATCCAAGTTTTGGAGGGTTTGGAGGCAGTGCGTAAACGTCCTGCTATGTACATCGGCGATGTAGGCGAGAAGGGCTTGCACCACCTCGTATACGAGGTAGTCGACAACTCTATCGACGAGGCATTGGCCGGTTACTGTAACGAGATTTTCGTTACAATCAACGAGGACAACTCCATCACAGTACGCGACAATGGTCGTGGTATTCCTACCGATTTCCACGAGAAAGAGGGTAAGTCGGCATTGGAGGTTGTTTTGACAGTTCTCCACGCCGGAGGTAAGTTCGACAAAGGAAGTTACAAAGTGTCGGGAGGTTTGCACGGTGTAGGTGTATCGTGCGTAAATGCCCTCTCAACACTTCTCATCGCCGAGATTCACCGCGGTGGCAAGATCTACAAGCAGACCTACAGCAAGGGACATCCAACATCGCAAGTTGAGATTGTTGGCGATTGCGAGGATCGTGGTACAATCGTAACCTTCAAGCCGGACGCGTCGATATTCACACTCACAACCACATATCGATACGAGATTCTCGCAGCACGTTTGCGCGAGTTGGCGTTCCTGAACAAGGGTATCGCCCTCACTATCACAGATATGCGCGACAAGAACGAGCAGGGCGAGCCTCATTCGGAGCGTTTCTACTCGGAACACGGTTTGCAGGAGTTTGTACAGTATCTCGACAAAACTCGTGGCGAAAAGATTATCGACTCTATCATCTACCTCGATTCGGAGAAGAACGGTATTCCTGTGGAGGTGGCAATGCAGTACAACAACTCGTTCTCGGAGAATGTCCACTCCTATGTAAACAACATCAACACCATCGAGGGTGGTACTCACCTCACCGGTTTCCGCCGTGCGTTGACTCGCACATTGAAGAAGTATGCCGATGAGTCGGGAATGCTCTCAAAGTTGAAGTTCGATATCAGCGGAGATGACTTCCGCGAGGGTTTGACAGCAGTTATCTCGGTTAAGGTTGCCGAGCCGCAGTTCGAGGGACAAACCAAGACCAAGTTGGGTAACGACGAGGTTTCGGCTGCCGTAGATGGCGCACTTTCGGAGGCTTTGAGCAACTACTTGGAGGAGAATCCGAAGGATGCCAAGGCTATCGTGCAGAAGGTGATTTTGGCTGCAACAGCACGCCACGCTGCCCGTCAGGCTCGTGAGTCGGTACAGCGCAAGAGTCCTCTTGCCGGAGCAGGTCTTCCGGGCAAGTTGGCCGACTGTTCATCGCGAGACCGCTCTATCGCCGAGATTTTCTTCGTCGAGGGAGATTCGGCGGGTGGTACTGCAAAGCAGGGCCGCGACCGCAACTTCCAAGCAATTATGCCATTGCGTGGTAAGATTCTCAACGTAGAGAAGGCTCTCGAACATAAGATGTGGGATAACGAGGAGATCAAGAATATGTTTATCGCTCTGGGTGTAACAATCGGCACCGAGGAGGATAGCAAAGCGTTGAACCTCGAGAAGTTGCGTTACGACAAAGTTATCATTATGACCGATGCCGATGTCGATGGTGCTCACATCTCGACACTTATGCTTACATTCTTCTTCCGCAAGATGAAGGAGTTGGTAGAGAATGGACACGTATATATCGCTACCCCACCACTCTACCGCGTATACAACGGTAGCAAGGAGTTCTACTGCTGGACCGAGGATGAGCGCGAGAAGCACATTGCGGAACTCGGTAAGGGCGCACAGGTACAGCGTTACAAAGGTCTTGGAGAGATGAGCGATCAGCAGTTGTGGGACACCACAATGAACCCGGAGACACGTTTGTTGCGCCAAGTAACTATCGAGAGCGCAGCCGAGGCGGATCGTATATTCTCGATGTTGATGGGCGACGAGGTTGCTCCACGTCGCGAATTTATCGAGGAGAACGCAACTTACGCAAATATTGACGCATAAAAAAAATAGCGGGTTTATGCCCGCTATTTTTGGCTATTAGCCGTTTGCTATTAGCCATTAGCATTTTTATAAATGAGCCAACAGCCAATGGCTAATGGCTAAAAGCCCCAAGAGAAAGAGATGAAAGATGTTGTAGTAATCGGTGTTGCAGGAGGTACAGGCTCCGGCAAGAGTACGCTTGTAAAGCGTTTGCAAGAGGCATTTCGTAATGATGATGTGGCTACAATTTGCCACGATTTCTACTACAAGGCCCACCCTGAACTCACCTACGAGGAGCGTACAAAACTCAACTACGACCATCCCGATGCTTTCGATACGTGGCTTATGGTCGAGCATATCAAAGCGTTGAAGGAGGGTAAGACTGTTGAGTGCCCTACCTACTCTTTTGTGGAGCATAACCGCACAGAGGAGACAATGACCGTAGAGCCATCAAAAGTGGTTATCGTGGATGGCATCCTTATATTCGAGAACGAGGAGTTGCGCAACATTATGGATATAAAGGTGTATGTCGATACCGACGCAGACGTGCGTTTAGCACGCCGTATTTTGCGTGATGTTCGCGAGCGAGGTCGTTCTATGGAATCGGTAATTACACAGTATACAACCACTGTAAAACCTATGCACGAGCAGTTTGTTGAGCCATCGAAGCGATATGCTGACGTTATCATCCCCGAGGGAGGCTTCAACTCGGTAGCCGTTTCGATGCTGATACAGAACATCCGCTCGATAGTCGAGAAGTAGAAAACACTACTCAAATAGCGAAAGAGTTGCCATTGCGGCAACTCTTTTTGTTTCGGCGATGAGAGGATTTCGTTATCCGACGAGCAGTGTGAAATTTACCCACCGGAAAGCCACAAACGTAAATTCGTAAATGGTGGTGGAAATTTTGTGCTAAACAAGGGAGCGAAAGCGCAGCATAGTAAACCTATGTGAGCATTTCGCTATCCGATGAGCAGTGCAAAATTTACCAAGCAGAAAGCCACAAACGTAAATTCGTAAATGGTGGTGGAAATTTTGTGCTAAACAAGGGAGCGAAAGCGCAGCATAGTAAACCTATGTGAGCATTTCGCTATCCGACGAGCAGTGCAAAATTTACCCGCCAGAACGAATTTACTTGGAGTAGTTGGAATTCAAGTACTCCCGTATGGTGAACTCTGTCTGACACGGCTCGACACCCTCGGCGATAAACTCGTTGGTGTGCTGGATATGCTCACCGGAAAGCACACATCTGTTGATAAAATATACTATTTCGGGGACATTCTCGTACATAGGTGTTACGGCAAGAGCGTGATCACGATAGTGTGCAGAGTGAAAATAGTAGGTCGCACCCTTTTTATGGAGTTGGTCTGCTATAAAGTCGGAGCCATAGAAACCGGTGGATAGAATAGTCGCTTTACGATATGGCACATTGCGGTCGGCATTGCCGTGAAAAAGCATTATCGGACAAGGTGTACCACGCCAATGAGGCTTGCTCAACACCGAATATATCGCCCCTGCAAAGGCTATAACGCCTGCAAAATTGAACTCTTTGGGGAGAATCTTGGCATATTTGGAGCGATTAGCGAGGTAGTTCTCTGCCTGCAATACAGCAATCGCACCTGCACTCGAACCACTTGCCACTATAATGGAAGGGTTTATACCCATCTCGGCAGAGTTGTCGCAGATATATTTCGTTGCACGAAGCACATCCTCGGCAGCATAATTCACAGCGCGATACATAGCCATTGCACCCTCGAGCGCACCGACCTCCTCCTTCTTGTCGAGCGTATACGCCATTCCGAGTCGGTAGTCAATCGACACAACGTCAAAGCCCTTCGACATCAACATATCGAAATAGGGCAAGTACCACTCGTGTGCGCGATCTCCGTGCGAGAAACCACCACCAAAAGCGAACAACAAGCAAGGGTGTGCGCCCTCGCCCTCGGCACGATAATGGTCGAAATACAATGGCTTATCGCCCTCTACAAAGCAGTGTGTCGTGGGTTTTGGTCGTGCCATTGTTGTCGCCATAGTCAAGATAAAAATCGCGAAAAGCAAAAAACGTTTCATTCTATTTGTATTTTCCCTTCCAAAGTTGCTGTATCCTTTCGGCTATGCGTTGCTCGGTAAGATTTTCGGTATTCGGATGGTAGAACTGCTTGCCCTTCAACGACTCCGGAAGGAACTCCTGATCTACAAAATTGCCCTCGTAGTCGTGGGCATATTTGTAGCCATCCCCATAACCCTCGTCCTTCATCAACTCGGTAACGGCGTTGCGCAAATGCAACGGCACAGGGCGCAGGTTCGTATCCTTATTCACAAAGGCAAGTGCCTCGTTTATAGCCATATAGGCAGAGTTGCTCTTTTGCGATGTAGCCAAATAAATCGTAGTTTCGGCAAGTGTAATACGTGCCTCGGGCATACCTATTTTATGCACCGTATCGAAACACGCATTCGCCAGCAGCAGAGCGTTCGGGTTTGCCAGACCTATATCCTCCGATGCAAGAATAACCAAGCGACGTGCTATAAATCGCGGTTCCTCACCCCCTGCCAACATCCGTGCCAAATAGTAGATAGCGGCATTCGGGTCGCTACCTCGCACGCTCTTTATGAAGGCAGAGATAACATCGTAGTGTTGCTCGCCATTCTTATCGTAGAGGGCAATATTCTGTTGCAAAACCTCGGTAACGAGGTCATCGGTAATGGTCAAATCGCCCTCACGCGACGAGGTTATAATATCGAGGATATTCAACAGTTTGCGTGCGTCGCCTCCCGCAAAGCGGAACAACGCGGCACTCTCTGCCACCTCGATTTTGCGGTGTTGCAACTCCACATCTGCGGTTAAAGCCCTATTGAGCAACTTCTGCAAATCCTCATCCTGCATAGGGCGCAACGTATAGACCTGACAACGGCTTAAAAGTGGCGAGATAACCTCGAACGAAGGATTTTCTGTTGTAGCACCGATAAGGGTTATAACGCCCTGTTCCACAGCACCCAACAGCGAATCTTGCTGCGATTTGTTGAAGCGATGAATCTCATCTATAAAGAGTAGCGGGGTCTTTGCCGAGAAGAACTTTTGGCTCTTTGCCGACTCGATAACCTCGCGTACCTCCTTAACGCCCGACGTTACAGCAGAGAGTGTGTAGAATGGTCTTTCGAGGGTGTTTGCCACGATGCGGGCAAGCGTAGTCTTACCAACTCCGGGAGGACCCCAAAGTATGAACGATGGTACATTTCCCGCCTCTATAAAGCGGCGAAACACACCACCCTCCCCGACCAGATGTTGCTGACCGATATAATCTTCGAGGGTTTGAGGCCTCAATCTCTCTGCCAATGGAGCCGACATAATTATTTCCGTTTTCCGTTTTCCGTTCGCATTTGGTTGTAGGCCTTTATGGCCTCACCCAAAATGCGTATTGCTTTTTTGAGTTGCTCTTTTTCGAGTATGTAGGCTATACGCACCTCGTCTTTACCCAAGCCCTCCTCGGAGTAGAAACCCGATGCAGGAGCAAGCATAATGGTTGCTCCCTCGTACTCAAACTCACGCAAACACCACTCGCAGAACTTATCGCTATCGTCTATCGGAAGTCGTGCTATGGTGTAGAATGCGCCCATAGGAATTGGCGAGTAGACACCGTCAATCTTGTTCAACTCGTCTACCAAACAGTTGCGACGCTCGATATACTCCTCGTAGGTGTGAATAGCGTATTCGCGTGGTGCATCTAACGATGCCTCGGCTGCAATCTGTCCCAGCAACGGTGGCGACAATCTCGCCTGACAAAACTTCATTACCGCAGCACGCAGTGCCTTATTCTTTGTTATCAGCGCACCAATACGAATGCCGCACTCCGAATATCGCTTCGACACCGAGTCGATCAACACTACGTGGTCCTCTATACCCTCCAAGTGGCACGCCGATATATATGGCGAGCCGGTGTATATAAATTCACGATAGACCTCGTCGGAGAAGAGGAACAAATCGTGTTTCTTGACCAAATCACGAATGCGGTTCATCTCCTTTCGAGTGTAGAGATATCCCGTAGGGTTGTTCGGATTACAGATAAGAATGCCTCGTGTGCGCTCGTTAATCAACGCCTCGAACTGCTCGATAGATGGCAATGCAAAGCCATTTTCGATGGTCGATGTTATAGGGCGAATTACCGCACCAGCCGAGACCGCAAATGCCATATAGTTGGCGTATGCCGGTTCAGGAACAATAATCTCGTCGCCCGGATTCAGACACGACATAAAGGCGAACAATACCGCCTCCGAGCCTCCTGCCGTAACGATAATATCCTCGGGCGAGAGTTTGATTTGATATTGGTCGTAGTAGCCCACCAATTTCTCGCGTAGCGAGAGAAATCCATCGCTCGGGCTATACTCCAAAATCTCGCGATCGATGTTGCGAATAGCATCGAGAGCCACCTGCGGAGTCTTGATATCGGGCTGACCAATATTCAGGTGATAGACCTTTGTGCCACGCTTTTTAGCCTCCTCGGCAAGCGGAGCCAATCGACGAATAGGCGATGCCGGCATCAATACGGCGCGTTCTGAAATCTTTGGCATAACTACATTACATTTTATTCCACGCAAATATAACAATTTTATCGAGAACTGACAACCGAAATAGACTCTTTTTAATAATAAAGGTATAGAAGTAGGTATTTATACCCAAATACAACATTTTTATTGTCAAATAGAATATTTTAATTACATTTGTAGTCGAAACACTTATTTTTGTTATGAAAAAAGCAGGAAAACCAAGAGATCACAGCCTTTTATTGAAGGCTTTCCGTGTTTATCTACAATTCGTAAATTCAGGGCTTTATTTCCGCCACGAGCATCTGGTTGGCGTCGAGAAAGTGCCTGTAGATGGTACACCACTCGTAATCGTATCCAACCACCAGAACTGTTTGAACGACCCTCTTTCGGTAGCAATGAATTTGACCGACCGTCGCATCAACTTCATCGCTCGTGCCAACGTATTCAAGAATCCAATCGCAGGTAAGTTCTTGCGCAAGTTGGGCCTTCTTCCGGCATATCGTATGTCATACGATGGCTACGCATCGGTTGCAAAAAACCGTGCTACACTCGATGCTGCCGGTAAGGCTCTGTGTGATGGCGAAAGCGTTATGCTCTTTCCGGAGGCGGGACACCAGGATAAGCGTTGGCTCGGAACTTTCAAAATTGCATATCTCAAGATTGCATTCGATGCAGCCGAGAAGTTCAATTTCGAGCGCGACGTTATGATTTTGCCTTCGTGCAACCACTACTCTAACTACTTCCACGCCCGCACCGATATGTTGATTCGCTTTGGCGAGCCGATTTCGTTGATGCCTTACTACGAGGAGTACAAAGCAGAGCCTCGTGTTACAATGTTGAAAATCAACGAGATTGTGCGTGAGAAGATTAAGGAGTTGATGCTCCACATCGACGACTTGGAGCATTACGACCAAATCGACTTCCTTCGTGAGACGGGCTACGGCCGTAAGTACGCCATTGAGCACGGCTTCAACTTCAACTATCTACCTTCGCGATTACTCTCCGACCAGAAGTTGGTATCGGCATTGCAAGATGCAACAAAGGAGCATCCCGAGGAGATGGAGCAGGTATATGCCGATACAGCCGAGTACGCCGAGGGTTTGAAAAAGTTGCACATTCGCGACTGGCTCTTCATCCGCGACACCAAGTGGCCGGCAGCAGTACTCCGCGCATTGGGCCTCCTGATTTTGTTGCCTCTATTCATCGTTTCGATTATTCCAACGGGATTGTTGTTCCTCATACCAAAGATATTCATCAAGAAACTTATCAAGGACCATATGTTTGACTCGTCGTTCCACGTGGGCGTAAGCGTATTCGTATCGGTACCAATCTGTTTCATTCTGCCAATCGTATTGTTGTGGGTATTCCTCAACTTCTGGTGGGCATTGGGCTATATGGTAGCATTCCCATTTATGTTTGTCTTGGCGTGGAACTATATGCGTCTGTTCTGGAAGTTCATCGGAACCTGCATATTCCTCGATCGTCGCAACCGACCTGTTATCAACAAGTTGCGCGACCTTCGTGAGAGCATCTACGAGCGTTTGGACAAATTGGTTAAATAGTTTCCAATGCGTAGAATTGGAGTTATATCTGACACGCACGGCACCTTCGATGAGGTGCTGTGCGATTTTTTACGCGATGTAGACGAGATTTGGCACGCCGGCGATATCGGCTCTATCGAGTTGGCGGACCAAATTGCGCAGTTCAAACCTCTGCGTGCCGTCTATGGTAATATCGATGGTGGCGATACCCGCTACACCTTCCAATCCTTCGCCCACTTTAAGGTCGAAGGTGTCGAGGTGCTGATGACACATATTGGTGGCTACCCACGTCACTACTCGCCACAGGCGTTGGCAAAGATTCAGGCTTGCCGACCAAAGATTTTCGTTTCGGGCCACTCGCACATCTTGCGTGTCGAGTACGATAAGGTCTACGACCTACTCCACCTCAACCCCGGTGCCGCAGGGTGCTACGGCTTCCACAAGGTCCGCACAGCACTGCGCTTCACAATCGATGGCGACGATATCAAAGATATGGAACTCGGCGAATGGCCACGCGCCAACCACCTATAAAAATAGAGCAGTCATTCGACTGCTCTATTTTGCTATTAAAGACACCCTACTCCACTACCTTATATATCGAACTTACGCTTGTTGCCGTAATGCCGCTAAACACTTCGGCATCGCCATTTGCTTGTGCGTAGTCGCGCTGTGCAGGGGTAATTGATATTGCGCCATTGCCGAAATTGCTCTCGTAGATATTTAACTTTTTCAGAGCGTTGTACCCTGTCAAATCGAGCGCTCTTACGCCGGTATTGTACGACAACCGCAACTCCTCGAGTTTAGGGAATACAGTTGCCGACGGCACGCTCGTAATACGCTTGCCATAAGATATCGAACAATACGTAAGTGATGGGTATTCGGAAGCACCGAACGACACAACACCATAACTACCCGTATCGACTATCAAACGTTCGAGCAAAGGATAGGCGCCGAGCGTAATTGCAGGCTCATCTGTTCCTGCCTCACCGACGAGATACAACTCCTTCACGCTTGCACCGCTACCGAGTGTAACGCTACCTCGAACGCTATTTATGAGTATATTCTCCAAATTCGGCGTTGGGTTGAAGGTCAAACTATTCTGCATAGTTAGGTCGAGTCTCTTCAACGACGAAGGTGCGATAAACGAATGTATCTCTTTTACCAAGATTTCGGCACTTAACAGTGATGTCATTCCCGACAAGTCCAATTCGTCGAAGCACCACTCTCCTGCCAAACTACTCTTATTTATGATAAGGCTCTCGCAACCGGTAAGGTTAGACCATCCCGACGGCAGAATTGTACCATCGTTGCAATAAATAACAAGTTCCTTAACGCTCGCCTGCGCCGGAGTGAATAGTAAATCAGGTAGTTGACCGCCACACTCCAAATACTCCATTTCGGTCATCTCGCCAAACTGTGCGCACATAGAGGTATCCGTATCGTATGGTCTTGACAAATACAACTTCTTGACACCCTTTGGCGCACCCGAAGGGAATGGGTAGCCTGTGTAGTTGTGCAACTCCTTCACCGAAAGGTTTGCGCTATTTACTGGGTCCAAATTCGGCATATTGATTTCCAAAAAGTCGAGCGAGAGATTCGACAAATTGAGCGAGCCGTATGGCTTAAACGTATTGACATATACACTCTTCAACGTTGGGCATACCGAGAGGTCGAGTTCAAAACCGTTTGGAGTCTCGCCAATGGCGAAACTATTCAACTGTGTCAACTTCTCCAAGCCGGCAATATTTTCCAACTGCGGCACCCGTTCCAAGGCGATACTGCGTAATTTAACATTTGCCGAGAAGTCGATGCTTGGCACTTTGGCCATCATAATACTGAACGATTCGAGGTTGGTAAGCGTAGCGAACTTCAACGCACGCAACGACATTGCCGGGTCGGTATCGCTTCCCAGATCTATGTTCAATTCGGTCAAACCGGTAAAGTATTGCAAACCATCGAGCGAGAGGGCATTACCCATCTAAATACCGATGTTCATCGAGGTAAGTCGTGATACCTCGCTAATTTTTATGTAGCAGCCCGAACTAAAAAACACATCCCAATTCTCGCCATTGAACGCCGGTATTTGTTTGAGTTCGAGGTCATAGAGAGGACAGAAACTACCACCTATGAAGTTGCCATCTTCGTCGTAAATTGCACCTTCCGTATCGCCATAAAATAGGATATTGGCGAAGTTCGGATCGCTAATGTAAGCGTAGTCCGCCAACAACTTCTCGGAGGTTAGTTCGAAGCCCTGACGATAGACATTTCCTGCAACAAACTTCGAATTGAAGTTTGTGTTCTGCACTCTGAACACTCCGGCCGAGGTATTTACCATAATATCTGCTTTTCGTCCGTCGCTATTGCCCGCCGTAAAGTCCAAAGGCATCATCCACATCCACAACGTTGCTGTCTCGCCCGGTTGCAAAAGGACACCTTCAACTTCGAGTACTGCCGAGTTGCTCGGTGGCACACCGCCCCAATCGCCCTTATTATCCAAATCCAACTGACCGGTTGTTGCATCAAGGCAGAGAGTACCTTGCATAATATCATCCTCCTTTGTCGAACGATATACAAGGCTGTGGATGTTGAGAGGCTCGGTAGTGCTGTTCTTCACTGCAAAACGCATCTTTGCAAATATGTGACCGAACTCCATATCCAACTGCAGGTTGCCCTCCGCATCGAAATGCTTTGCTTCGAGCGTAATTGGATAGGAATACATATAGTCGCCGTGATAGAGATGCTCGGTGTTGTTATCGCCCTTTTGGAGGAGCGAACCCAGCGAACTTCTTAAATATGGCTTTGTGTTATCGTACCAACTCGATACAGCAGAGCCATACGGATAGTAGGCAACAATGGTCTGTCCTGCTTCGAGTTGAGGAAATTCTAAATATGCGTCGGGATCGGCATCATACTCAAAATGCGCCGTTGCACCGTCAGTCGTATTCGTAAAGCGGTAGTGATCGGTCGCCCACCACTCATCAACACCGTCGTTATATCCGAGTATTACACCAATTTTGTCGACACCCTTTTGCCAACTGAATGAGGTTTTGTCCTCCTCGGTGCCGTGAATTGCACGCGACTCCACCTCTACCGCACGAATTATCACCTCTTGTTTGTGCTGCGGTTTCTGCTGCGGAACACTCATATCGTCCACATCGCTTATCGTACACGCACTCACAGCGAACATTGTGAGCGCAAACCATAAAAGTTTAGCCTGTTTCATAATATCTATACCTATATTAAATTATCTAAAACCACTGTTCTTCGTCATCTCCGTAGTTCATCGAAGGAGTCTTGTCGTATTGGAGTGCGCTGGAAATAAAGCCCTTCTCTGCCACAACATCAGCACTCGTGATGCGTGGGGCTTCATACTCTTGTTTCGTTTTCATACTCTCATAGTTTTATGGTGTTATCTAAATTTATATCTTTCGATAGGTATATACATAGCGACATACATCGCATTTCTACGATGCTACACACTCGGTTTTTAATGGTATCAAATGTTGATTATGCCTCGATTTTGGCGCAACAAAACTGCGTCGGCACAGGCGGTGCCGAAATGATCTAAATATGGATTTTAGACCATAGGGGGGGGGTATTTGAGAATATTCCCATATACAAATTTACAACCTTTCGGGCAAATTTGCAATTTTTTTGAGAGTTTTTCGACATACAGAACTCCGCCAACCAAAAAATGAGATTATTTTTGTGCGATGTTAGGCGACAAAAGCGCAGCATAGTAAACCTATGTGAGCATTTTGGCGTCCGACGCACTCGTGCAAAAAGAACTCGTCAGAACTCTGCCAACTTAAAAATCGTAAATGATGAGATTATTTTTGTGCCAAACGAGGGAACAAAAGCGCAGCATAGTAGACCTATGTGAGCATTTTGGCGTCCGACACACTCGTGCAAAAAGAACTCATCAGAACGATTTTTCCACCTTGTCCAAGATCGGTGTGAAGTCAGTCCAAGTATTTGCAAACTCGTCGTAGGATAGTTCGGTATGTCCATCCTCGGGAACGTCGGAGATGACCTTAACAGCAACGAGAGGGATGTTTCCACACATCTCGCAAGCGATTGCAATAGCACCTATCTCCATATCGAAAATAGCCTTTTCAACCCCAAATCGAGCCTTTATCTCGGCTACGGAGCGGGCATTCACGAACGAATCGCCCGTAAAAACTGTAATATTGTCGGTACCGAGAAGGTTGCGAGGGTCTGAAATTTCGGGAATAAAGCCTTCCGGAATATCGGCATCGTGGTACTGCACACGATTGGGCATAACCACTTCGCCCTGCTTAAAGCCGAGAGTTCCTGCCGCATAGCCAATAACCGCCACAAGATCGTAGGGTTGCTCTGCCTGCAAGAGATGGCGTGTAAGCGTTGCCGCAGCAGCAGCCTTACCAATACCGCTGAATGCTACGGTGTAGCGATGTTTCAACTCGTCGCCTTTGCGCTCAATAGCAATGCGTATATTTCGATTTTCGCGCTCGGTAGGCGCAACAATAAGGATATTCTTCATATTACAATTAGGGCTTTTAGTCGTTTGCCATCAGCCTTTTAATAGTATCATAATCTTGCATAATCTGTTGGCGCAACTCCTCCACCGAGTCGAAGCGTCTTTCATCACGCACTTTCTCGTAGAGTTCCACCCTCAATTTCAAGCCATAGAGCAGACCTTTGAAGCCAAAAAGATGGGTTTCGAGCAGTCGTTTCGAGCCATCCACCGATGGGCGAATGCCCACATTTGTCATTGCGCAATACTCCTCGCCCTCGACATATACTTTCGACGAGTACACCCCATTTTCGATGGATACATCGTTGCCGATAGCAATATTGGCAGTCGGGAAGCCCAACTTGCGCCCCAACCTATTACCACCTATAACGATGCCCTCGATGCTCTGCATAGTAACTAAATCTTATCGGTGAGTTTGCGCACCAGCGACACCTCCGAGAAGAACTCCTTGGCGAAAACTCTAAATACAGTGTAGGATGGCACAGCCACAAGCAGACCGATAATTCCGCCTACCGAACCCGCCATAAGTATCACTATAAATATCTCGAGAGGGTGTGCTTGAACCTTCGACGAGTAGATAGATGGCTGCAAGATAAAGTCATCCATCAACTTCACCAAACCCAACGTTCCAACAATCACGCCAAGCGTATAGGATATGGTACAACCATCGATCGGCGACACAATACCTATAAAGAGCGACACCAACGCTCCCACCGCCGGACCGGCATAAGGCACCACGTTGAACAAGCCCATAATTACGGCGATGAAGCACGCATCTTTGAAATCCATACCGAATAGCGACAGCACCACCGATATGATTGTGGAGATGATCAGGCTCTCGGTAAGCAGACCTGTGAAATAGCGCGAGAGGAGCAGCGACACCTTCTCGATAGCACGATGCACATTGTCGGCATACTTATCGGGAAATACCGCCGACACCATTGCCGTGAATAGTCCATCCTCCTTCAAGAAGAAGAAGGTTATGAACGACACCGAGAACGACACAATAACCACCGACATCACGCTATTGACCATAGATGCCACCATCGAATTTGTAGCGTAGTCACTCAAAAATTTATGCATAAACTCCACAATCTGCTCCGAGATTGTAGCGTGGCTCTCGGGCAGAGCAAATATCGTGGCTATATAACTCTGCAACGATGCAAACACATTCTCTATGCTTTGCATAGCAGCACTCAAATCGAGCGACAGCAACTCCTGAATCTTGCCCGCAACAAGAGGGAGAATCAGCGATAGTAAACCGCCAAACACCAGCCACAACAGCACCAGCGTGAAAGCGGCAGCCAGCCAACGAGGCATAGCGTACTCTTTAACTCTGATTTTGCATAGAAGCCTAACCAATGGGCGACCAATGATTGCCAAGACTGCCGAGATAAGGATATAAGCCACAACCTCGCGGAAGTACCACAACAATGCGCCAACCGCCAACGTTACAACAAGTCCGACGGTCCAACGCAATATGGTCTGTAACGATAAATTATTATCTGTGCTATTTGTCATACGCCTAATCTTTTAGGGTACACTACTGCTCTTCGGGAATCTCGAGCGAATCCTCCTCCGGAGTGTCGAGCGACTCCTCCGCTACGCCACCAATACGGGCAATCGGGGTTTGAGTTCCCACAACCTTATCGCCAATTTCGACGAGCAACTTGGCATCCTTTGGCAACAATATATCAATACGCGAGCCAAACTTGATAAAGCCGAATATACTATTTTGCTCTACCTCCTGCCCGACCTTAACATACGAAACGATACGTCGTGCTACTGCGCCCGCAATTTGACGGAACAACACCTCGACACCGCTACTAGTTTCAACCACAGTTGTGGTGCGCTCGTTGTCGGTCGACGATTTAGGGTGCCACGCCACCAAGAAGCGGCCCGGATGGTACTTGAAGTACTTTATCACACCACCCACAGGCGACCAATTTATGTGAACGTTGGTTACCGACATAAAGATCGACACTTGCAGACGCTCCTCACCATTGAAGTACTCGTCGTCTTTAACGACCTCGGTTACCACTACTCTACCATCGCAAGGCGAGAATACCAAATCCTCGTCGTGAATACGTACACGGCGTGGCGAGCGGAAGAACGAGATGATAAACAACCAGAACACAAACAGCAACACGCCGAGTCCGCACGATAGCCAAAGCAAATCTTTAGCCTTCAACATAAAGAATATAAGGCACCACAACGCCACCATCACGACGCCCGATACTGCAATAATTTTGAAGCCCTCTCTACTAATCTTCATTTTATGGAAGTTTTTTATGGTTAATTACGATATAATGATAAGGTACACCAGTGCAAACGGCACTGCAAGATAGAGAGCATCGAAGCGATCGAGGAAGCCTCCGTGACCGGGCATCATCTTGCCCGAATCCTTAACGCCCGCCTCACGCTTCATCATCGACTCAATCAAATCACCCATCACACCTGCCAAAGCCGTAACAAGTCCAAGACCTCCCCACTCCAAAAGCGAAAGGTCGCTATCGAACAGGTAGCCGAACAACACCGCTACGCCTATGGCACCTATCAAGCCACCGAAGAAGCCCTCCCACGACTTTTTAGGTGATATACGCTCGCACAAACGATGTTTGCCAATCGTCACGCCCACGAGATATGCAAACACATCGTTTACCCATATAATCGAGATAAATGCCAACATAACCCACGGATTCCACGCCCCGACGAGCAATCTCGGAATGTAGAGTACCATCGCCATTGGCAATGCCACGTAGATTACACCCATAAATGTGGTTGCGATGTTTGCAATAGGAGTTGAACTCTTGCGCCACAACTCGCAGACAAAGGTTATCGGAACAATCAACATAGTATAGAGCAACGCTCCCAGCACAATGCGCGATGTGGTTTCGGTTACAACCTCACCCCACTGCACAAATACTGCAAACGACAAACCGAAAATTGCGATTGCCGTTGCAATGCCGATACTGTACATCGGGCTAATCGCTCTCGCTTTGCAGAGTCGGTAGAACTCCACCAAACCGCCGAGCATAATCACTGCAAAGAGCGCACCTGCACTCCACTTCGACCAGATAAGCGCACCCACCACGACCAACAACATAACTGCTCCGCTGATGGTGCGAATTACCAAATCCTTAACTTTGTTGATTCCCATTTTTGTTATTTTTAGTTAGGTTAATTTTCGCTATTCTCGCCCTTTTCGCGAGGCCCAAAGATCTTCTCGACGTCCTCGGTGAATACTACCTCACGCTCCAAGAGCAACTCTGCCAACTGCACCAAACCCTCACGATGCTCGTCGATTACATCCTCCGCCATCTTGCGGGCCTTTGCTATCAATGCACGAACCTCGTCGTCAATCTGCTGTGCAGTGCGCTCCGAGTAAGGCTTTGTAAATGCCATATCGCTACTTCCTGTCGAGTCGTAGTAACTCATCGAACCCACAGCATCGCTCATACCGTAGTACGCCACCATTGCATAGCACTGCTTGGTTACTCGCTCCAAGTCGTTCAAAGCACCTGTCGAGAGGTGTCCAAAGAACTTCTCCTCGGCGATACGACCGGCCAGCAACGATGCCAACTCGTCCATCATCTGCTCACGAGTGGTTATCTGTCGCTCCTCCGGCAGATACCACGCTGCGCCCAATGCCCTACCTCGTGGTATGATAGTAACCTTAACGAGCGGGTTAGCGTGTTTGAGCAGCCAACTCACCGTAGCGTGTCCCGCCTCGTGATAGGCGATAGTCTTCTTCTCCTGTGGAGAGATAACCTTATTTTTGCGCTCCAAACCGCCAATAATTCTATCTACCGCAGCGAGGAAATCCTCCTTACCCACGCAATCTTTGTTGTGACGTGCAGCAATCAGAGCCGCCTCATTACATACATTTGCAATGTCGGCACCCGAAAAACCGGGAGTCTGCTTCGCCAAAAACTCACGATCCAAATCTTTATCCAACTTCAACTTACGAAGATGAACATCGAAAATCTCCTTACGCTCGTGCAACTCCGGCAAGCCCACCTCAATCTGCCTGTCGAAACGGCCTGCACGCATCAACGCCTTATCCAAAATATCGGCACGGTTGGTTGCAGCGAGGATAATCACTCCCGCATTTGTCTGGAAACCATCCATCTCGGTGAGCAACTGATTCAGAGTATTCTCGCGCTCATCGTTGCCCGAGAAGCCTGCATTCTTGCCACGAGCGCGACCGATAGCGTCAATCTCATCGATAAAGACAATGCACGGTGCCTTCTGCTTCGCTTGGTCGAACAAGTCGCGCACACGCGATGCACCTACGCCAACGAACATCTCCACAAAGTCGGAACCCGAAATCGAAAGAAACGGAACATTTGCCTCGCCCGCAACAGCCTTCGCCAACAACGTCTTACCTGTTCCCGGAGGGCCTACCAACAGCGCACCCTTCGGAATCTTTGCACCAAGTTCACGATATTTTGCAGCATTTTTCAAAAAGTCTACAATCTCCATAACCTCGACCTTTGCCTCCTCCAAACCGGCAACATCCTTAAATGTTACTCGTTTGTTGGGGTCGTTCTGGTCGAACTCCTGTGCGCGAGCCTTGCCCACGTTCATAATGCCACCGCCACCGGCTCCGCCACCACGCATTCCTCGCATAATGAAGAACCAGATACCGAACATTATCAACCAAGGGAACAGACCTACAAGCCACGAGTCGTACCACGCCTCCTCCTTGTCGTACTCCACAACAATCTCTTTTCCGCTCTGCTGTGCTGCCTTAACATCCTCGCGGAAGGCATCTACCGAGCCGATATTGTAGTATAATTGATACCCTTTGTTCGGAAGGTTTTTGTATCGGATATCGCTATTGCGCAACGAATCTACACCCTTCTCGTTGAGCGAAACTCGTGCAACATCACGATTAACGACAGTAATCTTATCGACTGCGCCTCTCTCAACCAAAGGTTTGATGGTGTGCCAATCGGACTTTATCGGCTCGAACTCCTGCGTACCGAACATCCAATAGCCCAAAATAGCAAATGTCAACAGCGTCCAAAACCACATAATGTTCGGACGCAAAACTTTAATATTCCTCTTTTTGTTTGCCATAACTCTCTAAAAGTTTCACATATCTTCGCCCTAATAACGCATTCATAGGCGAAAAAATTATATCCGAGCAGTATATATTACTCCTCGCTTTCGTAGCGTTTCATAGGCGCATCCGCCCACAACTCCTCCAAACGGTAGTAGTCGCGCAAATCGCTCTGGAATATGTGAACAATAACATCGACATAGTCGAGAGCCACCCACAAACCTGTCTGTTTGCCCTCAACACGCCAAGGATTCTCCTTCAACACTTCGTATACCTTCTCCTCGATGCCGTCGGCAATGGCTGCAACCTGCGCTGTCGAGTCAGCGTTACAAACCACAAAATGGGAGCAAATCGCACCGTCGAAGCCCGACAAATCGAGAGATACAATATTCTTACCTTTCTTATCCTGAATACCCTCTACAATGGTTTCTATCAACTTTTCCATAGTCACATTATAAGCATTATATAAATAATCAGGCAAATATAGCAAAAAATAGTGAAATAGGAAAGCGCAGAGCGGAAAAACCATATTTTTTTTGCTCAATAAACTTTTTCAAAGAAAAAGGAGTTCAAGATTTGCATCCCGAACTCCCTTTTTCGCTTTGTTTTATATTCCTACTTGTATTCGGAAATTGTTGAGCGCAGTGCATCCACAATAGATTTCTTCACATACGAGCGACGTGTAACGAGGGCAATTTTTCGTGACGAAGCGCCCTTAAACAGTGTCTTAACTTGTCGCTTGCGCTCCTCGGGTACGAAATCGAGAGCCATCTTTGGGATGATTGTCATCAACGAAGTATTATCCACAATACGCATCAACGTATCGAGCGATCCCGACTCGAAAGTGTAGCGCGAAGGGAGCGAACTTTTTGCCTGACAAAGTTCTATAACTTGGTCACGCATACAGTTACCTGCCGACAGCAGCACCAACTCCGAAATCTTGATATCCTCGATACGCACATTCGACTTGTTATACAGTGAGTTACGAGGCGACACATAGGCGTAGAATTTATCGTCAAACAACTCGTATTCAATAAAGCCATCGCCACAGGTTCCACCCGCCACCAATGCAACATCGATATAGTCACGATTCAGCGCGTCGATAACGTCGGCAGTTTTCATCTCTCGCACCTCGATTTCGACTTTCGGATAGCGTTGCACAAACTCGGGAACAAACTTGTGGAGAAGGTATGGTGCAATGGTCGGAATCACACCCAAACGAATCTTGCCCGATATCTCACCTTTGAGTTGCTGAACGACCTCTTTGATGGTGTGAAACTCGCGCAAAGCATTTCGCACCTGCTCCAACACAACCTCGCCCGCCTCGGTTGGTACAACAGGCTTTTTCGAGCGGTCGAGCAACATCACTCCCAACTCCTCCTCCAACGCCTTAATCTGCATTGACAGAGATGGTTGAGTCACAAAGCAATGCTCCGAAGCGATAGAAAAACTACCAAAATTGGCTACCGCCAAAAGATACTCCAACTGAATGATTGTCATAGGTTTCCACTTATTGATTAGCACAAAGATATAAAAATAATTTATAAAAAGCAAATAGCGACAATATTTTAAGCGAGAGATAGATAAATTAGGGAGTTTAGAGAATTTAGGGAATTTAGTGAGTGTGCTTAAAGAATTGAGAATGATTTTTAACTACTCTCTACTCACTACTCTCTACTCACTAATTAAAAGTTTTCCGCTTTCAGTTTTCCGTTTTCAGTTTAATTTACTATCTTTGTGCGACTGTGTGCGTGCGCACACCCGAACACGAACAATACTATATAGACTTATGGGAAAAATTATACTTACAGGCGACAGACCAACGGGACGTTTGCATTTGGGACATTTTGTAGGCTCGTTGCGCCGTCGTGTAGAGTTGCAGAACTCGGGCGAGTTCGAAAAAATCTTTATTATGATTGCCGACGCGCAGGCGTTGACCGACAACTTCGACAACCCCGAAAAGGTGCGCCAGAACATCATCGAGGTGGCTTTGGACTACCTTTCGTGCGGTCTTGACCCCGAGAAATCGACAATATTCATTCAGTCGCAGGTGGCAGAATTGACAGAGTTGGCGTTCTACTATATGAACCTCGTTACGGTGCAGCGTTTGCAGCGCAACCCGACCGTAAAGACCGAGATTCAGATGCGAGGCTTCTCGGAGAGTGCCATCGAGGGCGACACCACTCAACGTCAGGGCATACCCGTAGGTTTCTTCACCTACCCTATTTCGCAGGCTTCGGACATCACTGCTTTCCGTGCAACGACCGTACCTGCCGGTGCCGACCAAGAGCCAATGATTGAGCAGACACGCGAGATTGTTCACAAATTCAACTCCACATACGGCAAGACACTTGTTGAGCCGGAGATTCTTCTTCCGGAGAATTGTGTTTGTATGCGTCTGCCGGGAACTGATGGCAAGGCGAAGATGTCAAAATCGCTCGGCAACTGCATCTACCTCTCCGACACCCCGAAGGAGTTGAAGCAGAAGGTTATGTCGATGTATACCGACCCCGACCATCTCCGCATCGAGGACCCGGGCAAAATCGAGGGCAACTGCGTATTCACATACTTGGATGCCTTCTGCTGTGACGAGCATTTCGAGAAGTATCTGCCCGACTATAAAAACCTCGACGAGATGAAGGAGCATTATCGTCGTGGCGGTTTGGGCGATGTTAAGTGCAAGAAGTTGTTGATTGCCGTTTTGGAGGAGATATTGGAGCCTATTCGCGCTCGTCGCAAGGAGTGGGAGCAGAAGATTGAGGAGGTTTATGCCATTCTCGAAAGGGGTACCATCGAGGCTCGTGCCACCGCTGCCGCAACACTCAACGATGTTCGCGAGGCTATGCGCATCAACTACTTCGAGGACAAAGAGTTAATCGCCGAGCAAGCAAAAAGATTCAGAGAGTCTGCAAACTAAAAGAGTTTTCCGCTTTCCGTTTTCAGTTTTTCAGTTTGTTATGATTCAGCACTCGAACTACATAAATAAAGCCAATCGCGAGAAGATATACCATTGGTTTCTTGGCATAACCAAGAAGTTGAGCGAGCGACAGATGATGTTGATACTCGCTGTGGTGGTTGGTGCTTTGGCGGGTACGGCGACCTATCTTTTCGAGATATTGTTGCACCTCATAAAGAGTGGTTTGGTAAATTGGTTCGACGTTGACACATTCCACTTCCTCTACCTTGTCTACCCTATCATAGGTATTATCTTGGCCACGCTCTTTGTGCGCTATATCGTTAAGGATAATATCTCGGAGGGTGTTACACGTGTTCTTTACGCAATGTCGCGACGAGGCTCGCAGATTGCCGGACACAACTGCTGGACCTCGGTTGTAGGTGGAGCGATGACAATCGGTTTCGGAGGTTCGGTTGGTCCCGAGGCACCCATAGTACTAACAGGTGCCGCCCTCGGCTCGAATGTGGGTAAGTTGGCAAAACTAAACTACAAAAATATCACACTGTTGCTCTGCTGTGGAGCGGGAGCCGCTGTGGCATCCATATTCAAAGCACCGATGACGGGTGTGGTCTTTGTGTTGGAGATTCTGATGCTCGACATCACCTCGGCATCGATTATTCCGTTGCTTGTATCATCGGTTACGGCAACTACGATAGCCCTCGTCTTGCGAGGTTTCGACCCGATAATCTCGGTTACGCTCACCGAAAGTGACATTTTCCAAATTAAGCATATTCCGCTCTTTATACTGCTTGGCGCGGTGTGTGGAGGCATTTCATACTACTTTACCACCGTAAATGCAAAGGTTGGCAAGTTGGTGCGCTCCATCAAAAACCAATACACTCGCTGGGCTGTTGCAGGTGTGATACTCGGCATCCTGATTTTCGTATTCCCTCCGCTCTATGGCGAGGGTTACGAGAGTTTCGTGTCGCTGATGCAGGGCGACAAACTCACCATTTTTGAGAACTCGCTATTCTACCCATTCCGCGATATTGAGTGGGTGGCACTGCTCTACATCATAGCAATCACATTCTTTAAGGTTATCGCTATGGCCACCACAAATGCCGCCGGTGGCGTGGGTGGAACATTCGCACCATCGCTCTTTGTCGGAGCATTCACCGGAGCGAGTATGGCGATAATCTGCAATATGCTCGGTTTGGATATCTCGATTGCAGCATTTACGCTTGTGGGTATGGCGGGTGTGATGGCAGGTGTGATGAAGGCTCCGCTTACGGCAATATTCCTTATTGCCGAGTTGTCGAACGGCTACGGTTTGTTTATTCCGCTGATGATTGTGGCGTGCATCGCTTTTGCGGTTGGTCGCTACCTCGACCCCGATTCCATCTACACCAAGCAGTTGCGACAGAAGGGGGAGTTACTCACCCACGACAAAGACCAATCGGTATTGGTATTCCTCAATCTCGACGAGTTGATGGAGACCGACTTTGTGCGTGTTAAGGAGCACTTCACTTTGGGCGATATGTTGGACATAATATCCACTGCACGTCGCAACATATTCCCTGTTATCGACAACTTCGGACATCTGCTCGGCATCGTGCAACTCGACGACCTACGCGAGGATATGTTCAAGCCGGCAAAACGAGGAAATTCGATTATGAACTATATGATTCAACCACCCGATAAGATTCTCGAACACGAGATGATGCAGGAGGTATTGCCACGTTTCGAAGCAAACCGCACTTGGATGTTGCCGGTGGTGGACAAAAATAATCGCTATCGAGGTTTCATCTCGAAATCGCGCATTTTGGATGCTTACCGCGAACAATTAGTTAATATTACACAATAGAATATGACACCTAATTACAAAGTTGTCGCACTCGATTTTGATGGCACTACCGCTTGCACCATTCCCGCGATTTACTACTCGGCACGCAAGATGTTGGAGGGGCACGGATACAGCGTGGAGAAGGAGGTTGTATATAACAATTTTGGTTTGGCGTTGCCCTTTGCATTTCGCTGCTTTGCGGGCGACGACACGATTGACGATGCCACAATCGAGCAGATGACGGCAGAGTACAACCGCATATATAAGGAAGAGGGCGAACGTCTTGTCGAGTTGTTCGATGGCGTTGTTCCAACCCTTGCCGCTCTGAAAAATGCTGGCATAAAAATCGTTATCGCATCGAACAATATCCGCCCGGTATTGGACCGTCTGACTACCAACCTCGGCATTGCCGAATATATCGACGATATCGTGTCGGTTGAGGATGTGGAGAATGTAAAACCGGCACCCGATATCGCTTTGGAGATTATTCGTCGCTTTGGCGTAAAGGGCGAGGAGGTGCTTGTGGTTGGCGACTCTACCTTCGATATGGATATGGGACGCGAGGCGGGTTGTCACCTCTGCGGTGTAACCTATGGCAGCCATTCGCCGGAGGTATTGCGCGAAAAGGGCGCACGATATATTATTGAACACTTCTCTGAACTCGAAAAGATAGTACTCGGATAATGACACCGGCAATCACCATATTTACCGATGGCTCTGCGCTCGGCAACCCCGGACCGGGTGGCTATGGAGTAGTACTTTTGAGCGGTCCTCATCGCAAGGAACTATCTGCCGGCTACCGCCTGACAACCAACAATCGTATGGAGTTGATGGCGGTATGCGTAGCACTCGAAGCATTGAAGTTCGAGGGCTCGGAGGTAACCATCTACTCCGACTCGAAATATGTGGTCGATGCCGTAACGCAAGGCTGGGTATTCGGTTGGGAGAAGAAGCGATTTTCGGGCAAGAAAAACCCCGACCTTTGGATGCGTTTTTTGAGAATATATCGTCGCCATAGAGTTCGTTTTGTGTGGGTTAAGGGCCACGCCGACACTGTCGAGAACAACCGCTGCGACACCCTCGCTGTGGCGGCTGCCAATGGCACTACCCTACTCGAGGACACGGGTTATCAGCCCGAATAAATCAATACGCTATGGGGAAGCATCAGTTCAAAAGCAACAGAGTTGTTCGCACTCTCTTGAAGGGTGTTGCCACAATCGTGCTTCTCGCCACAGCCTACATAATCGCAAGCAGCGTAAGCCCCATATACGACTTTGCTCCGAAGCACCACTTTGCGGGCGACGACATCTACAATCCATATCGCAATTTCGACAGCACAAAGGGGTGGAAACGAGCCAATTTTCACACCCACACCCGTGTTGAGGGAATCACCAACGAGTGCAACCACACACCCGACGAGGTGTTGAACATCTACGAAGGGTTGGGCTACGATATCGTAACATTCTCAAACCACAACAAGCAGACCTCGCACCCAAAAGGCGCAGAGTATCAGTCGAATGGTTACGAACACGGATACAATCTCCTAAAATTCCACAAACTCGTATTCGGTGCAACAAAGGTCGAACATTTCGACCACCTGTTACCGCTCTCGGCATCGCAAAAGCAGTTCCAGATAGGGTTGCTTGCCAAGGATGGCGATATCGTGCAGTTGAACCACCCTCTGCGCACTCCGACGCTTTCAAAGAGCCAGATGGAGCAACTCTCGGGCTACAAACTCATCGAATTGGATAGTGGCAAATCGACCGAAAACACCTATTGGGATTGGGCATTGAGCGCAGGACGTTACAGTTTTGGCGTGGCAAACGACGACTTGCACTACCCCGATAGAACATCCAAGATTGCCGTACGCTGCAACTTTCTATGTACGCCATCGGCTCGCTACGAGTATATCTTAAAGAGTCTCGACGAGGGCTGTTTCTACTCGATGCGACTACCCGACTACGGCAAAGGCGATTGGGAGATTAAGCGTAAGCAGAATATGAACGTGCCTCGTGTCGAGGATATATCGTTGAACGACAACACCTTACATATTCATTTCTCGGAGGCAGCAACACGAATCATTGCGATTGGGCAAGGCCACACAACACTTGCCGAGTGCAACAACTGCGACTCTTTCGCCTACACGATGAGCGAGGGTGATACCTACGCCCGAGTAACGGCCTATTTCGCAGATGGCGAGGTTATCTACACCAATCCGTTTGCACGCTACGACGCAGAGAAGCAGCAGACACCTTTCTCGCCTCTTGCTCCGAACGTGAACATTGTTTTGACCATTATATACAATCTTCTGTTGTTGGCTCTATGCGTGGCAGATATCTACCTTATTTATAGAATTATAAAGCGATGAAAGGCATCAAAGATATAGTGGCTCGCAGTGTCGAGTTTCTCAACCACAAACGTAGTCTGGCATACGTCAGCCTATGGTTGAGCGCATACACTCTGCTCGCTTTCCACTACCCGTTTTTCAGTTATGTGGCGGAGAATGTGAGCGACGATTGGAGTGGAGCGTGGATAGTGTGCAGTATGTTTATTCTTATGCTCACGCTCAACTATCTTGTCAACTACCTATTTATATATATAGGTCGCGTGGTCGGCAAAATTCTGCTCGCAATTCTCACTACGGGCAATGCCGTAGTGTTATACTTTGTGAATACCTACAACGTGCTTATCGATGCGAGTATGATGGGCAATGTTTTCAATACTCAATTCTCCGAAGCATCGAGTTTCTTCTCGTGGACAGCGGTGTTGTATGGCATTCTACTTGGCGTTGTGCCGAGTGTTCTGCTCCTTCGTAAAAAGATTGAGTATGGCTCGGCTGGTCGTTTCGCACTAAATGTTGTTGCGCCACTGGTGGTGGTGCTTGCAGTGGTGGGTAGCAACTACAAAAATACTTTTTGGATAGACCGCAACGCCCATATCATAGGCAGCAAGATTTTGCCGTGGTCGTATATCGTAAACTCTGTACGCTACCACAATCAACAAAAGCGAGCAAACCGGAAGGAGATTCTTCTGCCCGATGCGAAGCGTATCTCGGAGGGCAAAGAGGTGTGCGTGGTGATTATTGGCGAGTCGGCTCGCAGCGAAAACTTCTCGCTCTACGGCTATGAGCGCAACACCAACCCACTGATGACGGCAGATGGCGTAACCGCTTTGAAGGCTCGCGCATCGCAAACCAACACGTTGGAGGCAGTGAAGGCTATACTGCGCCACAAGCCAAGTCGGGAGTTGTACGAGATTTTGCCCAACTACCTCGCACGTAACGGCGTGGATGTTGTGTGGCGAACAAGTAATTGGGGAACGCCACCGCTACGATTTGATAAGGTGCAGAACAAAAATACCCTATCCAAGATCTACCCCGAGGTGGATAGTCGCTTCGACGGCATACTGTTCCACGATTTGAAGGCGCAGATTTTGGCGAGCGAGAGCGACAAAGTCTTTATAGGCATCCACACCTACACCAGCCACGGACCCGAGTATTACAGCAACACTCCCGACGAGTTTAAGCACTTTCTGCCGGAGTGTCGCACCGTAGAGATGGCAAATGCCAACTACGCCGAGTTGATAAATGCCTACGACAACACCATACTCTACACCGACCACCTCGTACACTCGGTTATTGATATGCTGCGCGAAATGAAGGATCGTCGTTCGTGCGTAATTTTCATCTCCGACCACGGCGAGTCGCTTGGCGAGGGCGGGTTGTATATGCACGGCGTACCTATGAATATGGCACCCGACGAGCAGTTGGATATTCCGTTTATTGTCTGGACATCCGACAACACAAAAGTTAAGGATATCCCATTGGCGGGACACCACAACATATACCACAGCGTATTGAAGTTCCTCGGCATCGAAACCGAGTTCTACGACGAAACGAAAAACATATTCGAATGAGTGCGCTCTATATAATAAACCCAATATCGGGTAAGGGTCAGAAGCAACGAATAGCCCGAATGCTCCAAGCAAAGGGGTGCAAAGTTGTGTTCACCGAGTATGCCGGACACGCCGAAACACTTGCTCGCAACGCCACCGAGGATATTGTGGTGGCGGTTGGTGGCGACGGCACGGTCAATGAGGTGGCACGAGGCATTGTCGGCTCGGAGAAAATTCTCGGCATCATCCCGTGCGGAAGTGGCGACGGCTTGGCTCGCCATCTCGGACTCTCGCATAATATCAAAAAGGCGATACGGACTATCGAACAGGGCGAGTGGAAGGCGATGGATGCAGCCAAAGTGAATGGTCGCCTATTCTTTTCGGTCTGCGGCGTAGGTTTCGATGCGGTGGTGAGCGAGCGATTTGCCCAAAGCGGGAAACGAGGACTCTCGAACTACGTGAAGCAGGGGTTAAAGACCTGGAAAACATACTCGCCAGACCACTACGAGGTGGAGATTGATGGCGAAAAGATAGAGATGGATGCGCTATTTATCACCGTAGGCAACTCCGACCAATGGGGCAACAACGCAAAGATTACGCCTCTTGCCGACTGCTGCGATGGCGTTCTCGATATTACGATAGTTGAGAAATTTGGAGTCTTGGAACTCCCGCTTTTGGCTCTACGTCTTATGACAGGCACGCTCCACCGCAGTTGTCAAGTACACTGCTACCAAGGTAAGGAGGTGCGTATCACCCGCCAAAGCGAAGGTGCTGCACACGCCGATGGCGATTGGTTTATCGACAACGAAGTACTCAACATCAAGATTCTCCCTTCGGCACTGAAAGTCATCGTCGCAAAGAGATAGTGATATTTTTTGCATTTTTCTGCAAAAAAATTTGGAAAATCCGATAGGGGGGGGGTAAATTTGTGGTCGAAATTTATCTAAATCAGAGGGTTATGAAGAGATTTATCATTTTAGCAGTTGCAGCAATCACACTTGCTGGTTGCGCTATCAAGGACATTCCGGTTGTGGAGTTTAGCGAAAGCAGTTACACCGTTTCGAGTACAGGCGAGGAGTCGTTTATTATTCCCGTCTCTTCGACCGGCATAGATGATGTTGTTATTTCGTATGAGCATAACGGAGATAGGTGGGAGATTGAAGACCCGACAACAGGCAATAGAGTTCCTGCCGAAGGCTGGGTTCAGGTAGTGAGAATTATCGAGCGACACGAACCGACACGTGAATTGGCTCAATGGACTTCGGGCATCGAAATTAAGGTTTTGCCAAACGACACAGGTGTTGAGCGCAAAGCGTATGTTAAGGTGCGGAGTTTTATGGCAGAGGCATCGGTTACAATCAAGCAAGGTTTCTAAAAAAAAAGACGGGGTTGCCCGTCTTTTTTTGCTTTTAGCCATTGGCCATTAGCCATTGGCTTTTTTAGTTAGTAGAGAGTAGTTTTTTGCGACATTTTTATGGCATTGAATGGCAACGCACTCCATCGGAGTGCTTAATGACAGGCGCTTTGCCATTCAGCGAGTGCAACGAGCGATTGTCATTCTTTGCCATTAAGCGACCAACGGGAGCCTATGCCATTTTGCTTCGTAAAACAGACCTTCCAACTAAACATCGAAAACGCATTTTAAGGAGGTAGTTGCAACGCTATCAAAGAAAAATGAGATGGGCGCATACACGAGGTATGTAACCATCTCATTTTTTGAAGATAAGGAAGCAAATGCCCCTTACAAATGTGTTTTACTACTCGGAGAGAATCTCCAGCAACTTAATCGCTGCATCAGGAATCTTGGTACCCGGACCAAAGATCGCTGCTGCACCATCTTTGTAGAGTTGATCGTAATCCTGTGCAGGGATAACGCCACCCACTACTACGATGATATCCTCACGACCAAGTTTTGCGAGTTCCTCGATAATCTGCGGAACGAGAGTGAGGTGTCCGGCAGCAAGCGACGATACACCAACTGCGTGAACATCGTTCTCCACAGCCTGCTTTGCAGCCTCGGCAGGGGTCTGGAACAAAGGTCCCATATCCACATCAAAGCCGATATCGGCATAACCTGTTGCTACAACCTTGGCTCCTCGGTCGTGACCATCCTGACCAAGTTTCGCAATCATAATACGAGGCTGACGTCCCTCCTTCTTTGCGAAGTCGGCGCACATTTGCTTTGCCTTCTCGAAATTACCATCTTTCTTCATAGCCGAACTATAAACTCCTGAAATTGAACGAATAACTGCCGAGTAACGACCTACCTCAACCTCGCAAGCATACGAGATTTCGCCGAGGGTAGCACGCACCTTTGCAGCCTCAACTGCGAGTTCGAGGAGGTTGCCCTTACCTGTCTTCACGCACTCTGTAATTGCTGCCAAAGCCTTATCTACGGCTGCCTGATCGCGGTTAGCCTTCAACTCGTTAAGACGCTTAATCTGGCTCTCGCGAACTGCAGTGTTATCCACAGCGAGGATATCGATTGGAGCCTCCTTTGCAAGGCGGTACTCGTTCAAACCGATAATCTTCTGCTCGCCCGAGTCGATACGAGCCTGTGTACGAGCAGCAGCCTCCTCGATACGCATCTTTGGAATGCCTGTCTCGATAGCCTTTGCCATACCGCCGAGTTTCTCAACCTCCTCGATGAGTGCCCACGCCTTGTGTGCAATCTCGTTGGTGAGGCTCTCAACATAGTACGAACCTGCCCAAGGGTCTACTGTACGGCAAACATTGGTCTCCTCCTGAATGTAGATCTGGGTATTACGAGCAATACGAGCCGAGAAGTCGGTTGGCAAAGCAATAGCCTCGTCAAGCGCATTGGTGTGGAGCGACTGGGTGTGACCAAGTGCTGCACCCATAGCCTCGATTGCTGTACGACCAACGTTGTTGAATGGATCCTGCTCGGTGAGCGACCAACCCGAAGTCTGCGAGTGGGTACGCAATGCGAGCGACTTTGGATTCTTTGGCTCGAACTGCTTAACAATCTTCGCCCACAACATACGTGCAGCACGCATCTTGGCTATCTCCATAAAGTGGTTCATACCGATAGCCCAGAAGAACGACAAACGTGGTGCGAAGGCGTCAATCGACATACCCGCATTGATACCTGCACGGAGGTACTCCAAGCCGTCTGCCAAGGTGTAAGCCAACTCGATGTCGGCAGTTGCACCAGCCTCCTGCATATGGTAGCCCGAGATAGAGATCGAGTTAAACTTCGGCATATTCTTCGAAGTGTACTCGAATATGTCAGCAATAATCTTCATCGAGAACTTTGGAGGATAGATATAGGTGTTACGTACCATAAACTCCTTCAAAATATCGTTCTGGATAGTACCTGCCAACTGATCGAGTGTGCAACCCTGCTCCAAACCTGTAACGATGTAGAACGCAAGGACAGGAAGCACAGCACCGTTCATAGTCATCGACACCGACATCTTGTCGAGTGGAATACCGTTGAACAATACCTTCATATCCTCGACCGAGCAGATAGATACACCTGCCTTACCAACATCGCCCACTACGCGAGGGTGATCAGCATCGTAGCCACGGTGAGTAGCGAGGTCGAACGCTACCGAAAGGCCCTTCTGGCCCGCTGCGAGGTTACGACGATAGAATGCGTTAGACTCCTCGGCAGTAGAGAAACCTGCATACTGACGAATAGTCCAAGGACGCATTACATACATAGTAGAGTAAGGGCCACGCAAGAACGGTGCAAGACCTGCTGCATAGTTCAGGTGCTCCATACCCTCCAAATCTGCCGCTGTATAGTTATCCTTTACGGGTATCTGCTCGGCAGTCAACCAAGGCTCCTTCGCCTCGGCATTGCAAGCGGCTGCGCCACCTGCACATTTCAAATCTGCAAATTTTGCTCTCATAATTTGTTCCTCCTACTCGTTAGATACCCATCTGTGCCAAGTAGCCCTTCAATGTTTCGAGAACATTGCTCTTGACGCTGATAAAGTTGTTAATACCCTTTGACTGCAACTCCTCGGTGCAAGCAGGTGCGCCGGCAACCACAAGAATAGCCTTGTCGCCGAGCAACTCCTTAACCTTTGGAGCAACCTCTGCGTAGTCGTCGTCCGAAGCGCAAACAACTACAATCTCTGCCTTCGATGCAAGTGCTGCCTCGACACCCTCCTCAACCGATTTGAAGAAGTTGTTGTCGATTACGCGAATACCTGCGCAAGCAAAGAAGTTGCAAGAGAACTGCGCACGTGCGCGAGCCATAGCCAAGTTGCCACAAGTGAGCATAAATGCCTTTGGCTCCTTACCGCTACGATCAACACCCAAGCGCATAGCCTCGAATGCCATAGCACCACGATATGGAGTGATTACGTTCTCCTTCTCTACACGGGTTACAGCCTCTGCCGTAACGGCAGCGTCGGCAACCTCGGTAAAGTTAGGATATTGGTTTGCACCGAGCAAAATCTGACGGCGAGTAGCCACAGCCTTATCCTTTGCTGCAGCCGAAGCCTTCACGCGCTCAACGATGAAGCCCGCTTTGAGAGCCTCCTCGTAACCGCCCTTCTCCTCAACTTCGAGGAAGAGTTTCCACGCCTCGTTAGCGATGCAGTTGGTCAAGTTCTCAATGTAGTACGAACCACCGGCAGGGTCGATAACCTGATCGAAGTGCGACTCGTGCTTCAAGAGGAGCGACTCGTTACGAGCAATACGATACGAGAACTCCGATGGCTCTGCGTACGAATGGTCGAACGGAAGCACCTCCAACGAGTGAACACCTGCGATAGCAGCCGACATAGCCTCGGTTGTGCCACGCAACATATTTACATAAGGGTCGTAGGCGGTCTGATTCCACGCCGAAGTGCGAGCGTGAGCATACAACTTGCACGAGCAGTTGCACGCAGGCTCATACTTCTTCACGATGTTCGCCCACAAAAGACGAGCAGCGCGGAGTTTCGCCATCTCCATAAAGTAGTTCGAAGTAACGGCAAACGAGAAGCGAATCTTGCGAGCCACCTCATCGATTGTGCATCCCTCCTCCATCAGCCACACAAGGTAGTCGTGAGCGGCTGCCAACGAGAATGCCAACTCCTCAACGATAGTCGAGCCACCATCCGAGAAGTAGTGTCCCGAAACGGTGATAACACGTACCTTCTTGTACTCCTGTGTAGCCTTAACGAGCGAAACCAAAGCCTCGCAGTCGCAGCAAGCACCATTCACGCTCATACCCTTAACGAGTGGGTCGAGTGCGATGTTAAGACGAAGGTCAGCCTTCGCTACACCCTCCTTCTCCGCCTTTGCCAAGATCAACTCGCCGGCCTTTGCAGCATACTTACCGCAAACGGTAACATCAACTGCCGGAAGAACTATACCCGCCAAGAGAGTATCGATGCTCTCTGCGGTAGGCTCAACCTCTGCCTCGCAGAAGCAAAAACCGAGCGAATCAACACCCGAGTTGAGCATCGCAAGCGCAGTGGCGTTGGCCTCCTTCGGGCAAGCCACTTTGATAGTTTGGTGAGTGAGCCAAGTGTTGTCTGTGCACACACCACGCAAATAAGGGAACTCACCGGCACCTGTGCCAAGTGTTTCAAGACCTTCGAGGTTCTCGGCGCGGTAGTATGGACGAAGGTTGAAACCCTCGTTTGTACGCCATACCAACTTACGCTCGTAGTCAGCACCTTTGAGGTCGGCAGTTATCGCAGCCTCCCACGCCTCGGTCGAAACCGGTGGGAACTCGGCAAATAACTTTTCACGATTGTTTGTTGCCATAATGTTTTTGTTAGAATTTAGTTTAAGGTAAAAAATTGTATTTTTTAGTTACTTTCTGATGTCACTTCTCTAAAATCGTGTAAAGATAGTAAAAAAAAACGGAAAACTGAAAACGGAAAGCGGAAAACTTTTAGTTTTTCGATTTTCGCTTGGAGCAGGATGCTGAACGCCGCCTTCCTTTAACAATCTTTAACAGCCCTTTATATCTGATGCCACAAACCACTCGCACCAAGCAACACCATTCTCTTATATTTATCGTTTTTCGATAAGCCAAATAACGCTACCATAAAACTATATTATCGTTTTTCGATAATTTACGCAATTTTTAAGAGACGAAAATCAAAATTTTCCGTTTTTCGTTTTCCATTTTTCGTTTTTATCTCTATATTTGCGACACAGATAAAACAGAAAGAGTATGTCGTTACTACGATTTAAGATGTTCGAGAAGGCACTCGACCACAAGCCGGTCGAGGTGAAGGCTCCTTCGCGCAATCCGTCGGACTATTTTGGCGATATGGTATTTGGCCGTGTGCAGATGCGAAAATATCTGAACAAACAGATTTACGAAGCGTTGCTCGACACCATCGAGAATAGTACCCCGCTCTCGGCAGATATTGCCGATGCGGTGGCTGCGGGTATGCGCCAATGGGCATTGGAGAATGGTGCCGACCACTATTGCCACTGGTTCCAGCCCCTTACGGGTGGTACTGCCGAGAAGCACGACTCCTTCTCCGAGCCAGATGGCACAGGAGGAATGTTGGAGGAGTTTTCGGGCAAGGTACTTGTTCAGCAGGAGCCAGACGCATCGTCGTTTCCAAGCGGTGGCATTCGCAACACCTTCGAGGCACGAGGCTACTCGGCGTGGGACCCTACGTCGCCGGCATTTATCGTAGACACAACTCTCTGCATACCTACCGTATTTATATCGTACACGGGCGAGGCTCTCGACTACAAAACCCCTCTGCTCCGCTCCATAACCGCTGTATCGAAAGCGGCAACCGATGTGTGCCACTACTTCGACCGCAGTGTCGAGCGAGTGAAAGTATTTCTCGGCTGGGAGCAGGAGTACTTCCTCGTGGACGATGCCCTTTGGTCGGCACGCCCCGATTTGGTGCAGACAGGTCGCACTCTTATGGGCCACGAGTCGGCAAAAAACCAGCAACTCGACGACCACTACTTCGGTGCTATTCCGCAGCGAGTACTTGCATTTATGAAGGACTTGGAGTATGAGTGTCTGAAACTCGGCATTCCTCTCAAAACACGCCACAACGAGGTTGCTCCAAATCAGTACGAGTTGGCTCCGATATATGAGGAGGCCAACCTTGCAAACGACCACAACCAGTTGCTGATGACTGTGATGGGTAAGGTGGCGACACGACACCATTTCCGCGTATTGTTGCACGAAAAGCCATTCAAAGGCATAAACGGCTCGGGCAAGCACAACAACTGGTCGCTCGGAACGGACACAGGCGTAAATCTCTTGAAGCCCGGTCGCACCGCCTTCGAGAATTTGCAGTTTATGACCTTCCTCGTAAACGTTATTGCGGCAGTACATCGCCACAATGGTCTGCTCAAAGCCTCGGTGATGAGTGCATCGAACGAGCACCGCTTGGGTGCAGGCGAGGCACCTCCTACGATTATTTCAACCTTCCTCGGAACGCAAATCTCGGAGGTATTGGACAAGATGGAGCAGTCGCTCACGGGCGAGGATATCCGCTTCGACTCAAAAAATGTATTTCGTATGGGCGGTCTTACGCAGATACCATCGCTCCTGCTCGACAATACCGACCGCAACCGCACCTCGCCATTTGCCTTTACGGGTAACCGCTTCGAGTTCCGTGCGGTGGGATCGTCGGACAACTGCGCCGATGCAATGATTGTACTCAACACCGCTGTGGCAGAGGCACTCATCGACTTCCGCAAGCAGGTGGATGCCCGCATAGCAAAGGGCGAAAAGAAGGATAAAGCGATATACGATGTGCTGCGTGAGTTGATTCGTGAGTGTAAGGCTATACGCTTCGATGGCAACGGCTACTCCGACGAGTGGCGCAAAGAGGCCGCCAAGCGAGGCTTGGACTGCGAGACTTCAGCACCACTTGTTCTCGACCGCTACCTCGACGAAAAGAGCATAGACCTATTCGGCAAGATGGGCGTATACACCGCAAAGGAGTTGGAGGCCCGCACCGAAATCAAATGGGAGACATACGTCAAAAAGATACAGATTGAGGCGCGTGTTTTGGGCGAATTAGCAATGAATAATATTGTGCCTATCGCCTCACGCTACGAGGATATATTGCTGGATAAAGTTTGGAAAATGCAGCAACTCGGTATGCAGTCGAAGAGCGACACCGAACTCATAAAACTTATTCAGAAACGCACCGCAACAATTCAGCAGTTGGTGGCAGATATGATTGAGGCTCGCAAAAAGGCAAATGTGATAGAGAACACTCGTGAGAAGGCGATTACCTATCACGACACCGTAGCGATATATTTCGACCGCATCCGCACCGAGATTGACAAACTCGAAGAGGTGGTAGACGACCAGATTTGGACTTTACCAAAATACCGAGAGATATTATTCGTTAAGTAGCGGTGGCTACTTAACGAATAATATCCGTATGCTACCTACAACACCGACGTATCGACACCATACATCTCGAACAATCGTGACGAGAGAGTGGTTTTATCACCCAAAATATCGACTACTGCGTGCTGCGTAGTAATCTGCTCCGCATCGCCAAACCGCTCGGCGAGGCGCGATGTATACGCCTTATAAAACCTGTCAGCCTCGTCGGTGTCGCGCCCCATACGATAGGCTAATCGCTCCAAGCGCAATTTCAGTTGCGCAATTTGCCAACCCTCTAATTGCGAGGCTATTGCACGATAACCCTTCGAGTTCTCGGCGTTCAAAATCTGCAACATCAAACAATCTTTCAACCAGCAACGCTCCTCCGCCTTCGACACATCGAACACGGCTTGTGCCATTGCTCCCTCTAACACTTTAGAAATAACACTTTTCATCTTCATTCTACAAAATTTCGGCAATAAAACGAAAGCGAAAATATCTTTATTATGTTAAATTATCATTTTTAGCAGCAGAGCCTATACAACAGTGTTGTAAATTTTGTATCTTTGCAGCCGTTTATGGTTACCGCACACAAATACCAATCGAAAGTTGGCGAGTTGCTTCGACTTGCCCTACCCGTAATGTTGGCACAACTCGGCTATGTTGCCGTACAGGTTGCCGACAGCGCAATGGTTGGTGCGTTTGGTGGCGAGAATGAGATTCCGCTTGCAGCCGTATCGTTCGGAACAACCATTTCGTGGCTCTTCACGTTCTCGTGCATCGGCATATCGCTGGGCTTGACACCTATAATTGGCGAGTTGTTTGTGCAGAATCGCCGACAGGAGATGGCGCACTACCTGCAAACATCGTTCGGCCTCTACCCTATCTTTGGTTTGGCAGTTATGGTGTTGCAGATTCTCTGCGAGCCTCTGCTCTACAAGTTGGGGCAACCCGTAGAGGTGGTGGATATGGCTATGCCCTACTATCGACTGATGGCATACGGAATACCGTTTGTGATGGTGTATGGCTCCATTAAGCAGTTTTTGGAGGGCGTGGGCAACACCAAGGCGGCAATGGTCGTAACTATTATTACCAACATTGCGAATATCATATTTAACTATATATTCATATTTGGCAAGTGCGGTTTCGAGCCTATGGGTGTCTATGGCGCAGGTTTGGCAACGCTCGTTTCGCGCATACTCAACCCGATATTGCTCGGTGGCTACTTCATCTGCTCGAAGCGTTACCGCGAATATCTCGGACTATTCTCACGCAAAGTTGAGCGTTGGCGCAACTCCGTGCATCTGCTGAAATTGGGCTTCCCGATTGCCGGACAGATGGTGTTGGAGGCTATGGCATTTATCGTTACCGGCATTATGATGGGATGGTTTGGCGCAGGCGCAATCAGCGCAAACCAAGTAGGCAACACCTACGGTAACTGCACCTTTATGCTTATCCTCTCGCTCGGCTCGGCAACCACAATCTGCGTATCGCACGCCTTCGGTCGCCGAGACATCAACGAGATTAGCGATGTTGTGCGCTCGGCTCTGACAATGGCGGTCGTTTGGGGCATTGGCGTAATCATCTGCTTTGTATCGCTCCGCAATATTATGCCGTTGCTCTTCACCGAAAACAAAGAGGTTATCACTCTCGCATCCAAGATGCTTATAGTCTATGCCACATACCAACTCTCGGATGCCGTACAGTGTATTTTAGTAGGCGTATTGCGTGGTTTGCAACAAGTTACAAGCATTGCAATCATCTCGTTCATCGCCTATATTGTGCTGAATATTCCGGTGGGATATCTCGTAGCATTCCACTTCGGAATGGGTGCGACAGGACTTATCGTTGGCTACATAGTCGGTCTAACGACGGCAGCCATACTCTATGGCATACAGGTTGCGCGATATATGCGTTACCTGCGAAAGATATCTTAACGACACAAAAAAAGAGTTGGGAAACCCCAACTCTTTTCCTTTTCAAAAGCAACGTCTACTTCTTTGTGATGTTGGTCAAAGCACCCAAAGCACTCATCAAGTTGCTCGACTCGTAAGGGAGGTATACGAGTTTTGAATCCTGACCCGCTGCCATCTCCTTCAATGTATCGATGTAGCGACTTACCAACATATAGGTCGCAGGATCGGTCTTTGTTGCAGCGATAGCCTCTGCCACTTTGCGGATAGCCTCCGCCTCGGCAGCAGCCTCCAACACTCGAGCATCCGCCTCGCCTCGTGCCTTCAAAATCTGGGTTTGACGCTCTGCCTCGGCTTGGTTAATTTGCGACTCCTTCTCTCCCTCCGATTTGAGAATCATAGCCTCCTTCTGACCACGAGCCTCCAAAACCTTTGCTCGACGCTCGCGCTCCGCCTGCATCTGCTGTTCCATCGAACGACGTACCGACTCCGGAGGTGTAATATCCTGCAACTCAACACGATTAACCTTTACACCCCACTTATTGGTTGCATCATCCAACACTGCACGCAACTTCGAATTGATGGTATCGCGCGAGGTTAAAGTCTCGTCCAACTCCAACTCGCCAATCACATTACGGAGTGTGGTCTGCGTAAGTTTCTCAATCGCATTTGGCAGATTGTCAATCTCGTAAACCGCCTTCATAGGGTCCACAATCTGGAAATAGAGCAATGCGTTGATTGTGGTCGTAACATTATCCTTCGTGATAACGCTCTGCTTCGGGAAGTCGTACACCTGCTCACGAAGGTCTATCTTCTCCGAGAGTTGTGTTACTACAATAGTACCTGCTGCCGAGTTACGCTCGTAGCGCGAGTAGATTGGACGCGCACGATCGACGATAGGCAGGATAAAGTTGATACCCGACTGAAGTGTACGATGATACTTTCCAAGTCGCTCCACAACGCGGGTTTCCGACTGCTGCACAATGGTAAGTCCTACCAAAACGTAGAGTACCGCAATGGCAGCGATGATTCCGATAATAATCAAAAGTCCCATAGTTCTCTATTTGTTTAAGGTTTATAACTTCTTTACTGTGAGGATAACGCTGTTGATAGCCTTAACCACTACCGCCTCGCCAACCTCAATAGTTTCGTTATCAAGTGCGATAGCCTTCCAATCGTCGCCATCAATCTTTACACGTCCCGGATGCAACTCTCCCTCGATGCGCTCGGTAACGATGGCGTTGCGACCAACTACGGCATCGGCATTGGTCTTAACCTCTCTCTCCTTCTTGTAGAAGAATTTATAGACCAATGGGCGCACCGTAACAAATGCCAATGCTGTACCAACGGCAAATGCCAAAATCTGCCACTTTATGTCGATATCCCAGAGCGATGCCACCGCTCCAAACAGGCAGCCAAACGAGATACACATCACAGCGAAACCCGCTGTAAACATCTCAATGATAACGAAAACGAGGGCAATTATCACCCAAATATGCCAAGCATCCATAGTTATAAATTTATTTTGATTTGTAAATTTGCACTCTTACACCTTTACAAAGTTAATAAAACTTTCCAAAAACAATGCAAATCGCACAAAAAAATATGATTCTACGCCATTTTGTCTATCTCGAAACCCAAATATTTTGTCTTTCCGAATAAATATATTAAATTTGCGCAAGCAGAACATTATTCAGAGCACACCAACTATGCATATACCATTGAATATCAGTATATTAGCGATACGGGGGGGGGTATAACGCAACCTCTTGTTTTGTGCTACAAAAAAAGGAAGTTGACGACACTTGCGCGTCTGCTTCCTTTTTTGCATCTATATAGGTCGACTCCTGCAAATAGTATATAAGGTATATAATTTTCAATTAATCATTCAATAAATTTTAACACTCATTATCATGAAGAAACTCTTTACATTACTGATTGTTGCTCTTGCGCTTGTAGCGTGTGGAGGCAACGCACCAAAAGAGGAGAAGGCTGAAGGTTTGACCAGCCTTACAAACATCAATGCGGTAGAAAACACCAGCAACAGAGTAAATGTTATCACTCAGGCTTTGCCGTCAATTATGGTAATTCCAAGCGACCAGTGTTTGCAGAATGCCGGATACCTCAAAACCGAGGTGATAAACGGCAAGACTGTTTACATTCGTGATTATGCCGGTTACATTCTTGCTGACGAGAACAACAAGTTGATTGTTCGTGCCATCCAGAACTACTTCATCAACATTGGTTTCCCACTCAACGACTTGGAGCAGTCACTCAAATCATTGAACAACCAATCTATTATGGACGAGGCTGATGGTTTGGCAAAAGATGCTAAGACGCTTTTGGTGGCTTCATGTTCGCCCGATATCATCATTGAGTTCGACTACAGCCACTCCCGTAAGGCTGTAACACGCACCAACCGCATCTCTGTATTTTCGTACAATATGTCGGCTATAGACTCATTCTCGACAAAAGCCATCGCTACCGCTTACAAGAGCGACATCGAGGTTGATATTGCTCAATATGCGGAGAGTGGGTTGAAACAAGACTTGGAGGGCTTTGCTTCGCAAATCAAAAACTACTTTGCCGATGTAATCACCAATGGTCGCGAAATTACATTCCGCGTGGCTATTGGCTCGGGCTCGTTGATAGAACTCTCACAGGAGTACAACGACTTTGCAGAGACCTACGCAGATTGGATTCGCGAATGGATAAAAGTCAATGCAAAGATGGGTACTGCGAACTTACAGCGCAACACCGCCAAGGAGATGTACTACACCAATGTACGCATCAGCAACTTTGCGCAGGATGGCACTCAATTCAATGCTTACGACTTTGCTAACGCATTCCGAAAGGAGTTCTCTCGCACCTTCAAGATTAAGACTACCAATGCTACTCAAGGATTGGGCGATGCTTATGTAATCATTAAATAGTATTAATTATGAAAAGAATTTTAGCAATTTTGGCAATAGCAACTACGCTATGCAGTTGTGGTGGCACTGCTACCAACAACAATAGCAACTCGGAGCAGGCAGTTGCTGCTCAAGGCCCCGTATTTGCTCCGCAAAAGAGGGAGACCATCGTAACTCGTCACGCAGTAACAAATCCGTTGGAGGATGTTATGCGTTTCCAGGGCGCAGTGCGATTTATGATTGTTGTGCCTGAGACAATCGACACCAAGAGTGCCGAGATGTTGCAGAACAAGTTGTTGGCTATAGCCTCTGTCAATGGTATGGCGGCTATGGGTGGTGACCCGGGCATCTGTATGGTTCCAAATCTGTCGCTTTTGAGCGCAGATGTAACCTCGACAATTCCGGTAAAGCACAAGATGACTTACAACTTTACCATTCATATCGGCAACCTTGCCACAGGCGACATCTATGGCAATACGCAGACTACGATTATGGGTGTTGGCGATAGTCAGGAGTTGGCTATGATAAATGCCGTATCGTCGATTGACGCCAACGACAACCGATACCAGCAGATGTTGCAGAGCGCACAGGAGCAAGTTATCAACTACTACAACACGTACGGCGAAACTGTATTGAATATGGCGAAAGGTTATGTTGCCTCGAATCAGTATGCCGAGGCAATGGCTATACTCAACGGTGTACCGAGCGTTTGCACCGATCTTTACGCCAAGGCTGTAGATATGAAAAACGAAATTTTGGTGGCTAAGTTTGCAACCAATGCCGACGAACTGGTAGCCAAGATGGAGGCTGCACTCGGTTTGGCAAGAGATGATATGAATGGCTACTGCGCCGAGGCAATGTCATTCTACACAATGATACCTGCCAATTCACCTGCCAAGGCAAGAGCGGATAAGATTTATGCCGATTATCTGAAAACACTCGATCCAAACGTGAAACTCAACTGGGAGCGAGAGTGTCGTCAGTGGGAGTCGGACGAGAAGGAGCGAACTCGTGCTCACGAATTCAATATGTACAAAGAGGAGATGGCGACAAAGGTCGCTATCGACGGACAGACCGCCTTGCTCAACAAATATAAACTCGACGAGAGCCACAACAAGCGTGGTGCGTTCTGGAAATTCTTCTACAACAAAGAGGAGTAAAGCAAAAGTTATACAAACAGTTCTTATAAACTTTAATTTATATAATAGATTATGAAAAAAGCAATTATTATCACAGTTGTTGGAATTGTCATTATATCGGTACTTGGCAGTCTGATTACCGTATTCGGCTCTTATGGCTTTATCTGGAAGCAAGACTCTGGTAAAAAGCAGTTTGAAACCGCTTTGGAACAAAACAATTTTGCAAAAGCAAAAGAACTCTGCGAGACCAATCATCTTCCGTCTGAATACCTCAAACGAGCAGTAAGCGCAGAGATTGATTATTTGGTAAGCGACGGTGATTTCGATTTCGCAAACCAAATTGCGACTGAGCAAAACCTTCCAAATGTCTATTATGACAAAATTGTTCCAAATCTGATAACAATATACACCAAGCACGGTGCAGCAAAGACAATTCTCGCCCTATCGTCTTGCGTGTTGCCAACCGAAGGAGAGCCTTGGGGAGGAGAGTTGTGGGAAAGATTTGATAAGGAAGAGTGCAAGATTCATTATGCGAAGCACAACGAATATATCAAACGTCTGATGGAGTATATGAAGTTGTCGGGCGACAATGAATCCATTGCCAAAGTCTCTATATTCTTAACAACGAATTACGAGGGTGGCACAAAGGATGTTAATGCCATCAAAGCAAAATTCGGTTTGTAGAGAATTGGATAATCCGCAAAAAGCGGAATTTCGAAGTGGCTGACTAAGTTGTCCTTAGTCAGCCCTTTTTCATCTAAGAGAGAGTATGAAGAAGTAGATAATTTCGAATAATTTTTAATTTTAACATTTTTGTACTATCTTTACGCAAAATATTGACTTTTGCAAGATTATGGATTATACAAAATACGATAAACCCGAAATTGGTCGTGGAGTTGCTTTCGGTGTAAACGAGGAGGGCGAGCCGGTTGCAAGAGAGGCACGCGGTTGCTTCCGTCTGCACGAGGAGCCTTGGCTCGGCGAGTACCCCGACAACTTCCCAACCGACATTTTCGAGGTGCGTTTCAAGAATACTCGTCGTTCGTTCTATCAGAACGTAAACAACCTTCCGCTCAAAGTGGGCGATATTGTAGCAGTGGAGGCTCCTCCGGGACACGACATCGGCATAATCTCGCTCTCGGGCGATATGGTGGCACGACAGATGCGTCGCCTCGGCTTCAATCCGCAAAACGGCGAGTTCAAAAAGATCTATCGCAAGGCTCGCCCTTACGATATCGAGAAGTGGCAAGAGGCTATTGCCCTCGAACACGAAACAATGATTCGCTCCCGCCAAATCGCAGCCGATATGGGTTTGGATATGAAGATTGGCGATGTGGAGTATCAGGGCGACAAAATAAAGGCAATCTTCTACTACATCGCCGACGGTCGTGTCGATTTCCGCGAACTTATCAAGGTCTTTGCCGAGCAGTTCCACATCCGCATCGAAATGAAGCAGATTGGCGCACGACAAGAGGCAGGTCGCATTGGCGGCATCGGAGCGTGCGGTCGTGAGTTGTGCTGTGCATCGTGGGTGTCGAGTTTCTCGAGCGTAACCACCGGTGCTGCACGAGTGCAAGACCTCTCGCTCAACCCTTTGAAGTTGGCAGGTCAGTGCTCAAAGTTGAAGTGCTGTTTGACATACGAGTACGACACATACGCCGACGCTCGTCGTTCGATGCCTCGTTTGCGTGAGCCATTGCAAGCGATAGATGGCGAATACTTCCTCGTAAAGAGCGACATCCTCGCCCACACGATGACCTTCTCGACAAGCAAGGACTCGATGTCGAATTTGGTAACAATTCCGGTATCGCGAGTGCGTGAGATTTTGGCAGTAAATCGCAATGGAGGTAAGGTTGAATCTATACTCGGAGCCGACTACGAGCCGGCCGTAGAGGAGCCAACATACCGTACCGAGGAGGATAGCATCACTCGTTTCGACAAGGCAAAGAAGCGCAAAAAGAAGAAGAATCGCAACCGCAACAGCCAAGGCGAGCAAGAGAATCAGGGCAACCCAAACGGAGGTCAAAATAGCGGTCAGAACGGTGGTCAGAGCAGCAACCAGAATGGCAACCAGAATGGTAGTGGCAAACACCGCCACCATCACACCCACTCAAACAAACCGAAGCAGGAGTAGGCAATGAGGAGAGGTGTGCGTATGGCAATAGCGGTATTGGCAATTACGTTGAGTAGTTGCCTCGCCCCGCAGAACGCCTATATGGTGGGAGTGGATATGCAGTCGTGGAGTCGTGCAGAGAGCATAGTCTACGACAACGGCGACACCCTATCGCTGCGCAATCTGAACATTGCTATTCGCTACAACGACAACTGCAAAGAGGTCTTGCTACCGCTGAAAATCGCCATCACAACGCCCGACGAGAGGGTTTTCGTAGACACATTGGCGTTGCAGTTGCAACACCCTGCAACTGCGCTTACGGTTGCAACAACCGAGAGCCTACCCTACCGCACGGAGGTTGTACTGAATCAGAAAGGGCCTTACAAATTCGTATTCGAACCACTCGTTGCAATACGAGGAGTCGAAGCGATAGGAATAGAGTTAAAATAGTTGATAATCTTGGCTAATGGCTAACAGCCAATGGCTAATGAGATAGAAACAATGGGAAAAGATAAACTCCGCAAATTTGCAGAAAACCTAACCTTCGAGTGTTTCGTACAGCCGGCATTCGAGGAGATGTTTCGCACCGACCACCCACTAAAAGGGAATTGGCGCAAAGATTTCTTCCACAACGACAACCCGATAGTTCTCGAACTCGGTTGCGGTAAGGGCGAATACACAGTAGCCCTCGCCGAGCGCAACCCCGACAAGAACTTTATTGGCGTGGATATCAAAGGCGCCCGCATTTGGCGTGGTGCAAAGACCGCAACAGAGCGCAAGATGGGCAATGTGGGTTTCCTGCGTGCCCGCATCGAGTTTATAACATCGCTCTTTGCCGAGGGCGAGGTTGACGAGATTTGGATAACCTTCCCCGATCCGCAACTCCGCACCAAGCGAGCAAAGAAGCGTTTGACAGCACCTATATTTTTGGAGTATTACGCCAAGTTGCTCCGTAAGGATGGTTGGATAAATCTGAAAACCGACTCGCAGCACCTCTTTGCCTATACATCGGCAGTAATCGAGAAGTTCGGTTTGAAGTGCGAAGTTGCAAACAACGACATCTACGGCTCGGGCTATGCCGACGAGGTGTTGTCGGTAAAGACCGCCTACGAGCAGATGTACCTCGAACGAGGTCTACCGATAACCTACACCCGTTTCCAACTTGGCGAGCGCACGGAGTTCCCGATGTTCGACTGGGAGGGCGACGACATCCTCGAAAAAGATGGCGAAATAGAACGGAAAACGGAAAACGGAAAACGGACCGCCGCGATTAAGTCGAGAGCATAGCCTGCATGCAGTCTCTGCCAAGACGGAGCGGTGAAGCCCGCAGGGCAACCGACGCACGAAGCAAGAGCAGAGGGTGCTTGCACACTATGCCTTGCAAGAAGGAGGAAAAGCCTGCGAAGCAGGATTAAAACGGAAAACTAAATAGGTTGAGAAAATTCTCAACCTATTTTAGTGCTATTAACCAATATGAATAATAGAGATTTAATTTCTTGTCAGAAGTCGTGAGATGTGGTGCATCTCAAAAGAAAGACCTTCGGGATAGTACTAATTCGTACAGCCCGAAGGTCTTTACTTTTAGCGATACGCCGCAGATTGCGGCTTATCACAAGAAATTTATGCTACTGCGTTCGAGATAAGGAATGTAGCCGCAACAGTCAAGATAGCATACAACTCTGGGAACGCTGCGAGGATAAGGGTCTTACCCATAACATCGTGGCCGTTACCGATTGCTGCGATACCATTAGCACAAACCTTACCCTGGTAGATTGCTGCTGCCAAGTTTACGATACCTACGAGCAAACCTGCACCAAATACGGCTGCTGCCTGGAACATTGTAATCTCGGGAGTCAAGATGCTCTGCACCATAAAGAAACACACGAAGCCGTAGAGACCCTGCGAACCCGGAAGCGCAGAAAGAATCATATAACTACCGAAAGCGCCACCATTCTTCTTCATTGCGCCTACTGCGGTCTGACCGCAAATTGCTGTACCGATTGCCGATGCGATACCTGCCAAGCCTACCATAAGTGCTACACCTACATAGGCCAAAATCAATGCTGTTGAATTCATAATTGTAATGTGTTTTAATTAGTTATTGAATTTGTTTGTTATTTTTCTTTTGTAAGAGGCTCGAACGAGCGCGTTGTCATCTCGAAGCCCGCATTTTTGTAGAACTCCACGAAAGTCAATCGCATAGGGTGTACGAATGACGAAATGGTGGACATAAAGAGGTTGATAGCATGTCCGACAAGCAATATCGCCGTAGCACCCAAAATCTGGAACACAGTGCCTACGGTGAACTGCTCGATGCCCTCGTCAAGACCTGTAAGTCCCATAGCCAACGAGTTGAATACCTGCGCCAACACACCACCCGACAAACCGATAGCAAAGAGTCGGATATAGGAAAGCACATCGCTCAACAAGCCCGTTATATTATTATAGGTATCCCACAAGCCCGAAGCAAAGTTCATAAACGGATTGCGCTTAACGTTGTTCAAGAAGAGCATCATAAACAAGCCTACGCCCATAGCGACATAGAAGGCAACAGACGAGGTTGTAAAGCCCGGTATTACCCAATTCTCGTTGAGCAACTGCAAGCCACCGGCAAGACAGCCCGACAAAAGCACAATGAACCAACCCAATGAGGCAAAGGTCGAAGTAATACCGAAGGTACGGGCCTTAAATATGATATTGAGCAACATACCGAACAATATCTGGAATACTCCGAGAGCCAATGCCCACGAGAAAAATTCCGCCTGAAAGTCGAACAATGCAGTAGGTATCGACATACCGAATAACGAGCCGGTACACAAACCGAATATGGTTGTTGCACCTCCGCATATCATTGTAAGATACGACATCTTACGCATCTTCTCGCCCATCATAAATCGCATCAAGATACCGAGTGCGAGGATAATCGCACCATAGCCGGCATCGTTCAAGCAGATTGCGAAGAAGAGCATATAGAACGGTGCAAAGAACGGAGTCATATCCAAAGTGCCATACTTCGGAAGTGCATACAAGCCACCTATCAACTCGAACAGACGAGCAAAGCGGTTGTTCTTCAACTTAACCGGCGTTTCGTCCTCCTCGGTTGGGTTCTCCTTAATGTAGACAACATTCGGATATTCGTTCAAGACTGCATCGACCTGTGCCGATGTCTCCTTCTCTGCCCAGCCCTCCATAACGAGCAACAAGCCCTCGGCAGTCTTATCTGCCGTAGCCTCGATGCGAACATCCTGCATACGGCACTTCAACGCCGCCAACTCCGCCTCAATCTCGGCGCGGGCATCAGCCACTGCGCTAATGAGAGCGTTCTGCGCCTTCACCGTAGCCTCGTTATGCTCGATTTGAGCCTTAACGTCGGCATTGTTCATCGTTGGAGCCTTCTGCTCCTGTGCGTCGATTGCTATCTCCTCCGAGCCGTTGCCAATAACGACAAAGCGAACTACCGAGTCGTCATCGCCCACTACGGCGATATTGAGGTTTGCACCCCACTCCTCGCTGTTCTTCTCGAAGGTGGCACGTTGTGCCGTGAAGTAGCGTAACACCAAACCGCTCTCTGCCAACTTGGCTAGTATCGAGCAGTCGAAGTCGCCCCACGCAATCCACTCGTCGAGCATCTTCTCCAAACGTGCATTATCCGCCTTCGCAGCAGCAATAGCCGCCTGTGCCGACTGATATGCACTGAACACCTTGCCCGGCTCTATTGCAACAGCACCTGCGGTGTACTCCTCGCTCTTGGCAAATTGCTCCAACATTGCAAGTGCCTTGGTGCGGCTCTCAATATCGGTGACGAGTTCTCTATCCGCCTCGGTTGGCTCCCAACCCGAGGTGGTGATATCGACCATACCCAACTCACGCAAACGCTCTATGAAACGCTCGCGCTCTGCCGAGAACAGCACGATATTGTATTTCATCATCTTTACAATCATCTCTCTCCGCCCTCCTGTGCGGCAGCCTGTTGGCGAGTTTTGACGATTTTCTGTGCCGATTTAGAGAGGTTCTCCTCGTCCTCCATAAATCGCTTAATCTTTCGTATAGCGTCCTCATACCCGGGTATCTGCACCTTCTCGTAGAGGTTCACTTTTTGAGTAGTCTTTCGACGTGCATAGTCCAAAAGTTCGGTCTTGCGATTGTATACCTCGAACTCAATGCCCAAAGTAGCAATTCTACGCAACAATTCTACGCCATCGCTGTACCACGCAGGCGAGGAGAATAGGTCGAATGGCTTGCACTCGAACTTCACCTCGTGAAGCACAGGGATGCGAACTCCCGCAATCTTTTGTGTTGTTAAATCTACATCTGCAACGCGAACAAGGGTACAATCAAACTCTCCCCACAGAGCCACCATATAGTCGTACTCGGCTACGAGCGCATCCAAACGCTCGCGGTACTCTGCTGCGGAGTCCTTCGCACGCTTAACCTCGGAGCGCAGAGCCGACTCCTTACTCTTAATGGTAGGGAGTGCCTTCTGGCGCATTTTCAGTTGTTTGCCGAGTTCGCCGAGCGAAGTCTTGTTATATTGAAATTTGATTGCCATCGCCTAATTATGCTTTCCAATATTTCTCGATAAGTTCTGCCTTGATTGCAACCTCCTCCTTGGTGAAGTACTTGCCAAACAGTGTCCACGCAGTATCGAGCATCTCGGTAATGTCGATATTTACGTCGATAGCGAGCAACTTCTCCGAGTAGTCCTTCGCAAACTTCAAAGCACGCTCGTCGTACTCCGACAAGTCAAAACCATTCTCCAACTTGGTCTTCGCATTCGCAGCATCGGCATACAGACGCACGCAGGCATTCATAACCTGTGGGTGATCCTCACGCGTCTTCTTGCCGATAACCAACTGCTTCAAACGCGACAACGAACGGAATGGGTCGATAATAACCTTACCTGTATCGGAGTCGTTACGCAAGAACAACTGTCCCTCGGTGATATAACCCGTATTGTCCGGAATAGCGTGGGTAATATCGCCACCCGAGAGGGTTGTAACGGCGATAATGGTAATCGAACCGCCATTTGGCAACTGCACCGCCTTCTCGTAAATCTTTGCCAAGTCCGAATAGAGCGAACCCGGCATAGAGTCCTTCGAAGGAATCTGATCCATACGGTTCGATACGATAGCCAACGCATCGGCATACAGTGTCATATCGGTCAAGAGAACCAACACCTTCTCGCCCTTATCCACTGCGAAATACTCCGCTGCTGTCAAAGCCATATCCGGTACGAGGAGTCGCTCAACAGGAGGATTCTCTGTTGTATTTACGAACGATACGATACGGTCCAAAGCGCCCGCATTCTCGAACACCTGCTTGAAGTAGAGGAAGTCGTCGTTGGTAAGTCCCATACCGCCGAGGATAATCTTATCCGCCTTTGCCGACAGAGCCACATTCGCCATAACGGCATTGTATGGCTGATCCGAATCGGCAAAGAAAGGAATCTTCTGACCTGTTACGATGGTGTTGTTAAGGTCGATACCTGCAATACCGGTAGCGATAAGTTCCGATGGTTGCAAACGACGGAATGGGTTTACGGTTGGACCTCCAATCTCGCGTGCCTCGCCCTCGATAGGCTCTCCACCTTCGAGTGGCTCGCCATACGCATTGAAGAAGCGACCTGCCAAGTTGTCCGAAACGCGCAACTTTGGTGGCTCGCCCTGGAAAATAACCTCCGAGTTGGTAGCCAAACCCTCGGTACCCGCAAACACCTGCAAGGTAACGTTCTCGCCCATAATCTTTACCACCTGCGCGAGGCGGCCACCTACGGTTGCCAACTCGTCGTTACCTACGCCCGTAGCACGGAGCGTTACGGTAGCCTTGGTGATATTGTCAATCTTTGTATATATTTTCTGAAATGCTCGTGTCATAACTTTTCTTTCGGTTTAGTGGTTAGCGATGTAAGCATCAATTTGTTTCTCGTAGTCGTAGAACTTCTCGCTCTGCCACTCTGCATAGTTCATCTGACGGAAGAGGTTGATAAGGCCCTTGAAGAACTTTGAACACTCGTCGAAGTCGGCAAAGTCGAAATCACGCTCGCAAATTGCAAGCACCTTCTTATACATCATCTGCTGACGCTCCATAGGGCAGTTTGCGTCGATATCGTCGAATGCGTCCTGCTGCAAGATTACGAAGTCTATCAACTCGCTCTTCCAAAAACGCTCGTGGTAATCAACAGGTACGCCATCGTCGCCCAAGATGTTGATCTGGTCGTTAGCCTCCTTACCACGCTGAACGATAGTCTTGCCACGATATACGAGCGACACCCAATCCTTCTCGATCTTCTCGCCGAGGTAAGCCTCAACCTCCGGATACTCCAAATACTTCGAGTAGGAGTCGAGTGGATCGATTGCCGGGTAACGCTTCGAGTCGGCACGTCCCTGCGACAAAGCATAGAAGCATCGTGCTGCCTTCTTTGTAGACTCGGTTACAGGCTCCTTCAAGTTACCACCCGCAGGCGACACCGTACCGAGGAATGTTACCGAACCGGTTGCGCCATTATTCAACTTAACCAAGCCGGCACGAGCGTAGAAACTCGAAATAATAGCCGAAAGGTCCATAGGGAAGGCATCCTGACCAGGAAGTTCCTCCAAACGGTTCGACATCTCACGCAACGCCTGCGCCCAACGCGAAGTAGAGTCCGCCATAACCAACACCTTCAATCCCATTGCACGATAGTACTCGCCAATGGTCATACCCGTATAAACCGATGCCTCACGTGCTGCAACCGGCATATTCGAGGTGTTACAGATGATGATGGTACGCTCCATAAGTTTGTGGCCTGTGTGTGGGTCGATGAGTTCAGGGAACTCCTTGAAAATCTCCACAACCTCGTTTGCACGCTCACCGCACGCAACAATGATGATTATATCCGCCTCTGCCTGCTTCGAAATGGCGTGCTGCAACACAGTCTTACCCGCACCGAATGGGCCCGGGATAAAGCCTGTACCACCCTCTGCCAATGGGTTGAAGGTATCGATTGCACGAACACCTGTCTCCATCACGCGCGAAGGACGCGGCTTCTCGGTATAGCAACGAATAGCCTGCTTAACGGGCCACTTCTGCACCATAGTGATATTGTACTCGTTACCATCGCCATCTGCTACAACTGCGATAGTGTCGGTTACTTTATACTCGCCCGCAGCCGCTACACTCTTTACGGTGTAGTTGCCTGTCATAACGAAAGGCACCATAATCTTGTGAGCCACCCACTGCTCCTTAACCTCGCCGAGCCACGCTCCGGCAGTCACCTTATCGCCTACATTTGCGAGTGGCTTGAACTCCCAAACCTTCTCGAAATCGACAGGCTCGGTAATCGAGCCACGTGCGATAAACAGACCATCCATCTTCTCGAGGTCGTTCTGCAAACCGTCATAGTTACGCGACAACATACCCGGAGCCAACGTTGCTTCGAGCATATGTCCCTCAAACTCTACTTTATCGCCGATTTTCAAACCGCGTGTGCTATCGAAAACCTGCACATAGGCATCGTCGCCTACCACCTTGATGACCTCTGCCATCATCTTGGTCTCACCTGCATAAACATAGCAAATCTCGTTCTGTCCAACTGCTCCGTCGGCCTTCACGATAACGATGTTCGAGATGATACCATTTACTTTTCCCGTAGTTTTCATTATCTATTGTTATAATTTATTTATCATTTCCTTGCCGTCGAGTTCTGCTACGAGGCGGTCGAACATCTCGCGACCAACCTTCACATCGAGTGCAGCCCAACGAGCCACCATATTTGCCTTTACCAAGTATGCGATAACGGCATTCAAATCGAAGTAATCGAAGGTTGAAAGTTCCGACAACTCCGCCCAGCGGATATTGTCTATCTTTCGCTCCTTCTCCACCATATTCTGTTCATCGGCTACGGCTGCAACCAACTGCTCGACAAATGGCAGTTCTGCACGCAAGCCAAAGTCGGCAGCCGAACTGCGCGACAACGACTCGGTTACCGAATCCTCGCCCACAACAACCGACTCAATCGCTACACCCTGACGGCGAGCCAATGTCGCAGCCACAACGTTGCGAATGGTGCGGTCTGTTGCCGACCACTCTCTCAAAAGTCGCGAACTCGACGACTCGCACACCTTGTAGTAGGCGGTCATCAGCGTCTTTGCAAATGGCTGCGCCAAATCCACATCCTCGGCATACTCGCTCTCGGGCGAAGCATAGGCAAGCACCACCTTTGCAAGTGGGGCAACCATACGCTGCGGATTGCGCAACTCCTCCTCAATCTCCTCGCTCGAAAGACGTCCGAGTGGGTTGTGAGTCGAAGAGCCATTGTGGCGACTAATAAGATTTTCGCAGTCGTAGTAGGCATAGAGCAACTCTACCGTCTTTTTATCTTTTGACGATAGCACCTCGAACACCTCCGCCAAGATAGCCTCGATATCGAAACCCTTTGTTTCGCCATCGAGTGCATACTCGCGGAAGCCCGCTACTAATGCGTAATACGAAGATGAGAACATAGGCTTTATGCGAAGAGTAATTGTGAAACCTTCTCGCGCAAATACTCGTCGAGCAACGCCTCGAACGACTCATCGGTGAACGAGATGTAGTAACCACCATCCTTCTCGCCTACCTTAAAGCCCGACTTAACCTCCTTCGAGTAGCCCACCTCAACACCGGCAGCGAGCAACTCCTTTGCCGAAGCCTCAAACACCTTCGCAAACTCCGCTTCGAGAGCAGATGGAAGCAACGCTTGGAGCGACACCTGCTCGGCAGCACCCGACCAATTCTTGGCTACCTCCAAAAGCAACTTCTTTACAAACTCTGCATCTACGGTCGCAGCCTTGACAGCCACAGTAGTTGTCTTGGCGATGATGGCACCTGCCAACTCGCTCTTAATCTTTGCAACAGCCTGACGGCCTGCCAACGAAATCTCGGTCATCGAGTTTTTCTCGGTATCGGCAGCCTTCGCCTCGGCCTTCTTTACGATTTGCTCCGCCTCGGCTTTTGCATCTGCCAAAATTGCAGCAGCCTTATCCTTTGCCTCTGCAACCAAACGGTCAGCCTCCAAGCGGCCCTTCTCCAAGCCCTCGCCGTAGAGGCGCTCGGTCAACTCTTTAAGTTTATTCTCCATAGTTTTTAGATTGATTATTATGTATTTTATGTTTTGTTGTCGCTATTTCTCAAATGTACTCGCAGACGTAGGCGCACTCGCACACACGCATACGCACGCACAATTTCTTGCAAAGATAATAAAATTTGGTTAATATAACGCATATATGCACTAAAACTTTTGTTTAATTCTTCACCCTCGCCACACAACCCTTTGCACAAACGAATAATTATCGTAAGAGAGTGATAAGAATCTCTTTGAAAATTGAATTTAATTGCTTAACTTTGTTCTTGTTAGCACCCCTAAATAGCAAAAATTATTGCAAAACGATAATAAATATTACATTTTCACTAACCAAACAGCATCTAATTATGAAAGAGAATGAAAAAAAATCACAAGGAGGATGGTTACATCTCGTTCGATCCCGATGAGTTGAAAAATGCAACCCAAGAGGGTGATCCTAATGACGAAGCCTACGAGTTGTTGTGGGAGGCTACTTGCGTATCGTCGCACATAAAAGATGAAGCGAAAGAGAGTGGCCACACCGAGAGCGAGGACATCTACCCTACGACTGCCGAGGAGGTTGATCGTATGGAGGAGTTGCTCAACCAAGCGGAGGCTGCGCTCAAAGAGCCGAGTGTAGAGTTCAACGAGCGTGCCAAAGAGTTGCGCGAGGTTATAGCGTGGTCGCGCAAGCGCCATTGGAAACTTAATTGGAAAGTTATTGTTGGAGTTATCATCTCGGTAATTATCCTTCATATGTGGGCAGATAGTCGTCAGGGCGATGTAACTGCTGCCGAGAAGAAGGTCGAGCAGGTAAAGAATTGGGCAGAGGAACCTCTTAAAAAGTTAAACCTCGACGATTTGAAGGAGCAATCGTTTGTCATCAGCAAGGATGAATTTGCTACGGTAAATGTATGGCTGGATCAGGAGCAACGCAATGTGGCTCACGACTACTACAACGCCATCGAGCATATAGCCTACAACCAAGAGGAGTTGAAAAAGCCGGATATTAGCAAAGAACTCAAAAAGTTCTATAAGGAACAAATTGAAAGGAACGAGAAGAAGAAGGAGGATACTTACGAGCGTTGGCAGGATCTCGAAAAGGCAGACTTTGAGGATGTTCAAGAGATGGCATTGGAAGAGGCAGAGGCAAAGGTCGAGGAAAAGGAAGACGATGCCGGTTTTATCAAGTTCTGGAATATATTTTTCTTGTGCCTTATTCCTGTATACATCTTCGCCGCACGCCCTCACGGCTACACCATCAGCCGCTATCGTCGCGAGGCCGACAGATTGGGTTGGATCGAGAAGATTGGTTTGTGGCTCTCGGGAGGCTTGCTCAGCGCAGGTGCAGGTATAGGTTTTGTAGATATCGTAACCAAGTGGAGCGATGGCACCACCACCCGTAGCGACGACGGCACAGGCCCTGCTCGTTTGGCTATAAAAGTTGGTTTGTTTGTGGCTGCGGCAGTAGTATTCTGCTCGGTAAGTTGCTTCCTTATGCTCTACGCAACCGTCACAGGTTTGATTCGCAACTACAACTGGACCAATATCAAGAATCAGACTGTTTCGGCAGTTTCTGCTGCAAAGGAGAAGTACGCAAAGAAATAGTTCCCCTTTTTGAATAACACAATAGCCGACCATACATTTGGCCGGCTATTTTTTGTTACTACGCTCAATTTTATCTATATTTGTAATCGTTAAAGGAGAGATGAGTATGAAAAGAGTATCATTTTTTGCATTTTTGATGTTGGTTGCGTTGGCCTGCACGCCTAATAATCAACCGCAAGGCCCAACCGACAAAGTTACGCAGTTATTGCGTGAGCCATTCCACTACCAGAATCCTGAAAGTCGCACTCCTGCCTACTCGGTGGCATCGGAGGCACATCGCCTTTCGTTCTTTGGTTGGGGCGAACAGACAGACAAGAAGTTCGAGTTGGAGTTGCCGAGCGATGTTTCAGGCGTAGACCGAGTGTTGCTCGAATACCGAATGGGTACTTGGGAAAAGATGCCGGGCGAATGGGATAACACCACAATGCTCTTTATCGAGGATAAGGCTACGGGCGAGCGTTACGAGATTGCTCGCGCCATAACGCCATACGGAAATAGTTTTGGACAGTATTGGAAGAAAATTTTTTGGCTCGATGTTACGGAGTATCTGCCAATGTTGTCGGGCAACACTACCTTCTACCTCTATTATGGCGGTTGGGATGCCACCGACAAGCGAGCGCACACCGCTACATTTACATTCCACTACTACAAAGGCAAGCCTAAACGCAATGTGGTATTTACACAGAAACTCTACGATTCGAGCCACAACGGAAATTCAGGCTATCGTGGTTGGGCGTATGGCGTTGAAGGTCACGACATCGAGGATGTATCACGCTTGGGAGAGCGTATTGTGGAGGTGCCTGAAAATGTAAAGACTTTGGAGATGAGGGTTGCCATTACGGGACACGGCCACGATCAGGGCAAATTCATCGAGCGAGAAAACTACCGCACACTCAATGCTGCGGAGTTCGACGACAACTACTACGAGTTTGTCATAAATGGCGAGCGATTGGTAACCAAAGGACACATCTTTTACAGCAATGCCGACACCTACAAGCAGGCAGGCACCTACGAATACGACCGTGCAAATTGGGGTCCCGGACTGCCTATCAATGTGCAGTATTGGCGTATTGAGCGACCTGCCGAGGGGTATGGCACGCTCTCTATCGACCTCGATTTGGAGAAGTTTGTATCGGCAATGACAGAGCCAAATGCCGAGGGCGTAGCGCAATATATTGTCGAGGTAAATCTGTTTGGCTACGACAAATAAAGGTTGTTAAATATTGTTAAGGAAAATAACGACCAACACCAATATCTCTAAAACAAAGATGGGTATCGAAATTTCGATACCCATCTTTTTGTAGGGAGGTATTACTCTACTTCAACAAAGCATCCTTAATCATTTCGACACTGTCAAGTCGCTCCCAACCAAAGAACTCGACATCGCGGGTAACCTCTACCCCATTCTCAATAAATGTAACAGCCTTTGTATAAGGGCGATTACCGAAGTGACCATAGGATGCAGTCGCCTCGAAAATAGGGTTTTTCAAACCGAAACGCTTAACTATGGCGTGTGGGCGAAGGTCGAAAAGTTTGCTTATGCGCTCGGCAATCTCGCCCTCGCTGATTGGAAGGTGGTTGGTGCCGTAGGTATCGACATAGACCGAGAGCGGCTCGGCAATACCGATAGCGTAACTCAACTGAACGAGCACCTCGTCGGCAACACCCGCAGCAACCATATTCTTTGCAATGTGTCGTGCAGCATAGGCAGCAGAGCGGTCCACCTTCGAGGAGTCCTTACCCGAGAATGCACCTCCACCGTGTGCGCCACGACCACCATAAGTATCGACAATAATCTTACGGCCGGTAAGACCTGTATCGCCGTGAGGACCACCAATAACGAACTTGCCCGTAGGGTTTACGTGGAGAACATAGTCGTCGCCAATAAGTTGCGCCAACTCGTCGCCGGCACGCTCCAAGCGGGCCTTTACACGAGGGATAAGGATGGTGCGAACATCCTCTTTGATCTGCTCGACCTCTACATCCTCGTCGTGCTGTGTCGAAACCACGATTGTATGTACTCGCTTCGCCTTACGGTCGTCGCCATACTCGATAGTAACCTGACTCTTCGAATCGGGGCGGAGATAGGTCACAACCTCACCCTCACGACGGATAACCGCCAACTCCTTCAAGATAACGTGCGAAAGGATAAGTGTTGCCGGCATCAACTCGCGCGACTCGTTTACGGCATAGCCGAACATAATGCCCTGATCGCCTGCGCCCTGCTCCTCCTCGGTAGCACGCACCACGCCCTGATTGATATCCGACGACTGCTCGTGGATAGCCGAGAGAATGCCGCACGACTTGGCATCGAACTGCAACTCGCTACGATTGTAGCCAATGCGGTCGATAACGCGACGTGCTGTACCCTGAATATCGACATAAGCATCCGAGCAAACCTCGCCCGAAACTACCACCAAGCCTGTGGTACAGAGTGTCTCGCACGCAACTTTTGCCGAGGCATCACGGCGCAAAAACTCATCGAGAATAGCGTCTGAAATCTGGTCGGAGACTTTGTCAGGATGTCCTTCCGAAACCGACTCTGAAGTAAATAGAAATCCCATATATTATAAAATTTTAGTTAAAATTCTTTGCCGTAAGCCATTTTAAATGGCTTCGTATAATTTTGTGCTGTGGGATTTGGCAGAAACGCCTCAAAAAAAGAGTGCCGGTTTAGCAATTTTTTATTGTGGTTGCAATCAGTCCAAATCCCTCCACATTTGCGGGGGCAAAGATAAGCATAAAAACGGAAACCGAAAAGTAGAAAAACGAAAAACTTGAAAAAAAGTATTATCTTTGCAAAAACTATAAACCTATAATAGAGAATATGAAGAGGATCTTACTCGCGCTTGTCATCTTGGCGCAGGTGGTGGCAGCATCGGCTCGCCCAACATTCAACATCAAAGATTTCGGCGCAAAAGGCAATGGTAAGGTGTCGAACACCGTAGCCATAAACAACGCCATAAAGGCGTGCAACAATGCCGGTGGCGGTATCGTACTCGTTCCCGCAGGCAAGTACCTCTCGGGTACTATCGAGATGCTCGACAATGTGGAGTTGCGCCTCGCCAAAGATGCAGAACTTATCGCATCACTCGATTTGAAAGATTACAAGAACTACGAGTGTCTGCGCAACGACTTTATGAAGTATAAGGTCGCCTACACTGCATATTGGAATCGCTCGTTCATCCTCGCACAGCGTGTGAGCAACATAGCAATTACGGGCGATGGTGTAATCAACAGCAACCACCTCGTAGACCCAAATGGCGAAGGTCGCTCACGAGGCCCGCACTGCATAATGCTCGGCGAGGTGGATGGTGTAACCATTCGTGGCGTGCATATCACCGAGGCCTCGAACTACGGTGTTATGGGCTACGAGGTCGTAAATGCCACATTCGATAATATCCAATTCACAAAGGGACACGACGGCATCCATCTGCGTGGCGCAAAGAATCTGATGATTCGCAACTGCTCGTTCGAGACCGGCGACGACTGCATAGCAGGAGGTTATTGGGAGAATGCTGTGATTAAGAATTGCTACATAAACTCGACCTGCAATGGTATCCGCATAATATTCCCTGTCAAAGATTTGGAGATTTCGCACTGCGAGATAAAGGGCCCGGGCAAATATGTTCAGCCACACCTTCCAAAACTTACGGGCAAGATGATGGCAGCAGTAATCATTCAGCCGGGTGCGTGGTGGGACGCAGTAGGTGGCGTGGAGGATGTATATGTTCACGATTTGAATATTGATTGTGTGCGTTGCGCCTTTGCTGCCGATTTGAAGGCGAACACTTGGTCGAAAAATCTCGTTGTGGAGCGCATCAAAGCGACAAATGTAAACTACGCAGCACTCCAAATCGAGAGTTGGAAAGGTGGCGTATACGAGGATGTTACGCTCCGCGACATAGATGTTCACTACATCGGCCGCACCGACGAAAAGACAAAACGCGAGTTGCAGATGCCTACACGCGAATCGCGCACCGTACCTTATTGGGCGATGTATGTGCGCAACATCAAACACCTTGTGATGGAGAACGTAAACTTCACATTCACCGGCGAGGAGCATCGCACACCGATGGGTATTCACAACGTTGCGAAGGTGGATATGAAGAATGTGAAGGCACAAGAGACCGACGGCAAGGAGATGATTCACGCCGTAGATTGCCCGCTCGTGCCTCTCGCACCATCAAAGAATTATATACCGATTACCGTTCCGAAAAATGCACAATAGCAAGAAAGCGACCTCGTTGGTCGCTTTCTTTATAATATGCCAAATAGCAGCCACGCCACAAAGAAGGTTACAACAATATTGAAACATTGAGCCGACAAAAAGGCGTAGAGTATATTGCGGTTCTCACGCGAAACGATATCCTTAAGGCGTGTATCCATTCCGATACAGACAAACGCCAACGAGAAAAAGAAGCCCGAAAATCGCTTTGCCAACGCTGTTTCGGTGAGTTTACGCTCGGCAAAGTCGGGGAAAATGCCATTTTGCTGCAACAAACTGAACACCAACGACGCCAAAACAAAGCCAAGCACAAATTTCGGGAACTTATCCCACACTATTCGCAATGAGGGACGGCGCATCTCTCCGCTATCGCTTTTCGATGCGAGAAATGTTGCGATACAGAACGCCACAACACCAATCAACACATTCTGCGTAGCCTTCACTATCATCGCTATCTTGTTGGCAGCCTCGCCATAGATTGCCGAGGCTGCACCCACACCGCTTGTGGTATCGACCGTGCCACCTATCCACGCACCGGCAATGGCATTTTGTGTGGCAACATCGGAGGTCAGAAGCGGAACTATCGCCTTTGCGAGATAGGGCATCAGATAGATCATCGGCACCACGATAATCAGCACCACCGAAACTATATAGGACAACTTTTTGCCATCGGTATTTGCCACGCCCGCAGCCGTGATACACGCCGAAACACCGCAAATCGAAACTCCCGATGCGAGAGTCATTGCACTCGCCTCGTCTACCCGCCATCGTCGTGCCACAACGTAGGCAAAAAACCATACGCTGCTAATCACCACGCACCCCTGCACCAATGCCAATGAGCCAGCCGCAACAAAATCTCGAAAGAGGATGGTTGCACCAAGGCACACCACGCCAATCTTTATGAAAAATTCGCCCTGAATAGCGGGTTTGAGCCACTCGGGGATATGGAAGCAGTTGCGGATGATGAGTCCAAATATCACCGAAAAGAATACCGCCTCGAAGCCGAAACGCTTTATGAAGGGGATATTGGCAACCACTTGCGCCAACATCGACACAGCAAATATTACAACAAACGACCAGAACATCCCCTTTATCGGGCGTGAGAGCAATCGGTTGCCGATATACAACGCCAAAAGCGCAATCAGAAAGAGGTAACCGATATTTATCCACGCCGATTGCGTGAGGAGTGTCGATGGCACCTTCGGGCCTCCACCGGGGAGGTAGTAGGCACAAGCGCACAAAACGAGAATAGGTATCGAGAGCAGCGTGGTAACCCAATCCTCGGTCAGGAACTTATTGATAAACTTATTCATCGCCATAATTGTTTAGAATATACCCGACACCATAACCATCAGATTATGCGAGAGGGGGCGGTTGTGATTTTGATACTGTTTGATGACGTAGTTGAATTGCAGACGCAGATATTGCCAAGGTTTGTAAGCAGCACCTACCGTATAGTTGAACTCTCGCTGCGAGGTGTGGATATTGTCGTCGAAATAGTCGAATCGTGTGCCCACAAAGCCACTACCCGACTTCTCGGTTGTAAACTTCCACCCCGCCGAAGCATAAGCACCATCCGAACTCGTTGAGCCCGTAATGCCCGCAATATACTCGGCACGAGCAAAGGCGTGCTTACCCTCGTAGGCAACGCCACCGCCATAGCGTTGATAGCGAACATAACGGCTCTCGCCAAAGTTGCCTTCGCCATATTGGTAGTAGCCTGCAATGGTCAAATCGCGCAGAGGATTGACCATAACCCTGCCAACAACATCCTTACTGCGGTTGTTGTCGCTCTTGTTGATGCCGTTTCCGTTGAATACTGCCAAGTTGTAGTTCAGCATATTGAAACCCTCCTTCGGAATGAAGCCGCCATAGAGTTGCACACCGCAATCTCTGCCCGTCGCACTTATGCCTGCAACGTCGTCGCCACTCATTCGCACCAAACGTTGCACCACCAACGAGTAGTCGATAAATTCGAGTTGCAGAGGAGCGTATTCGGAGTTCTCGATCGAAAGTGGAATCTTGAACTGTCCCACCTGCACGCCGAGTTCTTGGAATGGGCGGTAGCGCACCCACGCATCGACAATCTGGGGCGACGAGGCGAAATCGACTTGAAGGCGATAGTCCGCCACGCCAAATTTGTCGCTCCTGACAATATCGCCCGCAAACGACAACCTTGCACGACGAATACGGAACGTGGAGGTTGCCGTATAGGTGTCGGCTATCTCCAAATTGTAAGAGGCTTGCACATAGCCCGAAATGTTAAGATGTTGTTTTACGTCGTTCCACGTGATAGCCTGCACCGAGGCGGCAAACGGAACAAAACATAGAAGTGAAAAAATAAATCGTTTCATATCGTATGTATAAAAAAAGTACACAGCAAAGGTATCGGTTTTACCATTGCTGTGTACTATTTCTACACCCGAAAAGCCGTTCAGGCGTATATGTAGGACCTATTCCGTTATTTTAGAATAATCCCGTAACCATCAACTTCACGCTATTGCCGAAATGTCGGTTATTGGCGAAGGCGTAGTTGATGCGATGTTCCAATCCGTAAGCCAACTGCACTCGCAGATACTTGAATGGAGTGTAACCCACGCATACCGAGTAACGCATATCGATGACGGCATTCTTGGTGTCGCGGTGGATATAGTCGAAGCAGTTGCGGCAGTAGTAGTCGACCATACCGCCTGCCCACAACATACCCGCATTTTTCGGAAGGTGGAAACGCTTACCCGCCTCGACATAGGCACCCTCCGATGCAAGTTTGCCGGTCAGACCTGCGATATACTCGCCTCGCGCAAATGCCCTCTCGCCATCATAGTTGAAGCCTCCACCCCAACGGTGCATCGGAACATACTCGGCGCTGCCTGTCCAGCCATACTCGGCATACTTCTCTGCCGAGAAGTGCGAGAGGTTTGCCTCGCCCCACTGATAGTACGTCGCCAAAGCCAAATCACGTGTAGGGTTGATTGTTATACGCCCAAACACATCCTTCGACTTGTTGTTATCCTTCTCGTTGATACCGCTACCATTCAACACACCGACGTGGTAGTTGATAACGCTATATCCCTCACGATGTACGAAGCCTCCGAGGAACATAAAACCTATATCACGAGCCGTAACATTCAAACCCGCAACGTCGTTGCTGCCCATCTTGGCGAGGTTCTGTACCGCATACGAGAAGTCGATAAAGTCGTACTTCGATGGCGAAATGCTCGCCTCAAAGGTAACAGGGTTTTTAAACTGACCTATCTGGACTCCGAACTCCTTGCACGGCTGGTAGCGCATCCACATATCCAACAGCGGGCTCTTAATCTCCTTAATATTGGTTATCTTGCCCTGTGTTGCACGAGCGAGGTCGAAATATACACGATAGTCGAGTTTTCCCGCCTTACCCTTATAGAGGTCGCCCGTAATAGTAAAACGCAAACGACGCACATAGAACGACGACATACCCGTCGAGAGGTGTCCCTCTCTGTCATCGGTCCAGTCGTACTCGCCCTGAATAAATCCCGAAATTTTGAAATACTGGCGGAGTTTCTCCAACGTCGCCAAACGCTTCTCGTTTTTGGCAACACGCTCCTCCAACGTTGCATCGCTCTTATCGGCAACACCCTCTGCCGAAACAGTTGCAACTGCGCCCAACACAAAGGCAATACAAATGATTATAAATCTTCTCATATATTACTTCTTACTCTTTTTCCACTCTTTGAGATAGTCAATGCAGAAAGCACCCTTCTGCGCCTTATACTTTTCGAGATTTGAACCCGAATGCCAAGTGGTATATCCTCCTGTCAAGTCGGCAGCATACAAACCACGAATCTCCTTCTCCACATCCTCGGCGTCGTAACGCAAACCATTCTTATCGACGTGGCGCATAACCGGATATGCCTGAATCCAAGTACGCACAGCCGCAGGTGTAGGAGTCGCTGCCTGACGGCCCTGAACACGCTCGCCCCACGCCTTCATCAACTCGTACGGATGATTCCACGGCTTCTTAATGCCATAGTAGCCATTTGTGAAGTGGTCGGGATAAGGCATTCCGCAGATGGCATCGCACACATTCGAAATGGCAGGCCAATACTGACCATAGGCGGTGGTATAACCCGGGTTTGCCGCTTCGCCAAAGACATCAACCGAAACGTAAGCACCTACTGCGTGAATCTCGTCGCACGCATACTGCACAAAGCGTTGGATAGCCTGCACCTTCGATTCATCGTATTTGTTGTGGTAGTCAATCAACTTCTCCACCTTCATCATACGATCCGGGAAGCGAACATAGTCAAAGTTAATCTCGTTGAAGCCGAACTTGCGCACCGCCTCCTTTGCCAACTCCACGTTGAACTGCCAAACCTTTCTATCGTATGGGCTAGGCCAATACGCCTTATTGTGACGGAATGGTTTGCCCGTAGCCTTCTCGGTGATGGCCACCTCGGGATGATCCTTCACAAGATGCGAATCCTTAAAACAGGTGATACGGCCTACAACATAGAAACCCTCCTCGTGGAGTCGCTTTACCGCATTCTTATACATCGCCTCCTTATTCTTGCCTGCATAGCGGTGGTTTGTAGGCGAATATTTCGCCATAGCCTCCGCCTTATAGCCCGGACACTCATTGTCCTTAATATCTATTACAAAGGTGTTGATTTTGGTAGTCTTGGCGAATGTGATATACTTCTCGATGTTGCCAATTACCGATGGAGAGATATTCAGATAGAGCGAATAGCACGCCTCGGGCATCTTGTTCTTTGCGAACTTCACTCGCTCGGTTGGATAGAAGTCGCAACCGACAGCCTCGCCACCTCCAAACGAGTTGCGCACCTTCTTGTGCAACACGTCATACTTCTCGGGCTTGTAACGCTTCTCGGCATCCTCCTTGCTGAAAGTCAAATACTTGCCATATACATAGCCGCTCAACTTTCCCTGCTTAACTTTGTAGCGATAGACTTTGCCGTTGCTGCACAACGAGTCGAAATCGAGAACTGCCAACTTCTCGCCCTTCTTTGCCAAGCCACCTGCGAGAGAAGTCTCGCAGTCGGTAATTATAGATGCCGGTGTACGCACCCATACCACACGCTCCTGCACAACCTCCTTGGCACTCTCCACCAAAGAGTGTTCCCTAACATAAGAGTACTGCTTGCGCGACAACTCTATCGGGTAGTATGTTTGATCGTCTATCTCCACACCCTTACCAATGTTTGCCTCGACTCTGCGACCACGCGCTACCACTTGCGTTGCGTTCGCCACGCCATTGTCGTCTATCGAATAGAGTTGAACATTAGGGGTATTGGATGCGAGATAACGCTCTACAATCACATCCTTATCGCTACACGAAACGAGCATTGCAGCGACAAACAAAAGTGCAAAAAAGGACTTTCTCATATACAAAGAAGGTATTATTGGGTTATTTGTGCAAAGATAGGAATTTTTTTCGTATATTTGTCCCCCGAAAAGATGAAATCTTTTACACATACACACGAAAAGGGTTCGCCCCTGTATCTCAACGGATAGAGAAGCGGTTTCCTAAACCGAAGATAGCAGTTCGATTCTGCTCGGGGGTACGAAATGCGAGGTTTTTGCCTCGCATTTTTTGTACCCCGAGCAGAAAGTGTGTTACCCTCCCCCCCCCTTTCTGTAAAGGGGGCTTAATAGTGAGTTACTATAAAAGTGGGTTCGAACTGAGAAATAGAAACAAAAAAATGAGGAACTCGCAAGTTCCTCATTTTGAGCTGTTGACGAGGCTTGAACTCGTGACCTCTTCCTTACCAAGGAAGTGCTCTACCACTGAGCTACAACAGCATTTCGTGCTAAAAGCAGGGCAAAAGTAGTGATTTTTTTTGACTCTGCAAATTTTTTCGCAACAAATTCGCCAAAACCCACCATTTTAGTGCGGGAATTGAAATAGAAAATGAGCCATATAAGACTAATAGGAGTTATCCTACTCTCCCATTTGTCCCATTGGTCTAAATTCTCAATTAAAAAGCGAGTCCGCAGCATACTCGGCGTATGTGAGGAACTCGCTTTCCGCAGGGCAGTGCAAAAGGCACCGCTCATTTGCGACTATTTCTTTGCAGGATAGGTATAAGTCTTATGCAACGAACCATCCTTATTGATCAACTTGATGGTAAGAGCCTCCTTATTCGCTACGATATCGGTATACTTGTCTGCACCAATAACGAGTGTTGGGAATGTGCGATTGTGGGTACCCTCCTTATAGAATCGGTGCTTGTGGAGGTGGCCCGAAAGCATAATGTTGAAGCCCTTATCCTCGCAACGCTGCGCAAGGTGCTTCCAAGCGTGGCTACCACCGTGCCACGAATTCTCGGTGAGTGGAATGTGCGAAACAACGATACGATAGGTTGCAGTTTTGCACTCCTCGCTCTCCAAAACCTTCTCCAACCACTTGCCTTGCTCTATACGATAGAGATCGAATGCGGCAGTGCCATAGTACTCGATATCGCTATCCGGCTTATCCTCGCCACCATCGATACATACAACGAATACCGGACCGTGACGGAATGCAAAATACGGCATATTGGTCCAAGTTGGATAGTAGTCCAAGAACTTCTGGGCGTGGTTGCCACGAGCATCGTGGTTACCGCGAACGAAGTAGAACTGCGTATTGTAGTTCTCGAAAGTCTCGTGAATAGTAGAGAAAAGTCGGTCAAAGTGGCTCTTCTCGTTCGAGAAGGTGGTTACCATATCGCCATTGAACATCACAAAATCCTTATCCTTGATGCGATCCAATGTGTAGAGTTCGCTGAAAAGTGTAGAGTTGTAGTGAGTGTCGGCAGTTACGATAAACGAAACCTCCTCCTTATTACGGTCGTTGGTGCGGAATGTATATGGCTTACCATACATATTCTTATCCTTCGAGAAGGCCTTTTCCTTCTTGCCGCTCTTATCCTGGTACTGCGAGAAAATCTCGTACTGATAGAGTGTTCCCGGCTTCAAATTCTTAACCGGAACGCGGTGAACACGACGGTTGTAGAGCAAACCGAGATTGCTCTCGATGTAGGTCTCGGCATTTTTCTCGCCCTCGGCTTTAATCTCTACCCAACCATAGGTTGCCTTATCGGTAACCCAAACGATATAGGCTGAATCCTCTGTAATGGCCTGAACGTATGGACCATAAAGAACCTCTGCTGCACGTGTAGCGAATACCGCACAGAGCAACAAACAAAAAATGGTAAATCTCTTCATTGTAGTTTTATTTTAGTTGTTAATAAATCTCTACTCCTCCGAATCCCACTCGGGCAACTCGGCACGCACATAAACCTGAACAACACTCTCGTCATCCACAGCAACCCACACCATACGATTTTTGGTCAAATCGCGAACATAATATTGGTGTTCCCAATCGCCCTGACCAAAGTCGTAGATTCCACGAATCACCGCTGCGCCATCAACCACGATGTCGTAACGGCCCGATCGTTTGTGTGTCTCCATACTGCCGAGGTTGTCGTAACTGACAAAGGTTCGCTCCTTACGATCGAAATCGATGTAGTAGTATGTACCCTCGGCAAGAGTTTGGCCATTGTCGTAACTCTCCATACTCCAAACACCCGAGATATTATTCGGTGTGACATCGAGATAAATCTCGCCAACTTCACCCTTCTCGGAACAAGAGAGTGCAACAACCGCACACAATATTGCTACTGCAAAATTAGTAATTTTTTTCATATTTTCTACTTTTTCGTCAATCTTTCTTATTTACAACAACTTCCACAACGCTTTGTCGCGGAGCAACATTCGGCAGTTTGAGGTATATCCTCGGTTTATTGTCGCCCTCTCGCACATCTTTTGGCGAGTACTCCACAATCATATAACCCATCTGCTTCGGTGCAAACCTCGCAGGTTCAAATCGCACACGCAGCCCTCTGGATGTAAGCAACGTATCTGCCATTGGATGCAACTCCGTTGAGCCTCCATTCATACAGGCTATACGCAGCGTCTCATTGCTCTCGCCATCGAACTGCACGCGCTCCTGTCGCAAACGTAACACCCCTCGAGCGTACGGATAGTCGTCCGTTCTATCTGCCGATGCAGTAACCACGCCCCGCAGTTGCAGAATTGCCGATGGCTTCTCCGTCGAGTGGTTGGTATATACCAATACCCTCTGCGACACACGTCCGGCGTGACCACGTGGGTAGTATTTCAAAGTTAGCGCAACTCTCTCCTTCGGAGCAATCACACGCTTCGGGGCGAAGACTTGCAGACATCCGCAAGTGGTTTTGAGTTGCGTTATTGCGATTGTCTCGTCACCGCTATTCTCCAACACTCCACTACCCTGCCACACACCCGACATTTCGTCTATAGTGCCGAAACTAACCTCCGTTGTAAGGAGTTTCAGCGGTGTATCCGCCACCTTCGGCTCTGCCACTTCGAGGAGTTTTTCGGTTGGGATAATGCGTACCTGTGCGCTCGAAAGTAGCACCGCACAAAGCATCAACACCGCAACCAGAACCCTCATAACGCTATATTTTACAACCAACCATCAGATTTGCGGACAGTGATTACAAACGACTGCTCCACGCCATTGCTCGCCTTAATGGTGGCTTTGGTAGTGCCAACACGCAAGCCCGAGAATACGAGATTCTCGCCCTCTGTCTTATGTGTCGCAACGTGATTATCCTCGATGGTAACGATGTAGGTCAACTCCTCGCCACCAACAAAGTACTTCGACGGATTAACCGTAATCGTATCGCCCGCCTTTATCGTCAGATTAGGGAAGTGCATAGGCGTACCTGCATCCTCACCACCAATAGCAGCAAGGAATTTTGCGGCATTGACCTGTCCTGCTCCCATCTCGCCACGGAATGGTGCCAAAGGCATATTCATAGGCTGATATGCGCCCATATCGGCTACGTAGCGATTGTAGAACTTGTAGCCCGTCATATAGTCATCTATCGGGGTTACATTCTGCGCATCGCACAACATTTTGCGAATCTCCTCTGCCTTGAAGTGCTTACGCAACTTTGTGGCATAGGATAGACCGAGAGCAACAACACCTGAAACGTGCGGACACGCCATTGACGTTCCCTCGAAGTATCCGTAGCCCGACTCGCTAATGTGCGATGGCAAAGTCGAAAGAATACAGCCCACTTCGCCCACCTTACCTGTGTCGGGATTGGTGTAGAAGTAGTAGTAATCTTGGTCGCCACCGGGAGCCGAAATGGTTGTGCCGGGGCCATAGTTGGTGTAGGTTGCAGGGGTAAAGTCGGCAGCCGTAGCAGCCACCGAAACACAATACTCGGCTGCACCCGGGTAACCCGCCATAGGGGCGCACTCATTACCCGCAGCAAAGACAGCAATACCGCCCTCAATTACACCATTTGGCGAGCCTGCATTATTGATGAAGTAGTCGAGTGCCTCCTTCTCGATTGGCGAGCCTGCAATCCACTCCTCCTCCGAAGCGAAACCTGCCTCACCCCACTCGTATTCGTGTACGGCACCCGAGACATAACCCCAACTGCACTGCAACACCACTGCGCCATTGTCGGCAGCGTACTTCATCGCACGTACAACATTGATAAGGCCTGTCGATACATTTCCCGAGAATATTTGGCAAACCATAACCTTAACGCCACTATCTGCCGAGCCATCGCCACCTGCAATCGAACTGATGCCGATACCGTTATTATTCACCGCAGCAACAGTTCCTGCAACGTGCGTTCCGTGTCCCGAGTCGTAGTAGCCATCCCAAGTAATCTTTCCTACGCCATTAACGAAGTTATAGCCATTCTTATCTCCCTGATAGCCATTGTTATCCTTATCCTCGTTCCACGCACCATTCTCGTCGCTATTAACCCATATATTAGCCTTCAAGTCCACGTGCTCAACGTCGATACCCTCGTCGAGGATAGCAACAATAACCGAGTTGTCGCCTGTTGTCTTGTCCCACGCACCAACAGTCTGAACATCGGCTCCTGCTCTCTTATTCTCGCCGAGGTCAGCCATTTCGCCATCGTTCTCCAAGTTCCACTGTCGTGCATACAACGGGTCGTTAAACGAGCCTTGCAAAGCACGTGTCGAAGCAGACATACGCTCGTAGGCACGTTTCGATAGCGGAATAGCCTTACGGGTGTTGGCACGCTTAATGGTGCGGTTTACATCCACCTTCTGCACATCGCCGAGAGCAGCAAAGCGTTGCGACACCTCCTCTACGGTGTAGTTGCCATTGTAGCGCACAACATACCAGCAGTGCAAGCCCTCTCGCACTGTACGCTCCTCGTGGCGTTTGTCCACAGGGAACACACGCGAAATTTCGAAGCCCCCGATAATATCGAGCAGTTCATCTACACTGCTTACACCACTGCGGGTTACTCCCGAACGCACTGCACCCGACTCTTCGAGCAATGCAGCCACGTCGGGCGAGAATTTCACGAACAACTCGCCCTCGATGCACGCCCCATCCGAAGGAATTGACGGCATTCCGACTACGTTCATATCGCCCTCTCGCACACACGATACGAGTGCGAGCATTGCGCCCAAAACAAATGTTACTATCTTGCTATATCTCATCGTAATACTCCTTTCTTTGTTATAGTTCCTGCCTCCTCGTCCTCGGGAATCTCCTCCTCGATACTATTCGCAAGTTTCTTGTTCGGATACCAATTTTTGTAGTAGTCAACAAGGTTTGACGGAGCGTTAGTGAAGCCCGAACTCGAACCATCGGTCCAACGTCCCTCCTGTGGGAACACCAAACTAAACGGTATCCACCAATCGAGTGCAGGGTGCATAAGCAACCACGTTGGAAGTTCGCCCGAGAGGCGATTGTGGTTGATACGGAATGTCTTTGTCGTAGGCATAACCTTTGGTGTGCCGACCAAAGCCATAGGTAACGTATCGGCTGCGATAACCTCCTGCTCGGTCCACTTTGGCACCTGCGGATCGCTCTCGAACGATGGCAATGTGCCGTGAAGGTAGTTCACACTCAACACCAGCGTATCCAAGCCCCACTTCAACAAATGTTCAGGCACGCCCTCCTCCTCGACAAGACCACCAAGTTCCTCCAATGCGTAGCGGCTATTGCTCAAATCGCTTACAGAGTGTCGCTGCTGCGCGTTCATAACTAATGCGCGGAGATTAGGGAAATTTTCCTTCGTAATCATACTCGGTACGCGCTGGAAGTTATTTGAGCCCAAATCGAGATACTCCAAGTTTTTGAGATTTGTAAACGACTCCGGCAGTTCACTCAAACCAAATGCGCCTACGGTCAATCGCTTCAAGTTTGTCAATTCGCAGATATGCTCGCCGAGATTGAGGCTTTTGAGCATCGAGTTCTCGTTCGAGAATATATAAATCTCCTCGGCTGCAGTAAGATACTTAAACTCGTATGGAAGTCCCTCGAATGAGTTGCAGAGGAAAATCTCCACCCTTTTGACACGACCAATCTTGTCTGCCGAGCAGCCATCACGCCTATCCCAAAGGGTTACGCCATTCCAAGTATTCATCGGAGTCGACGAGTCCCAGATTGTCCAGCACTGCATTGTGTTCACAATGTTGAGCAACGCCAACGAGTCGCCCGCACGAGTGTCGGCAACAATCTTCTCGGCAGCCTCCTGCGAAACGTGCAGTTTGCCACTATGCGACACGGTGATAGTATCGGCGATTGGCACAAACTCGATATCTGCCAAGCGAGGATTTTCGGAGTTGTTTATCTTCCAATTAAAGCGCACCTTAACCTCGCGAGGACGTACACCTCTATCCAAATTGTGTTTGTAGGCATCGCCCAAGTTCGATGCAGGCTCTCGCGAAATCCAGAACTGTTGCTCCTTCGGAATCTTCACATCGAAAGCAAAATTCGACTTCACAACCACATCGAAATATCTTTTGCCAAACTCGGCAAACTTCTTAACCTCGACCTCCGTTCTATCAACGTCGAGCGTATATTCGTAGCCCTTCTGCTTTACGGTGATATAGCGATATTTGTTGGTTACTACATTGCGAATTGCTATTTTAGCCTCGCGCGGATAGGCCGTCAAAGCCGAATCAATTTCGAAGTCGCAAGTTACCGTTCCACGACCATTGGCAGGCGAAACGGCAATCCACGGCACATTCTGCTCCACCAACGCTATCCACTCGTCGCTCGACTGAACACGCACCTTCTTTACGCCTCCATTCGCCTCAACCTCAATAACATCTATGTCGGTCTTGAAGTCGATAATCTCGTCGTTACTCGTACACGCAACTGCAGCAAACACCGCAATCGCCATAATAAATATATTGTATCTCATTTTCATACTCTCTCCTCCGCTTTTACTTCAACATTGCATCACAATTCAGAATATTCTGCGTCTTGTCGTAGTAGAGCACGTATGCTCCCGACTGCCAAGCATAGCAAATATCCGACGCATCGAATACGATATTCGGGTTGTCGCTAATATCGAGAATATAGCACAATGTCGATATGGTATCCTCTATCTTACCCAAGTCGTTCGAGCCGAGATAAAGACCTCGCAGACCTCGATGCTGATAGATGCCCTGTGGCCACTCTGTCAAACAACGATTACCCTCCGCATCGCGCTGACTGCGCATCGACAACACCGTCAAAGACTCGGCATCGAGCGGCTGATAAGGGAAGTGACTGAAACGATTGAACGATAGGTCTACGCCATAGAGGTATGGCATATTACCTGCGTGGAAATCGCGTGGCAACTTTGTCAATCGGTTGTACGAGAAGTCGAACGACATATGGTTTACGGCGTTTTCGTGGTCGAAACAACCCTCCGGAATCTCCTCCAACTCGCAGGCACTCAATATGATATATTCGAACAATGAGTTCGAGTCGGAGAACGCTTTAGGATACTTTTTAAGTTTATTCATCGACAAAGTCAACGTATTAACCCTAATACCACGATAAGTGCCGTCTTCCTCGCCCTCGCAACCGGTAATTTGGTTGCCACCAAAACTTACCGAGTTCATCGTAAACGAACTCTTGGCATTGAATATATTAGGAATCTTTGTCAGTTTGTTGTAGTTGACCGAGAAGTTCTCCACATCGTCGAAACCGCAGAAATAGCCCTCGCTATCGTGCGGAATATACTCAATCTTATTGTGGTCGAGGTACAACTGCACGAGTTCAACCTCTTTGCCGAGAGCATCCACACGGGTAATCTCGTTGAAAGCCAAGTCGAGCAAGCCCATAGCCTCGAAGCCGTTGTTGTCGGCACGGAACCAGTTGCGATCGAGTTTGGAAATTCTGTTCTCGCGAGCGTAGAGAATCTCGATATTCTTACGTGCTGCACCCTTTGCGAGAGCCTCTATACCCTTCTCTACCTCCTCGGTACTCCATTGCTTGTTATTGGAGATATTAACCATTCGCAACAACGGCAGTTCGCCTATCACAATAGGGAACTCCATCATCTTTGGACAGTTGTAAATCTCCAACGACGAGAGCGACTCCAAATCGCCAATCGTTTCCGGCAACGCTGCCAACTCACCGTTGGCGATGTTCAAAGTTTCGAGTTTCTTCAAACTGCCAATCTCCTTTGGCAACGAGAGCAAACCATTCTTCAAAGTACCGTGATTCATATCGTACTTGCGGATGGTTTGAGTGCCACTCTTCTTGTCAATCACATCGCTCTCCTTTCCACCATTCTCGTAGAGCGAGATGGCAGGCGACGAGAGTCCCTTATACATCAACGCAAAGGCACACGCCTCCGACATCTGAATTGCCGGATGTATAGATTGCAAGTATGCACGTTGATCGTCGAAAAGGTTGCGCTGACGCTCTGCGTGCGAACGCTTCAAATCGAGCGATGGGTCGTACATCACATTGGTATCGTTGTGGGTACCAAGATGCAACACCACCAACTCGGTAAGTTGTCCAATATATGGCGATAGGTGGCCCTTAAAGCCGAAATTACTCAAATCGAGTGAAGCAATACGTCCGTTGGCGTGTACCTGAACACCCGGCTGCTCACACCACAAATCGACATCCTTATTAAAATTCCAATTTGCACCACGAGGGTAGTTCTCGCCATCGTAACACCAATTCGGGCCATCGAGGCTCTTCCAAATCTCGTAGAGAGCGTAGTTGTCCTTGATATACGCATCGCTCTCGTAGAGTTTTACCTTTACCTTTGTCTTGGTAACCTTGTTATCCTCGATCGTAAACTCCGTAAGCGGTGGGTTGTCGTTTACCTCCAACAAACCTGCCGACTTCTTCGACTTTGTGGTGTAGGATACAACACGATAGGTGTCCGCCTCCAACGAAATGAGCGTATCGCACTGCAACGACGAAGTCTTCCAGCCGTGTTTATCGCTCTGGTCGTCGTCCTCATCAAAGTGCTGCGAGAATTTGGCAGGGAGATTCTCCAAAACAATAGTCTCCTCGCCAAAGACATTGCCATTGCGCACCACCTTCAACGACACATCCACAAACTTTATCTCATCGAAGGTATACTCAACAGGTCTTTCGCTGCGAGTATTCGTAAAGTCGGACATATCCTTTATCAGGGTAAATTGCACCTTACCACGAGGTTGCACATTTACGGTAACATCGTGTACGGTGAGTCCTCCAACGTGGACTGTGAACTTGCGCTCGGCACTCGAATAGTTACGATAGACAACATTGTCGAGGGCATCGAAAAGGGTAATCATACCCAATTCGTACTCGCCGGGGAGGAGTTTCAACTTACCGCTTCGCAGACCAAACTCGGCAGCATCGGCATTTGCAGCCGAAAGCACAAGACTCTGGCGAATGTTGGTGCCTGCCGCATCGGTGATGTTTATCTCCACCTTACACGCCTCGGCAAGGTAGTCCAACTCGGTAATGGATGCACGCGAAGGTGTATAGGAGGCCTCCTTGTACAACTTGAACTGAACATATCCATAGTCGCGCTCGGTCAAATCCACCGTATTGTCCTTCGTACAGCCAACAACGGCAATCACTACCAAAGCAACTGCGAATATGTTGATTTTAAGTAACTTCATCATTATATTGTTCTCTTTATTTTCATCTTATTTACTCCTCGGGAGTTGCCTCAATCCAATCAAACACCAAGTTTATGGTATATTCGTGAAGACCTCCACCCTTTACCGTTCCCGAGATAGTCAGCACATCGGTACGTGGCAAATTCTCGGCCTCCACGCCATCGCTCAACGTGATGTAGCAGTAGCCGGTAGTGATATCTTTGTGGAACTTCAAATCGGTAGTACCACTTCCGATACCGCCATAGAAGTCGGAATAGCCCTCCAATTTCAGAGTTGCTGCCGCATAATCTTCGCCTAAAAGATTTGGCGAGGCAAAAGTGAGCGTGTAGGTCTTATCCAAACCTACGAATGTTACACCACTATTTTCCGCCAACTCCGGATTTGCCAATGTAAGCGAAGTTTTCACCTCCGCTACGGCATCAGGGTTGTAGAGATAATATATGGATATAATAGTCTTGCCCTCCTCGTTTACCATATTTACATAAGCCTCGTAGCCCACGCCCTCGGTAAGCACAGCCTTCGAACTCTTGTAATTCATCGCCAACTTAAACTTCTTGCCATACGCAAACGACGAAAATTCGAGCCAATCGTTGCTCTTTGTTGGGAGTATTTCGAACTCGCCGGCATCGTTCTTGGCGTAGACCTCGTATTGGTATTTGAAATCAAGGTCGTGCGAAACGATAAAATCGCCATACTCGGCATCGGCTGCACTCAAATAACTTACTGTATAGGTGGTTGGTGCATCTGCAAACGGGCCATTCTCGGGGTGTCCACCCGGAGCGATTGTAGATATCACATCTGCCTCCATACCCTCGGGAGCCGAACCCGTTACAGTGTAGGTGTTGTTTGGAATAGTGTAGATTGCGATGGTCTGCGAATACTCCTCGATAGTCATTACCACCTCTGCCACGAAATCCTCGACGTAACTCGACAATCCCTCTTGCATCTTGATTGTTACGGTATGCTCGCCAGCCTCGCCGGAACACATCACATCGGTAAATCCGTTATAGGTCATCGTAGCATAAAGGCGCGACTCCTCGGTGAGAGCCAACGACCACTCTCTATCAACCGTAAAGGTCAATTCGTAACTTGCACCCGATTCGGCAGTAACCTCCTGCAAAGTTGGGAAATTTGGCTTCGGCTCCTCGTTACCACCGCCATTGTTATTATTCTCACACGCAGCGAACAACATCGCTACACCACTTAAAATTGCTAATATCTTTTTCATAATCAATCAGTTTTTCCGTTTTTCTCTAAATTCCCTCTCTCATTATCTCCTCGGCCTCCTCTTGCGACACCCATTCGAGGATGTTGTAGAAGTAGCCCATATAACCTATGGTTGTGGAGAAGTCCTTAACATACATCAACACCCACAACTGCGCAAACTTCTGGCACGAGTTGTAGAACGAAGCCTGCTCGGCACGAGGGCTGTGTGTACCCAAAATTTTGCCGTCGCCATACTGCGTACCGAATACCGTAAACTCGCTACCGATGACTTGGTCGTTCTGCATTTTAAGCAGCGGTGTTGCAGGGTTTGCGGTGTCGAATGTAAGTAGCACGTCGTAGCCGTTGTAGAACAAATCGTCCATAACGATGGTATTCTCCATCGTCTTGTGTTTGTAGCACTTAACCAATCGCTGATACGAAGCGTTGGTACCCGGGTAAGAGTACAACAAAAGCGATGTCAGCAGGCAGTACTTCGGCTCCGACTCGGTACCACCCCACTCGTTGATATCGAATGGGCAAGATTTATACATCACAACCTTTGTGCGATTCGAATTAGGATACATATCCCACTTCAACTCCTCATTCATAACCAACTGCAACGTAAAACCGAGCGAGTCGGTTGGTTCGATATTCTCGTAGTTGCCATACACATCCACAGCCGTCGAAACCTCGCCGGCAGGGATGGTTATCGTGTTCGAGCCAAGGCGGTAGTGATACCCCTCGATAGCATTGCTACCCTTATCGATAATCTCCACAGCATAGGTGCGGTCGTAGTCGCGTGCCACAGTAGACGAAACCTTAACCTTAAACGGTGTGCCGTCCTCCAATACCATATTCGTAGAGAGTGTATCCGAGAATAGCAGATACTCTTTGTCCTTGTAGGTGGTATATTGCTCGTTGCACGCCACAAAGCCCGCAACAACAGCAACAACCACAATTATATTAAAAATCTTTTTCATAGTCTTTCTCGTTTAGTAGCCCGCATTCTGTTTAACCTTCGAGCCGGGAGCCTCAATCTCGTGACGAGGAATAGGCCATACATACATATAGTGGTCGGCAGCCCTTTTGATGCTGCTACCCTCGACCAACGAGTTGGACTGCGGAGTACGCTCGAAGCCCTTACCCTCGTTGTAGAGTTTGCCCCAACGTTTGATATCGTGAAGGCGGTGTCCCTCCATATACAACTCACGAACACGCTCCTCGGCAATATGCTGTATAAAGTTCGCCTCCGACACACTCAAACCTCCTGAACCCGACTTGAAACGCGTCTCACGCAGAGCGGTCAAATCGGCAGATGCAGCCGAGTAGTTAGGCGACTCCTTACGGCAATACGCCTCGGCACGAATAAGATACTGCTCCGCCAAACGGAATGGCTTTGGCATCGACACGTGGTAGAGTTGGTATGAATTGATAAAATCACCATTGCCGTAGTACTTCACCAACAATGGCCAAACCAAGCCGTGAGCGTAACCCGTCTGCGCCTGATAGAAATAGGCGTTGTAGCGGTAGTCGTTCTGCGCATATAGATTCAATACCCACTGCGCCGGAACATAGTCGGGATAGAAATTGACATAATCGTTTGTGAAGTTCACGAATGCCGAGCCAATCATAGCACCCGGCGACTGCGGAGTGAGGCGCACACGCCAAATAACCTCCGTAGCGAGGTCGTAGTTCCACATATATTGGAAATAACTCTGTCCATCGGTGTAGAGAACATTCGCAGGCGAGAGTTCAAATGCCTTATTCTCAATCAGTCGTGTCGAGTATTCGATTGCCGACTCCCAATCTTGCATATAGAGTGCTACACGAGCGTGCAGAGCCTCTGCCATCGCCTTCGTAGCATAATCCGACGAGTATTGGTCGTAGTCGTTGTTGAGCAACTCCTCCGCCTTTGCCAAGTCGTCCAACACAAATTGGTACGAGTCGTACAACGATGCACGCTCCGCAACCTCTGCCTTCGAGTAGTACTTACGCAACACCACGCCCATCTTATCCTTTGCTGTTGCAGGGTCGTATGCCTCGCAGTACATCTTCAACAACTCCGAGTATGCCAACGCACGCAGAGTGTAGACCTCGCCCGTATAGTAGTCGAGGCTTGTAAGTTTGGTATCGTCGTAGGTCGTAGCCTTCACACTCTCGATATTTTCGAGGAAGAAGTTGCAGTTCGAGATTATGCTGTATAAGCCCGCATATACGCTCTCCACCTCCGAGGTTGTCGAGCGAATCTGCCACAACCAGAACGAGCCGTATTGGTTGCTGTAACCATCAATAGCGTAGACCATATCCGCCTGAATATCGGGCAACAAAGTCAAATAGCCGTTGTGCAACGCTCCACTCTTAAACATAGAGTATATGCCGGTAACAATCTGCTCGGCATCGTCGTAAGTGAGCATCGCCTTCTCCTCCAATATGGCAGAGTCGGGATATTTTTCCAGACACGAGGTTGCCGAAAAGAGTGCCACTGCGGCAACCAACCACACTTTTATGTTGTATATTAAACTCTTCATCATAGTCGTTAGAATGTTATGTCAAGACCAAATGTGTATTGACGCGCCATTGGGTATTGCGCCTGATAAACGTTGGCAACACCCTCCGGATCCAAGCCGGAGAACTTCGTGAAGGTCAATGGGTTCTGCACCTGCGCATATACTCGCAAGCCTTGGAACACCCGACTCTTCTTCAACAGCGTCTGCGGGAACGAATATGAGAGCATAACGTTCTTCAAACGCAAGAACGAGGCATCCTCCAACAATCTGCTATCGAACTCGGTATATACGCCGTGACGAGGTATGTCGGTGATATCGCCCGGCTTTTTCCAACGGTCGAGCAAGCGTGCCGACTGGTTGTAGTTCATAAAACGACCATTCGACTCGTCGAAATAGCGGTCGTTGTTAAGCATCCAACGGTCGGCAACCCACGCAAATTGTGCGCTCAACGAGAGTCCCTTCCACGACAACGCCGTACCGAAACCTCCCTGCCAAGGGGCGATATAACTCTTGCCTATAAGCACCTTATCCTCATCGCGCAACTCGTTGGTAATTTCGCCATCTTTGGTATACCACAACGCATCTCCGTTTGCAGGGTTTACACCGGCGTAGCGGTTGATAAAGAACTCGCCAAGTGGATGACCAACAACGAGTTTGGTATTGGTATTTGCCATCTCGTACTCGGTAACGCCATTATAGAGCGATACGATGCGGTTGCGGTTGTACGAGAAGTTGGCATTCACGGTCCACATAAACTCCCTCGCCTGAATGAGTGTGCCTTGCAGATTTACCTCGACACCTACATTTGTCATAGTGCCGACATTATCCCACTTATAGCCAAAACCCGAAGTCGAGTATGGCAGTGGCACCTGCATAAGCATATCGGAGGTACGCTTGTAATAGACCTCTGCATCGACAGTCAAACGATGCCAGAAGCCGAAGTGCAGAGCGAGATTTGAAGTCCAAGGTCGCTCCCAACGCAACGACTCGTTACCCGGCTGCATCAACAACATACCCGCATCGCCTCCGTAGTCGGCACCTCCGCCCACGAGAGCCAAATGCTCGTAGTTCGGAATCGAAGAGTTACCCGAAGTACCCGTCGAGAGCGAAATCTGTGCGTGGGTAAGCCAACGGCGTGCAGACTCCATAAATACCTCGTCGCGCAAACTCCACATAAAGCCCAACGACCAGAAGCCCGCCCAACGGTTTTTCTTACCGAAGCGCGACGAGCCATCGGCACGCACCGAGAACTCGGCGAAGTAGCGGTTGTCGTAGTTGTACTCGCCACGACCAAAGAACGACAAGAAGCCATAGTCCGAATCGGTGGTATCGCTCCACGAAGTAACACGTGTACCCGACGAAACATTGGTCAGGAAGTCATTGTTCTGACCTTCGCTCAACACGCTGAATGCCTCATAGTGGTAGGATATACCCTCCTGACCAACGAGGAAGTTAAAGTTATGTTTATACCCCTTCGAGAAGCGGTAGTTTGCCGTATTTGTGATTGTCAATGAGCCGCCATCGGTCGACGAACGCGATGCCGAGCCCTGTCCCTGATTTGGCAGATAACTTGGATACGACACACCAAAACCCGTTGTATGCGAGTAATCGACAGCCAACTGCGAGCGCAACGACAAACCTTCGATAGGCGTGGCATCAAGGAAGAATGTCGAGAGCAGTTTGTACTTTTTGAAAGTTACAGGGTTGTTCTGTTGCCACTCAATAGGGTTTTGACCTATACCCTTCCACGAGCCATCGTTGATCGAAGCCAACGAGCCATCTGCCTTATATGGAGAGTAGTATGGCAACATAAAACGTGCAGCCGAGATAGGTGTAACGAGCGTATACGAGCCTTCGTCGGCCTGCTGAATCTGCTGATAGTTGAACATCGTATTTGTTCCGAGTTTGAGCCACTTGGCAGCCTTACGCTCCAAATTGGCACGGAACGAGAAACGAGCAAAGCCCGAGCCGAGTGCTGTACCCTCTTGATTGTAGTAACCACCCGAAACGTAGTACGAGGTCTTGTCGTCGGCACCCGAAATGGAGAGTTCGTAGTTTTGCAACAACGCTGCGCTCTTGTAGACCTCGTCGAGCCAGCAGATGTCGGTTTTGCTCAACAGGTCGTAGTCCTTGCCCTCGGTCAAACCAACCTCCTTCTCGTATTGGATACGCTCGGCGGTATTCATCAAATCCCAATTATTACCTGCAACCTCCGAGAAACCGAGTTGCATACGATAGTCGATGCGCGGTCTGTCCGCCTTCGCACCTCGCTTGGTGGTGATAACAATAACACCATTTGCCGCTCGTGCGCCATAAATCGAGGTCGAAGCGGCATCTTTCAGCACCGACAACGATTCGATATCGGCAGGGTTGATGGCATTGAAGTCGCTACTCTCGATAGGCACACCGTCCAAAATATAGAGCGGTGACGTACCCGAATTGATAGAGTTCACGCCTCGAATGGTCATCTTGGCAGATGCACTCGGCTCGCCCGTAGAAGACATAACCGAGAGTCCGGCAACCTGTCCTTGCAGAGCCTGATCGAATGCAGCAGTCGGAGTATCGGTGATATTCTCCATCTCGACAGCCGAAACAGAACCTGCAACGGTACCCTTCTTTCGCACACCGTAGGCAATAACCACAACGTCGTCGATAGATTCGCTCTCGCTCTGCATAGCGAGGTTGTAGGTAACCTTATCGCTACCCGTCGGCACAGTCCAATCTACCGAGCGGAAGCCCAAATAAGAGAATGATAGTTTTGTACCTGCTTTCACTTTGATTGTGTAGGTTCCATCAAGCAAAGTCGTGACTCCCTGCATAGTCTCGGTAACAACGGCTACACCGATAAGAGGCTGTTTGTCCTCTGCCGAGGTGACCAAACCACTCACCGTAACCATCGTTCCGCCCTGCGCAAAAGCACGCTCCGGTATCATCGCGCACGCGCAAAATACCAAGCAGATAAGTAATGAGTTAAAATATTGTCTTAACATAGCGCCGCAAAGGTAACACTTCGTCATCGAAATAACAAAAAAGTAGGAGAAAAAGTTTATAATTTATTTTTGCATATTTATGACATATCGCAGACATTACAAAAATAATTTGCCAATTCGAGGAATTTTACTTATCTTTGTAAAAAGAATATTGAATCTTGAGAATTATGGCAGAAGATTTATATGGAGATATTCGCCCCTACAATGACGACGAAATTCCCGCCGCATTGGAGCGAATCGTAAACGATCCATTCTTTATCCCAGCAGTAAATTTCGCATTTCCGGATGCCGATATGGAGCGCATTCGAGAGGTCGTTCGCACCTGCAAAACCGTAGAACAAATGCAGGAGCGTGTGATGATAAGCATCATCAAGCGCATCATTGACTCCACCATCGACAACTTCACTTCGTCGGGTGTGGAGGATGTAGTGCGAGGCAAAGGTTACCTCTACATCTCGAACCACCGCGACATCACGCTCGACTCGTTCCTGCTGCAATACACACTATTCCAGCACGGTCTGCCAACAACGGCTACAACGTTGGGCGACAACCTGTTGCGTTCGCAGTTTATTATCGACATTTGTCGTATAAATCGTGCTGTGCGCGTAATTCGCAAGACCGACGAGATTTCGCCACGCGAATTTCTCCAAAATTCGCAGCACTTGGCAGAGTATATTCGTTGGTATATCTCGCAGGGCAAGTCGATGTGGATATCGCAACGCAATGGTCGTACAAAAGATGGCATCGATGCCACCGACCAAGGCGTACTGAAGATGGTAGGTCTTTCGGGACCAAGCGACTTTGTGGAGAATTTCAGCGAGATAAACATCGCCCCAATCGCAATCTCGTACCAATATGAGCCTTGCGACGTCAGGAAGGCGATAGAAACCACCACAAGCCTTATGGGCGGTACCTACAAGAAGGGACCACACGAGGACGAGAACAGCATCCTCTACGGCATTCGTATGCCAAAGGGCGATGTAAACATAACAATCTGCGAGCCAATCACTCGCGAGGAGTTGGAGGAGTGCGGCAAGTTGCCAAAGGCAGAGGCGTACAAGTTATTGAAGGATATTATCGACAAGCGCATCTACAAGAACTACAAGTTGCACGACACCAACTATATAGCGCACGACATTCTACATCGAGAGAAGCGTTACGCCGAATATTACACCCCCGCTGCGGTACGAGCATTCAAAGGCCGTATGGCTTATGCCGATGCCAAATTTATGGAGTGCGGACTCGATTTGAAAACTGCTCGCAAAGTATACCTCGGCATCTATGCCAATCCGGTAGATACCAAGATTTAGAGCAGAATAACAAAAAAGAGTTGAGGGCGAAAAACCGTTCTCAACTCTTTTTCTTTAAGGTGGCGAAGGATAGGATGTGCCACGAAATGGCGACAGCAAGCAACGCCATAAGCACCTGTGCCCACCACCACTCGTTCACCACCGCGAATATGCAGTAACCGATTGTAAGCCACACCATCGAGACCGAAATTATCTTTACACGCAGAGGTATGGCACGATGTTCGCGGAAGTTACGGATGTACTCGCCAAAGAGTCTGTGGTTGAGCAACCACTCATAGAGTGAGGGCGAAGCCTTAAGCCACACCGCAGCCGATAGTAGCAGAAATGGTGTGGTCGGCAACATAGGCAAAAATATGCCTATAACACCGAGTCCGAGCGAAATTAGTCCAACTATGATTAAAAATATTCTCATTAGCGAGGCAAAATTACAAATTATTATTATATTTGTGTAAAGAATCTAAAAAATCGAATCGATATGAACAAAATAGGCATCGCTTGCGACCACGCAGGCTACGATATGAAGGAGTTTCTGACGGGCTACCTCTCGTCAAAGGGCTTCGAAGTTTTTGATTTCGGCTGCCACTCGGAGGAGAGTTGCGACTACCCCGACCACGCCCATCCAATGGCGGAGGCCCTGGTTGCCGGCGAGTTCCCTCGCGCTATTGGCATCTGCGGATCGGGCGAAGGTATGTCAATGACATTGAATAAATATGCGGAAATTCGCGCATCTCTCTGCTGGATTCCGGAGATTGCCCATATGACACGATTGCACAACGACAGCAACGTTTTGGTGTTGCCTGCACGCTTTATTTCGAACGAGGAGGCGTTGGCAATTCTTGACGAATGGCTCTCAACAGAGTTCGAGGGTGGTCGCCATCAGCGTCGCATCGACAAAATTGCGAAGTACTAATCGCTACCATATATAAAATGTAGAGGCAGATTTCTCTGGCCTCTACATTTTTTTGCTATTAAATGTTAGTTTCTTTTAAGAGTTGATAGGAGAAAATAGGAGTGTCCTATAATATTCCACAAAAAAGATAGGTATCGTTTTCGATACCTATCAATTAGTGTAACCAAAAATTCGTAAATGGTGGTGGAAATTTTGTGCTAAACAAGGGAGCGAAAGCGCAGCATAGTAAACCTATGTGAGCATTTCGCTATCCGACGAGCAGCGCAAAATTTACCCACCAGAACGAATTTTATTTTGAGGCTCGCTTTCGATCAATCTCATTTAACAAAATCTTGCGCAGGCGCATAGATTTTGGAGTAACCTCAACATACTCATCCTCCTTGATATACTCCAACGCCTCCTCCAACGAGAACACCTTTGGCGGTACGATAACTGCCTTATCGTCGGAGCCAGATGCACGCATATTGGTAAGTTGCTTTGCTTTGCAGACATTAACAGTAATATCGTTGCTGCGTGTATGCTCGCCAATGACCTGTCCCATATAGACCTCCTCCATCGGAGCAATAAAGAAACGACCTCTATCTTGCAGTTTATCAATCGAATAGGCGTATGCAGTACCCGTTTCGGATGCGATAATCGAGCCATTGGTGCGCATATCTATATCGCCCACATACGGCTCGAAAGCACGCAAGCGATGCGACATAATTGCCTCGCCCGCCGTTGCAGTAAGCATATTCGAGCGCAAGCCGATGATACCGCGCGAAGGGATATCGAATTCGAGGCGTGTACGGCCATTTGCCGACTCCATATTTGTGAGCGTTCCCTTACGACGAGTTGTAAGTTCAATAACCGTTCCGGCAACCTCGTCAGGACAGTCAACGGTCATCTCTTCGATAGGCTCGCACTTCACACCATCGATCTCCTTTATGATGACCTTTGGCTGACCGACCTGCAACTCGTAACCCTCACGGCGCATAGTCTCGATCAACACCGAGAGGTGCAACACTCCACGACCATACACCACAAACGAATCGGCATTTTGTCCCTGCTCCACTCGCAGAGCCAAGTTGCGTTCCAACTCGCTATCCAAACGATCCTTGATGTGGCGCGAGGTGACGAACTTACCCTCACGACCAAAGAATGGCGAGTTGTTGATAGTAAAGAGCATCGACATCGTAGGCTCGTCTATCTTGATTGGTGGCAGTGGCTCCGGATTTTCGAAGTCGCAGATTGTATCGCCAATCTCGAAACCCTCGATACCCACGATAGCGCAAATCTCGCCACACTCAACCTTATCAACCTTCTTTTTGCCCAACCCCTCGAATACCATCAGGTCCTTAATCTTGGACTTTACGAGAGTCTTGCCATCACGCTTTGCGAGCGTTACATTCTGGCCATTGTAGAGCGTACCACGAGTAAGTTTTCCCACTGCAATACGTCCAATATACGACGAGTATTCGAGCGACGTTACGAGCAACTGCGGAGTACCCTCGTTGGTTGCAGGCTCCGGAATCTCGTCGATAATAGCATCCAAAAGTGGCACGATGCTATCGGTCTTTTCGTTCCACTTGTGCGACATCCAACCCTGCTTTGCAGAGCCGTAGATGGTTTTATAATCCAACTGCTCCTCCGTTGCGTCGAGTGTAAACATCAGGTCGAACACCTGCTCATTCACAACCTCGGGGCGGCAATTAGGCTTATCCACTTTGTTGATAACCACGATAGGTTTCTTGCCAAGTGCGAGAGCCTTCTGCAACACAAAACGAGTCTGTGGCATAGTACCCTCGAAGGCATCAACCAAGAGCAACACTCCGTCGCACATATTCAACACTCGCTCGACCTCGCCACCAAAGTCGGCGTGGCCCGGGGTGTCGATAATATTGATTTTGTAATCTTTGTAGACGACCGAGACATTTTTCGAGAGAATGGTTATTCCTCGCTCACGTTCCAAATCGTTGTTATCCAACACGAGGTCGCCCGTTTTGGATGGCTCGCGGAGTAGATTGCCCGCCAAAATCATCTTATCGACGATGGTGGTTTTGCCGTGATCGACGTGGGCTATAATTGCTATATTGCGTAGTTTTTGCATACGATTATGCTGTTTTTACCTAAATAACGCGCAAAAATACGAAATTTAATCGGAAAATTACTAAATTTGTGGAACTAATCGCTCGGAAATTTATGACAAGACAGATTGAGGTTATTGGCGGAAGTTGTGTGTATATGGCTTCGGCAAAGGAGTTGTTAAGCGAGATTTTGCCCAAAAAACGCGTTATAGTTATCTCGGATACCAACATCGACCGCACACACCACGACCTTATAGCACCCTACGAACATATCCTCATAGGTCTTGGCGAGCAGGCAAAGACTTTCGTCACGCTCGACGACATCTATCGCAAACTCATTGAAATGGGTGCCGACCGTTCAACCTTCATACTCGGCATCGGTGGCGGCATCGTTACCGACATAGCGGGTTTTGTCGCATCGACATATATGCGAGGTGTGGAGTTCGGATTTGTTACCACCACCCTACTCGGCTCGATGGATGCCTCGGTGGGCGGGAAAAATGGCGTAAACGTTGGCGGATTCAAAAATATGGTGGGCGTATTCTCGCAGCCACGCTTTGTGGTGTGCGATGCTTCGCTGCTCGCCACGCTGCCTCAACGAGAGTTTCGTGCAGGCTTGGCAGAGGTTATCAAAACCGCAATACTTGGCGACGCCACCCTCTTTGAAATCTTGGAGCAGACATCTTTCGATGCGCTCCGCAGCGACACCGCTCTGCTCGAGGAGGTTATAGCACGATGCGTAGAGGTCAAAGCCTCGGTTGTAGCGGAGGATGAGTGCGAGAGCGGTCGTCGTCGCATCCTCAACCTAGGACACACCATTGCCCACGCCATAGAGAAGTCTACCAACAAAATGAATCACGGCGAGGCCGTAGCAGTAGGCCTACACCATATAACACAAGTGGCACTTGCCGAAAATCTCATTTCGCAGAGTGATGCCGCCAGAATATTGGCACTCGTAGAGCGATACGGTTTCGACACTGCCCTACCCGTAGAGCGCAAACAGTTGTTCAACGCCATAAAGGGCGACAAAAAACGTACGGGCGATGCGCTACACATCATCCTACCAATAGGCATCGGCAAAGTTGTAGACCGCTTGTATTCGTTCGAGAAGTTGGGCGAAATGCTCTAAAATTTCAAAGCATCCAGTCGTGATTGCACATCGCCGAGTGGGTCTTGCGGAATATTCAGGCTTCGGTTTCGGCGTTGCTGACCTCCGAGATTACGCAGATTGTAGGTAAACTTCACGAGATAGGTACGGCCTAAAACCGTATTATATCGCAACTGCGAATAACTCGCTATGACGTAGCGGCCAAACGAGGTGTTCTGGTTCAGCACATCGTTCACACACAACTCCACCTCGCCAAGACCATTCAGCACCTTCTTTCCCACCGACACATTCCACAACGTAAACATATCGTCGAAATTGTGGGTAAAAACTTTGAAGTGGGTAAAATTCAACGACGACGTAATGGTGAAGCCCAACGGCAGCACAGCCTTTATGTTGGCACGCAGATAGTGCATAAAGTACTGATTGTTGAAACTCGACAAACTGCTGTTATTGTAGGAGTAAGTGCCTCGCCACGTAACCGTAAAGTCCACATTCTCCGAAATGTTGCTACCGAGTGTAACCTGCGCATAGGCGTTTGTGTTGTGCATCAACACCGTCTCGCCACGCACCGAGAATCGACCATTCTCGTCGATAATCGGAATATTGTTCTGCTCCAAATAGTCGTTATTCACAATCTCCATAGGGATATCGGAGTATGTTCCGCCCAGCACCATATTCAGATTGGAGCGCAGGTGTTTCAACGGCAAACCCAACGAGGTACGGAACTCGTATGCCCAATAGCCATCGAGGTTTACCTGTTGCGAGAGTTGTATAGGGTTGTACTTGGCATAGTGAGGTGTGCCATCGGGTTTCAGGTAGTCGAGCAACTCTATCTTTCCCGGCTCGTAGACTATCTTATTGCCTATATAGTTTTGAATATGCTCCGCCTTTGCCATAACCATAAAGGTGGTACCATAGCGCGACGACACATTCGTGTAGCGAACAAAGGCGTTATGCTCCTGCGATGGTCGCAAGTCGGGGTTACCAACCGAGAGATAGGAGGAGTTATTCACGTTGTAGATGTCGTTCAAAGTCCAAATGCCTGGCACTCGCATCTTTGAATTGAGAGCCATACGCAGACTATGCTTTGAACTTACAGCCACATTCAGCGTTGCATTGTAGAGGAAATTATCGAAATTGCGTGACACCTTCGCATTCTCCGTAGCCCACAAATTTACGGTTGTGAGTTCGGTGTTGCGATAGCGCAAATTTACCGAGAACCACGTCTTACCCTTACCGTAGCGCAGGCCGGCACTCGCCTCGTGGAATATATACAACCCTTCGTACGACGACGAACTCTTTGGTTTAATCTTTTCGGGCAAAATCGTATGCTCCTTATCCGTCGTGTAGTTCATAACATCGCGTTCACGCATCTGATACTGGAAGTTGTACGACACATTGACCGTAACGTAGCGACCAATCCTATCGCGATAGGTTGGCTGCACACGAATTGTAGAGGTTTTGTTATAGGTATCGTTGTGCGAGAAGGAGTATTTATTCTGCTCCCAACGCTCCGCCTCGGTTGCCAATGGGCCTGAATAGGATTGATAGTCACGCCAACTGTTGCTCTTGTTGTGCGACAGATTGGCAACAACCAACAACGAACGGCCGTGTTTCAGAAACTTATACGAATACTGTCCATACAAACCCAAGACGTGCGACAGAGAACGCCCCTCGTTGTGACTCGGATAGTAGCGCACACCCGACTCCGAACCAGGCAATCGCATCGAAGTGGTATCCTGCTGATTTACAGAGAAGTTGTTTGTATAGCGGTAGGTTGGTGTCAGATACAATCGCTGGCGTTTAGCAACCTTCCACTCGAAACGACCTCGAAAGCGGAAATTGAGATTGTTCGGGTTGCTGAATTGGTCGTAGTGTATGGTATCGATCTTTGCCGGTGCGTTATACCAACGATCCACCGTATATTGATTCTCGGTATTGCTGTGGTTGAAGAATATATTACCATCGAACCTTGCCCTCTTGCGCTTGCCCCATCTATCCGAGTAACTCACCGCAAAAATCTCCGATGCCGCTACGCCCGACTGGCGGTTTACCGAGAACGACGACGAAGCATTTGTGCGGTTTGTTGAGCCAGACATCGAGATGCCCTCGTCGGAGAGATTCTGCTTGTTGAGATTGTTCGCCAATGCCATAATGGTCAGGCGCATATCATCTCTAAACACGTTCATCGAGCCTCCCGCCGAGTAGCGACCGAGCAGTTTGTCGTTATAAACGCCCATATTCGAGCGTGCCGGCGTTCTATTGTTGCCCAAGCCGCCCGATGCGTGCATCTTTCCGAATTCGCTATGCGAGAGCGAGCCTTTGGTGATTATGTTGATAACCTTTCCGCCCTCGCCATCGTCTACGCCCGTAATCTGCGAAGCCTCGCTCATACGGTTGTAGACCTCGATACTCTCGACCGCCTGTGCCGGAATACTCTGCAACACCTGTTGGATATTACCGCCAAAGAACTCCTTGTTATCGACATAAATCTGCTTCACGACCTCGCCCTGCGCCTCGATACGGCCATTATTCATCGATATGCCCGGCAGTTTTCGCAATAGAGTTTCGAGTTCGGCATCTACCGTAACCTTAAACTGCGATGCACTATATCGCAGCGTGTCGCCCATAATCTGTGCGCGAGGGATAACCACCTCCTTAACAACCAAACCGACATCTATGGCACCCTGCTTCATAGCCATATCGCCGAGGTCTACGGGCAGTGCATCGACTCTAAAACTACGCACGTACTCTTCGTAGCCGAGGAATGAGGTGGTGAGTTTGTACTCGCCACGAGGAAGTGGCGGAGTTTTGAAATAGCCACCATAGCCGGTGGTGTAGTGTCGTCTAAAAAGTGTGTCGCGGGGCGATGTAATCTCGATAATCGTACCTACAACGCCCTCTTTCGAATCGACATCGAAAAATCGCCCACTAACAGTAGCGCCTTGCCCCCACGCCACAAGGCAGGAGAATAGTGCGACAAAGAGGGTTAGAAGACGACGCATAACTTTTCTACTGTTAGCCAATGTCGATTTACCATTGGCTTACTTTATATTTATATATCAAGACAAAGTTAAACATAAAAAGTTAAATTACAAAATGTAAGATTTTAGACAAGAGAGATGCGGAATGCAAAATGCAAAATGCAAAATGCAGAATTATCTACTTTAGGCGTGTACGCGTCATTGCGAGTCTTGGTACAAGACGTGGCAATCTCCTCGCTTAAATGTAGGTAGGAGATCCCCACGCTCACTCCATTCGCTCGGGATGACTTTCCGGTTTTACACGCCCAAAGTAGATAATTCCGATAATTCTTAATTCTTAATTTAGCCTTTGGCCCACAAAAAAGATGTGTCCCGAGATTTCGGAACACATCTTTTCTAAACGCCATCCGGCGACAATTAGTCCTTCAACTTTGCAGCCAAGAACTCACGGTTCAAACGAGCGATGTGAGCAATGCTAATCTGCTTTGGACACTCTGCCTGACAAGCACCTGTGTTGGTACAGTTACCAAAACCGAGTTCATCCATCTTTGCAACCATAGCCTTTGCACGACGTGCGCCCTCGACCTTACCCTGTGGCAACTTTGCCAACGACGATACACGGGCAGCAACGAACAACATAGCCGAGCCGTTCTTACAAGTTGCAGCACAAGCACCACAACCTACGCAAGCCGCAGCATCCATAGACTCATCGGCATCTGCCTTCGGAATTGGAATAGCGTTTCCGTCAGGTACCGAGTTGGTACGTACCGAAACGAAACCTCCCGCCTGCAAAATCTGGTCGTATGCAGAACGGTTTACAACGAGGTCCTTAATTACAGGGAACGCTGCCGAACGCCAAGGCTCAACAGTGATTGTTGCACCATCCTTGAACTGACGCATATAGATCTGACAAGTGGTAACCGCCTGCGATGGACCGTGTGCGTGTCCATCGATATGCAACGAACACATACCGCAGATACCCTCACGACAGTCGTGATCGAATGCAACAGGCTCCTCGCCTTTGTGTACGAGGTCGTTGTTCAAGATGTCGAGCATCTCGAGGAACGAGGTGTCCGAAGATACATTCTCAACCTTGTACTCTTTGAATGCACCCTTCGATTGAGCGTCTTTCTGACGCCATATTTTCAATGTGAAATTCATAATTTCTAAATTCTAAATATTAAACGTCAAAAAATTAGTCCTTATAATTACGCTGCGCGCGGTGAGTAAACTCGTAGTCGAGTGGCTCCTTCGTGAGTTCAGGGGCAACATCCTCGCCCTTGTACTCCCAAACCGAAGCGTATGCGAACTTGTCGTCGTGACGGAGAGCCTCGCCCTCCTCGGTCTGATGCTCCGAACGGAAGTGACCACCGCACGACTCCTCACGATTGAGAGCGTCGCGTGCCATCAACTCACCGAGTTCGAGGAAATCAACCAAACGCAACGCCTTCTCCAACTCAACGTTGAACGAATTTGCTGTGCCGACAACCTTAACATCCGACCAGAACTCCTTACGCAAAGCCTGAATCTCGACGATAGCCTTCTCCAACGACTCCTTGGTACGTGCCATACCCACATTGTCCCACATAATCAAACCAAGACGCTTGTGGATATCGTCAACCGACTGCTTACCATTGATCGAAAGCAACTTCTCGATCTTCTCCTTAACGGCCTTCTCCGCCTCCTCGAATGCAGGAGTGTCGGTAGCAACCTTCGGAGCCTGAATCTTCTTCGAGAGGTAGTCGCCAATAGTGTAAGGCAATACGAAGTAACCATCTGCCAAGCCCTGCATCAACGCCGAAGCACCGAGGCGGTTAGCACCGTGATCCGAGAAGTTTGCCTCGCCAATAGCGTACAAACCAGGGATAGTAGTCATCAAGTTGTAGTCAACCCAAATACCACCCATTGTGTAGTGAACAGCAGGGAATATCTGCATTGGCTCGTCGTATGGATTAACGTCGGTAATCTCCTTATACATATCGAACAAGTTGCCATAGCGCTGCTTGATAACCTCCTTACCCAAACGCTCGATAGCGGTCTTGAAGTCGAGGAATACAGCCAAACCTGTCTCGTTTACGCCAAAGCCTGCATCGCAACGCTCCTTTGCTGCACGCGAAGCAACATCACGAGGTACCAAGTTACCAAATGCAGGATAACGACGCTCCAAGTAGTAGTCGCGATCCTCCTCGGCAATCTGCGAAGGTTTCAAAGTACCCTTACGCAAAGCCTCAACATCCTCCAACTTCTTCGGCACCCAAATACGGCCATCGTTACGCAACGACTCCGACATAAGAGTCAACTTCGACTGCTGTGTGCCGTGAACAGGGATACAAGTTGGGTGAATCTGTGTGAAGCAAGGGTTTGCAAAACCTGCACCCTTACGATAGCACTGGAATGCAGCCGAACCATTCGACGCCATAGCGTTGGTCGAGAGGAAGAATACGTTTCCGTAACCACCGGTAGCAATAACCACTGCGTGAGCACCGTGACGCTCAATCTCGCCTGTTACGAGGTTACGAGCGATGATACCCTTTGCCTCGCCATCCTCGACAACGATGTCGAGCATCTCGTGACGAGTGTACGACTTAACCGAGCCGGCAGCAATCTCCTTATTCAATGCAGCGTAAGCACCGAGCAACAACTGCTGACCGGTCTGACCACGCGCATAGAATGTACGCGATACCTGTGCGCCACCGAACGAACGGTTAGCCAACAAGCCGCCATACTCGCGTGCGAAAGTAACACCCTGCGCTACGCACTGGTCGATGATAAGGTTAGAAACCTCTGCCAAACGGTAAACGTTTGCCTCACGAGCGCGGTAGTCACCACCCTTGATTGTATCGTAGAATAGGCGATATACCGAGTCGTTATCGTTCTGGTAGTTCTTTGCAGCATTGATACCACCCTGTGCAGCGATAGAGTGCGCACGACGTGGCGAATCCTGAATACAGAACACCTTTACGTTGTAGCCCAACTCGCCGAGCGAAGCAGCAGCACTCGCACCACCAAGACCGGTACCTACAACGATAATATCCAACTTACGCTTGTTAGCGGGGCTAACAACCTTGATAGCCGCTTTGTGGTTGCTCCACTTTTGAGCCAACTCACCAGCAGGAATTTTGGAATCTAATTTGAATGCCATATCTTTTTATAATTTTGTATTTTCCAAAAACAATCTATTTGCTCGTTAGTGTTAGCAAACACAGCAAGGGCATACGCTCTGAACGTAGAACCATACCAAAACCAATGCGAAACCGCCAAAGATGAGGGTTGCAACGATACCCGAAATACACTTCAAACGTGGGTACCACTTGTCGTTAGCCCAACCGGCTGTCTGCAACATCGACCATACTCCGTGAGTGAGGTGCAACCACAAAGCAGCAAACCATACAAGATAGAGGACTACGTTGTACCACTGCGAGAATGTGTACCTGATAATCTCGGCACCGTCGGTTGGCGAAACGATGCTGCCATCACCAAGAGTTACGGTGTGGTGGCCGAGCAACTCCTGCAACTGCATCTTTGCCCAGAAGTGCGAGAGGTGCAACAAGAGGCCGAGGATTACGATAACGCCCAAGAGGAGCATATTCTTCGATGCCCACGACACACCCTTCTCGGTAACAGTTACTGCGTAGCGCACATTGCCACGAGCCTTACGATTCTGCCAAGTGAGCAAGAAAGCGTAAGCGAAGTGTACGAATACACCACCGGCCAAAATAACAGTTGCAACCAGCGCATACCAGTTAGCACCCAAAAAACCGCAAATCATATTGTAGGCATCTGCCGAAAAGATTGCCACAATATTCATTGACATATGGAAGAGGATGAAAAGTACGAGGAAACAACCTGTGATACTCATCACCAATTTTCTTCCAAGAGATGAATTAGTTAAAAAACAGCCCATAATTTTTTTAATTAAATTTAAGATTTGTGTATATTTGTGAAAAGTTTGTTCTCTCCGTTCGTTCAAAAGGCTACATTCGCACGCATACCTTACTACAAAGATACGAATTGTTTGTGGAATAACAATACTTTTTGACGATTTTTTGCCACTAAAAAACAAAGTTTTTATGAACGCCAACCCAAAACGCACACTACGCAGAGCCGTTCGCACCGAGATAGCCAAGTTATCGGCAGAGGCGAAGACCCAATATTCATCGCAGATATTCAGCCGATTAGCCACAACCAACGAGATACAAAATGCCCGTGTCGTAGCACTGTTTGTATCGCTCGATGACGAGCCTTCGACAACGGATATTATCGAGCAACTTTCGCTCCACAAGCGTGTGGTTGTACCCCGCATCGAGGGCGATGAGATGGAGTTCTACGATATTTCGGAGGGGTTGCAGCAGGGTGCTTTTGGCATTATGGAGCCACTTGCCACAACACCCATTTCGCCCGACGAAATAGACGTTATGGTGGTGCCGGGCGTAGCCTTCACACGCAACGGAAACCGCATCGGCAGGGGTAAAGGTTTCTACGATAAATATCTGTCGCGTAGAGGGTTTCGTGCCTACACGATAGGCGTTTGCTACCCTTCCCAAATAGTCGAGAATATACCGACCGAAAAACACGACAAAACATTGGATAGTGTTGTAACTATCTAATATTTTTCATACCTTTGTATGAGTGTTCATCACACGCCAACCATAAAACTTAAAAGTAAATATGAAACTTAAACCGACCTCTCTACTGTTGTTGTTTGCCGTGTTTGCCATTTCTGCAACCGCACAAACACCCGCCGGAGATGTAAATCTCAACGAGATGACCTTCGTACGCCAATCTTTTGTGCGCAATTTCTACAACTCGCAAAAGATTATGAGCCAGATAAATATGGAGGGCACCGATCTCTTTTTGGAAAACTCGGCAAACATAGTTGTTGAACATAGCACCACAGCACCACAACTCACCCAAGATGGTCGCACACTCATTGTAGGTGCAGGCAAAGAGGGTGCTTCGGCAACACTGCGAGTGGGTGCTTTTCACCCATATTTGTGTTACGACGCAGCATTTAGCGGAGTGGACAAGAACGAGGAGGTAGGCATCATTTTCTACCCCAACAACGGCAAAGGTTCAAAGGTTAAGACCATCTATAAGGATGGCAAAATTCTCTCCATCCTGATGGGTGACACCGAAAAGATTTTGGCAGAGGCTACGACCGAAAAGAGCAAAGAGGTTTCGTTGCGAGTGCAATACACAGGTATGCGTTTCCACGTTTTCCGCCTCTACGACAATGGCGTAGTGAAGTTGTTGTATAGCGTGGCGCACGACAAACGAGCGATTGACAGTTGCATCAAAGATTCGTTTGGCATAACCGCATCGCTACCTAAAAATGGCAAAGTTACTCTCCACAAGGCGCAAAGTATGCTCACTTGCGGCACCGGACAGGCCGACCCTCAAATTGTGCAGAACGTGGATGGCACACCGCTGATTCGCGATGGTAAGTTGTGGATATGTTTTACCTCGCGAGGTTTCGAGCAGATTCGCGACTCCTATCAGGGTGTCTACTCGCTCGACATAGACTCTTTCGAGTTGCAGTTGGAGGGAGCATTATTCTTTGGTAAGGGCGATGGCAAGATATATGGCTTCCACGCTACAAAGGTGGTTTACGATGACAAGAGTGGGGAGTATCTCGTGATGACCACCACTCACGCAGACACTCACATCCTTGCCTACTGCTCGACAAAGAGCGACATACTGCACGGTATGCACTTCTTGGAGTGCAAGGAGTTGGACTTCCCGCACAACTACTCGCGTGCAAAGCACAAAGGTACGGAAGACCCCGATTTCTTCTACGATAGCGAGGCAAAGAAGTGGCGTTTGGCATACTGCGCCGTCAAAAATAGGTCGTGGACAACATTTCTCTGCGAGAGCGACAACTGGAATGGCCCATACGAGATGATTGCCGAGTCGCCAAAGAACAACAACACAGGTCTGCGTATTACTACCGTAGGTGGTCGTCGCTACGTGTTGAGCGGAGGACCTGGCACAACATACTACATCTACGACTACCCTACCCTCCGCTACGAAGGCACCTTCCAGCAACAGTACGCTAACGGAGGTTTTCGTGGTTGGCCAACCATAGTGCCTATACCATACGGCAACTACGAGCGATATCTCTGGATTACGTTCGACCGAGGAGCCCAAACAGGACGATACTCCTATGGTACGCTCTACTTCTACTTGGGTGATAAAATGTGGCTTAAAGAGAAAACTACAAGATGAAAAGACTAGCACTTTGCCTATTTGCTCTCATTGCACTATTGGGATGCGTTAAGGGTGGCGATGACCTACCGTCGGCAAACGACACGACAACGATAGGTATTTCGCTGCAACAAACTCGCACCTCGTTGGGCGAGAAAGATGGCGAGATATACCCTACATATTGGAGTGAGGGCGATAAGATTGCCGTAAATGGCGAGGAGTCGGCAGAGGCGATAATAAGTGGCGACAACCCTGCCTATGCAGAGTTTAAGTTCGACTCATCGATTTCGTTACCACTCTACATAACCTACCCATACACTGCGAGTTCCACCGCCGAGCAACCAAAAGTAGAGTTCCCCGCAGAGCAGCACCATACGGAGGGGACATTTGCGAGCGAGAGTGCGCCAATGTGCGGATATGCCACCAAGCAGAGAGACATTCAACTTGCGCATCTTGCAGGTGTGTTGCGACTCCCCGTAAAGGCTGCCAACGTAGGCGTAGCACTCGAAAAGGTTGTTGTTACATCTACTACCGACGCCAAACTTTCGGGCATTTTCGACGTGGATTGCAAAACGGCGACAATCACTCCGAGCGAGGAGTGCAGCAACGTTGTAACCTACACGCTACCGACATCGTTCACGCTTTCGACCACCAACGAAACACCTCTCTACATCTCGCTCCCATCGGGAATTTCGGGCAGATGCACCATAGAGTTCGTGGAGCGTTCGGGCAAAAAGATGTTGGCAACGTGGAGTTCGGCAACACCCATAGAGCGCGGTGTTGTGCGCGAATTTAAGACCATAACCTACAACGAGGGCATATACAGCGAGTTGGAGCCAATGGTTGCCGAAGAGGAGGAGTTGACAATCCGCTACAAGACCATCTACGGCAACGTGAAGGACACAAGCGGCAACCCCATAAAGGGTGTCCCCGTGAGCGACGGCTTCACAATCGTTACAACCGACGACGATGGATGCTACAAAATGGAGGTGGATCCCGACACGTGGTACATATATATAACACTCCCTTCGGAGTACGAAGTGCCGATAGACGAGAATGGTCAGGCGTGCTTCTGGAAGAAATACCCGAGCAATTCGCCTCGCTACGACTTTACACTCACACCTCTCGCAGGCGGCAAGGAGGAGAAGTTCGCACTCTTTACCTTTGGCGACCCGCAGGTGTCGAGCAACGCAAGCCTCGCCCGCTTCTACAACGAGGCTGTACCGGCAATAAAGGCTCACTACGACGAGGTGTCGAAGACAATGCCTTGCTACGGCATAACGCTGGGCGACATCATCTCGAACGGAACAAGTAACAACAGAGGTCCATTTCGAGTACCTATGCGCGATGGCTTTTCAGTGCCAAATGTCGGTTTGCCCGTGTTCCACGTTATGGGCAACCACGACTGCAACTTCTACAACGCATCGCTCCCTGTACTCCCCGACGAGGGCAACTCGAACTATCAGATAAAAGTGCAACGCGAACACGAGGATGTATTCGGACCGGCAAACTACTCGTTCAACCGTGGCGACATACATATCATAGGTATGCGCAACATAATCTACACGAGCAACACCTCGCAGAGTGTAAAACTCGGCTTTATGGATGAGCAGTACGAGTGGTTGAAGCAGGATTTGGCACTTGTGCCGAAAGACCATACCGTACTATTCTGCGTGCATATCCCGATGATGAAAGATAATTTACTCTACAACACACCAAAAGTTATGGAGTTGCTCAACACCTTCCCAAAGATGCACATCATTTCGGGACATCGCCACTTTATATGGAACTACGACTATGCTGCCGAGGGTACGGCCTACACCAATATCAAAGAACACGTTGTGGGTGCTATATGCGGAGCGTGGTGGAGAACCAATTTGTGCGGTTGCGGTGCGCCGTGCGGTTATGGCGTTTTCGTGGGCGAGGGTAAGGAGATTACAGACTCGTATCACATTGGTATTCACGAAGGTATGAATGTTCGTTCGCACCAGATGCGACTATATCGAGGCAACGAGATTACGGGCGCAGCCATTCCGGAGGGTGCTGCAAATGCGAATGGCACAATGGGTTATTATGCCTTCAACTTCGACGAGGATGTGTTACTTGCAAATGTATATTTTGCCGACAACACTTGGACTATTAAGGTATACGAGGATGGAGAGTTTTCGGGCAATATGACACTTGAGCCAATGGTACGTCGTCCAACATTGCCAAATCTTTCGGGCAATGGCACATTAGAATCGCCATTCACATCGAAAATAGCGACAAGCCACGATATGTACGTTACGGGCTTAATGCTTGGCTATTTGGGACTTGCCGAAGGTTCGAGTGGAGTTCGTGACGAGTGTTACCATATGTATAAATATAAGTTGAAAAACAAAGACGCTGCGATTAAGGTAGAGGCAATAGATGGCTTTGGCAACGTCTATACCGAAACAAAAATCACAGATGGTGGCGACTACTCAATCACAAAAGCGAAATAGGAAAAGCCGAGGACAAATAAAAAAATCGTGGCGGTCTTGCCACGATTTTTTTGCAGTTTGCCATTCACTTTTTAATTGAGAATGACAATGAATGAAAAAAGGCGCAAAAAACAGGAGGTTGCAAAACCACAACCTCCCACTTATTCAAAATCGTAAACGATTAGCCCCTCAAAAAAAATAGTTTCAAATTGGAATTTAAGCAGATGATTGCAAGGCAAACAAGGAGCCGAGAGCGCAGCATACTTGGGCGTATGTGAGCATCTCGGCTACCGAAGTTTAACGCAGCAAACGCTGCTTAAAAACAATTTTTAGAGGTTAGGGTTGATCTTGTGCCAATCCTCTACTGCCGGAATAACACCCATTGCGATAACCTCGTCACGAAGTGCGCAGAGGTGCTTGTACGACTCCACGAGAGTTTTATGCTCCTCCTCGGTGCCGTGAACAGGGAGAACCTCAACACCATTTGCATCGAGTTTGGTCTCCATTGCCATCATAATGTGCTGGAACTCGTCGTTGTTTACATAACAACCTGCAGGCCAACGGAATGGCTCGCCACCCATAGCAGCAGCAATCATCTGAATAGATACGAGCGATGGGCTCTGGAACGACGAACGGCCACGGAGGTCGATAATGTTCTTACCGCCCTGAATTACGCGCTGACGGAGTGCATCCCAATCAGCCTGTGGCATACGCTCGGTGCCGATAATGTCGGTGAGTGGAGTGCCATCAACAGTTGTAGTCGATGCAAATACTGCCATCTGCTCGCCGTGACCACCATAGGTACGAGGGTTTACAATCTTGTCAGCCGAAACGTGGAGGTACTTTGCCAACTCGCTGCGAAGACGTGTCGAGTCGAGAGCAGCCAAAGTGGTAACCTGCGATGGCTTAACACCTGCGTAGATCAAAGTGATAAGACCTGTGATGTCGGCAGGGTTGAAGATAACAACGATGTGCTTTACATCTGGGCAGTACTGCTTGATGTTCTTACCGAACTCGGCAGCGATCTCTGCGTTACCCTTCAACAAATCCTCACGAGTCATACCGGCCTTACGCGCTGCACCACCCGACGATACAACATACTTTGCATCGGTCAAAGCCTCCTTGATATCCGAGGTGAAGGTGAGGTTGATACCATCAAAGCCACAGTGGAACAACTCCTCGGCAACACCCTCCAATGCTGGAGCAAATGGGTCGTAGAGGCAAATGTTCGACGACAACTTCATCATCATAGCGCACTGCGCCATGTTCGAACCAATCATACCGGCTGCGCCGACAATGGTCAATTTTTCATCTGTTAAGAAACTCATAATTTGTGTGTTTTAATGTTAATATTGTGTAGAAATGTTACTTGTTATCAATATTCTATAGGTAGATGCACCAACTCTACGCCCACCTTCGAGAGGATGTCCAACCCCTCGGTATTGTGGTACTTCTCCGAAAAGACTACACGCTTTATGCCCGCCTGAATTATCAACTTCGAGCACTCCATACACGGCGACGTCGTAACATAGAGCGTACCTCCGTCGCAGTTGTTTGCCGATTTGGCAACCTTCGTAATGGCATTCGCCTCGGCGTGCAGAACGTAGGGCTTTGTCGTACCCATATCGTTCTCGCAAATATTCTCGAAGCCCGAAGGGGTGCCATTGTAGCCATCCGAGATTATCATCTTATCCTTAACGATAAGCGCACCCACCTGACGACGCACGCAGTATGAGTTCTCCGCCCAAATGCGCGCCATCTTCAAATAGCGAATATCCAACTTTCGCTGTTTCTCCTCTGCGTATGCCCCCATCGTTATTTGCCGTGACAGTGTTTATACTTCTTACCGCTTCCGCAAGGACAAGGCTCGTTGCGACCAATCTTCTTCTCCACCTGAATAGGCGATGGCTTCGACTTCTCGCCCTGACCGGCAGCCGCAGCAGCAGCCATTCGCGACTCCTGCAACCTATTAACATCCACCTTGTTGCGGTTCTGTTGACGACGGTCGGCAGCCTCCTGCGCCTGACGTGATACAGGCACATACGCCTTACACAACATCGACACCACCTCGCGGTTAATCTTCTGCAACATACGCTCGAATAGTCCAAACGACTCGAACTTGTAGATGAGCAACGGATCCTTCTGCTCGTACGACGCATTCTGCACGCTCTGGCGCAAATCGTCCATCTCGCGCAAATGCTCACGCCAAGCATCGTCGATAGTTGTAAACATCACAACCTTCGAGAATACTCGGTACAACTCCGCACCATCGGTCTCCTTCCAACGCTTCAACAACACCGGTATGCTGTATCCCAAGTGTCCATCGGTAAGCGGAATAGAGACCTTTGCATCGAGATGCTCCTTATGCTCCTCGTACATCTTCGACATCACAGGCTCGATGATTTTCGCTGCGAGTTTTGCCTTCTGCGCCACCAACGCCTGAAGGTCCGCAACCAACATATCTACCAACTCGTTACGACGTGCCTTCTTGTAGGTCTCCTCGTCGAACGACGGTTGCAATGCCACCTCACGAATCAAATCGAACGAGAACTCCTCGAACTCGCAACCCTCGTGTTCGGCAACAAACGCCTCGGCATAGTCACACATAGCGTTATTGAGGTCAATCTCTACCCTATCGCCATACAACGCATTGCGACGACGAGTGTAGATAACCTCACGCTGCGAGTTCATCACATCGTCGTACTCCAACAAACGCTTACGCACACCAAAGTGGTTCTCCTCAACCTTACGTTGAGCGCGTTCCACAGTCTTCGACATCATACCCGACTGTATTGCTTCGCCCTCCTCGATGCCCATCTTATCCATCATAGCAGCGATACGATCCGAACCAAAGAGTCGCAACAAGTTATCCTCGAACGACACGAAGAACAACGACGAACCCGGATCGCCCTGACGACCGCTTCGACCACGCAACTGGCGGTCTACACGACGGCTCTCGTGACGCTCCGTACCGATAATTGCAAGACCTCCTGCCGCCTTCACCTCATCGGTGAGTTTGATATCGGTACCACGACCCGCCATATTGGTAGCAATGGTAACCTGTCCCGGACGGCCCGCCTCGGCAACAACCTTTGCCTCCTGTGCGTGATGCTTTGCATTGAGGACATTATGTTTTATGCCGCGAATCTTCAACATACGGCTCAACAACTCCTAAATCTCGACCGATGTAGTACCTACCAATACCGGTCTGCCCTCGCCAACGAGGCGTACAATCTCCGCAATTACAGCGTTGTACTTCTCGCGCTTGGTCTTGTACAACACATCCTCGTGGTCCTGACGAAGTATAGGGCGGTTTGTCGGGATAACCACAACATCCAACTTATAGATGTTCCAGAACTCCGATGCCTCGGTCTCGGCAGTACCTGTCATACCCGCCAACTTGTGATACATACGGAAGTAGTTCTGCAAAGTGATTGTCGCAAAGGTTTGTGTTGCAGCCTCAACCTTAACACGCTCCTTTGCCTCGATAGCCTGATGCAAACCATCCGAGTAGCGACGACCATCCAAAATACGGCCCGTCTGCTCATCGACAATCATAACCTTATTGTCCATAACCACATACTCAACATCCTTCTCGAACATTGCGTACGCTTTGAGCAACTGATTTACGGTATGTACTCGCTCCGAGCGAATCGAATAGTCGTTCAACAACGCTGCCTTTCGCTCGGCCTTCTCCTCGAACGAGAGTTCCTGCTGCTCCAACTCGGCAATCTCCGAGCCTACATCCGGCAACACAAAGAAGCCATCCTCGCCCACACGCTTCGACAACACCTCGTGGCCCTTGTCGGTGAGTTCTATCGAGTTCATCTTCTCGTCGATAACAAAGAACAACTCGTCGGTAACCTCCGGCATACGGCGATTGTTGTCGGCCATATAGATGTTCTCGGTCTTCTGCATCTGCACCTTGATACCCTGCTCCGAAAGGAACTTAATCAGAGGCTTATACTTTGGCAAACCCTTATATGCACGATAGGTCAAAAGTCCCATCTCCTCCATCTTGCCCTCGGCTGCCAACTTACGAGCCTCGGCAACAAGGTTGGTTACGAAGTCGCGCTGCAAGCCATAGAGATACTCAATAACTGGGCGATACTCCTCGAAAAGTTGATCCTCGCCCTTTGGCACGGGACCCGAAATGATGAGCGGTGTACGAGCATCGTCAATCAACACCGAGTCGACCTCATCGACAATGGCGAAGTGGTGTTTGCGCTGCACCAAACCCTCCGGCGACGATGCCATATTGTCACGCAAGTAGTCGAAACCATACTCGTTGTTTGTACCGAAGGTGATATCTGCCAAATAGGCATTGCGACGCTCCTCCGAGTTTGGCTGGTAGAGGTCGATACAATCAACCGACAAGCCGTGGAACTGATACATAGGGCCCATCCACTCGGCATCACGCTTGGCGAGGTAGTCGTTGACAGTTACCATATGCACACCCTTGCCCGCCAACGCATTCAAAAATACAGGCAACGTAGCCACGAGGGTTTTACCCTCACCGGTAGCCATCTCGGCAATCTTGCCCTTGTGAAGAACAACACCACCGAACAACTGCACATCGTAGTGAATCATATCCCACTTTATGTCGTTGCCACCCGCAGTCCAACGAGTTGAATAGATAGCCTTATCGCCCTCGATATTTACGAAATCGCGCTTTGCTGCAAGATTGCGGTCGAAGTCATTAGCCGTAACCTCAACCACCTCGTTCTGGGCGAAGCGGCGAGCCGTGTCCTTCATAATGGCGAAAGCCTCCGGCAAAATCTCGTCGAGAATCTTCTCTATCTTCTCGTCGATGCGTTTTACGGTCTGATCTATATCCTTCGATATCTTCTCCTTATCGTTAAGCGAGATGTTCACATCCTCCAACTTCGCTTTCTGCTCCACTATATGCGCCTCGTCGTCAGCAATAAAATCGGCGATACGCTTACGGAGTGCGGCACTGCGCTCACGCAACTCATCGTTCGACAACGCCTCAATCGAAGGATATACTGCCTTGATTTTCTCGACATAAGGCATAATCTCCTTGCGATCCTTATCCGCTTTGCTGCCGAAAATGAATTTAATTATACTTGATAATGCTCCCATATTCTTTTGTTTTTATTTTCTTATTATATGCTATAAACGGTCCAAAGATAATAAAATTATCTTGAAAACACAAATGTATTTTAATTTTGCTGTTAGCCATTGGCTATTGGCCATTCGCGTTTGAGAGATAAGAAGCTCCGAAGATAGTGGAAGGAGCAACAAATTAAGGGCAACTAAAAGCTTATTAAAGGTGGTGCAGAGAGATCTTTTTCAGTCGGGAGTTTAGAATTTAGTCTAAATTCCCTATTACCTCTAAACTTGCAACTCTGCACTTTCAATTAAAATGCGGCTACGGCGCGGACATAAAGACCAGCGCATTTAGGAATATCATTACCAGTGCTTCCGCCTTTCCTAGACATATGAACACACCACACGCACACTCCATTTACCGCTCTTTCTGAAAATAAATGAAATTTTTCTGTTGATGACCAATACGAAGGAAAATCCCAATCGAAATCACTATTATATGCCATTCCTTTGATTTTCAATGTACTATTTACAACCTCACGAATAACATCGTCGACAAAAAGTTTTTTCAGTTCCTCAATAGCAGGCAAATACCATCCATCACCCAGACTAGCACACCAAGCAAAGGCCGGATACATCTCTTGCCAATCAGCAAGTTGCTTTACTTTTGCCATATTGTTCGCTCCATTATACTTATCATTGGTGCCAATAAGGCGTATTTGTTCATACGCATCAGATGTCCATTGAAGTTCACAATGAGTCTCCCGTAAGCACACAATCTTTCCGTGCTTACCATCGGCAGACACCTCAAATACAACTCCCTGCATCTTGCCATCATCGTAGTAATCGCCTACCTTATACACACCATTGCGACCTTTGCCGTCCCCTAACATCTGATTTATACGCTCTTCCTCATGGCGCTTTTCTTCCTGACGCTTTTCTTCGGATTTGCGCGCATTATATTGGTCGAACAGACGCACTTTTATACGGGATACATACTCCAAATCTCGAACATCGAGTTCGCCATAGTCGAAATGCTCAGCATCGCTCTCAACACCAACAAACACAAGTTCGTGATTCCCCTTTGGCAAACGAATTTCATTTATTCCCTTACCGACGATTCCAATATCCTCGCCAAAATCCAAAACTCGACATTCGAGGTCGGAATCAATTTTAACTAACGCGCCACGAACAGACTCTGCGCCACCTTCGGTTAAAACAGGTTTAATACGAGCATTTATCATCGCCTGCATATCTCGCTCAAAACTCGAATCCAGATGGATTGTCGTATGCTGAATTCTCTTGACGATATTAAGTTCTGCAGGAAATTTCTCTGGATAGCCATTAAAGTGATTATCCGGCTCGATAGGAATAATTTTCAAACCACACTTTTGAGCGTGAAGTATCTCTCGACGCACCCAATCGTCTTCATTCACACAACGCATCATCGAATCTCTCGTCAACACCAAGATAAAGACTTTGCAAACCGCTATCGCTTTAAGAATAATATTCTCAAAGTCATCATCACTCAACTCACTATAATCGAAGAATACTCTGTTTTTGTAGCCTTCAATTTCTAGCTGTTGCTTAATTGTTCGAGCAATATTAGTTCCGCTGATCAGGCCTGCACAATCTTTACGACGATAGCTTATAAAAATATCGTATGACATAGGGTTAGTTCTTTTCGCACAACAAAGTTAGTGAAAAATCACATAAAGACAATAAAAACCCGATTTTTATTCGGCAGTTAAGAATCGGTGCAACGGACACCTCTCGCACGCAACGGGGGAGCAATACTCCTTTGTGAGTTGCAGAAGTGCTTGCGATTCGAGCGCATTCTCCGCCTTTACGCCCAACTTTGCCCAACGCGAAACAAACAGATTCTGCTCGGCAGGGAGGCATTCGAGAAGGTCTATACCTCGTGAATCGAGGTCGCTGCGCATAGTGTACTCCGAATAGAAAATCTGCAACTGCGCCACCACATTTATACCCATCATCTGCGCCTTTGCCCGAGTGAAAGCACCGCCATAACTATCCTCTGCGAGGAAGCGGTATGCCCAATGTGGTACGCTACTGTTGCGGAATAGTCGCTCCACATCTTCACGTTTACGACAATTCAACAAATCGTCGACCAGATGCTCGTGCTGCGAAAGCACACTCGCCAACTGCAACAATCTGATTATAGGATGGTTGTCGCCGTTGTGTCCCGAGAGTTGCCACTCCTCGATACTCATCCTGTCCAACGAAAATTTGTGCGACTCGTAGTCGTAAACCTCCTTCAATGCGGCAATCTCTTTATCCGCATCGTAGACCTCCGCCAAACGTTGCAACAGCCCTGCCGAGCCGAGCAGCAGAGCCTCGATAGAGGTGCGATTAAACCCCGCCTTCACGATATAGCGGTATGGGAGAATCTTCGCCAATCGCTCGTACGACTTTCTGTTTGCCTTAATATCCAACGAGCGCAACAGCATAAGATATGCCGTCTCCATCCAACTCTCCGTATCGTGGAATTTGTCCATTAGGAACTCCTGCTTCTGCTCGATTCTGTCGAAGCACAACTGCGCCATAGCCTCACGTCGGTGCGAACTATCCAACGCAAGCAACTCCTTGGCGCAACGCCTCTGCATATCGGTTTTCAGGGAGCCTATATAGGACATCGCTAAAATAGATTAAAATAGATTTAGTTCGAGTAAAGCCTCCTCACTCATCATCGACTTATCCCACGCAGGTTCGAAAACGAGAATTACATTCACCTTCTCGACACCCGGCACCTTTGCAACCTGCGTATTCACATCCTCGACAAGTTGGTCTGCCAAAGGGCAGTTTGGTGCGGTCAAAGTCATACGTATATTCGCCTCGCCCGAAGGGTCGAAGTCAATCTCGTATATTAGGCCGAGATCGTAGATATTCACCGGAATCTCGGGATCAAATACATTTTTCAGTGTCAGGACTATATCTTTCTCAACTCGTAGTATCTCTTCAGGAGTCATACCAATCGATAAATAAGAATTAAAAATTACTAATCCAATTCGGATACATCTCCCCCAAACACAGGAGATGGTTAGCCTATTTTTGAGCGAAGGCGAGGGCGTACAGCCGCATCTGCTTGATGGTTGCCACCAAACCATTGCCACGAGTTGGCGAGAGATTCTCCTTCAACCCTATCGCATCGACAAAGTAGAGTTCGGTATCTACAACCTCTTGCGGAGTGCGACCACCCATAGCACGAATAAGCAACGCCAACAACCCTTTAATTATTATGGCATCGCTATCTGCCGAGTAGTATATTTTACCATCCTCCAACCTCGCATCCACCCAAACGCGCGATTGGCACCCTTCGATAATATAGTCGTCGGTTTTATGCTCGGGAGCAATCACGGGCAACGACTCACTCAACGAGATAAGGTAGTCGTACTTGTCCAACCAATCATCGAACATCGCAAACTCCTCGATAATCTCCTCTTGTACTCTATCTGTCATATTCTCAACTATTTTCTATGCTCAATAGCCACAACCTCCGCATTCGACGACTGTGGCCGTTCCACACCCATCATCACCGCCAACGTAGGGGCAATCTGCTCGGTCGAGATACGTTTCTCAACCCTTTGTGGAACAATTTGTGCGCCACTTACAATAAGCGGCACGTGGCGGTCATAACTATACACCGAACCCGACATTGCCACTCGTTTCGAGTCCAACTCCACACGCTCCGCCTCCAACGCAATCATCACATCGCCCGAGCGGCGTGGGTTGTATCCATTCTGCAACAACGCCATTGTGCCACGCCAAAATTGCGACGAGCGCATTGCCGTAGCGGTGATTGCTGTCGCCACACCTCGGTATTGCAGTGCAAAATTTGCAACCTCGTTCTGCACCTCCGCAAGGCTCTTTTTGTGTCGATACACCACATCGTGATTTATATACAAAGAGCCATCTGCATAGCCCAATATCCACGCATCCTGACCATATCGCGCACTCAAAAAGGCGTTCATAATAACCTCGAATTGGCGAGTATTGAAGCGTGTTGCGTCGTTGTTATCCCTCTTCGAAGGGCTAATTCCGCTATCCGAAGTCAGCACCACCACCACATCATCTGTCAGTGGCAACTGCGCATAGAGGAAGGTCAGAAACTCCGCCAACGAAGCATCCAACGAGTAGAGCATATCCTCGTACTCCACCGAGTCGGTACCATATCGCTCCGCTATGGTGCGCGGCACATCCAGACATATCGTCAGCATCTTGTTCTCGTCATTTACGTGCAGCGGCATCAACGAACTTACGGCACGCTTGGCAAACTCGAAAATTGCCAAATTTCCCGATGGCGTAGAGAGCAGACTTTGTACCCACCCCTCCGACACCTTTCGTTGTTGTCGTGGTCGCTTGGTGGTGTTCTGCTCGTAGAGGATAATATCGGTTAATTGCTTGTTGCGATAGTGTTCGCGCACATATCTGCCATACCACGTCTCGGTGGCGAATACACGATTCATATCGTCGTTATTGTAGGAGTTCACCCACGCAGGCAACTCCCCCATATAACAATCTGCCGAACTCCACTTTCCCTTATCGTTCATCCAATAGCACTCGCCACTACGTCCCGCTAAAACCATTGCCGAGAGTGGCTTGTGCGCTATTGTTATGGTGCGATTGCGCTCCGACGACGACAACAACACCTCCGAAAGTGTTTGAGTGGTAAAATGTTGCGTAGTGTAGCATCGCTCCACATCGCCACCCAACGCTTCCGACTGATTACTCTGATTTTTGCGACACAGCACCATCGGTTTGTTTGTTGTGCGGTCGAACAACACCGACGAAAAGAGTCCGTGTGTTGCCGGCGAGGCTCCCGTAGCGAGGGTTGCCAAACCCGCAACCGAAGTGGTTGGGGCGTAGTCGGCATAGCACTCCGTAAACTCTACGCCACGACTACGCAAAAGATTGAAGCCATCTCTGCCAAAATTTTTCTCGTAGCACACAATATCGTGCTGGCTCAAACCGCTAACCACGATATTCACCACAAGGCGAGGTCGTGCCTCGGCAAAAGCCACCGCAAACGCCAGCAGCAACGCTGTTATATAGAGTCGTCGTTTCATCTACAAATAGTTTTCAAACACCCTCTTTTCGGGTGTAAAATCAATTTCCGGCATCGCTGTCGCCCTCTCCAACATCTTACGACAAAACTGCTTGTGAGCCTCGCTTGTCGGGTTGAATGGGCGATGTTGTGCCGCCGCAACAATCTGCTCTATTTGGGGCAGTAATTGGCGTGCATTCTCGCTCAACACCCCCTCGCAAAATCGCTCCCACACATACTCCACCGCCATAGGCGTTGGGTGTGCCAAGTCATCGGCATAGTAGCGATAGTCACGCAAATCATCTATCAAAATTTCGTACGATGGGAAGTAGTGTGCATTCTCGTACAACCCCACCAACTCCTCCACCGCCAAGCGGAGTGTTGCTTTACTCACGCTATTCTGCGGCAACCCGTCGCCCACGTGGCGCACCGGACTGACCGTAAGGATAACCTTTTTATCTCGCAACACACCCTCAAAGAGCGTACGATAACGCTCCACGATCTCCGCCACCGTCAATCGTCTGCGCTCGAACTCCGAGGCGGGTTGTTTATGGCAATTTGCCACCACTCTACCCTCTCGCTCGTAAACCCACGCTGTGCCAAAGGTCAGAATCACCCACTCGGCATCGTGCAGGGCTTTTGCGCCGTTCGCTACCGCCCGATTGAGATTTGCAAATATCTCGGTTTGTGTTGCGCCATCCAACGAAGAGTGTGCATCGAATGCGTAGAAGCCCTCTCTGCCCTTGCGGATATCGCACACAGCAAACGCTCGTGCATCTGCCAACCGCTCAATCGCACTCGCAATAGAGAGTGGGTTGAACAGCACCCCGAAAGGGTTTGACGTAACCGAAAATTTCGCCCTCCGCAGTCGCTCCGAGATATTCTCGGCAAAGCAGGAGCCAAGCGCAAAAATCTTTGCGCTATGCTCCAACCTCTCCGCAAACGGAGTTACCTCTATCTCGGTACGAAACTTCATTTTTATTTGGCTTTTAGCCGTTAGTTAAATTGAGCATTTTGCATTCTGCATTCTGCATTACTCTCGTCTATCGTCTATTTGTTAATCTTCGCCCACGAATCCTTCAAAGTCACGGTGCGGTTGAATACCAAATGCTCCGCTATCGAGTCGGTATCAGGGCAGAAGTAGCCCACACGCTCAAACTGATATGTGGTGCCGACAGGTGCATCCTTCAACGCAGGCTCCAAATAGCCCTTCGTAACAATCAACGACTCCGGATTGAGGTTATCCTGCCAAGAGGTCTGTCCCTCCGAAGTGTCGTATGGATCCTCGGTCTTGAACAATGGGTTATACAAGCGAATCTCCGCCTCCACAGCGTGTTCTGCCGACACCCAATGGATAACACCCTTCACACGACGACCATCGCTCGACGAGCCTTCGCCCGACATCGGATCGTACGAGCAGCGCAACTCAACAACATTGCCCTCCTCGTCTTTGATAACCTCGTCGCACTTGATAAGGTACGAATAGCGCAAACGCACCTCGTTACCCGGCGAAAGACGGAAATATTTTTTTGGAGGATTTTCCATAAAGTCATCACGCTCGATGTAGAGTACCTTCGAGAATGGCACCTCGCGCATACCCGCCTCGGCATTCTCGGGGTTGTTTACTGCCTTACGCATCTCGACCTTACCCTCCTCCCAATTTGTGATAACCACTTTGAGAGGGTTCAGCACTGCCATACGACGCTCGGCAACTTTGTTCAAGTCCTCACGCACGCAGTACTCCATCTTGCCCAAATCAATAACGTTGTCGCGCTTTGCTACGCCCACCATCTCGGCAAATGCTCGCACCGATGCAGGGGTATAACCCTTGCGGCGCAATGCGCAAATCGTCGGCATTCGAGGGTCGTCCCAACCCGATACTGCACCCTCCTGAACGAGTTTCAGAAGGTTACGCTTCGACATCATCGTATAGGTCAAATTCAGACGAGCAAACTCGTACTGGTGCGATGGGTATATCTCCAACGCCTCGATAAACCAATCGTACAATGGGCGGTGAACGTCGAACTCCAAAGTACAAATCGAGTGGGTAATATTCTCAATCGAGTCGCTCTGTCCGTGAGCATAGTCGTACATCGGGTAGATGCACCACTTGTTGCCTGTGCGGTGATGCTCGGTGTGCAAAATGCGGTACATAATAGGGTCGCGGAAGAGCATATTAGGGTGTGCCATATCAATCTTTGCTCGCAACACCTTCTCGCCATCGGCAAACTCGCCCGCACGCATACGCTCGAACAAGTCGAGGTTCTCCTCTACCGAGCGATCACGCCAAGGCGACGGCTTACCCGGCTCCGACACCGTACCACGATTCTGGCGAATCTCCTCCTGTGTCTGGTCGTCTACATACGCCAAGCCCTTCTTAATAAGGACAATAGCCCAATCGTAAAGTTGATCGAAGTAGTCCGATGCGTAACGCTCGATAGCCCAATCGAAACCGAGCCACTTGATATCACGCTTAATCGAATCTACATACTCGGTGTCCTCCTTTACAGGGTTGGTATCGTCGAAGCGGAGATTACACTTACCACCATACTTCTTTGCCAAACCAAAGTTGATGCAGATACTCTTTGCGTGTCCGATGTGAAGGTAGCCGTTTGGCTCCGGTGGAAATCGCGTCTGTACGTGCGACAAACCATTCGCAATAGACTCCTCGATAATCTCTTCGAGAAAATTCAAAGATTTCTCTTTGACTTCAACATTTTCATTAGCCATAATTCTCACTTTTATTTTGTTCTTTTGTTTACTTTGTCATATAGTTTTGGGGCGATATTCACTCCGAGAGCAACAATCTGCTGGGTGTATAGTCGCTCGCCATCGGTTTTCAGCACCATCTCCGCCTTAACCTTTATGCGCTCCTTCCAAAAGGTCTGCTCATAGCCGATACCTGTGCGGTTGTAGATTCCGTTCGGTGTGCCGTAGAAAGGATCCGAAGCGTAGAGGTCGGCACCATATATCGTACCCTCCTTGCCCACTGCGTTGTAGAGCGGTTGCAAGTTCTTTCCTACATAGATATTGTTCGAGATAAATACTCCCCAGCGACTCATTCTGAAAAATAACTCGCCGCCCATCGGAGTTTGCCAGCCCACCCCCGCAAGCCTATCGCGTTGCAACGACTGCAAGTAGCCGAGGCGGATATCGAAATCGAAAAAGGCGTTGAACGCCACCCCGAGATAGGGGTTTATCGTAATGTTATCCACCACATTATGCTGAAAATCGGCACGATTGGCGTAGTGCTGCATCGCCGCCGAAGCACCTGCATACATAACCTTCGCAAAGTGTCCCTCGCCCGAAAAGAGGATACGAAACTGCTCACGTGTCTCGGCAGAGTACATTCCGTTCCAATCTACCGCCAACTCGGCAAAACCAATCTTGTCGTGATACTGCAACGCCAAGCCCTGCACCAAACGATTGTCCGCCAACCACGCACTACTAAAAAACGCCTCGGAGTAGCGACCAATCATCTTTTCACGACGGAACAAACCCGCCACTGCACCATACTTCTCGTTGCAGAATTGATAGTATGCCACAAGGTCGATATCGTCGAGAAAACGCACCGAGCCAAACATCTTCTGCATATTGACACCCACACCGAGCGAGTGTTTTTCGTTCCATTCGTAGCGCAGTACGGGCGCGAGCGAGATACCAAACAACGTTTCCGACGAGCCGAGGTTGCTACCCGAGTACTCGGTATTGTCGAAATCGAAGTCGAAAGAGGCATCCAAATAGAGGCGGTCACTCTGCGCTAATGCGCTGAATGACAGCAATAATGCCACTACTATGATGATACTCCTTCTAACCATTTCGCGTGTACGCGTGCATAAATCGGTCAAAAATAGTGAAAATTTTTTATTTTTTCGTACATTTGTGGCAAATAATTGAAACGCCAAATGAAAAAAACAACTAATGCCGAACTTGGCAGACCATCGGTTGAGGAGTTCCGCAAGATGGAGAAGATGCCCGTAGTGGTGGTTTTGGACAACGTTCGCTCTGCCCAGAATGTGGGTGCATTTTTCCGTACAGGCGACGCTTTTGCGGTCGAGAAAATAGCCCTCTGCGGCATCACCGCAACACCCCCTTCGCGCGAGATTCACAAGAGTTCGTTGGGGGCGGAATTTTCGGTGGAATGGGCGCACTTTGCAAGTACTGTTTACTGCGTGCAACAACTTAAAAGTGAGGGATATACCATTGTTGCCATCGAACAGATTGCAGAGTCGGTGATGTTGGACGAATTCGAGCCTGTTGCGGGCGAAAAATATGCTCTTGTTTTCGGCAACGAGGTGGAGGGTGTAGCGCAGGAGGTTGTGGATGTCTGCGACTCGGCAATCGAGATACCCCAACTCGGCACCAAACACTCGCTCAACGTGTCGGTTTCGGGCGGCGTTGTGCTATGGAAATTCTTTGAGAATTTCCACAATTAAAAATTAAAAATGCAGAATGCAGAATTAGGGGCAATGATCATTGCCCTTTTCTTTTTATTCGCAAAATGGTCTATTGCAAACAAACAAATGCACTCAGAAAACAACTCGCAAAACTAACCAAACACATTACAAACATCGTAATTAAATCTTATCTCTTAATTTAACAATCTGTATCATTAAATTTTAGGACAAAAAGAGTGCGGACTAAATTCGTCTATTGGAAATTGAGGTCTTCGACTACCTGTGCACCCAAATATACGGAATAAAGCCCACACCAAGTTATGATGTGAGCGTCAAACTTTATTCCTTGGGTGCAAATTTGAAAGTGTCGAAGTTTCAATTTCCCAAAATAAAACCAACGCTTTTATCTCTATATGTCCCTATTGTCGGTTATCTAACCATAGGCAAAATCTATTTTTGTTTAACTAATTGCAAAGTTAAACACTTATTTTTGTTTTCACAAAAGATTAGGCATATAAAAACAAAAACGCCCCCGTATCGCCAGGTATCGATTTTGATACCTGTGGTTATGGAGACTGCTCTCGTGCGTGCTGGGTATCATTTTCGATACCTATGTTTTTTAGCGGAGGCGTCTGTTGTTTCTCGGGTATTGTTTTCAATACCTGTGATTGCGAAGGAGGCACCTATAAGATTGACATCCTCGTGCGTACTGGGTATCGTTTTCGATACCTGTGGTTATGGAGACTGCCCTCGTGCGTACTGGGTATCGTTTTCGATACCTATGTTTTTTGGCGGAGGTGTCTTTTGTTTCTCGGGTATTGTTTTCGATACCTATGGTGATGGTGGGGCTATAAGATTGACACCCTCGTGTTTGCCGGATATCGTTTTCGATACCTGTGATTTTTGGCGGAGGCATCTTTTGTTTCTCGGGTATCGTTTTCGATACCTGTGATTGCGGGGGGGGGCTATGAGATTGACACCCTCGTGTTTGCCGGATATCATTTTCGATACCTATGTTTTTTTGGCGGAGGCATCTTTTGTTTCTCGGGTATCGTTTTCGATACCTGTGGTTGCGGGGGGGGGTATAAGATTGACACCCACGTGTTTGCCGGGTATCGTTTACGACACCTATGTTTTTTGGCGGAGGTGTGTTTTGTTTCTCGGGTATTGTTTTCAGTACCTGTGATTGCGAAGGGGGCACCTGTAAGATTGACACCCCCCAGTTTGCAGGGGATCGTTTTCGGTACCTGTGTTTTTTGGCGGAGGTGCCTT
>JAZQML010000067.1:0-3715 GCA_045543395.1 Alistipes sp. | reverse complement strand
ATCCTTTCGCCCGTCGGTGGTACCGTATTGGTTAAGTATGCCGAGGCTGGCGAGTTGGCATCGGTGGGTAAGCCCCTGATGAAAATTGCTGACTTGGGTAATATCTATCTGCGAGCCTACTTTACCTCCGACCAACTTGCCAATATCAAATTAGGCGACGAGGTAAAGGTGGTTGCCGACTTTGGCGGCAAGGAGCGATATGACTACACGGGTCGTGTTGCGTGGATTTCGTCCGAAAGTGAGTTTACACCCAAAACAATTCAGACAAAGGATTCTCGCGCCAATTTGGTATATGCTGTAAAGATTGCTGTTGAAAACGATGGTCGCTTGAAGATAGGCTTGGCGGGCGAAGTTATTTTGTAGTATGGGAGCAATCGAGATACATAACCTCTCGAAGAGTTACGGCAAGGTGCGGGCACTCGATGGCGTGTCGTTTTCGGTAGAGCGAGGCGAATTGTTTGGACTTATCGGCCCTGATGGGGCGGGTAAGACTACGCTGTTTCGCCTGCTGACGACGCTCATTAATCCCGACGAGGGCAGTGCCACGGTTGATGGATGTGATATAAAGAGAGATTACCTTGCCATCCGACGGCGTGTAGGTTATATGCCAGGTCGTTTCTCGCTCTACCCCGATTTGTCGGTCGAGGAGAATCTGCAATTCTTTGCGGCCCTGTTTGGCGTTTCGGTCGAGGAGTCGTACGACCTTATTGCGCCTATCTACAAGCAGATAGAGCCATTCCGTACCCGCCGAGCAGGCAAACTTTCGGGCGGTATGAAGCAGAAACTTGCCCTCTCGTGTGCCTTGATTCATCGCCCAAGCGTATTGTTCTTGGACGAGCCGACAACGGGTGTTGATGCCGTTTCGCGTAGCGAATTTTGGGATATGCTTGCCAATTTGAAGCAGCGTGGAATAACAATTCTCGTATCTACACCATATATGGACGAGGCGAGCCGTTGCGACCGCATCGCCCTCTGCAACGAGGGGCGGATTTTGAGTATCGACACGCCCGAGGGAATTGTGCGAGGATTCGATAAGCCGCTCTACGGCATTAGTGCCAAGAATATGTTTGCCCTACTCGAAAGAGCGCGTAAGATGGAGGGCGTGGAGGATTGTTATCCTTTTGGTGAAAAGCACCATTTGGTTGCCGCAGAAGGCTTTGATAAAGAGATATTTAAGGCGGCGCTTGCCGATGTCGAGGGTTTGGAAATTGTGAGTGCAGAGCCGACAATCGAAGATATGTTTATAAAACTGATGAGAAGATGAACGACATAGTAATTTCTGTACGCGACCTTACCAAGCGATTTGGCGACTTTACTGCCGTTGACCGAATCTCGTTTGATGTGCGCCGAGGCGAGATTTTCGGTTTCCTCGGAGCAAACGGAGCAGGCAAGACAACTGCTATGCGTATGCTCTGTGGCTTGAGTTATCCCACATCGGGCAGCGGCACGGTGGCGGGCTACGATGTGATGCGCGAGGGTGAGCAGATTAAACGCCATATAGGCTATATGAGTCAGCGTTTTTCGCTCTACAACGACCTTACGGTGTGGGAGAATATGCATCTGTTTGCAGGTATCTACGGACTGTCGGCAAAGCAGACCGAGGAGCGTGCCACGGAATTGCTCGAACGTCTGAATTTCTCGTCGGAGCGTAACACTCTGGTTGGCTCATTGCCACTCGGCTGGAAGCAGAAACTGTCGTTTGCCATTGCCACGATACACCGCCCTGAGGTGGTCTTTTTAGACGAGCCGACGGGAGGCGTTGACCCCGTAACGCGCCGTCAGTTTTGGGAGATGATATATGAGGCTGCGGAGGGTGGTACGACCATCTTTGTTACCACACACTATATGGACGAGGCGGAATATTGCTCGCGCGTCTCGATTATGGTCGATGGCGAGGTGCGGGCACTCGACACTCCCGCCCGTCTGAAACAACAATTTGCCGCGGAGTCGATGGACGAGGTGTTCCGCACGCTGGCTCGTGGCGCACAGAGAGGAGAGTAAGGCTATGAAACAGAACTTTGGTTCATTCGTAAAAAAGGAGTCGTTGCATATACTCCGCGATAAGCGTACGATGTTGGTCGTTATGCTTATCCCCGTAATGCTAATGACCCTCTTTGGCTTTGCCATCTCCACTGAGGTGAATAATATCAATGTAGCGGTTGTTGCCTCGGAGCGCACCGATGGAGTGCGTGATGCCGTTGAGCGACTCTCGCAGAACGAATACTTTACCTTTAAGGGTTATATCGCGCAAGATGAGATAGATCATTTTTTGCGCTCGGGTAAGGCGGGTGCGGTGGTGGTCTTTGCCTCGGACTATGACCATCGCGCCGAGCAAACGGCGGCGGGCGTAGCGACAAAGCCTATCGTCCAACTCATTGTCGATGCCTCGAATGTCAATACCGCAGGCTCGGCAACGGCATATCTGCAAAATATCCTGCTCGGCTCGGCCTCACAGCAGGCGATGTTTGAGACGCGAATGTTATTCAACCCGCAGATGCGCTCGTCCTACAACTTTGTACCAGGCATTATGGGACTGATTTTTATTCTTGTCTGCGCGATGATGACCTCGGTGTCGATTGTGCGCGAGAAGGAGGTTGGCACGATGGAGGTGCTACTTGTCTCGCCCGTGCGCCCCGTGAAGATTATCTTTGCTAAGATGATTCCCTACTTCGCCATCTCTTGTGTGGTACTCATCACCATCCTGCTCCTTGCACGCTATCTGCTTGAGGTACCGATGACGGGAGGTGTTGGAGGTATATTTTCACTCTCGCTACTCTATTTGGCATTGTCGCTCTCGCTCGGACTTTTGGTCTCGACCATCGCCACAACGCAAATGGCAGCGTTGCTTATCTCGGCTATGGTGATGATGATGCCGATACTGATGCTGTCGGGTATGCTGTTCCCGATTGAGAATCTGCCAAAATTCTTCCAAGTGGTGTCGAATATCGTTCCTGCGAGGTGGTATATCGACGCTGTGCGAAAGATGATGATTCAGGGTCTGCCTATCGTTGCAGTATGGAAGAATTGCGTGATTCTGCTCGGTATGACGGTGGCAGTACTCGGCGTATCGCTTAAAAAGTTTAACGATAAATTGGAGTAAGGCTATGAGAACATTTATAGTGCTTGTAAAAAAGGAGTTCCTGCAGATACGTCGCAACTCGTTTCTGCCGCGACTCATCGTCGCCTTCCCGATACTCGTGATGTTGCTTATGCCGCTCATTATGACTATGGATGTGCGGAATGTCAATGTCGCATTGGTTGACCTCGACCGCTCGACCACATCACGTCGCATAGCCTCTCATATCAACGCCTCTGAGTATCTTACGTTGGCGCAGACTTCGGCCGAATATCCATTTGCAATGGAGGCCTTGGAGCAGGGTGCGGTGGATGTTATTATTCAGATACCCGACAACTTTGAGCGTGATATGGCTGTCGCTACGCCCGAGCGCATCAGCATCACGGCCAACGCCGTCAATGCTACAAAGGGCGGTATGGGTATGCAGTACGTTGTGCAGACTATCGCCCGCACCTTGGCCGAGCTGCGTGGCGAGAAGAGCCCTGCGAAGTTGTCGGAGTTGGTAACTATTGAGAATCGCTATAACCCCACGCTCAACTACCGCCACTATATGATTCCCGCGCTGATGATTATTCTCTTTATCTTGATTTGCGGTTTCCTGCCAGCGTTGAGTATCGTGGGCGAGAAGGAGAGCGGTAC
>JAZQML010000066.1:0-1796 GCA_045543395.1 Alistipes sp. | reverse complement strand
GGAAGCGCAAACATCTGCTCGATAAAATGTTTGTTGCTACACCTGAGGAGGTGGTGCGTATGGAGCAGGTGAACAGTCGTTTGTACGACCTTACTCAGAAGATGTATGCTCGCACGGAGGTAGTCTATCGCAAGATGGCGTCCACGACCTACGACCCCGAATTTGATAGCGATGTGGAGGTCGAGGGCTCGCTCCGTTTTTCGCCGAATGGGCACAGTTCGGTTTTGCCAATGGCGAATGACGACTATTACGGCTCGGATTTTTACGAGATGTTTTGCATTATTGACTGGCTATACACGTGCGAGCATCTGAAATTGGAGGAGGTAGAGTCTTGCTGGTGTCTCCGCTCGCCTGCCGACTATCGCCCCGAAATGACACGCGAAGAGTTGAGGATAAAAGACGACCTCAACGATGGTACGACTTGGTATGAGTCCGTACAGCCTGCCGCCGAGAAATTGAGCCACCTTTGCATCTGCCACGCCGTTCACGATTTGAGTTGCCACAAGCCCTATTCTATCCCCGACATTCTGCGTATGAACGACTTTTGCGTGGAGGTTAAGGTCTCGCATCAGCATTGGGAGGAGCAAGGCGGTTGCGGTTGGAAATGGTGGGAGCATTGCTCGTTCGAGAAGTTTCGGGATAAGTTCGTGCGCGAGGCAGAGCAGAATCGTGCGCCACAAATCCGACTTGGGCAGGAGATAGCCAATCGCACACGCCAATATTTCCACAATTATTTGGAGGATTTATCTGCCGATATGCCGAGCGTGGAGCAGTGGACGGAGCCATTATCCGATGAAGTCCACTATCGCTGGCGCCCGCAAAAAGATTGTTTCTACTTGGATGAAAACATAGATGACTATCTGCGAGAGTTGTATGAGTTTGTGAGAAAATAAATTTCGCACTGACAAGATTTGACATTTTGAGGGTGTAGCTTTGTACCATCAAACAACTATTAACAATTAAAATAGTAAAAATTATGGAAGCAAAGAAGAGTTTTGGCGATGCTATTGTGTCGCAGGAGTTGAACAAAGAGGCGTGGAAGAAGTTGTCGCGCGAATTTAAGTGGACCGAGGAGTTGCTACGCAAGTATCGCAGTGAGATTGATTGGAAGGAGTTGTCGTCGAATACAGGAATGCTGTGGACAGCATCTATCCTCGAAAACTTCAAGGGTTATATTGATTGGGAAACGCTGTCAATCTATGCAAACGAGAAGTTGCTTACTGCGAAAATCATTGAGCAGTTTGCTGACCAATGGGATTGGCACGAGTTGTCGGATAATAGCAACCTAAAACTCTCGTATGCTTTGCTCGACAAGTTTGCTGACAAGTGGGATTGGGGGCGAATTATCAATCGTTGGCACGATGAGGATCTCTATACTCCCGATTTTGTGGAGCGTTACAAGGAGTTTATTCCTGCGAAGGAGTTTCAGGGTTCTAACCTCTGGGATGCTCTTGTTGAAAAGCGTTTCGACGAGTTAGTCGAAGAGATTATGGGTTAGACCACCTATTTTAATATTGAGGAGTTGAACAATCTGCTCCTCTTTTTTCGTAGAAAACTTTTTCTCTGTCGCATTTTATCAGTATGCCATCTTACCTTTGCATCAAAATTAAATAGCAAAGAGTATGGAGCAGAAAAACCAACAAACAAAAGACTCTCAAGAGAAAAAATATAGTGATAATTTGATTCAGCAGATGATGAGTCAGCCGTGTGACCTTGCAGGTCTGTGGGGTCGTGCGGCTGATTCGTTTCCACAGAGCAAGCGCAAACAACGCATTCGGACCGCTATTGCGGTCGTG
>JAZQML010000065.1:0-25151 GCA_045543395.1 Alistipes sp. | reverse complement strand
CCTTATACCACACCCACACCACCAATGTAGTTGATGTTCATCACATTGTAGATGTTGTAAGGTTTGTAATGGGATAACATCCTTATAATTGGCATTTTAAGGGTGTTTTAGTCATTTATTTTTGTGTTGGATATGATGTATATAAACACAAAAAAAACCTTACAACAGGGTGTGTTATAAGGCTTAAAAGTGATTCCGGCGGGATTCGAACCCACGACCCGCAGCTTAGAAGGCTGCTGCTCTATCCAACTGAGCTACGGAACCAACTCTTTATTGCGTTGCCGTTTAGGTGATTTGCTACGCCACAAGTGACGCTCCTGCGTGCTATCCAAGCAGTGTGAGCCGATTTCGAGATTTGAACTCGAGACCCCTTCATTACGAGTGAAGTGCTCTACCGCTGAGCTAAATCGGCATTCACCCTATGCGACATTTCGCAATTAGCGCCACAAATATCGTAATTTTTCTCTATTTGCGCAACTTTCTGCGAAAATTTCTACCCAGACGCCAAAAATTTTGTACCTTCGCATATTGATTAAACTAAACCAACCAATTATGATAACCTTCATCTGCTCTCTTGTATTGCTTGTTCTGGCATATTTCTCCTATGGCAAGTACCTCGACAAAGTTTGCCGTATTGATGGCAACGCCGCCGTACCGAGCAAATCTCTCTACGATGGTGTCGACTATGTGCCTATGCCTCGCTGGCGCACCTTTCTCATCCAGTTGCTCAACATCGCCGGCACGGGCCCCATATTCGGAGCAATACTCGGTGCGTGCTACGGCCCCGTAGCCTTTCTGTGGATAACCTTTGGCGGTATCTTTATGGGTGCAATGCACGACTATCTCTCGGGTGTTATCCTCGTGCGCAACAACGGTTTGAGCATAACCGAGATTGTTGGTCGCTACCTCGGTAAGGGTGCAGGCGCATTTATGCGAGTTTTTTCGATTGTGTTGCTTCTGTTGGTGGGTGTGGTGTTTGTGGTTAGTCCTGCCGACATCCTCGCCACGAAGTTCGATGCAGTATCGAAAAATTGGTGGTTGGCAATTATCATCTGCTACTACTTCATCGCTACGCTATTGCCCGTAGACAAACTTATCGGCAAGATATACCCGCTCTTTGGTGCGGCGTTGGTGGCTATGGCACTCGGGCTGCTCGGTGTACTTCTCTTTGGCGACTACACCATACCGCAGATGACGCTCGAAAATCTCCACGTCAAAAAGGATGTGCTGCCGTTGGTGCCAACTCTCTTTATCACGATTGCGTGTGGGGCAATTTCGGGCTTCCACGCCACGCAGTCGCCACTTATGGCGCGTTGCGTGAACAACGAGCGCGAGTGTCGCTTTGTCTTCTATGGTGCGATGATCTCCGAGTCGGTCATTGCATTGATTTGGGCGGCTATCGCTATGGCGTTTTTCTACGACGATGGCGGAGTGGCTACGGTATTGGCACAGCACGGCAATAGTGCGGCGTGGGCTGTGAACGAGATATCCTCTACCACGCTCGGTGTTGTGGGTGGCATACTCTCCATTTTGGGTGTTGTGGCAGCACCTATAACTTCGGGCGATACGGCGTTTCGCTCGGCTCGCCTTATCGTTGCCGATGTGTTTCATATCGAGCAGCGCACAAAGTGGAAGCGACTCGTCATTTGTGTGCCGATTTTTGCGGTGGGTGTAGCCCTGACATTCGTAGATTTCGATGTGGTGTGGCGATACTTTGCGTGGACCAATCAGGCGTTGGCTACGGTGGTGCTGTGGACCATAGTGGTCTATCTGCACCAAGAGAAAATGAACTATTGGGTGGCTCTTATCCCCGCCATCTTTATGACCTATATCTGCTCGTCGTTTCTCTTTGTGTCGAACCAATTTGTGGGTATGGGCGTAGTGCCGATGGCGTACGTGTGGGGTGCGGTGCTAACCATTGCAATATCGGCGTATATGATTTACACGTTAGCGAAAAAGAGCAAAAAAGAATGGCAAAGATAACGCTTAAACCTACCGAGAATCAGAACTTTATACTGCTCGGTGGCGATTTTCAGAAAACTTTAGACCACGCCCACGCACAGGAGTCGCAGGGGCAGTTCGAGCAGGCGTGCAACACCCGCTATCAGGCTTTTCAGCAGATTGTCGATGTGTTGCCCGAGGATGATGTTGTGGAGTTGGACTTCTCGCATCCGAATACCCGCGCAGCGATAGAGATTGTCTACAGCTCGGCGGTGGACAACTTTCTATCGGGCGATGTGGAGTTGTCGGCAGCGCAGTTGGAGTTGTTGTTAGATTGCGATAGCGAGGATCACGTCGAGGCTACGCCACAGTTGGCGTTGTGCTATATTGCTCTGCAAGAGTGGGAGTGCTTGGAGGAGATATTGCCCGATTTGGGCGAAAAGAGCGCATTTAAGCCACTTGTTGAGGCGTTGGCGGAGTTTGCCCGCACGAGAGATATCTCTGCCGACACGATGGCCTCGTTGCGCCGTCATCGCCACCTCTGCGATGAACTGCGAGCAGCGGAACACCCTGCTGACGAGAACTATTTGAAGGATATATCGTCGGAACGCCCGACACAACAAGCGCTCGCGCGAGAGATATATCTGCGTTGCGAGCCACTTATTCAGCAATACGAAGGCTTCCTATCGAAGATTTAGCCTCGCCATCGCTTGAATGGGTGGCGTATGAGGAAGGAGTTGTAGAAGCAACGCACACCCGTAACCTCGTCGCCTATCCACGAAGGGAGTGCTACACTCTCCTCTGCGGAGGAGAGTTCCACCTCGGCAACGATTAAACCCTCGTTGTCGCCACTAAATTCATCTATCTCGAAGGTATGCCCCTCGTACTCAACGATGTGGCGCACCTTATCCACCACTCCGTTGCAACGATGGAGCAGTCGCTCTGCCACACCGAGCGGAATTTCGCGTTCCCACTCGAAACGGCTCAAACCACCATCGTGGCTCTTGCTCTTGAAGGTCAGAATGCCTCGTTCGTCGCATATACGCACTCGTGCGGTAACTTTGCGGCTGCACAGATACCCCTGCGCAATACGCATCGCCCGCACTACCGCTTTGCGCCACGACTCGTCGGCAACGAGATATTTACGTTCAATCTCCTGCATACTATCGTGATGCTACGCTCTTTGAGTCGTCGGCAATAACGCCCTTCGAGTCCAACGCCCAAATGCCCTTCACACGCAAAACCTGCTCTATGATGTCGCGCACAGCACCGGCACCACCCTTATACTCCGACACATAGGTTGCCGCCTGCAACACCTCGCTGCACGCATCTGCCGGAGCCACCGGAATACCCACATAGCGCAATACCTCCAAATCGGGAATGTCGTCGCCCATATAGATTAGATTCTCGCGCTTAACGCCGGTCTTTGCTATGAAGTCGTCTATCGCCGCAATCTTATCCATACAGCCGAGGTATTTATGCTCGATATGGAGGCGATCCATACGGCTCTCCAACGTCTTGCCGAAGCCGCCCGAAATAGCGCCAATCTTGAAGCCGTGTGATGTGGCGTATGCCAGCGCGTAGCCATCTTTGGCGTAGTATTTACGGATGAAGTCGCCATCCGCCAACGGAATGATTCCGCCATCGGTCATCACTCCATCCACATCGAAAACTATCGCCTCGACATCGGCTAAACGCTCTTTGAAGTTTTTGTTCTCTCCCATATATCCTCACTTATTTTGTCGTAAATCTCCTTTGTTTTTGGTCGCTCTGCCAACATTGTGCAGTGTCGCTCGAGCGTTTGTGTGTCGCCACGGCGTGCAGGGCCTGTCTGCGACAGTGCAGGGTTTTGCGAAGCAAGCACCTTCGTGGCGGTCTCCTCGATTACGGGAGCCACAATATCGAATGGCAACCCCTCTTCGGCAAGAATTTCGGCAGCGTTGGCGTACATTGCATTGGCAAAGTTGCAAGCAAAGACTCCCGAAAGATGTATTACTGCTCGGCGTGCCGAGTCGGCAGGCAAGACCTTCGATGTAAGGGCGTGTGCAGCGGTTTCCACCACCCTCAATGCGTGGTCGGTTGCCCCTTCGACAAATATGTAACCCTTGCCGAAATCGACCTTTCGCCCCACCGAAAATGTCTGGAACGGGTAGAATACCGCACGGTGGGTGTGGGGAGCGAGTGCATCTATCGGGCAGCAGCCGGCTGTGTGTGCTACAACGGCGTTTTGGGGGATATGCAACATCTTTGCACACCCCTCTATGGCGTTGTCGCTTATCGAAATCAGGTACAAATCGGCTTCGGCAAGTGAGGTGTCGCTCCACTTTGTGTTTGCCAACTCTGCAACCCTCTCTCCTCGCTCCTTATTGCGTGCAAAAACCTGCACCAACTCCAAAGCGTCGGCATTAGCAACCGCCTGTGCCAGACTCTCTGCCACATTACCACTTCCGATAACTACTATTTTCATATTTTGTCTTTTAGCCATCAGTTTTCCGTTTTAATCCTGCTTCGCTGGCTTTTCCTCCTTCTTGCAAGGCATAGTGTGCAAGCACCCTCTGCTCTTGCTTCGTGCGTCGGTTCCGTTTTCCGTTTTCAGTTTCACCGCCAAGTGTCGTGAGCCGATGCGTGTGAAGCACCACCTCTCTGTGCCACCTTCGCTGCAACGATAGCGTTTGCAAATCTCGGCATTTGCCATAGGGAAATCGCGACGATAGATCTCCGCCTTACGACCTCGCATCAATCGCTTAAACGTGCTATCCAACTCGTATATTGCCTCCACCTCGAATGTGCGCCCCAGCACCCCTTCGGGCCGCTGCACCGAGAGTGCCACGCCATTGTTCGACCATACATCGCACCTACCCGCCATAGCCACCGCCACCATTCGTGCGTGCTGCAACGCTACGTCGGGCAATGTCAGGTAGCGATAGGGTTGCAGGTCGCTTGGCTCTGCGCTCCACGTTGCCGAGTTGCGCTCCTCTATACTGCACGACACCTCGCCCACGCCGATAGCCACAGCCGAGAGTTGCGGTAAAGAGCCGTCGATATAGATATTCACCTCCTTCGCCTCGCCACCCAACGAAACACACTCTACCGAGCAGTCGCCAAAGAGGCGGAAAGCCTCATCAACGTCAAACAGAGGCGAACACTTTATGCAGAGGTTGTCGGCTATGCGTTTTAGCGTCGGCATAAGTGCCACCACATTGGGCGAACACTCCTCCAATCGCACCAACTTCTCGCCCTTTGCACCTCGGCGGTCGGGGTCGGCAAAGCACCAATCGAAGTGCTCTGCACAACGGTTGAGGTACTCCTCTGCCGAGGAGCATACAACCTCGATATTCTCTGCGCCGAGCCTTCTGAAATTCTCCCTCGCAACCTCCGCCACCATCTCGTTGCGCTCGATTGTAACAACCCTCTCGAAGCGTTGTGCGAGTGCCAACGCATCCACACCAAGTCCGCAGGTCAAATCCAACACACTCTTGCCCGAGAGATGTTTGCGTGCGGCACACTCCTCGCTCGACGACTGTTCGTAGGCGAGCGTAGGCACTATCGCTTGCGCATTGAAGTAGGAGGGCAACTTGGTACGAGCCTTTTGCAGATTTTTCACCTGCGTAGCAACCATCGAGGCGTGGGGTAGATGTCTATCCAGAGCAATATCGGTCGGCTTGCGGTCGATATTCTCTCGGATGGCTGTGGCCACCTCCTCACTACGCAATATTGCAAACTCCTCGGCGGTAAACATAGTGCAAAGATACAATTTTTACTCAATTTTTGCGCTCTTTTTCCTTTTGGGAATCGAAAAAAGAGCGATTGTCGCCAATGCGTATAGGGCGTATATGCCCCACATCGCCTCGTTCGACATCGTCACGTCAAAGTGTCCGTAAGGTAGTGATGCCGCCCACCGCACAACTGCGTTTTGCCACTCGGCAACAACCTCCGCCACCACACCCATAAATGGCAGTGCGAGGGCGAGAACTCCCGAAAGCACGATGATGTTGGCAAAGAGAATTACTATCGGGTTTATCGCTACACCCACTGCCGCCACCGTCGAAAAGGTGGTGGCAACAAGCGGTAGGGTGGCTATTGTCGAAGCGATACCTACCAGCACAACGGCGATTAAGGAGTTTGCAGCCTTCGACTGTGTGACGCACAGACGATAGAGCGGCATAGCCCATAGGATGATGCCCGCAACGGCAACAAACGATAACTGAAACGATATGTCGAATAGTAGGCGTGTATCTGCCACAAGCATCATAAAGGCTGTGGCTGCGAGGATGTTTATGCTGACATACTCCCTTACCGACGAGAGCGAGAATTGCAGTAGAGAGAACATTATGGCGGCTCGCACGGCACTCGGCGACATACCGCATAGCCAAACGTATATCCATATAAATGCGATTGCTCCCACCGAACGTACGACGTTGCCGTAGCGCAGTAGCACCAGCGGCAGCAGCAGAGCGTTTATCAGCATAAAGGCGATGCCTATGTGCAGGCCCGACACAGCAAGCAGATGCGACGCACCGCTTGCCGAGTAGTCGTTGCGCAGAGGTTGGGATATCTCGCTCCTCTCGCCTGTGGCCATTGCCAACACTACACCACGTGCATCTCCCTCGTTCATCGTCTTGCGCAACCTCCCGACTGCCCAATCGTGCAGCGTTGGCGACTCGGCGGGGATATATTCGTAGGTGCTGCTATGTCTTACCGACACCGAACCTACGAAACCTCGGGTGTGCATAAGTATTGCATACCCCTCCCGTTCGGCTCTAAATGGGCGAATCGGAGTGGTTAGACGGAGTCTGTCGCCGGCATTGAATCTTACGAGCGAATCGCCCCATAAAACGACTCTGCACCCCTCGAGTATCGCCTCCTCGCACTCCTCAATCTGCGCCTCTGCCGAGGTGTAGCCACTGCGTTTGGCGGAGGTACTCTCAACATCAAGCACCATCTCCATCGCTTGGTTGTAGGGCAGATTGCCACGATAGGTTAGCGAATGAAGCGTAGCACCCATCGAAAATAACATTACAAAGATTGCAACACTGCGCCACCACCTTTCAAGCACTATTGCTCCTGCCGTCGACATCGCACATCCGAGCAGCAATACCCATAGCGGCACCTCGAACGAGTTAATAGAAAAGATACCCAAGGCAAACGGCACAATAGCGATCGCCATAGGTATCTTTGCAATACGATTTGTCAGATTCTCTCCAACCCCATTCATAATTACACAAAGGTAGTTATTTTCATCGAAAATCTGCAATAAAAAGTTCCCAACCACGCCAAATATCGTTCATATCTGCCCGAACACCATTCTCGACCTCCGACATTGCCGCAACGATGGCAGTCATTGTCGCTGCATCGGTGGTAGAAACGTCCTCGTCGGGGGCGAGGTGTGTAGCGTAGGCAACACGTCGCAGATAACCCTCGGTGTGGTTCTCAATGGGCGGAGCGTAGCGGTTGATAATCTTGCGGAGGGTGTTGCAGTGATGCTTTACGGCGTAGGTGTGCAACAACACAAACATAGCACGGTAACCCCACTCCACACTCTCGAATTGGCGAAATGCCGAGTCGCTACTCTGCGCCTTCTCGCCCTTGTAGCGAAACGAGCCGAGTCGGATGTTGCCCGGGTTGCAGTTGCGAAGGCCTCTACTTATCTTTGCCATACTCGCCAATATCTTTCTCCACTTTTCGTTTCACATAGTTGCGCAACCACTCGAAGAGTTTTGCATCGCTCAACACCGAGGCGTTCTCCAAAAACGACCACATCTCAACACCGCAAATTGCCCCGGCAAGAATGCGTGTGAGATTGAGCGTAACAAAGTCCAACACACAACTCTCGATCAGCCATCCCATCGCTATGGTGAGCAGAACAAACCCCGCTTTGCGGATGGTGCGCCACGCCTCGTGCGATGAGAAATACCACTTCTCGCCCCTCTGCTTCGCCTCGCAGCGAGAGGCAAAAACTCCGGTTATGAAGTCGATGAGTATAAACGATAGGGCGCACAATACGACGGGACGAATCGGTGCAAAGAGAGCCGCCACACCAAGCACTATGGCGTTAGCGCATCTGTATATAGCCTCCATCAATCGAGCATTTTTGCAGCACATCGTTGTTGGGGTTGTACTCGGGGAACTCCGATGCGTGGGTTTTCAAATGTTTGGATAGTCGCTTCAGAAGGGCTTGTCGGCGCAGACGCAACGACTTTTGAAGGCTCTGCATTGCCGTTTTGGTCGAGGAGTCGGCACGCAACGACGAGGCTATGTGTAGTCCCAACTGTCCGGTGCGGACATTCAACGCAGGCTGAATCATTGTTCGCACTGCCATAGCCAGCGCAGGTGCGACAAAATCGTTGAGCAGAGTCGGATAAGAGCCTTCAAGCAACGCCTTGTGTAACTCCGCTCCCACCACAGGGATAACGTAGCGATCTTCTGCTGTAGCGATGTCCGAATCGAGGACAACCTCCGGCGACAGATACTCGCCATCTCCGAAAGCCAATGTGATAACTTGTTCATTTGTGATAAGGTTTTTCATAGTTTAATCGATAGATTTGATGTTGTATTTGCTGATTTCGGAGAGGAACAACTGCTGTCGTTCATCCTGCTCGTCGTACTCCAAACCATCCGCCTTACGAGCCTCCCAAACCCTCATATAGATAGGCTTGGAGCGTGTTGGTGGGCGGTTTATAATCTCGAGCGACGAGCAATCAATCTGCAAAATCGAGGATATGGCGTGCGTGATTGGCTCCAACAACTCGCTCTGCTCGCCGAGAATTACTGTGTTCAGCGCAACCTCGTACTCGTGCAGAATGCGCTCGGCACTGAAGCCTGTCGAGTAGTCCAAACCGCTCAACGAACGGAACCACGAGTGCGCCACCACGATGTCGCTTGTTGCTTGGTCGTGCAACGCCTTCCAGTCGCCATCGTTCTGCGACTCGATAGGTATGAAGCGCGAATTGTCGTCGGAACTCTCGTCGCGAATTACGAACATTACCTGCCCGGGCTTGCCGGCAAATCGCTGCTCTGCCATTCGTGCCAACTTCTGCGCTTCGTCCTCGCTATCCACCGCATTGTCGATCATCATCACGCCCGAGAGTTGGAACGAGTTGTCCAATCGGGCGATGTTCCAACGATCGGTCTTATAGGCTATTGCCGAAACGTTCATACCGGCAATGTATTGCGGCACGCCGTAGTGGCAGAACATAGGCTCGTAGTCCTTGTAGTGAATTATTGCGCGCAGGGTGCCATCCGTCTGCTTCTCGAAATGGGGATAGAGCGGCAACGTTATCGCCTCGCTCGGGCGGAAGTGTGTCCAGTCGTGGTGGAGGAGTATATGTTGCGAATCTTTGGCTACACGACAACGAGTGGCATCCTGATGATAGAGCGAGAGGAACGAGTGCTTCTCGTCGGTTACAACCTCCAAAAAGGCGTTACCAAAGAGCGATTTGTCGAAGGCCAACTTGTTCAGCACTTGGCGCAACGACTCGCCATCGCCATTTGCTCGTTTTACGAGGTGGTCGAGCAGCGGTATCGTTGTGTCGTAGTTGAAACCTTTGCCCGAGATGTAGTCTGCCTTGTCGTTGTTGATGCGACGATGTGCTGTCGAGCGTCGCGAGAGCGTAGCCAACGCCTCGGGCAGATTGTTGTCCGAACCCCAACGCCAGAACTCTTTGCTCTCGACCTTTGTAGAGGAGAGAGCGTAGAGCAAATCGGCACTATTTTGTGTAGAGGTGCAAATTCTCTTTTTTGTCTTTGCGTTTTCCATATCGAAAAAGTAATGTGGTTATAAAATCAGTGGCGAAAAATCGGTGTCGTGCGAAACTAACAGCAGCGTCACCGAGGGTGTCTGATGCGGAGAGTTGCCCGACGAGGAGGTCAGCGAGGTGAGGCGTAGCGGCTGCTCGTTGCCAAATTTTGCGGAGTAGCCTGCAAGCATATTTCGCCCATCGCCGAGCGAAACTACAGCGACCAAACCGTCGTAGGTGGCGCGTTCGATAAATTGGTTGTCGAGCCACGCCGTAGCGTCGTTCCTTTCGGCTACGAGTTGCAGTCGGTGGGTTATGGCGGTTACGCCACGCTCCACAGAGGTGGACTCTTCGTATTGCGAGGCATCCTCTACGAGTGCAACCTCGATGGGGCTACCCGAAAATTCAACCTCGCAACCCTCGCTCGAAAAGAGTGCAACTCTCACCGCATCGGCAGGGTAGAGAGCCACGCTCTCCACCCCTCCAATGGGCTTATAAATGGATGAAGTTCTCATTATAAACCTACGCCCTCATTCCAGATGTATGCCGAAATGCCATTCTTGTCGGCAATAGCCGTACCGGCGAGGAATACTACGCGCTGGCGGTTCTCCATCTCATCGGGGTTGTACCACATACGAATCTCCTTCTCGGGCGAGTCGGCAGTGTTCAACGCCAAAATCAAGTTGCGGCGATCGGTGAGCAAGCAGAACGACTTGGCAAGGTTCAACTCGTAGTGTCGGCCCGGAACCTCCATAACAGGGATGCCGTGGTAGTAGAGGCCCTCATTGCCGGTTGCCATATTACAAACACCCTTCTCGTCGAGATAGAATTGGTAGGCGTTGTAGATGTCGGAACTTACATAGTAGACCAAGTTGCCCTCCGATGCCAAAGAGCGCAAACTCTCGTCGGCCTCAAACCAAGTCTCGGAGAGAATATCGGTGGCGCTGTGGCTGGTTGTGGAGTTGAAGATGGTGACGTGTCCGCCATCCCCGACGTCCATAACGCCACGAAGGAATCCCGAGAAGCCTGTGAAGTTGGAGAGTTCGCCCTTCTCATCGCCAAACCACATTGTGGCGTAGATGCTCTCGGCGATCGAACGACGGAAGAGTTCGGTCTCTGCCGCTTCGAGGTCGGTGCCGGTCAAGTCGCCGAGGTTTACCTCTGCCGTGTTGGTGAGCAGTTCGTAGATTGTGGAGAAGTAACTCTCTGCCGAGTAGGCATTCTCTGCCTTCAACTTGTTCAACGTTACCTCTACCTCCTCCATCTGGTGCTGCTTCTCGCCCTGCCAACCCGAAGAGAACTCACGGAGGATATTGCTGTTGTGGTAGAACGAAGGCACCTTGGTTGGAATCGGCATATTGTAGAGAACACGGATGCCCAACTCCTCGGCCGATTTGCCACAAAACGATGGGCGGAAGAAGAGGTTTTCAACCTCGTTTACATTGTAAGTCTTTGAATTTTCGATAATCATAGTTTTTCTTGTTTTTTAGTGTTAGTAAAAGTTGTTACAACCCTCTGTATTTCAGGTTGTAGATGTCTTCGGCATACGCCAAAGAGTTGTGCGAAGGCGCACTACCCTCCAACGAAGGGTCCTCGCAGAGGATGGTGTCGCTTCGCCTTACGGAATTCTGCCCCTCTTCGAGAGCGATGTGCGAGGTGTTTGTAAAATCTTCGGGCAGATGCAGGATGTTGATGTCGGATGTCGGAATCTCCGCTGTGTGCGCTTCGGCAGATGGGAGCAACCACTCTTTGACCTTGGCAAACAACCCCTTTGGCTTTGCACTCTCATCGCCACCGATAATCGTATCGGCAAGCCCCGCTGCGACAACCTCCTCGGGCGATAGCCAGCGACCACGACCGCCATTCTGCGCCATAAGTGCGAGGAAATCCTCCTTTTTGCGCTGGGAGCGATGGGCATAGAGCGATGCAATTCTGTCGTCGGTCTTTTCGAGCAACTCCACACGCTCGACCAAGTCGGTGGCATTGCCCTCGATGGTGCTGCTCGATAGATGAATCAGGTAGAGTGCCGATGCGGCAATCTCGCGACAACCCTCGCTCGCAGCCTGCGCAATGATTGTGGCAGCCGATGCTGTGTATCCGTAACAGCGGGTGGTTATCTTTGCGTCGAGGGCCACGAGAGCCTCGTAGATAAGCATTGCATCGTTCACATCGCCACCCGTCGAGCGGATGTTCACGACGACATCCTCCGCCTCAATCGCTCTGATTTTTTCGATCTCCTCGCTGAAACGCTCGTAGGTGGCTATGCTGTGTGTCGGGTCGGCAAACTGCTCGCTCTCGGCAAGCCCTATTGTACCCTCGATGTCGATGGTGCAGAGCGATGCTTCGTTCGAAATTTTAATTTGTGTTTCCATTCTTTTTCGTCTTAATGTTTTTGTTGTAGACGGCGGCTCGAACCTTCTCGTAGGAGCAGCCTAACTCTCTGGATAGTTGCTGAATAGCCTTTGTTTTGCCCTCGCCGGCACGTACTCGGTGGTCCACCTCGGAGGTGATGTAGAGTCGCTCCAATGCCCGCCTGTCGAGCAACTCCTCGCTCCACATCTGCTCCACCGCCTCCATCAGACTATTCTTACCCAACTTTCGTATCAGAGAGGTTAGTAATTTACGTTTGTTATTCATCGTTTGTGGTGTCGTTTATCTCCTGCTCGAAGCAGCATTGCACAATGTTGGTGTCGGTGTCCCAACTGCCCACCTTTGCAAGTCGAAATAATCCGCTCTCCCCATTTATGTTTAGGCGAAACTTTGTTCGCAGCGATGGCTTCGTGCCATCCGATGTCAGGAGAGTGGCGATTTCGGCAGTCGAAAGGCAGACGTCTATCGTCACTCTACGGCCATCTCGCTGTCGGTGCAACATAGGCAGGTAGTGGTGGTGTAACCCCTCGATGCCGTTGCGGTCCTCGAAACATAGGTTTATGTTCTGCTCATCCACAAAAGCGGAGTAGGGGTACTTGTTGCGCAGCCATTGCGAGTTCCATACCTCCCCTTCGGGCAACTCGCGCAGCCCTTTGTAGCATACGATGCGAGGCGTGAACGACACCTCGAAGTCGTCGTGTCCGCCACCCGTATCTCCCACTTGGGGCAGCGAAGCCGATGGGGCGCAACCGAGGATGTTCGATATGTTGAGCGTGGTCGTAAAGAGTTTGTTGCCTATAACTCTTGTCGAGTCCTTTGTGCCGTAGAGAGGGTTGCGGAACTGCCACTTGCCAATGGTCGTATCGTTGTCGTTGTTGAAGCGGGTGGAGGCGTAGTCGGCGTTGATGTATGTGAGGGTTACGTTTTGTGGCAAATCTACCCCCGTATCCGAGAGCGTCATCTCGCCCAACCTATCAACCCTATCGCTCCAATCCACCACTTCGCTTCCTTCGTAGAGCCGCTCCAATGGCTCTATGAACACCTCTTTGCTTGTGCGGTCGGTGTAGAATGCGAGGTTGAACATCTCGCCTACGGCGTTGAGCAGATCGACCTGACGAACATAGTTTGGTGCAACATCCTTAAACTCCAACCACGAGCCGAAGCCGGGCGTTGAGGTGAAGTATGGTCGCAGCGATGTGGCGGTGCTTACCTCCAACTTCATCCCCGGGTCGGCTCCTCCCCACCAGAATTTGTCCAACACGAGTTCCTCGCCCGCCGAGACATCTTGTGGCGAGAGTCGGAAGTCCAACTCCACGTCAATCATCCCCGACTCACCGATATCGCCTCGGTATAACGCCCAATCGAAGTTGCAGGGGATCCAATACTCTCCGTCGTCGCTATACTCGATGTCCAATCTCTGAATGGCTCGGTTTGGCGTAGATATTAACTCGGTGCGGCTGCTCCACTCGTGAATTATCATATCCTTGTCGTCTACGAGTGTCGCTGTGAGTCGGTAGTTGCGCCCCTCGACGTGGTCGAACACCACCAAACGATACAACCTGTCGCCTACGGGTTTATTGCGGTAGTCTTGGCAAAGGTTGGCAAGTTCAATCTCCACAAGTTCGCCATTCAACCCCTCGAATTTATCGAACCCGCAGAACTTGTCGCGCGAGATGATTCTGTACTCGGTAGAGTACTTCAAGTGGAGCAAAAATCCCACTCTCGTGGCGGTCGAAGGGGTAAAACAGATGTTTCCCGCATCGTTCATCGAGAAGGAGTTGTTCGTGCAGAAGGTGTCGTTCATCGGCAAACCATTCTCGTCTACGGCGTGAGGGTTTGCCGTATCGACAATCGGACCTATGGTGTGGGCAGCAAAGGCTGTCGAAGCCCACACTCTGCCACTGCCCGAAGCCACCGCCTCGCCTTTGGCTGCTCGTCGTGCAAGGAAATCGCACTTTGCTCTGGCGGCATCGTTGTTGGTGCGCGAGTAGTCGCCGCTCATATAGAGCGATTGTCCCAATTCGCTCTCGAAAAAGCGGCTACGCAGGGTGTAGCCCGACCTCTCGAACATCTTTCGCACCATCTCGGCAACCGAGATAAAGGGGTGGTAGTCGTCGGTGAGCAACACTCGCTCCACAGGCAGTGCCGTCGAGGAGTAGTGGAGCATATAGTTTCCTCGATATACCGGCAGAAAGCGCACCGCATTATCCCACTCCCACGACGAGAATATGGTTGCCAAATTCAACTCTCCTTCGAATGGTATATCCAGATCGGACAACCTTCCGTGTACCACATTGTCTATCCACTCGGCACCACCCTCCTTTATGCGGATTTTGTACGCCTTGGCACACTTTCCGCTCTCGGTCGTAGAGATGAGGTAGACTGTGCCTGTGAATATCGCCACATCGTCTTTTACGAGGCAGGCGGAGTGATGCTCCATATTGAATCTCTGTGATGCGTTGAGGTCGCCATCCGCCCCAAACAGGGCGTTGTTGGCGGGTGTCGGGGGCAGAGTAATCTCTATCTCGCGCCCCTCTCTGGCTCCCTCTGCTTTTGTGAGGTTGGCGATGTCGAAATCTATGGGTATGGTTGGAATTTGGTCGATGTCGCATCGCTGTTTATCTATCCACAACTCTACCATAACGCCACCTCCTTCTGCCACAAACCAACCTCCAAAACGAGAAAGTTGGGCTCTCCGAATAGGTTGTACTCTACCTGCGAGGTCGCCACCTCCACCGACAACCACTCTCCGTTCTGTTCGAGCCACACCTTTGGCGAGTAGACCACTTGTGCCAACGCCTCTATTGTTGCTCGGGGTTCAAATTGCGAGCGGAGTGAGAGTATCTGTTTCGCACTGCTGCGCACCGAGCAGATGCCGTCGCTCCCCATAAAACTCTGCTTTTCGGCTACACTGCTTTTTTGACTTACCAATGGGAAGGTGTATCGCTCGATGGCTCCGCTATCGGCTACCCACGCCAGACGGGCAGAGGTTTTGTGCTGCGGTGTGAGGGAGTAGTGCAGCGAGCAAATCTCGTTGTCATCGACGTAGATTCTCACATCGAAATTTTGCGCCTCGTCGGCAAGTTCGATAGGGGCGATTGTGAACGATACCGCCTCATTCTCGGCTACGTGGTCGTAGGTCTGCATATCATTCTCGGTTATCACCTCCACATAGAGCGGAGCGCCCTTCGGCACAATCATCAACACCTCGTCGATTTCGTTGCGCGAAATCTCTCGCAGATGCGGAAAGTCGCCAACTATCGCCGGCTCCGAGCCAATATTTCGACGATTTACCGATATTGTAACCTCCTCCGACTCTACCTCCCCGACTCTCACCTTATAGGTTGCCGTAGGCACATCACGAAATGCGAATTTCTTGGCGGTGGCGGGCGTATAACCACCTACGGCGTGGATGTAGGGGGCGATGTTTACGGTTGTCGAGGTGGTGTCGCGGAGCAGTTTTGTTGCCACCACCTCGTTGGTTGTGACGTCGATAATCTCTATGCAGATGTCCGTCGCACTGTCGCTCTCGGTGTCGATGCCGAAGCGAATACCCTCGTCGAGGGGCGTGAAGTTGCTGGAAAGTTTGTCAATTCTCATAGTGTAATTTTTTTCTTGGTTAAAAGATTGTTACCACCTCGGCAATAGCCTCTGCGGCTACGGCTCCGTGAGCATCCACCGCCTCGGCGTAGGGCGTTATGTGTAGGTTCTCCACCACCGCCACACGCTCCGTTTTGGATAGGCCGACGAATATTTCGATTAACTCCTGCTCCATATTTGCGAGCAGTTTGTTTCGCTCTGCGGTGGGGAGTTTTGCCCCTTGCTGCGCAAGTCGCAGAGTCAGTTTATAGGTTATGCGCCCTCGTTCTCGCCCCTCCATACTCTGAAATTCGGGCTGCGACATAAAGGCGGCAGGGTAGCGACATACGGTAGTTGGGTAGTAGGCGTCATCGTTCAACTGAAAGTGGTAGCCATACTGCGACACCAACCCCTCTATCGCACTGCACAAAGAAGTACGATTCATAGGCTTGGAAAATGTTGTTAAGTGTGTTAATAATTTGTTTGTGATTGTCGAAAACGATAAAGAATGTTCCGATAATCAGCCACTTGGGATGTTGATATGGTTTTTAACAATCGAGAACCGATGTTGAAAACCCATTTGTCATTGACGCCGATTGACGGTGCAAATATATAACCCGAAAATGGCCTTTGTCAAGACCTTCGTCGAAAAATGTGGCACAATTCTACCCATCCTTTTCGTCAAATATCTCATAGTGAAACATTTGGGTAGAGAAAAAAAATTCACTTTTTCCAAAAAAAATAGAAAGAAAGGGAACACTCTGTATAAAAATTGCTTATCTTTGCACTGATAAAGGCTTGACAAAGTCGTAAATTAAATCTCGCAAGACGATGGATGATGGCAGTAAACGCAAAAATAATTGCAGTGTCGTATTTGAATACGATACCGTTCATCTATGGACTTCGACACCACTCTAATCTCGGTGCCGAACTACTGCTTGCACCCCCTGCTACTTGTTACCAGAAATTCCGCGATGGCGAAGCCGACATTGCGCTCGTACCTGTGGCTATGGTACCATCACTCCCTGACGCAGAGATAGTTACCGATTACTGCATAGGCGCACTCGACAGTGTGCGTACCGTAGTTGTGATGAGCAATTCCCCCGTCGAGAAGGTGCGCCGCATCTACCTCGATGCGCACTCGAAAACTTCGGTGCAACTCTGCGGCTACCTTGCCAAAAACCTTTGGCATATCGAGCCGGAGTGGGTTGCAATGGAGGATTACACACTTCTCGACCACGCAGAGGAGGGCGATGCCTTCCTGCTTATTGGCGATAAGGTGTTCGACAACGAGGGACGCTTCGCCTACACCTACGACTTGGCTTCGGAGTGGCATCGTGCTACGAATATGCCGTTTACATTCGCTGTGTGGGTTGCTCGCAAAGGTTTGTCCTACGAGGTACACGACGAGTTGGAGTCGGCATTCACCTTTGGCGTGGAGCATATCTACGAGGCTATCCTCGAGTGTGGCTACGGAGATAGGGAGTATGCCTACGAATATCTGACGCAGAATATCGACTTTTTGTTCGACATACAGAAACACAACGCCCTTAAAAAGTTCTGGGACTACGGCTTAAAGATTGAGCCGAAGGTCAATCCCGGCTGAAGGTAATCTACTGTGTTCGGGCTCTTGATAAAACTTCTACCGAACGCACCACACACAAAAATCGAAGTTAAACCTTTGAAACCGCGAGGTTTCTTAAAATGGGAAAGAGATGATTACTATCTACTTGAAGCAATACAACAAGATTATTCGCAATGCCGACACCGAACTTTTCGACGATCTCGGCTTCGACGATATTCTCTGGATAGATATGGTGCAGCCGACTATTAAGGAGCAGAAGGCTGTCGAGAACTTTATGGAGATAAGCCTCCAAACCAAGCAGCAGGTCGAGGAGATTGAGTCCACCTCGAAGTACTCCGAGTCGGAGAATGCCATCATATCGAACTCCAACTTCTTTGTCCCTACGGGCGACAGTTTCGAGGTTGAGCCGGTGTCGTTCATCCTCTCGAACGAGGGTGTTTTGGTATCGGTGCGAAATGCCGATATGCGCACATTCCGCGAGGCGGAGAAGCGATTGCAGATGAACTACCGCAGTTTCTCTACGGGCTACCACATTCTGATTTCGTTGTTGGAGGTGCGTATCGATTTCGATGCCGATCTTGTCGAGATGGTAGGCCGTCAGGTGTCGTCGCTCTCGAAGGACATCAGCAAGGAGGAGTCTATCGATAAGGCGGTTATCCACCGTATCAACACATTGCAGGAGCGTACTATGATTCTGCGCGAGAATATATTTGACCGCCAGCGTATTTTGTCGGGTATCTTGCGTAGTGAGCGATTCCCTAACGATATATATCCTCGTTTGCAGTTGATGATTAAGGACGTTAATTCGTTGATTTCGCACACCGACTTCTCGTTCCAGCGTCTGGACTATATTCAGGATTCGGCACTTGGCCTTATCAACATCGAGCAGAACGAGGTGGTAAAGATATTCTCGGTGGCAGCGGTGGTCTTTCTTCCTGCGACGTTGGTTGCGAGTATCTATGGAATGAACTTCCGCTTTATGCCGGAGTTGGAGTGGGTTTATACTCTGCCAAATGGCTGGACCATCCCACTTGGCTACATCTTTGCATTGGCCCTTATGGTTCTCGCCTCGGGCCTCACGATGGGGTACTTCCGGTATAAGAAATGGCTCTAAACAAAAATCGCTTCCTTCGGGAAGCGTTTTTTTTAGTGAGTAGATAGGACTTAATAGGATTAAATAGGATAATTCTATCAACTCCCTAAATTCCCTAAAAAAGCCGAGCATCGCTCGGCTAAAAGTTTTCCGTTTTCCGCTTTCCGTTTTCCGTTTTTGATTTACAAAAAATTGCGGGACCCTTTCGAGTCCCGCAATTTTTTAGTAAATCAAGTCGTCTTCCTCCGAGCCGAAGCCTGGGAGGCTTGTTCCCGTGCTGACGATGTAGCCCCTCTCGGCGACCACCTCGCAAACCTCAACCACAGGAGCAGAATAGGTCAAAATTATATTTTTGTTCATAGTCAAATCAATTTTAATCGGTTAAACATTTGCTCCTGTTTATGCTTCAGGGGTTTCGGTTGTGTCGCCCTCCTCCGGTGCCGGATTTACATCCAACGAAGGTGCTGCGGTGAGGAGTGTTACTCCCGTAGCCTCCTCTACCGATGTAGGGTTCTCGCTACCATAGATATACTTATACCAGTAGTCGGTCCACTCCGTAGTCTGCAAATCATCGATATTGCTGCTATCGCCAAGAGTTACGGTCTGCTTTACGGTAATGTCGTCGCCATTTGCGTCAGCACCCGTAACCTCCTTGCAGGTCATCTTGCCACCCACTGCGCAGTTGGTCAAAACCACAGCGTCGCTCTTTGGCGAGCCGGTAATCATACCTGTACCGGCGTATCCTATGCCATAAACCTCGGCATAGCACTGTGCGTTCGAGATAGCCTTGCTTGTCTGTGCTGCAATACCGCCGACATAGGTTGATGCGCCCTCTGCAGTGCCTGTTGCGCTAACCTTTCCGGTGTTAATCATTGCTCCGGTCAATGGGCTTGATGCTAATCCTGCGATACCGCCTACACGCATATGAGTCTTTACCTTACCCGTGTATGACACCTCGCCGGTATTGATAATCGCACCACTCTCGACAACAACATTTACATTTGTGCTATTAACCATACCGATAACACCACCTACCGATACGTATGAAGTTGGGTTCTCTCCGCTCATCGAGACATTACCATTGTTTATCAAACTATTCTTGACAATAACGTTCGCATTGCTTTGGAGCGATCCCATACAGCCACCAAACGCATAGTTACTACTCTCACCAATTGAGTTCTTCGCCTTCGAGATTATATTGCCCGAGTTTGTACAGCCATCGAGAGTTATTTTCACATCCGCATCTTCAAGATTTCCGAACATACCACCGAAACGAATGGCACCGGCAATTTTTGCCTGATCCGAAATCTCGATATCGCCATAGTTGTGGCAGTTTATATAGGTTCTCATCGTTTCTGCTGTGGATACATTATATGCAAAACCTCCGACAAAGCAGTCTGCACCCTTCATAGTTGCAACACCCGGGATACCGATAGTTGCAGTAACGGTAATCTTACCGTGGTTCTCGCAGTTTGTCATCGAGTGGGTGTTATCGATGGCTGTCGTCGAAAGACCTCCACCATAGAGGGTGTACGACATCGAACCACCGATGTTAATTGCTCCGTAGTTCTTCGAGTCGGAGCAACTTTCGTAACTGTCGTAAACCAAACCTCCAAAATAACAAGAACCCTTGCCTGTCTCTGTTCCCGCAGTACCGGAGTATGTGAGTACTCCCTTTGTAGCATCGCTCTCGGAGCCATTCGTACTATTCCTAATGCGACCTCTATAAGCGATACCTGTAATATATGTGTTTCCTGTCGAAGTACCTGCAAAGGTTACGTTACCCAAGTTTGTTCCGGTTACGGTGCCGGTAATATAGCCACACAAACCGCCAAGGCGAGGTGACTTAAATACGGAAGTGCTTGGGCAAATGACATCGCCATTGTTGGTCAAACCTGTGCAATTAGCAGTACCATCGGCAACGCATCCTGCGAAGTATCCGTTTCCACCTGTGTGCGAGCCATCAATGGTGATCTTACCATTATTGACAGCGGTTGTTGTAGTACCATCACTTGTGTTTGCCACACAACCGGCAACATAAGCATTGGCACCTGTGGTTGTAGCGGTGATTGTAATATCCTTGTTGTTGGTTAGACTGCTCAACTTGCCATAAGCGCATGATGCTACCTCGGTCGATACTGTGTTCGTTCCGACACAACCACCAATTCGGCAACCTCTTTTGAGTGTTCCGCCAATCTTAATTTCGCCATTGTTTGTAAGGGACGTTATGGTTCTTGCAGTAGTTGTATGGCTGAAAAGGCGACCAACGCAACCACCGACATAACACAACGAATCGACAACGGCACTCTCGGTAATCTCGATCGAGCCGTTAAAATTACCGGTCTCGTAGTTGAAAGGAGTCCAACTAATTACACCACCGGCAATCAAACCGCCATTGAGTGTTCCGGTAACCTTGATTTTCGAACTACTACTCTCGGAATTTTGTGCAGCATAGGTATATGCAATCGAGCCTGCAACATCAACCTCGCAACCAAATGTTCCCGAGATTAGAATCTCGCCATCGCTGACATTGGTACCAACCAAGTTTGTACTTACATAACTAACGATACCTGCAACTTTCAACTCCGAAGTTCTTTTGATATCTTTCTCCGTTATAGGATTTTTATATGTAGGATATAGATCAACGATTGTAGCCGACACCTCTATGTCGCCGTGATTCTGGCAATTTGTGATTTTACCCTCGGTCTTGTAGCCTACAATACCACTGACCAAATAAGTACCATTTCGGTATTTGTTAGTCGTAGTGGCATTTGAACGAGACTTCAAATTACGAGTGCCACATAAAGTAACCTTACCATTATTGATACAGTTGGTTAGAGCGTTCTGTGTGTAACCCGAAATACCACCGAAGCGGAATGCTTCAGAAGCAGTTGCCGTTGGGTTCGATGCACCAAAGATAACTGCGCCATTATTTGAACAGTCCGATACCACTGCAGTGTACTTGGTGCCACCGATTGTCTGACAGAGACCCACACCAAAGAGACCACCTATATCGGTTTCGCCTGTCTTTGAGCCGACCTCGCACTCTACGATACCGTAGTTATGAGAGTTGAGCATATTTAACGCACCCGTACCGAAAATACCTCCGATTCGGAATTGACCCGATATGGTAGCACCACTCTTCACATATACCTTGCCACGGTTAGTGCAATTTTGGGTAGCATCACTAAATGCCGCTGCACCGCTTATTACATAACCGGAAATACCGCCCATATGACCGGCTGCTGCATTGGTCTCAATGCTGATGGTGCCGTGGTTCTCGCAAGCGATGAACTCTATTCCGACATTATCTTTCTGAGAGGCTCCCGAGATACCTCCAACATAGATCGTATTTCCCGCCTTTACGCTACTATTGTATGTTACCTCACCGTAGTTCTTCGAGTTGTGAACGGTGGAGTAAACGACTGTGTCGTCGCTCTTTGTATAAGGATACGTAATACCTGCAATACCACCCAAGAATACGTTGGTTGAGCCGCTGGCATAAACCTTCGGTGCGGTAACTGTTGCATAGTTTACGCAGCCATCAAAAGCAACACCGTGCGCAGTACCTACCAATGCGCCAAGTCGTGGATCGATACCTGTCAATGTAGGGTTATCCATCTTTAATTCACCTCTAACCGAGCAGTTCGAAATGGTTGGAACAACCTCGTCGGTTGCAGTAACAACACCCGCAAAAGCACCAACCTCGACTACATCGTTGCTTGTAATATTTACATCCTCGAAGTGCAATGCCTTAACCGATGCGCTGGTTGTGCTGAACAACGGAGCATTCAAACCCTTGATGGCATAACCGTTACCGATAATGGTGTTGGTGTATTTTGTACCATCAATCGAAACCCACTCAACGTCGGTCAAATCTACATCCTCCGTAAAGAGTGCATCCATTGCCAAGCCCTCCTCGCTCTCAACCGCAGTCTTGAAGTTCTGCAACGTCTCAACGCTGTTGATAACGAATACTCGTGAGTTCGGAATGTAGATAAGGTCCTGCTTGAAAGAGCGGACATTACCAACGGTCAATGGCTTGCTCTCGCCTGCCTTAACGGTTGCATACATAACGTTGCCCGAATTGCCCTTCTCGTAGAGTGTGAGGTACAACTCATCGTACTTGCCTGCCGGAACTGCTACGTGGATGTAGGTTGGCTCTGCGCTCAAAGTGGCACCCTCCTCGCCAAACGAATACTCGATAACATCCTTCGAAAGAGAAGTTGCAGTGAGTTCGCCACTCTCGAAATCGATGTCGAAGTTACCTGCGATAGGGGCGCGGTCGATGGTCGAAATCTGTACCTTCGACAACGTTGCCTCACCTACGATGCCCAACTTCAAAACACCTGTGAGGTGGTTCATAGCAACGCCATTGGTTGTTGAATAGCCGTACATAGTCGAAACACCGCTTGCAAAGGTGTTGCCCTCGACAACGTGGCTCTGCTTCTCCGCAAATACCACCTGTCCCTGCGGTGCAGCCGGATAGGCTACGCAGTAAGGAGTCTCCGTCGTGCCATTGATAATGAATGTTGCGTATGCGCCATTCTCGCCATCAATAACAGCCTCGTTCGACTCGATTCCGTTTACCGAAATCTTGTCGCCTGCGCTCCAATAGAGCGGATACAAACCCTCTGCGGTCTTGTTGCCCAACTGCGTGCGCGACTCTTCGAGAGAGAGTGTAATAGTAGTCTGACCTACGCCGTTACCCATATTAACGCCGAGGTCCTCGGTAGTGTCTGTTACGCACGAGAATGCGAGCAAACCTGCCACTACTGCCGTGAAAATTTTTGTCAAATTTTTCATCGTTTTTTGGTTTTTAGTTTTTGATAGATTTAATTATTTATGTTCACAAAAAAGATAATTATCCGCTGTTTTTGTCCGTTATATCCGCTGAATAGTCGCTATAACCCAATGAATATCAATATATTAAACCTCAAAATCCCCCCCCCCGTGTTTATCGGGGGAGGGACTTTGTATTCGTTTGCCTATCTATTTCTGTGCAAAGATACGTAAATTTTTTTGTAACCAACAAATAATGGGGCAAAATTCTTTATATATATAATAGGTATGGGCGAATAATAAAAAAAACACCAACTTTTTGCAGATTTTTTGCCCCGAGTGTTTTATTTTTCATAAAACTATTCTATCTTTGCACCGATTTTCGAGCCGTACTCGTTTGGAGTACTCTGCCGGAGCGAACACAAAGCAACCTCTATCGGTAGGGTGTAGATGCCGCAGAGCAGGGAGTGGAGAGGCAACGAAAGTCGAGCGTTCTTTGAGAAACGAGAAAAAGTTTCGCTAAAATTTTGCGGTTTCATTTTTTTTCGCTTACTTTGCACCGCGATTGGTAAACAATGCCGATGTAGCTCAGTTGGCCAGAGCAGCTGATTTGTAATCAGCTGGTCGGGGGTTCGAATCCCTCCATCGGCTCCAATTTTTTACCAATCCTCGGGAAGATACCAGAGTGGCCAAATGGGGCAGACTGTAAATCTGCTGGTTTTTACCTTCGGTGGTTCGAATCCATCTCTTCCCACAAATAAGCCGAGCGAAAAGATGTCGCAACAGCAAATGCGGAAGTAGCTCAGTTGATAGAGCATTAGCCTTCCAAGCTAAGGGTCGCGAGTTTGAGCCTCGTCTTCCGCTCTCGTTTTAACGTAATGCAATGCACCTTTCACACAAAGGGGCATTGCTTACGTCTACATAAGAACCTTAAAAAAAACTAACGATATAAAGGTAAAACTTTTTAATAAACTATTAATAGAAAAAAGCTATGGCAAAAGAAAAATTTGAGCGTTCGAAACCGCACGTAAACATCGGTACTATCGGACACGTAGACCACGGTAAGACTACTCTTACTGCTGCTATCACCACCGTACTTGCAAAGGCAGGTCTTTCGGAGTTGCGTTCTTTCGATTCGATCGACAACGCACCAGAGGAGAAGGAGCGTGGTATCACCATCAACACTGCACACGTTGAGTATCAGACTGCAAACCGTCACTATGCTCACGTTGACTGTCCAGGTCACGCCGACTATGTGAAGAACATGGTTACCGGTGCTGCGCAGATGGACGGTGCTATCCTCGTAGTTGCTGCTACTGATGGTCCTATGCCTCAGACTAACGAGCACGTTCTTCTTGCAAAGCAGGTTAACGTTCCTCGTATCGTAGTATTCTTGAACAAGTGCGATATGGTTGACGATCCAGAGATGCTCGACCTCGTTGAGATGGAGGTTCAGTCGCTCTTGGCGAAGTATGACTTCGATGAGAACTGCCCAATCATTCGTGGTTCTGCTCTCGGTGGTCTCAATGGCGAGCCAACTTGGGAGGAGAAGATTATGGAGTTGATGGCTGCAGTTGATGAGTACATTCCAGTTCCACAGCGTGAGAATGAGAAGCCATTCTTGATGCCAGTTGAGGACGTATTCTCGATCACCGGTCGTGGTACTGTAGTAACTGGTCGTATCGAGACAGGTATCATCCACGTAGGTGATCCAGTTGAGATCGTAGGTTTGGGTGAGAAGGCTCTCACTTCGACTTGTACAGGTGTTGAGATGTTCCGCAAACTCCTCGATGAGGGTGAGGCAGGTGATAACGTAGGTCTCTTGCTTCGTGGTATCGACAAGAAGGATGTTAAGCGTGGTATGGTTGTTGCAAAGCCAGGCTCGATCACTCCTCACACCAAGTTCACCGCTGAGGTTTACGTATTGAAGAAGGAAGAGGGTGGTCGTCACACTCCATTCCACAACAAGTACCGTCCTCAGTTCTACCTCCGTACAATGGACGTTACCGGTGAGGTATCGTTGCCAGAGGGTGTAGATATGGTTATGCCAGGTGACCACGTAACT
>JAZQML010000064.1:0-11331 GCA_045543395.1 Alistipes sp. | reverse complement strand
CCCTTTTCCAAGAAATTACTTGTAAAGAAGAATGTGATATCAAATATTGCCTCCGCCTTCTGATACGAAAGCAGCGTTTTGTAATTATTCTTATTTGGTACAATATTCGGCATCATCAAAATTTCATTACTAGCCCTTACTTGCCTTTACTAGCCTTTACTATTTCAGGACTTATGCAAGTCCTGAAAATCCCATAAATGCCATAGCCAAAATCGAAGCAGTAATCAAAGCGATAGGTACACCCTGAAATGCCTTTGGTGCCTCCTCGAACTCGATGCGCTCGCGCAAGCCGGCAAAAATCACCAATGCCAACGCAAAGCCCAACGCAGTTGCTACGTTGTATGTTACACCCTGCAAGAGCGTAAACTCCTTCTGAATCATCGAGATTGCCACGCCCAACACTGCACAGTTTGTGGTAATGAGTGGGAGGAAAATTCCCAACGCCTGATACAACGATGGCGACACCTTTTTCAACACAATCTCCACCATCTGCACCAACGCCGCAATAACCAAGATAAAGACAATGGTCTGCATATACTCAATGCCGAGAGGTACGAGAATATAGGTTTGGATCAACCAAGTCACCAACGCCGACAACGCCATAACAAATGTTACGGCTGCACCCATACCCATAGATGTTTCGACCTTCGACGACACACCGAGGAATGGACAGATACCGAGGAACTGCGCCAGAACGACATTATTTACGAATATCGAACCGATAATAATTGCAAAATATGTTGTCTCCATAGCCCTATTTCTTTAAGAATTTGTTGAACAATACCATCAAAAAGCCGAGTACCATAAAACCTCCGGGTGCCAACACAAACACCAAAGGCATATAGTCGCCACATCCGAGGTCGTAGCCAAAGATTGCACCACTACCAAGCACCTCGCGCACAGCACCTATAACGGTGAGCGACAACGTGAAGCCCAAGCCGATACCTATACCATCGAGAGCCGAATCGAATGCACCATTCTTCGAAGCGAAGGCCTCGGCACGACCGAGGATGATACAGTTTACGACAATCAGTGGAATAAACACTCCGAGCGATGCGTACAACGACGGAACAAACGCCTCCATCAACATCTGGATGATGGTCACGAACGAAGCAATGACCACGATAAATGCAGGAATACGCACCTTATCGGGGATAAGATTCTTGATAAGCGCGATTACGATATTCGACATAATCAACACCGCCATAGTGGCAACGCCCATACCAAAACCATTCTCTGCCGAGGTGGTTGTACCGAGCGTAGGACACATACCGAGTACCAACACAAAAGTCGGATTCTCTTTGATAACACCACGCCACACAAGGAGTAGTTTATCTTTCAGAAACTGTGTTACTTTATTTGCCATAATTCACTTCTACTTTTTATTTGTTGCACCCGTAGTTGCCTCAATCTCACTTGTCCAGCCGGCAACAAATCTAAATACCGAGTAGGCTCGTGCTACCGCATCAACATAGGCACGCGACGAGATGGTTGCTGCGGTCAGAGCATCAACATCACCGCCATCCTTCTTTACCGTTAAGTTGATTTTCGATGCACGCTGTCCCTTAATACTTGCCAATACAGGGTTGTCCTCGTTGGTTATGTTCGCACCAAGACCTGGCGTTTCGGCCTGCTCCAACACATTAACATTCAGAATAGTACCCTTCGCATCGAAGCCCACCATCAAACGAATCAGACCGCTAAAACCACTCTTTGTTGCACTCTTAATGGCATAGCCTACAACCTCGCCACCCTTGGTAGCCTTGTAGGCTACAATCGGCAAATCGTCTACCGTATATTCGCTCTGCTCGGTGGCATCAAACTCCGGCAAAACGGCAGTTAGAGCCGACTTCTCGGCTGCTGCCTTTGCAGCAGCAATAGGAGCCTCGGTTATCATATATACCGCACCTACGCCGGCCGACGAGAGCAGTGTGATGCAGAAAAGCACCAAAACCATATTTTTCAATGAACTCTTCATACTCCTTCCCTCCTACTTTTTAGAGCCGAAACGGCGTGGTTTGATATACTTGTTTATAAGAGGTACTACGCTATTCATAATAAGGATAGCGAACGACATACCCTCTGGATATGCACCCCACAAACGAATAATCATCGTCAAAACACCGATGCCGACACCATAGACCACCATACCCTTCGTAGTCATTGGCGATGTAACGTAGTCGGTAGCCATAAAGACTGCACCCAACACTACTCCACCGCTCAAAAGGTGGAACAGGGCGAAATTCGATACGAGGTGTGGATCGTCGAACGAGAATGCACCATAGATAGCAGCGAACACCGCTACGGTTGCAAAGATTGATACAGGGATATGCCAAGTGATAACACGGCGCACCAAGAGGTAACCGAAACCAAGCAATAGTGCCAAAGTTGCAATCTCGCCAAACGAGCCTGCCATATTACCTGCGAACATTCCCAAAGCATCGTATCCGCCAACGAGTTCGCCCAACTTACCATTGAACATTGCCGCCTTTGCCGCAGCCAATGGGGTTGCACCCGAGTAGGCATCGACAAAGCCCTCGGTCGAAGGCATTGCAAACGATGTCATCTGCACAGGATAGGCAATCAAGAGAAAAACACGCGCTACGATAGCGGGGTTGAATGGGTTTTTGCCAAGACCTCCGAACGGCATCTTTGCAACACCGATAGCGACCAATGCGCCCACTGCAACTATCCACAACGGAACGTTTGCCGGCATATTCATCGCCAACAACAAACCCGTAACCACAGCCGAAAGGTTGGTGATGGTCTGCTTGCCACGCACCAAGAATCGCTGAATCAAATACTCGAAAAGTACACAGCAGCCAATAGATACTGCTGTTACTGCCAAAACACCCCAGCCATATACATAGACCGAAACCGCCAACGCAGGAATGAGAGCGAGAATCACATCGCCCATCAATTTGGTCGTCGAAAGCGAGCCGTGAATATGTGGAGCCGAGGCTACAACTGTTCTGTTTGCCATATCTTAATCTCCTTTATTTCTTTGCGTTACGAGCGCGGATAATACCCATTACAGTTTGTTTGCCCAATCGCACATAGTCGAGCAAAGCGATGTTTGCAGGGCAGGTGAATTGGCAACAACCACACTCAATACAACTTACAATATCGTTCTTCTCCATTGCATCCCAAGCCTTCTTCTTTGCCTGTTTTGCAAGGAGATAAGGCTCCAAGCCCATTGGGCAAGCCTCAACACACTTTGCGCACTTGATACAAGCCGATGGCTCGCCACGCAACGCCTCGGCACCGCTCAACACGGTAATACCCGAGCAACCCTTCATCACAGGCGACTGCAAGTTCGACATCGGGCGACCCATCATAGGGCCTCCGTTCAGCACTCGGTTGTCGCCCTCGGGCAGACCACCACACTTCTCGATAAGTGCCGAAACCGGTGTTCCGAAGCGAGTGTGGAGGTTTTTCGTATCCTTAATGCACTTGCCCGTAACGGTTACTACACGTTGTACGAGAGGTTTATTCTTCTGCACTGCCTCGTAGACCGCCACCGCAGTCGAGGCGTTACAAACCACCGCACCTACATCAATAGGCAATGCCGGTGGCGCAGGCACCTCACGACCCGTAACCGCTGCAATGAGTTGCTTCTCGCCACCCTGCGGATACATAGTCTTCAACGCCTTAACCTCGATACCGTTGTAGCCCTTTGCCAACTCACGGAGGTGTGCAATAGCGTCGGGTTTGTTGTTCTCAATGCCGATTACCGCCTTATCAACCGATACCGCCTTCATCAAAATTGAAGTTCCGACGAGCAACTCCTCGCCACGCTCCAACATTGTGCGGTAGTCGGATGTGAGGTATGGCTCACACTCCACGCCATTGATAATCAGAATCTCTGCCCTCTTGCCATCGGGAATGGATAACTTGACGTGGGTTGGGAATGTTGCACCACCCATACCTACGATACCGGCATCCTTGATGCGGGCGATAATCTCTGCCGAGGAGAGGTTGCACTCCTTAACCAACTCGGTCGAAAGGTTGATACCCTCTGCCCACTCATCGCCGTCGCGCTTGATGGTAATCATCATTTGACGCAGGCCCTGCCCATTCGGCTGCAAATCAACCGCCGTTACAGCACCCGAAATCGGAGCGTGGATATTTGCCGACATAAAGCCCGTAGCCTCGGCAATCTTTTGTCCCACCTTCACCGTATCGCCCTTGGCAACAATAGCCGTTGCGGGTGCTCCGATATGTTGTGCGAGCGGAATAGTCACGACATCGGGCAACTCCATCACTTCGATCGCCTTCGTCTTGCTCCACTCCTTATTGTCTGACGGATGAACTCCGCCTATCGGAAATGTTTTCATTATGCTTTGTAATTTTAGTTCTCTTTGGTTTCAGGTTTCTCTTTTGGAGGGAGCGGCGCAAGACCAACCATTTTAATTGCTCCCGTAGGACACTCCGCCACACACTTACGACACAAACGGCACTTCGTCGAATCGATATATGCCAAGTTGTTCTCGATGGTAATAGCACCGAACTCGCACACTTTCAAGCACTTGCCACAACCAATGCAGCCAGCCTTACAAGCCTTCATCGTCACAGGGCCCTTATCCTTCGATACGCACGAAACGTATATCGCACGATTCTTTGGCCAACGCTTACGCAATTCGATAATACCCTTTGGACAAGCCGCTACGCAAGCACCGCAGGCGGTACACTTATCGGCATCCACCTCTGCCAAGCCCGTTTCGGGGTTGATGTGAATGGCATCGAAAGCACACGCCTCAACACAGTCGCCATAACCCAAACAGCCATAGGCACAGTTTGTTTCGCCCGTATAGAGCGAGTGAGCAATCGCACACGAGTGACTACCGTTGTAGGTCGAGGTACGAGGTCGCTTCTCGCACGTTCCACCGCAACGCACCGTTGCCACTTGTGGTTCCTTAACAGGGGCTACCTTACCGAGATACTCGGCAACAGCCTTCATACAATCGGCACCTCCAACCGAGCAATAGAGCGATGAGATATCGTCTTGCTCGACCAAAGCGCACGCCAAACCACGACAGCCGGGATATCCACAACCACCACAGTTTGCTCCCGGAAGCATCTTCTCGACATCGTCGATGCGAGGATCCTCCTCCACTTTGAACTTCTGTGCAACGAAGTAGAGGACCAATGCCGCTACCACGCCTACCACACAGAGTGTCACAACTGTAAAAATCAGAGTGTTCATCTTTCTACCTTTATATTTTGTTAATTGTAAATACTACTTTCTTGGAAAGTCGCCTATGGAATAGTCCCAGCACAGCGTAATACAGCGCAGTTGCCCCGAGCGAAATCAACGCAGCAATGCCCTCCGACGTGCCAAACGCTATCGCCATAGCCAACACCGACACCAGCACTATCAACGGCACCACATAGCAGAGTACAACAGCCATAAGCCCCATACTTCGTCGTGCTGCAACATTTACCTCCTCGCCAACAAAGTAAGCATCCGAGTCGTCGGTATAGATTGTAATATCCCGCTTCTCGTTCGCTCCCATAGCGCACGCCTTACGCGAGGCACACGAGCCACACGCCTCGTTTACCTCTATCTCTACACGCACGAAATCGCGCCCAATGAACGCGACCGTGCCTTTATGCTCTATTTCAGATGGTTGTTTCACCTCTACCGAAAACTAATCTCCATACTTATTGATAAGTGGCATCAATCTCTCGTGACCGAATGCACACGCCGACAATCGCAATACTGGTGGGAATTGGTAGCGTTTTTTCTCGTTCTGCATCACCATTGAGTGAATCTTCTCGACCACCTCCGCGTCGAAACCCGCATTGATAATCTCCTCGCGGTGCTGTCCCTGCTCAATCATTCGCATCAGAATGGCATCCACAACATTGTATTGTGGCAACTCGTCGCTATCCTTCTGGCCTGGGCGCAACTCCGAAGATGGCTCCTTTGCCAAGATACTCTCCGGTATAATACCGCCCTTCTCTTTGTTGATATATCGTGCGAGGTCGAACATCTCGGTCTTATACAAATCGCCCGTAACACTGAACGCTCCCGCCGTGTCGCCATAGAGGGTACACATTCCGAGCGCATTCTCGCTCTTATTCGACGAGTTCAACAAGACATAACCCTTCTTGTTCTGCAACGCCATAAGCATAATCGTACGCAAACGTGCCTGAATATTCTCCTCGGTAGCGTCGAATTCAAGACCACCGATTGCAGGTTTCAGGGTGTTTACAATCGAGGTATACGATTCCGATATTGGCAATACGCTATACTCAATACCAATACTCTCTGCCAAAGCCGTAGCATCGGTTACCGAGTGCGCAGTGGAGAACTGCGAAGGCATAAGCAACGCCTTAACGTTGTCCTTACCGAGAGCCTCTACTGCTATGCAGGTTACAACTGCCGAATCGATACCTCCCGACAAACCCACGCACGCCTTTTCGTAGCCATTCTTGTAGAAATAATCGCGCAAGCCCAAGACTGCCGCCTTATAGATATAGCCTGTACGTTCGTGGAGCAACAACTCACGAGGCAACTCGCACGGTTTGTTCTCAACCGCAGTGTCGTATACAGCAAAGTCCTCCTCAAAGGACTTCATCAGCAATGCAATATCTCCCTTATCGTTAATCACGCACGATGTTCCGTCGTAGACAATCTCGCCCGAGCCGCCAACGTGGTTAATCAGCACGATAGTCTTCGACTGCACAAAAGCCATATTGTGCATCGACTCGTAGCGGTACGACATCAACCCCTTACCGTAGCGGCGTGCGTTGATACTGAAAATCATATCTACGTCGTGGTCGTCGTTCTTCAAGAAACTAAAATCGTCACCCACAACAATAGCGACCTTCTCGCCTGCAATATCGACAACCTTTGCACCCTCACCACTTGTCAAGAAGCCCATCTCACGACGTGCGGTGATGTTCGCCTTTGTGATATATCGCTTAACCTGACCATTCTCAATAACTACGGCAGCACTTTGTGTACCGTTCTGCATAAGCACAGGCGCACCCACCACAGCGGTGATTCCGTCGCAATAGGAGGCAATCTCATCGAGTGCCTCATCGCAAAGTTCCAGGAATGTGGTTTTGCGGAGAAGATCAAATGCCGGTGTTCCACTCAACGCCTGCTCGGCAAAGATTACAACATCGGCACCCTCTGCCTTTGCTCGCTCCACCGCAATAATAATCTTTGCGGTGTTGCCTGCTATATCTCCAATAGTGTAATTTAATTGTGCAAGTGCTATTTTCATTGCTAAAATCGGGATTGTTTTTCTTTGACGGCAAAGGTAATTATAATTTTATGAAATTATAAACTTTTCGCCCTCTTTTTTCCCGATTTTATCTCTTTTGCGTCAGAAGGCGGAACGACCACGGTTGCATATCGCCCCACGTATGCTCGTAAAGAGTTGATTTATCGCCCGTAAGCACATCGTCGTACTCGCCCGCATACACTCCGGTATGGAAATCGGCAAACACCTTATACGGCGATAAATTGGCAACATACACCACCCTGCCTTGCTCGTTTTCACGAACAAAGACCAGCAAACAATCGGGAGCATTTGTGTTTATCTCCACAAACGAGCCACCCCTGTCTGCGGAGAGCAGTGCCGAGAAAGAGTGTCGCATTTCGCACAAACGACAATATCTCTCGGTAGCCTCGTTCGCTTTGAAAGCAGGCATAGCGTCCTTATCGAAAAAGGCAAACGAGTGGTCATAACCGCACTCTTGTCCCGTATAGATTAACGGCAACGACTTCGGCAACACAAAGGTTAGTGCCGTCATCGCCTCCAACGCCTCGCCAAAACGACTCTGCTCGCTACCACTCCACGAATTTTCGTCGTGGTTAGAGGTAAATGTCAGGTGCATAGAGGTTTGAGGACAGTTATTGAGCCACCAATACAACTTATCGCGCAACGCCCAAACACGAGATCTGCCCTGCGCAACATCAACCATTGCGTGATGCAATTCCCAACCATAGCAAGCATCGAACGCTCCGTCGTAGAACTCTACACCTTCCGCCTCGGCAAGCATAAAAATATCCTTTTTCACGCTTTGCAACTCACGGCGCACCATCTGCCAAAACTCCAATGGAACAAGCATTGCCATATCGCAACGGAAGCCATCTATACCATGCTGTTCAACCCAGAACTTCATTGCATCGATTTGCCCCTGCCAAACACCTTTGTCGGCATAGTTGAGTTTTGCCGTATCGCTCCAATCCCAAGGCACCTTCGCAACTCCGTTATCATCACGCTCATACCAACTTACAGGCTTCTGCATCAACCACTTCGCATCACGCGCAGTATGGTTGGCAACCCAATCGAGAATAACCTTCATACCGAGTTTGTGCGCCTCGGCAACAAAGGCATCGAACTCCTCCATTGTACCGAACTCCGGATTGACATCGCAGTAGTCGGAGATGGAGTAATAGGAGCCTAACGAACCCTTACGGTCTACCCTGCCAATCGGATATATAGGCATAAGCCATACAACATTTACACCTATCTTTTTCAAATGTCGTAAATGTCGCATTGCCGCCACAAATGTACCCTTCTTTGTGAGTTGTCGCACATTCATTTCGTAGACCACTCCGTCGTAACTCCAATCTGCGTGTTGCATATCTCCATTGCCTTTATTTTTCCAGCCCCAAAAGTAAACAAAACTATTCAAAAATACAAATAATAGGCACCGACGGATTTTTATGGGAGAAAAACTTTGTTTTTATTATTATAAATGGTAACTTTGTGCGCACTTTGTTAAGAGGTAACCATACGTAAATAATAATTATTAAAAACATAACACAATGAAGAGAAATGTAAAAACCCTCGCAATGCTTCTACTTGCAGCAATACTCGTAGGATGCAACGCCTCGAAGCGAGTTATCTACGACTTCAACAAGGATGAGTCCGTAAAGGCCATTCTTGAGGATGGTCGCATTCGCATCAAGCCGCACGACCGATTGACTATTGTCGTGACGAGCCAAAATCCGGAGTTGGCTGCGCCATTCAACACAGCAACATCCTACAACGCTTTGTCGTTCAATCCGCTCAACCCATCCTCGGTAAGCAGCAACCAATCGTTGCAGATTCGTACCGTAGACGAGAACGGTATGCTCGACTTCCCTATGATTGGCAAGATTCAGTGCGCAGGCAAGACTCGTGAGGAACTCTCGAAGGAGATTGCAAAGAAAATTATCGAGGGAGGTTTCATCAGCGATGCTTTGGTAAACATTCAGTTTGCCGATATGAAATTCTTTGTTCTCGGAGAGGTTGTTCGCCCCGGACAGTTCGATATTACACGCGACAAAATCACCGTTTTGGAGGCTTTGGCTATGGCTGGCGATATGACAATCTACGGTAATCGTACGAACGTTGCCGTTATCCGTCGTAGCGCAGATGGCAAGAACTACAATGTCTACGAGATGAACTTCCTCGAAGGGGGTCAGATGTCCTCGCCTGCATTCTACTTGCAGCAGGGCGACGTGGTTTACGTTCAGCCAAACAAGTATAAGGCTGCCACTTCGGAGATTAACCAGAACCGAACTTTCTGGTTGTCTATCGTAAGCACCCTCATCACAGCGACATCGCTCACACTCACAATTATTAACTTTGCACAAAGACAACAATAGTTATGGAGAACACAGTACAAAATAACACACAGCAGTACGAGAGCGATCACCTCTTCAAGCGTAGCGTATCGCTTACCGAACTCTTTTGGAAGGCACTGAAAAAGTGGTATTGGTTTGTATTATCGATTCTTGTATTTTTGAGTATCGGAGTAATGTATATACTCTCGACAGCACCTGTATACCACCGCGAGGCAACCGTATTGATTAAGGATGCTCGTCGTGGTAGTGCGGCCAGTGAGTTGTCGGCATTTGCCGATATCGCAGGTCTTTCCACTCGTCGAAGCGTAGACAACGAGTTGTACGTTTTGCAGGCTCGTCGATTGATGGTTGATGTTGTAAAGCGTTTGGGACTCGACGTAAACTACACCACCAAGACCGGATTCTTCCGCACCACTACTCTCTACCGCACATCGCCAATCAACGTAACGTTTGTAGACGATTTGAATGGTCAGGGCTGCGTATTCACCGCTCTCTTGAGCGAGGAGGGCATAACCATCTCGGAGTTTAAGGGTGGTAAGCCGGAGGAGCAGGACGAAAACGAGAAGTTCACCGCCACAGCCAAGTACAACGAGGCTATTGTATTGCCGGTGGGTACTATCGTCATCGAAACTACTCAATTCTTCAACCCGGAATATGTTGGCAAAAAGATAACTGTATCGAAAGGCAATAAGGATGTTGTAGCAACGGCATACCGCAACAAAGTGCAGATGGAGGTGCCGAGCAAGATGTCCTCTATTGTAAATCTCTCGCTCAACGATGTATCGAAGCGTCGTGCAGAGGATATACTCAACACTTTGATTGACGTATACAACGACGATGCGGTATACGACAAGCAGATTGTTGCCGAGGCAACAGATAAGTTTATTTCCGAGCGTTTGTTGGTTATCGGCGACGAGTTGCACAGCATTGATGGCGACATAAAGAAGTTCAAGGATAAGAACAACATCGTAGATATCAAAACCGAGGCTACACGTCGCACGGAGGGTGCTATGCGCTACGAGCAGGAGATTGCCGTAACCCGCAATCAGATTGCGATGTCGAAGTTCATCCGCGACTACCTCACCGACAACTCGCAGGGTGTGAATATCATCCCTGCTGCAACATTCGATGGCAACGGCGCCATAGTTTCGCAGATTGCAAGTTACAACGACTTGGTTATCCGTCGTTTGAAACTCGGTGACGAGAGCCAGAACAACCCACTCGTTCAGCAGTTGGACAACAACATCGCCTCTACGAAGGGTGCAATTCTTGCATCGCTCGCATCCAACATCACAGCGTTGGAGATTAAACTTTCGAACCTCGAGGCGGAGGAGAATAAGATTAACAGCCGCATTGGCGCAGTGCCAAAGCAGGAGCAGGAGTTCCTCTCGATAGCTCGTCAGCAGAAGATTAAGGAGGAGTTGTATCTCTATCTCTTGACCAAGAGCGAGGAGAATGCCATCTCGTTGGCTATCACCGAGCGCCCTGCCCGCGTCGTAGACTACGCTTTCGGTATGCCTCGCCCAGTAGCGCCAAATAAGACTCTCATCTTGTTGGCGATGTTGGTGCTTGGCTTCGGTTTGCCGCTTGCAGTGATATATATCCTTATACTTACCGATACCAAGGTGCAGGGTAAGCACGATATTGTTAAATATTGTACAGCACCTTACCTCGGCGATATTCCATTGTTCGAGGGTCACCTCAATCGCTCAATTGCCGTTCCCGAGAGTGGTCGC
>JAZQML010000063.1:0-12131 GCA_045543395.1 Alistipes sp. | reverse complement strand
GGTGCGCTACCAACTGCGAACTCTTACCCTTATCACGGCGCAACTGTTCTGGGGGTTACTGGGGGCGCACCTTCGGTGCTTACTAGGGGTTCTGGGGTGCGCTACCAACTGCGAACTCTTACCCTTATCACGGCGCAACTGTTCTGGGGGTTACTGGGGGCGCACCTTCGGTGCTTACTGGGGTTACTGGGGTGCGCTACCAACTAGTTCTGCATCTTGCATTCTGCATTTTGCATTTTGCATTTTGCATTTCTCTGCACTCTCGTCTAAATTCAAAAGTTTTCCGCTTTCCGCTTTCAGTTTTACGTTTATTTTGCTATCTTTGTGCCGACATAAGGGGTGCTACGAAAACCGAATGGTTTTTCACGGCTGAGATTATACCCATAGAACCGAAACGGGTAATGCCGGAACGGGAGAGTGTAATTAACATACCCCTTTTCTAACTACTTATATTTAATTTAATGGTTATGAAAAGGATTTTTCTTTTAATGGCTGTGGCATTTTCTGCCACCTTCGTAGCGAGAGCCGAAGTGAAACAACCTCTCAATTCGCACAATTCTACACACAACGTCATCGAGAACGATTCTATCCTCATTCAGCAAGTTGAGGTGGTGGCTACACGAGCCAAGCACGACACGCCTATTGCCCACTCCAACCTCTCGCGCAAGGAGATTGAGGAGCAGAACTATGGCGAGGATATCCCGTCGTTGCTCAAAAATCTGCCATCGGTAGTTATCGCTTCGGAGAGCGGTACAGGTATTGGCTCTACCTCGTTCCGAGTGCGTGGTACCGATGCCACACGCATCAACGTAACCCTGAATGGTGTGCCGATGAACGATGCCGAAACCCACTCGGTATATTGGTACGACACCCCCGATTTGGTGTCGTCGCTCGGCTCGGTGCAGTTGCAGCGAGGTGTAGGCACTTCTACCGCAGGTACGGGAGCCTTTGGTGCATCGTTGAATATGACCTCGGCACCTTTGGCATCGAACTTCTCGGGACGTGCATCGCTCTCGTATGGCTCGTTCAACACCGCCAAGCAGGAGATTGCCCTCTCGTCGGGTCTGCTCGGAGGCCATTGGGCTGTGGATGCACGATTGTCGCACCTCTCGTCGGATGGCTACGTGGAGCGTGCATCGAGCAACCTCTCGTCGTATATGTTGCAAGCGGGCTACTACAAGGGGCGTACATCCGTAAAACTCCTCTCGTTCGGAGGTGTGGCGAAGGTATACCTCGCCTATACGGGCGTGTCGGCGGAGCAGATGGCACAAAATCGCCGCTACAATCCCGAGGGCGAAATCATCATCGACGGCAAAGTTGTGGGCTTCTACGACGACCACACCGACAACTATACCCAAATAAACAACCAGTTGGTAGTGAGCCACATTTTCAACGATAAGTGGCGCATAAACGCTACGGCACACTACACCTACGGAAGTGGCTACTACCGCAACTACAAGAACGACCAGAAGTTGAAAAAATATGGTCTTGACCCGATTGATGTGGGTGGAGTGTTGGTTGAACGCACCAACCTTCTCCGCAAAAAGATGATGGGCAACAACTTTGGAGGCGTGGTCGCCTCGGCACTCTATACGGCGGAGCGTGTGTCGCTCACGCTCGGAGCCTCGGCCTCGCTCTACGACGGAGTACACTATGGCGAGGTGTCGGGCTTGCTCTCGGCTCCCGAATACCCCGTTACGGAGTACTATCGTAACTATACTACCAAGTGGGATGCGTCGTGTTTTGCGAAGGTCGATTGGTTGATAACCAAAGGGTTAAATCTCTATGCCGATGTGCAGTATCGCCACATCACGCACCGCATTTCGGGCGTGAACGACAACTTCGACGACACAACCTCGGCAATGCAGCGACTCGACATAAACCGCCACTACAACTTCTTCAACCCGAAGTTGGGTTTGCACTACTCGTTTGCACGCCACCACGCCATCTACGCCTCGGCTGCGGTGGGGCAGAAGGAGCCTACACGCAACAACTTCACCGACATCCGCGAGGGCGAATACCCGACATCCGAGAAGATGTTGGATGTTGAGGTTGGCTATGGCTACCGCACCGAGATTGTAGATTTGTCGTTGAACCTATATTATATGTTCTATCGTGACCAACTTGTGCAGACGGGCGAGTTGTCCGATACGGGCGAGTTGCTCTCACGCAATGTTCCCGACTCGTATCGTCGAGGCATCGAACTATCGCTCTCGGCAAACGCCACAAAGTGGTTCTCGTTGGGCGGAAATGTTACGTTGAGCCAAAATCACATCAAGAACTACGTCGATTATATCGATGGCGTGGCATTCGAGCGTGGTCGCACCACTATTGCCTATTCGCCGGCAGTTACGGCGGGCGTATTCTTCGACTTCCATACGCACGGCTTCTCGGCACGCCTTTCGACACGCTATGTGAGCAAGCAGTACCTCACCAATGGCGAGTACGAAGATTTAACATTGCCTCGCTACTGCGTGAGCGACCTCGACCTCGCCTACACACTCCGCACCAAGCGAGTGGAGCGAGTGCGCTTTGGCGTGAAGATTGGCAACTTGTTCAACGCTAAATATTGTGCGAGTGGCTATGGTGGCTCGTGGTTGGAGGGTGCAACCCTCGCCGACCGCAAGTCGTGGGCGTGCTACTTCCCGCAGGCAACCATCTCGGCACTCGGAAACGTAACTATTCACTTTTAATTGGTGCAATTAGCAAATAGGGTATGGAACTGAAACTGATTTTACAAATTGTGGGCGTGCTACTCGGACTGCTCTATTTGTGGTTGGAGTACCGAGCAAATATCTGGTTGTGGGTGGTAGGTGCGATTATGCCGTGCGTGCATTGTGCGCTCTACTACCAATCGGGCCTATATGCCGACTGCGCTATGCAGGGCTACTATATTGTGGCAGGACTCTATGGCTTGGTGGCGTGGATGGTGGGGCATAAACGTAAGGAGAATAGGCTGAAAATTGCCCACACACCCGCAAAGATGGTGTTGCCGTTGGTTGCGGTCTATGGTGTGCTGCACGCAGCAATATATTTTCTGCTGGTGGAGTTCACCGATAGCACCGTGCCATTTTGGGATGCGCTGACTACGGCATTGTCGATGGTGGCTATGTGGATGCTCTCGCGCAAATATATTGAACAGTGGCTGGTGTGGTGTGCTGTCGATGCCATAACCGTAGGCCTCTATCTCTATAAGGGCATACCCCTCACAGCAGGCCTCTACGCCCTCTATACCGCTCTCGCCATAGCGGGATATTTGAGGTGGAAAAGAGAGGCGCGAGTGGCGAGTTGATTACTCCAATGACTCCAATGACTCCAATGACTCCAATGGGGCGAATGGGAAATCACCCATTGCTCTTATAGCCCTATTGGACTCATTTCTCTTGCAACCGACGATAGCATTTGCCATTTTGCTACGCTTTTAGTTTATCGAACTCTTATCATTGTCAAGGCGCAACGATTCTGTGGGGTACTGGGGCGCACCTTCGGTGCTTACTGGGGGCGGGCGTTCCGCCCTTTACTGGGGTGCGCTACCAACTGCGAACTCTTACCCTTATCACGGCGCAACTGTTCTGGGGGTTACTGGGGGCGCACCTTCGGTGCTTACTGGGGTTTACTGGGGTGCGCTGAGGTAATTCCGAATTTTGCATTTTGCATTCTGCATTCTGCATTCTGCATTCTGCATTAAATAAAACTACTCTCTACTAACTACTATCTACTATCTAAACTAAAAGTTTTCCGTTTTCCGTTTTTCGTTTTCCGTTTATTTTGCTATCTTTGCAAAAGAATACTCGGGGCAGGGTGTAATTCCCTACCGGCGGTGATAGTCCGCGACTCCTCGAATTGATTGTATAACAGCAGTTTATGCGAGGACTGAATCGGTGAAATTCCGATACCGACGGTTAAAGTCCGGATGAGAGAGTGCGACATAATCGAGAATTGATAATTATCGCTGTTAGTTATCTGCTGATGCGCTGAACGATATTTAATTTTTAATTCTTGATTTTTAATTGGTGCTAAATAAGCACCTTGCTGTCCCGATGTTTCTGCTTAACATTTGGGATTTTTTATTTTATGAAGCGTTTTATTCTTGCTTGTATAGCCCTCACAGCGGTGTTTTGTACCGCTTCGGCTCAATCTACCACCGCATCGTTGTTCGGCTTTGTAACCGATGGCGAGGGCAAACCTTTGGTCGGTGCAACCGTTGTCGCCACCCACCAACCCACCGAAACCGTATATGGCGCAATAAGTGATAGAAATGGCGCATTCCGCATACAGGGTTTGCGTGTAGGTGCGCCCTATAAGGTGGAGTTCTCGTATGTCGGCTATCAGAGCGTTGTTTACGACAACCTCGCACTCTCGCTCGGCGAGAATAAGCAACTCGATGCCAAGTTCAACAACCAACTAACCATCGACGAGGTGGTGGTCAATGCCGATGGTTTCTCGGAGCGCAAAACAGGCTCGGCGATGTCGTTCAATAGCGATGTTATCGAGCGCACCCCGACCGTGTCGCGCTTAATCGACGATATAACCCGCTTGGCTCCGCAAGCAATGGTGTCGAAGGATGGCGGTATCTCGATTGCGGGTATGAACTCGCGCTACAACTCCTTCCAAATCGACGGTACGGCATCCAACGATATGTATGGTCTGACCTCGTCGGGTACAAATGGCGGTTTGGCGGGTGCAAACCCTATCCCGCTCGATGCCATATCCGATATTCAGGTTGTTACTGCCCCCTTCGATGTGCGTCAGGGTGGTTTTAGCGGTGGTGGCATAAATGCCATAACCAAGTCGGGTAGCAACACCTTTGCGGGTACGGCATACGCCTACTACAACAACCAGGATTTCTATGGCCGTAGTCCTATCAACGGCGAGAAACTCGCCACACAGCAGACGCAGATTTATGGCGTGTCGTTGGGTGGTGCAATAGTAAAAAACAAGTTGTTCTTCTTCCTTAACGGAGAGTTCAACCTCGACTCCTCGCCTTCATCGTACTTTGTGGGCGATAGTGGTTGCAACATCTCCGAAGCGGATGCAAAGGCTATTGCCGAGCGTTTCCAAGCCCTCACGGACTACGATGGTGGTGGCTATGGCAAGCAGACGTTGAACAAGCGCACCGGCTCGCTTATTGCCCGCCTCGATTGGAACATCAACTCGCGAAACAACCTCTCGTTGCGCTACAACTTCCTCGATGCTCGCAAGGATGAGTTCGTGTCGAGTGCTACGGTGTTGCGCTTCAATGGCGAGGGCTACACCTCGATTGCCGACACCCACTCGGTAGTTGCCGAGTTGAATTCGCGCGTTTCGGATAAGATGTTCAACGAGTTTCGTGTCGGCTACACACGAGTACACGATGGCCGTGATGCAATGAGTGGCGAGAAGTACCCTTATGTCGAGATTCAGAAGATGCGTGATGGCGAGAATACGGCAGTCTATATCGGTACCGATCCGTTCGCCATTATGAACGACTTGGTGCAGAACACCGTAACGCTTACCGATAATTTCTCCTACTACACTGATGCTCACACCATTACCATAGGCACTCACAACGAGATTTTCAACTCGTCGTGCCTCTATATGGCTAATGCTTTGGGTGCTTACACCTACAATACTCTCGATGATTTCCTCGCCGACAATGCTCGCAAATATGTGCGTAACTATCCTATCGGCGATCCGGCGACAAATATCACATCGGCACAATTTGGTCTCTATGTTCAGGACGAGTGGAACGCTTCGCCTCGATTCACAATGACCTATGGTCTGCGTGCGGATATCCCTGTGGTATTCGGCAACCCTCCCACAAATGAGGCGTTCAACTCGTCCGATATTGCGCAGAAATATGAGATCCAAACCAATCAAGTACCAAGCCCTACGGTGCTTCTCTCGCCACGTGTAGGTCTGCGTTGGCGTATTGCCGAGAGCAACGATGCAAAGACACTGCTGCGAGGTGGTGTGGGCATATTCTCGGGCAGAATACCGTTCGTGTGGATATCGAACTGCTTTGCCAATACGGGCGTGACACAGCGTGGCTATACGCTCGACAGCAGCAAAGGACAGAGCGTGCCGAAGTTTGGTGAGGAGCCTTCGGGAACGGTGGGCGTGTCGTCGAATCCTATGCTGAACATCGTTGCAAAAGATTTCCGCTACCCGCAGATTATGCGTGCTACACTCGCTTTGGAGCAGGAGTATAAGGGGTGGCACTTTATGGTCGAGGGCATATTCTCGAAGTCGATAAACGACCTCCTCATAACCAACCTCACAGCGCAAGATAAGGGGGCGAAGTTCTATGCCGTAAATTCGGCTCTCGCAACCGACGAGAACACCACAACGCTCTACGACACCTCGTTGGCGAAGGATTATTCGTCGATTTATCTCTTGTCGAACACCTCGAAGGGGTATGGCTATTCGGTTAGCGCATCCGTGTCGAAGCACTTCCGCTTCGGGCTCGATTTGTATGCTGCCTACACCTTCTCGCACTCCTATTCGGTTATGGATGGCATTTCGGCTCAAGCACTCAATACGTGGAGTCGCAACTACTCGGCAGACAGCAACCGCCAGCAGTTGAGTTACTCGCTGTTCGATGTGCCGCATAAGGTTACGGCATCGCTCTCCTACTCAAAGCGTTATGGCAAGATTTTGGGTACTACGGTGGCATTGCTCTATCAGGGCTATTCGGGTATGCGCTACTCGCTGACCTACGCCACTACGGCAGATGCGAACAACGATGGCAGTTACGGCAACACCACTATCTATGTGCCTACGGCATCGGAGTTGGAGGCTATGATGTTCGAGAGCGAGGAGCATCGCACCGCCTTTGCCGACTATATCGAGGCTACACCCGCATTGCGTCGCTCACGTGGCAAGTTCCTCGACCGCAACGCTTTGCAGACACCTTTTGAACACCATCTCGACCTGCATATAGCGCAGGATATATACTTCGGAGCGCACACTTCGCGTAAGGTGCAGATTTCGCTCGATGTTATAAATCTCGGCTCGCTCCTGTCGAAAGATTGGGGTGCAAGTTACTACACTTCGCGATATCGTCTGTTGCCGGTCGAGATCTACGAATACACTACCGATGGCGAGGGCAATCGCACCCCGAAATACCGCTTTGTAGGTGGCTCGGTGTCGCGCAACGACCTCCTTTCGCGCTGGCGAATGCAGGTGGGTGTAAGGGTTGTGTTTTAGTTAGTAGTTAGTAGTTGGTAGTTAGTAGACGGTAGTTAGGCGTGAGCCGTTGGGTGATAGGAGATAGGAGGGTTGAGAACTGGGAACTTAAAATATAAAACTCTCCTATCAAATCCTATCAAACCAACTATCCCCACAATTATCAGCCCCCGATTATCAACTTTCAAATATTTTTTCTATCTTTGTAGATTGAAGTAAATCTACGACTATGAATTTGAAATTGAGATTGCAACGCATGTTGCAGATTGTAGAGGTGGCGGAGCGTAGTGGTGCGCTTGCCGACATCGAACGAGATATACTCTTGGAGGAGTTGCGTAAGGCGTATGCCGAGTTGAAATTTGGCGATAAGGAGTGCGCCGAACTATCCGAGGTTGCTGCAACCCCTATTGTTCCCGTTGCTCCGCAAGAGGCGGCAAACGAGGAGGGCGAGGACGAAGTCGAGCCGGAGGTTGAGGTGGAACTGCTCTTTGACGAGAGCGAGGATAATGAGCCTGAAATCGCTGCCGATGAGCCAACCGCCGATGAGCCAAATGCCGATGAGCCTGTTGCCGAGGAACTCCCAACAGAGTCAACTCCTATTGCAGAGCAAACCCCTATCGTCGAAGCCGAGCCTGTTGTCGAGCCGTTGCCTTCGGCAGTAGAGGACGAGATCGGCATCCTTGCCGAAAAGAGCAAAAATCGTGATGCTCTGCTTTCGCTCTACGACGACGAGCCGAAGCCTATTCTTGGCGAGACCTTCCACGAAGCACCTTCGGTGGCGGATGTTATTGCTTGCCCGAAGGGTGTTGCCGAGAGCGCACCCGTATTATCGCTCGGCAGAGCAATAGGTTTGGCAGATAAGTTTATGTTGGTGCGAGAGTTGTTCGATGGCGACAACAGTGCGTACGAAAGTGCCATTTCGGCTCTCGATGCGCAGCCTTCGTTCGACGATTGCTTAATCTACATCGCCGAGCATTACGCTTGGTCGCCAAACAGCGAAGGCACCAAGTATATGATGGAGTTGTTACAACGCAAGTATAATTAAAAATCGTTCTGATGAGTTCTTTTTGCACCGCACTTCGGATAACGAAATGCTCACATACGTTTGAGTATGCTCCGCTTTCGTTCCCTCGCTTGGCACAAAAATAATCTCATCATAAGCGATTTTTAGGTAGGCAGAGTTCTGATGAGTTCTTTTTGCACGAGTATGTCGGATAACGAAATGCTCACATACGTTTGAGTATGCTCCGCTTTCGTTTCCTCGCTTGGCACAAAAATAATCTCATCATAAGCGATTTTTAAGGAATATTGAGTGATAATTCCCTATGCTCTCTAAATTCCCTAAACTCCCTAACAAAAAAGAATTTTTAATTTTAATTTCGCCAATGGCAAAACTTTATATAGTACCCACGCCGATAGGCAATTTGGAGGATATTACCCTTCGTGCCATACGCATATTGAAGGAGGTGGACTTTATCCTCGCCGAGGATACCCGCACAAGTTCGGTGCTGTTGAAACACCTCGGCATCGAGAAACCATTGCGTTCGCACCACAAGTTCAACGAGCACGCTACGGTGCAGATGGTTGCCGATGCGATTGAGGCGGGTAAGGATGTCGCTCTGGTGTCGGATGCAGGAACACCCGGAATATCCGACCCCGGTTTTCTGCTCGTTCGCACCTGTGTGGAGCGTGGAGTGGATGTTGTAACACTGCCCGGTGCTACGGCGTTTGTGCCGGCATTGGTGCAGAGTGGCTTCCCGTGCGACCGCTTCTGCTTCGAGGGCTTTTTACCGCAGAAAAAGGGGCGTAAAAAGCGCATCGAGGCGTTGGCGGAGGAGGAGCGTACGATGATATTCTACGAGTCGCCATTCCGTGTGGTGAAGTGCTTGGAGCAGTTGGCAGAGGTCTTGGGCGAGGAGCGCGAGGTTGCCGTTTCGCGCGAGATAACCAAGATGTTCGAGGAGACCGTTCGCGGCACTCTTGCCGAGGTGGCAGAACACTTCCGCCAGCACGCACCCAAGGGCGAATTTGTGATTGTTGTGGCTGGTCGCTCAACCAAAAAATCGAATCACGACGAGGATGAAGAGAATTAAGGATATAGTCGAGAGCGTTGAGGTTGCGCTGTTGTGGGCTTTGTGCTACCTCGTGGCGATACACCCTCGTTGTATCCGCTATGGGGTGTTTGTGCCGTTTGTGTCGTTTGTGTTGCGTAGGGTGGCGCACTATCGTGAGAAGGTTATTCTGGCGCAGTTGCGTGCCTCATTTCCCGATAAGAGCGAGGCGGAGATAGCCGAGATATGTCGTCGCTACTACGACCACCTTGCCGAGATGATTATAGAGACCTTCTCGTTGGCGGGTATGAACGACAAGAAGCGTCGCCAAGCCACCGAGTTCAACCTTACCGAGAATTTCCACTCCGAGATTGCAGGGCGAAATATTGTTGTGCTTACCTCGCACTACGGCTTTTGGGAGATTGCGCTCAACCTCTACCTCGTAACGCCTGCTCATCACTTGGTGGTTGCATATCGCCCACTGTCGAGTTCGGTTATGGACAGACTCTATCGTCGTCTGCGAAACAACGATGCTGTGGATGTTGTGGCGAGCAAGCAGTTTATGCGCCACTACATAGCCCATCGCAACGGAATAAATGGCAAGAATATCGTTGTGGGCCTTATTTCCGACCAGAACTGCCCTCCGACAAAGGGGTGCTGCTGGCATCGCTTCCTCAATCACGACACGCTCTTTTTCGATGGTGGCGAGCAGTTGGCTGCAAAGTTCAAACTACCGGTCTACTATTTGGAGTTGGAGCGTATCGAGGCAGGTCGCTATCGCCACAACTACACCCTCATCTACGATGGCAAAGAGGAGGTTAAACCTCACGAGATAACCGAGCGATATGCTCGCTGTTTGGAGCGCACTATTGTGGCGAAACCCGAATATTGGATGTGGTCGCATCGCCGATGGAAGAACCGCCCGAACGAGGAGTCGCTCTTCTACGATAACTATAAAGCCGAGGAGTAGTGAAAACCGCAGTCGTAATACTTAATTGGAACGGTTTGCAGCATCTGCAACACTATCTGCCGAGCGTGGTAGCCACCACGCCCGATGCTGACATTGTGGTTGCCGACAATGGCTCTACCGATGGCTCGGTGGCGTGGTTGCAGGCAACGATGCCGAGCGTGCGCATTGTTCCGTTGGATAGGAATTACGGCTTTGCCGAGGGCTACAATCGTGCTTTGCGCGAGTTGCCCGACTACGACGTTTTCGTACTGCTAAACTCCGATGTCGAGCCTACCGAGGGGTGGTTGTCGCCACTCTTGGAGCAACTGCAACGCCACGCCGACGTGGCGGTTGTAGTGCCTAAACTTCTCGACGACAAGTGTCGCGAAAAGTTCGAGTATGCCGGTGCTGCGGGAGGCTTCTTGGATATCTTGGGTTATCCCTTCTGCCGAGGTCGTATTCTCTCGAACATAGAGTACGATTACGGACAACACGACACTGTGTGCGATGTTATGTGGGGTAGTGGGGCGGCATTCTGTTGTCGTGCCGAGGTGTTTAGCGAGTTGGGAGGCTTCGCTGCGGAGTTCTTTGCCCATCAGGAGGAGATAGACCTATGTTGGCGTGTATGGCTTTCGGGACGTAGGGTGGTGGCAGAACCTCGCTCGAAGGTCTACCACTTGGGTGGAGCAACGCTCTCTGCCGACTCTCCATTCAAAACTATGCTCAACCATCGCAATAATCTCGCGATGCTCTATCGTTGCGCCCCTACGGCACAGAGATTGTTGGTTGCTTTGGTGCGCCCTATGCTCGACTTTGCGGCATTTCTGCTCTATGCCCTGCAAGGCAAGAAGCAGAGCGCACGAGCGGTGTTGCAGGCGTGGCGCGATTTTCTGCGTTGGCACGGCAGACTCTCCGCCGAGCGTAAGGCTATCCGTAGCAACGTTAAACAGGAGGCTCCAATATACAAAGGCTCAATAATTTTGCGTTATATCTTTGGGCGTAGAACATTTCAAAACCGGAACTAATGAAAAAGGTAGTAATAATTCCAACCTATAACGAGTGTGAGAATGTGGCTCGTATGACCGATAAGGTGATGTCGTTGGCAGGGGAGTTCGACCTCCTCTACGTAGACGATGGCTCGCCCGATGGCACCGCAGCAATTATCCGCGACAAGATGGCGGAGTACGGCACTCGCGTAAACCTCATCGAACGCAGTGGCAAACTTGGCTTGGGTACAGCCTATATTGCAGGCTTCAAGTGGGCGTTGGAACGCAACTACGACCAGATTTTCGAGATGGACTGCGACTTCTCGCACAACCCCGACGACCTTTTGCGCCTCTCTGCACGCCTCGAAAGCGATGCCGATGTGGTTATAGGCTCTCGCTACGTTACGGGTATGAATGTGGTTAATTGGCCACTCTCCCGCATCCTTATCTCCTATGGAGCGTCGCTCTATGTGCGCCTCATCACCCGTATGGGTATCTACGACTCCACCGCAGGCTTTGTGGGATATCGTGCCGATGTCTTGCGCAGTATGAATCTCGACAATATCCAAATGATAGGCTATGGCTTCCAAATCGAGATGAAGTATACCGCCTACCGACTCGGTTTCCGTCTTGTCGAGGAGTCCATAATATTCACCGATAGAGAGTTGGGTACCTCCAAGATGTCGAGCAGTATCTTTGGCGAAGCCTTCTTTGGAGTATTGAGGCTTCCATTTCGCAAAATCGGGTGAAAATCGTTCTGATGAGTTCTTTTTGCACGAATGTGTCGGTCGCCAAAATGCTCACATAGGTATACTATGCTACGCTTTTGTCGCCTAACATCGCACAAAAATAATCTCATCATAAGCGATTTTTAAGTTGGCAGAGTTCTGATGAGTTCTTTTTGCACGAGTGTGTCGGATAACGAAATGCTCACATACGTTTGAGTATGCTGCGCTTTCGTTCCCTCGCTTGGCACAA
>JAZQML010000062.1:0-31291 GCA_045543395.1 Alistipes sp. | reverse complement strand
AAAGGACAACTTCAGTAACCCCCCCCCTGTCGCCTTGGATGTTTACTCCAAGGTCCTCGGTTGTGTCGGTAACGCACGAGAATGCGAGCATTCCCGCCACAACCACAGTGAAAATTTTTGCCAAATTTTTCATTGTTTTTTGGTTTTTGGTTAATTAAATAAGTTGTTAAAAATGTGTGTCATTTTCTGTTAAGTCGCAACGACCATAATACAAAGTTAAAGAAATTTTTTTATTTATAGCATAAATAAGCAGAAAATTTTGTAATTCCCGAAATATCGTCGCCAACATTTTGGCAAATGATTAAAAAATGGTTACCTTTGTTAGTTGATTTTTCTAATAACCAAAGAAATGGCAGAATTTAACAAGTATCGCTCGATTTACTCGCACGACGAGTTGATGGAGCGTCTGCGCAAGTTGAAGCACTTTGCGCTCGATATGGATGGCACCATCTACCTCGGTGCTACACTGTTCCCCTACACAAAGGGCTTCCTCGGAGGCGTTAAGGAGTTGGGATTGAACTACTCGTTCCTCACAAACAACCCCTCGGCAGGCATTGCCGACTACCTCGCAAAGTTGGCGAAACTCGGTATCGAGGCCTCGCGTGAGGAGATGTATACCACCTCCATTGCAACTATCGACTACATAAAAAAGCACTATCCCGAGGCTAAACGTCTGTTCTTGCTCGGCACACCTTCGATGATTGCCGAGTTCGAGAAGGCGGGCTTCATCTCTACCGCCGATTCGGCAGACGATGTGCCGGATGTGGTGGTTGTGGCGTTCGATAAGACGTTGCAGTACGACCGCCTCTGCCGTGCAGCGTGGTGGATTTCGCAGAATGTGCCTTACATCGCAACCAACCCCGACCGTGTCTGCCCAACCGACCAGAAGGTGGTGTTGGTAGATTGCGGCTCGATTTGCGAGTGCTTGGCGCACGCTACGGGCCGTCACCCCGACATCACGCTTGGCAAACCCGACCCGAATATGCTCTCGGGCATCCTCGGTCGCTTTGGCTACGAGGCCGACGAGGTGGCAATGGTGGGCGATCGCATCTACACCGATATCGAAATGGCACACAATGCGGGTGCGTTTGGCGTGTTGGTGCTTTCGGGCGAAACAACCCTCGAGGTGTGCGATGCCGCACCAAAACAGCCTCACCTCGTCTGCGACAGCATCGAGGTACTCGGCGAGTTGGTTAAAGAGGCGCACGGAGTGAAATAAAATAAGCAAATAAACAACCTAAACTATGGATACTCAAACACAAAAGAGATTTAAGATTTGGCAGTGGCGTACCATCATCGTGACGATGCTCGGTTACGCTTTCTTCTACTTTGTTCGCAAGAACTTCTCGTTCGCAATGCCCGGTTTGTCGGCAGAGTACGGTATCTCGAACACCTCGTTCGGTATCGTGATGACAATCGTGGGACTTGTCTACGGCTTCTCGCGATACTTCAACGGCATCTTGGCGGACCGTATGAACGCACGCTACCATATGTCGCTCGGATTGACGCTGTGTGCGTTGGCGAGCCTCGCTTTTGGCTTTGCTCCGTATATTCTCGGCATCGAGATTGGTACGGCACCGCACACGTTGGTGGTTATGTTTGCCATATTGCTGGTGCTGAACAACATTTTCCAAGGCAGTGGTTTCCCTCCTTGCGCACGTCTGCTCTCGCACTGGATTCCGCCGCAGGAGTTGGCTACAAAGATGTCGGTTTGGAACACCTCGCACTCCATCGGAGCGAGCCTCTTGGCTATCCTCTGCGGTTTTATTATGGGTAATATGGGTAGCGATGTGAGCAACTCGCGTCAGGATGTCGATAAGATTACCTACAACTACGTTACCACCCTCTTCAAAGACGACGTGAAGAAGTCGGACGACGCTATTGCGAAGGTGGTGAAGGTGTGCGAACCACAAAGCACCGACGAGGGCTACGTTGTGGATGTTCGCTACACACTGAAAGCAAATACGGCAGATACATTGACCAAAACATACATATTCTCGCAAGAGAACTTCGTGGCGGTGAAGGATGCAGTAGACGATGCAAAGGCGGAGGGCAAGAAGGTTAGCACCTCGCAGATTGCCGAGCAGTGTAACATCCCTGCTGCACAGGCGAAAGCAACTCAAGCCATCGTAACCCGCACCGAGCATACGGGGGCGTGGAAGTGGTCGTTCTGGTTGCCGGGCTTGATTGCGTTGCTCGGAGCGTTGGGTCTGTTCGTGTTCCTGCGCGACACACCGAAGTCGGTGGGTTTGCCGGAGTTGGAGAGCGCAAAGACGTCGTTGGATGGCGATGCCCCTATCGACGAGGCTTCGCGTAAGGCGTTCACTATGAAGATGGTCTACAAAAACCCTATTATCTGGGTATTGGCGTTTGCCAACTTCTTTGTCTATGTAGTTCGTTTCTCGGTACTCGATTGGGGGCCAAAGTTCTTAACCGAGGCTTGCAATATGACCTACGAGAAGGCGGGAGGAGCCGTTGCAGTGTTCGAGATTATGGGTATTCTCGGTATGCTTGTAGCGGGCATCGTTACCGACAGAGTGTTCAGTGGTCGCGCACACCGCACCTGTTTGTGGTGTATGGTGGGTGCAGGTGCTGCAATGGGCGCATTCTACACCTTCTACCTCAACCCGGGTATGGTGCCTGATGGTGTGTTGATTGGTGTGTTGGCGTTGGCGGGCTTCTTCATCTATGGCCCACAGGCGTTGATCGGTATCGCTGCGGCAAACCAAGCAACCAAGAAGGCTGCCGCTACGGCAAATGGTTTGGTGGGTATCTTTGGCTACCTCTCGACCGCAATTTCGGGCTATGGCGTAGGTTGGTTGGCAGACAACTTCGGTTGGAACTACGTATTTATCGGCGTTATCGCTATGGCGGTAGTGGGTGTGTTGGTATTCCTCTCTATCTGGGGTGCGCGCCGTGATGGTTACGATAAGGCAAATGCTTAAAACTCTTCAATAATATGAAAAAGATTCTTCTTATTTTGGCGGTTTTGGTGATGGGTATCTCTACCGCAGAGGCGCAGAAGGTGCGTGTGATGTCGTACAACGTAAAGAACGGCGGCGGCAAGGACGGCATCAAAGATATTAAGCGTTGCGGTAACCTCGTGCGCGAGATTCAACCCGATGTTGTGGCTGTTCAAGAGGTCGATAGTATGACTCGCCGCAACAAGTTTTACGTGCTTGGCAGAATGGCAAAGCAAGCGGGCTATCACGCCTATTTTGGCCCTACAATTCCTCACACAGGCGGTAAGTACGGCATTGGTGTGTTGTCGAAGGAGCCTGCACTCTCGGTGGCATTCCACCGTCTGCCCTGCCCACGAGAGCCTCGTGGATTGCTTGTTGTGGAGTTTAAGAAGTACTATCTGCTCTGTACTCACCTCTCGTTGAGCGAGCCTTACAGAGTGGAGTCGGCAGCCATCATCAAAGAGGTTGTTTCGAAGTTGGATAAACCGGCATTTATCGCAGGCGATATGAATGCTCGTCCCAATTCGGCACCAATCGTAGCGTTCAAAGAGTATGCACAACTTTTGACCGACGATAGCAAATTCACCTTCCCTTCGAACGACCCTAGTATCTGCATCGACTATATCTTTGGCGTAAATGGCTCATTCAAAGTGTCGAAGTATCAGGTAATCTACGATAGTCTGTTCTCCGACCACCTTCCTATCTATGTGGATGTGAAGGTTGGCAAGGCAAAGCGATAGCCCCACTACATAAGGGTATTCTGCTATGAAGAGACTGATTGTGATATTGGCACTGTTGGCTTCGCTGACCGCCTCGGCGCAAAGGGTGCGTGTAATGTCGTATAATATAAAAAATGGCATAGGTATGGATGGCATAAAGTCTGTCGAGCGCTGTGCCGATGTTATTCGCAAGGTAAACCCCGATGTGGTTGCCATTCAAGAGGTGGATAGTATGACTCGTCGTAACAATAAATATGTTCTTGGCGAGTTGGCAGAGTGTGCGGGCTACAAATATGCCTACTTTGGCAAGGCTATCGACTACAAAGGAGGAGCCTACGGTGTAGGTGTGTTGTCGAAGAAGAAGGCTCGCTCGATAAAGTGCTATCCTATGCCTCACAAGATGGAAGACCGCGTTGTGATGGTGGTAGAGTTTAAGCGGTACTACCTAATCTGTACGCACCTCTCCGGAGTGCCAAGGCGTCAGGGACGAGGCGTGCAGGTTGATGTTGTACGAGAGGTGTCGTCCAAGTTAAACAAGCCGATTTTTATTGCGGGCGATATGAACGCACTGCCGCATTCGGCTCCGATGGATGCATTCCGAGAGTTTGCTACCATTTTGAGCGACGAGGATAAATTGACCGCACCATCACACAACCCGAGCAAATGTATTGACTACATTCTCGGTGCAAATGGTGAATTCAAAAAGTTGAAAGATTGTGTTATATATGATTGCCTCTATTCGGACCACCTCCCCGTCTATGTGGATGTGAAGATTGTGAAGGCAAATAAATCGAAAAAGTAATGGCAGATAACTATCTTGGTCGCAAGATGGAGGAGTACGAGGCGCAGAAATGCGCCTCTGTGCGTACTCGTAAGGTGTCACTCCTGTCGCTGCTGGCTAAAAACCGCTCGACACGAGGTTTCGACTCGTCGTTCAGGGTGCGCAAAGACCAACTCGTGTCGCTTATAGATGCGGTGCGACTTGCCCCTTCGGCAATGAATCAGCAGGTGTTGCGTTTCCGACCGGTTACGGCAGAGGAGGCACACCTCGTAACACCTCATATACGCCTTGGCAGGGCATTGCCCGAGTTGAATTTGCCGTTGGAGGGTTGCGAGCCAAATGCCTATGTGGTAATCTGCACCGATAAGACGAGCCGCTATGTGGATATGGATATGGGCATCGCCACGCAGACTATGTTGCTCCGCGCGGTGGAGATGGGGCTGAATGGTGTTTGCATTGCCGCTTTCGACCACGATGCGGTGCGCGAGGCGTTGCAACTCCCACTCGCTCCGCAACTTATCGTGGCCATAGGTCGCTCTGCGGAACGTATCGAGATTGCGGATATCTCCGAGGGCGAAAGCACCACCTACTACCGCAAAAATGGTACCCATTTTGTACCGAAACTCCGCACTGAAGATTTAATTATAGGGTAGAGAAGTATGGCAGCGTTGAGGTGTGATCTGGCGAGAAAATTGGGCGCAGTTGTTGCGCTTGTTGTGTTGTGCTGTGCCACTGCCTCGGCTCAAACTATCTATGAGGATGTTGCCGCCATCTCGGCGAAATATAGTGGCGAGCATGGAGTGATGAGTATGGCGTGCGATGGAGGGCTGAAACTCCGCGCCGTGAGGATGATGCTCCGCAAAGATTTTGGCGAGGAGTTCGCCAATAATATTGAGGCGTTCGTTATTATTGCGCCGAAGAGTGCTTCGGCGGAGTGCTTGGATAAGATAAGAGCCGATATAACCGCTATAACTGCCGAGATGCGTCAGATTGATGTAAGCAAGCAGATGAAGGAGGGTAGCGAGGCTACCGGCTTTGTTCATCTTTCGGCTGACGGCTCACAAATTACCGATTTGCTAATAGTTATTACCGCCCCTCATCCATCTGTGATATACCTCGGCGGCCACTTCCGCAAGCCTTGAAATCCCTCTCGTTATACAACTTCATATAAAGAGGGAGTGTCTAAAAATTGTAAGACACTCCCTTTTATACTTCTCAAATAGGGTTTACGCATTTGGCAAATCGCCTTCGTAAGTGCCGGCGGCCTCCTCGCGTTGCTTGTAGCCCAGAGATTTTTTCTGCTCATCAACATCCGATGTGGTGTGTTCGTGTCCGCAATATGGGCAACGGTAGAGGTCGGTATAGTATCGGTTAATGTACTTGGTAGTACCCTTCACCCTTTGCCAGCCTGTTGGTGTGCTGGTCTCGCTATGTTTGTGTCCATACTTGTCGTAGGTGGTTTTAACCCGATAGCCCGTAGCCTGTTGCGTATCGAAATCGCGGTAATCGATCGTCGTTTTGTCGATAGTACGGCCCATATAGAGATACTCGATATGCTTCTTACACTGCTCGCACGCATCGAACTTTCGATGTGTCCACGCATACCAAACCGTAAGAATGGTAACGACAAATACGATAATCGTAACAATGAATGAGGCATTTTCCGCGCACATCGACACATACGTAAAGCCTACAACCACCACCAAAATATCGTAGAAGAAGGTGTATACCCATTTGAAATAGCGGTAGTGCGGCAGATAGAGCAATGGGTAGCACAACACCATCGAAATAACGGGTATCGTAGGTATTACCCACCAATTTGCGCTATCTTGCTTGAAGCAGGTCAGAGCAACACACACCGCCGAGAGAACTGCCAGAGTTTTGATATCGCTATATATATTGCGCTTCTTTGCCGTCTTTCTCAGCACAACGAGATAGAGCAACGACAACCCCAACGCAACACAACTGGCAATAAACAGTCCTTTCGTAAGGTATGAAAATATCTCCAAATCGGCGGGGTTTATATTGTTGATAACCTCGTTGGTTTTGGTGTCGATAGTCTCCGCCAGCGGTTGAGCATCCTCGGCAAGCGAGTTCAAAAAGTTGGCAAAAGTGTCGTAGGCCGCTGCCCAGTAGACGAACAGGCAGACCAAAATAAGGAAAATAAAACGAGCGAATTTCATAGTTTAACGCATTTAATGGTTTCGACTATATTGTGGGTTAATAATATAAGTGGTGGCTTAACTTCCGCAAATATAGTAAAATATGAAAAACATTGCAAAAACAGACATAGATATTTCGTCTACCGTAAATATTTTTGGGAAAAGGGGCGCAGTTTTTCAAAATGTTGTATCTTTGCAGCGCAGATTCGGTTCATCGCTGCCTCGAAAAGAGGGGGAGGAAAGTCCGAGCAACACAGAGCACCGTGCAAGTTAACGGCTTGATGTTCGAGAGGGTATAGTAGCGTAACAGAGAATAACCGCCACGGCAGTAAGCATCCTTCGGGTGCGCCGAGGTAAGGGTGAAAAGGTGGGGTAAGAGCCCACCGCGAGGGCAGCAATGTCGCTCGGTCAGTACGCCTCACGGGTTGCAAGGTTATGTATATCGGCAAATAAGGGTTGCTCGCCCGATGCCGAGGGGTAAACCGCTCGAAGCGGCAAGTGATTGTCGCCCTAGATAAATGATGAACTAAAACAGAACTCGGCTTATGGGGTCTGCAGTTTTTGGGAGGTTGTTTCTTTTAGATTCAGCCTCTCATTTTTTGTAATGTTGTTCCTCCCATAAGCCGAGGAGCGTGTTACCCACCCCCTAAATCCCCCTCCTGTGAGGGGGAGTTTTACGGAATCTGCGACCTTATCCCTATACTTTGCGGTATAGGGTTTTTTAATGTTATCGTGTAACGGTCGGTGGAGGTAGATTCCGTAAGCCTCGAGTGTGTTACCCACCCACAAAAAAGAGAGCCTAAACAGGCTCTCTTTCATTTGTATGTTGCCGAGAATTACTCGGTTGGGATGTTCTTATTTACGTTCTTCGAGCCTACCAATGCGTAGTAGAGGAGGAAGATAAGACCTGCTGCGATTACCCAGTAACTGATAAGGTAACTGCCTGTCCAGTCAACAACGGCGTTCTGCAAGAATGGAAGGATACCTCCACCGCAAACCATTGCCATAAAGATACCTGCGCCCTTCTCGGTGTACTTGCCAAGTCCCTCAACTGCAAGGTTGAAGATACCGCCCCACATTACCGATGTGCAGAGGCCGCACAATACGAGCAATGCTGCGTTTACAGGAACTGCTGCCATACCAAAGCCCGCTGTACCCTTAAATACAGGGAGGTTTACAACGATCTCCGGCGAGAGGAATATTGCACCCAAAACAAGGCACAAACCTACTGTAGAAACGGCTGTAAGCATCGACTTTGCCGAAACCTTTGCACCGAGAGCAGCACCCAAAAGACGACCTACAAGCATAAGCAACCAATATGTTGCGGTTACGGTTCCTGCGATAGCCTCGGCTCCCGACTCTACCTGCAAACCACCATTCTGCAACCACTTCTGCAATACGTTTGGAATACCTACCTCAACACCCACATAGATGAAGATGGCAACAGCACCAAGAACGAAGTGACGGAACGACATCGGGCCATACTGCGACTTCTCCTCTTTCTTTGCCTCAACAGCCGGATTCTCCGGAATTGCAGTGAAGAGGATAACCACAAATGCTACTGCAAAGATTGCAAGAGCGATATACATCAATGGGAACACCTGGCTGATCTGCGCCTTTGCAATCTCCGGTACGAACACGCCTGTGAGGAAGATTACGGCTGTACCCATCAACGAGTTGAACGAGCCACCAACCTGCACAAGTTGGTTACCACGGTTGCCACCGCCACCGAGTTTGTTCAACATAGGGTTAACCACGATGTTGAGCATACACATCGAGAAACCGCCTACGAAAGCACCAAGGAGGTAAACGGTAAATGCAGTCATACCGCTCAAAAGACCGGCGATAGTCTGAATGCCTACACCGGCGAAGCCTACAACAACTGCCAAGAGAGCAGTGAATTTGTAGCCTCTCTTCTGCAAGAGGTTACCTGCAGGGATACCCATAACAGCGTATGCAATAAAGTTGCACAACACGCCAAGAGTAGCCATCCAGTTAGGAATTACAATCTCCTGACCTGCGAGGTAGTACTTCAACACCTCACCCATTGGCGAAGCCAAGTTTGTGACGAACGAAATCATACCGAAGAGCAAGATGCACACGATAATCGCCGGCACATTCGAATTTTGTTTTTGTGTCATAAAATTTTAGTTTTTATTGGTTAAAAAAAGTTGTATCGTTTTTTTAATGCAAAATGCAAAATGCAAAATGCAGAATTCAGAATTCAAAATTCAAAATTCAAAATTCAGAATGCAAAATTAGTTTTCCGTTTTCCGCTTTCCGCTTTCCGTTTTGCGAACTCCTACCCATATCACGGCGCAGTGATTCTGGGGTTTACTAGGGGCGCACCTTCGGTGCTTACTAGGGGTTCTGGGGTGCGCTGGAAATTACTTTTGTCTTTCAGTTTTCAGTTTTTAAGTTTTATCTGTCGCGTTCGACCACATACTCGCAGAGAGCCAAGAGGGATGCGCGGTATGGGGTGTCGTCGCACACCGAGAGTGCCGACATTGCTCGTTGCAGATAGGCCTGCACCGTCTGTCGTGCAATAGCCACGCCATTATACTCCTCCACCTTCGCCTGTATGAACGCCACGCTCTCGTCGCTCTCGGCACAGAGAGGTATGTGGCGCATAATCTCCGCCTTATCCTCCTTCGATGCTCGCTCCAAAACTTCAATCAGAGGCAACGTAATCTTGCGCTCACGAAGGTCGTTGGCAGCAGGTTTGCCCGTATTGTTGTTTGGTACAAAGTCGAGGATGTCGTCTACAATCTGGAATGCCATACCGAGCATCTTGCCAAAGGTACGCATAGCCTCGATACGCTCCGACGAGGCTCCCACCGAGATTGCTCCCACCGAAGCACTCACCGCAAAGAGCGAGGCTGTCTTTTTGTAGATTATGTCGAGGTAGTTCTCGCGCGAGGTGTCCAACTTCGAGGCGTGGTCGCTCTGGATAAGTTCGCCTTCGCAGAGTACCGACATTGCACCGATAATATGGTTAAGAAGGTCGTACTGACCGCTCTGCAAGCCGATGCTCATATTGCGAGCGAGGATATAGTCGCCTACGATAACCGCATTGCGCGACTGCCAACGTGCATTTACCGAAGCCTTACCTCGGCGGAGGTTCGATTCATCGATAACGTCGTCGTGAATAAGCGAGGCGACGTGAATCATCTCGACCAACATTGCCGCCAACATTGTGCGTTTGCCGAAGTTGCCGATGGGCGATGTTGCTCCCGCCGCCAACATCACCACGATAGGGCGCAGCCCCTTGCCTCGGGTGGATAGCACATATTCGAGCATATCGCCAACGAGTGTTCCTTGCTCCTCGCTGAAGTTCTTGCGAACGAAGGCGTTGAACTCCTCGATGTCGCTCTCGATGGGGCGACGTATTTGGTCAAGTGTTGTAGTCATAACGGCATATATCCGAACAAAGATAGTGAAATTTCGGGATAGTTGCTTAAAAAAGCGAAAATTTTTTCTAACTTTGAGCGTTATTTACGTGCGAAGTATGGAAAAAGTAAAGCGTATATTGATGAAATCGCTACCCGTAGTAGTGGCGATTTTGCTATTCGGGGTGGTTGCAATCATCGGTTTCGCACCACAGTTGGAGGGTAAGGTGTTGCCACAGGGCGATATCAGTCAGTTCAACGGTATGAGCCGTGATATTCGAGAGTGTCGCGAGCAGTTTGGCGAAGATCCGCAGTGGACAGGAGCGATGTTCTCGGGTATGCCCGCTTACCAAATAAATATAAAATATCCCTCGCAAATTATAAAACGTACCGCCGATTGGGTACAGTCGCTCTTTGCCGAGCCGGCATCGATGCTCTTTTTTGCGATGTTGTCAGCCTTTGTTATGGCGGTGATGATGGGTATGTCGGCGTGGATAGGCGTTGTGGTGGGTTTGGCGTATGGACTCTCGACCTACTTCTTCCTGATTATAGGTGCCGGACACATAACCAAGATGTGGGCTTTGGTCTACGCTCCGGCAATGCTCGGTGCCGTACACTACACCCTGCGACGCAATATGTGGGTGGGAGGAGCATTGACCGCTCTCTTTGCTGCACTCGAAGCGGGGGCTAACCATCCGCAGATAACCTACTACTTTGTGTTGGCAGCGGCGGCACTCTATATCTCGGAGGTGGTCTACGCCATAAAGGAGAGGCGATATAAAGATTATGCAAAGCGCACAGCCCTACTCGTCGGTGCGGCAGTTCTGGCTCTCGGAGCAAACTTTGCACCTATCTACTACACGTTGCAACACACCTCCGATACTACACGTGGCGGTAGCGCACTTGTGGCAGCGGAGGAGCGCAAAGGTCTTGATATCGACTACGCTACGGCGTGGAGTTACGGCATAGACGAGAGTTTGAATATGCTTGTGCCAAACCTTATGGGTGGCGACTCGGGCAACACCTTCTCGGCAGATGGTGCGGTTGCCGAGGCGTTTGTCGGCTTGGGCGCACCAAAGCGTACTGCCGAGTTGTATTCGCAGCAGTTGCCAACCTATTGGGGCGAACAACCCTATACGGCGGGGCCTACCTATCTTGGTGCGGTGGCTATTTTCCTCGCGCTCTTGGGCTTGATTCTCGCCTCGCCGCGCGACCGCTGGTGGATATTGGCTGCCTCGGTGGTGGCAATTCTGATGTCGTGGGGCTACCACGCAATGTGGTTTACCGAGTTGTGTTTCAACTACTTGCCTCTCTACAATAAGTTCCGTGCCGTCTCTACTGCATTGGTTGTGGAGGAGTGGAGTGTGCCGCTGTTGGCGGGCATTGCGCTGTGGCAAATCTGCAAGAGGTGGGAGGATAGGAACTCCCTCACTCGCGCTATCGCCATCTCGGCAGGTGTTGTGGGAGGTCTGTGTTTGATACTTGCCGTTGGAAGCACCTCGTTGTTCGACTTCAACCGCGAGCAGAGCATTGCAATGATGGGGCAGGCGTTGGAGAGCGAGGAGTTGGGCTTGGTCATTGGCGAGGCGATGGTTGCCGAGCGTGCCGAAATGGTTGCTTCGGATGCGTGGCGTTCGCTCCTCTTTGTCGCACTCGCAGCAGCGGTGCTGGTGGGGGCTTTGTATATCGATAAGAGGTGGCGTATAGGTGCTTTGGCTGCGCTTGCGTTGTTGATAGTGGCAGATGTGCTGCCCGTGAATTTGCGCTATGTGCCACACGAAATGTTCGTACCTAAACGTAGCGCACAAATTCGCCCTACCGAGGCAAACAAGAGCATTATGGCGGATAAGGAGCCGGGATATCGTGTGCTGAATATTGCGGTGTCGCCATTCAACGACGCTACAACTTCGATGTTCCACCGCTCGGTGGGTGGCTATCACGGAGCCAAGATGGGACGTTATCAGGATGTGATTGATCGCTACCTCGCCCGAAACGACGACGAAAATGGCTTCTACGCCGTGTTGGATATGCTCAACACCAAGTATGTCATCTGTTCCGATAAGGAGGTGGTCGAAAACTCCACCCGCAACGGTGCTGCGTGGTTTGTGCAGAGTGTCGAGTTGATGACTTCGCCTGCCGAGGCGTTGGAGGCTCTCGGGAAGGTCGATTTGACCACTACTGCCGTAGTCGAGGAGGGTGCGCCACAGCCAACAATAGGTGGCGTAGGCACAATCTCGCTCGTGGAGTATCGCCCGAACTACTTGCGCTACGACTATTCGCTCTCGGGTGGTGATGGCGTAGCCGTATTCTCGGAGATATACTACGATAAGGGGTGGCAGGCCTACATCGACGGCACTCCGGCAGAGTCGTTCCGTGCCGACTACATACTTCGTGCTATGGCCCTGCCCGAGGGCAACCACACCGTAGAGTGGCGTTTCCGCGCTCCGAATTGGAATTTGACGGCAACAATAACTCTTATTTGCTCGATTTTGATTATATTCGCACTTGTATTAAGCATAATTTATCGCTACTATGGCAACACCAAAGAGAAACATATCGCGTAGGGTGCGCTTTTCGTACGTCACCTCGACAATAAGTATGATGCTTGTGCTGTTCCTGCTCGGGGCAGTTGGCATAATTATGGCACACCTTTTCTCCACAACCACCCAGATGCGCGAGAGCGTAACGATGATTGTGGAGTTGAAGGATGGACTCTCGGAGGCGGAGCGTGAGGCGGTGGCAAATAGCCTCGCCGAGAGCGATATGGTAGCGGAGTTGAAGTATGTGTCGAAGGAGGATAAGTTGAACGACGAGGAGTTCAAACGCACCTTTGCGGTCGATATCAGCGGACTTCTCAACAACAACCCTCTGCCCGACTCCTACGATGTGGTGCTTTCGGAGATGTCTGCCGATGGGGTAGCACTCGAAAAGTTTGCCGAAGAGGCTCGACAAATCGAGGGAGTGAGTTACGTGACTTACCCGCAAAATCTTGTCGAGGAGTTGCACTCCACGCTCGATGTGTTGCAGATAGTGATGCTTGTATTTGGTGGAGCGTTGTTGCTGGTGTCGCTCGTTCTGCTGAACAACACCATTCGTCTTGCGGTCTATTCGCACCGCGAGTTGATAAATACGTTGAAGGCGGTAGGTGCTACCAAGTGGTTTATTATGCGCCCATTTGTTGGTCGTAGCGCATTGCAGGGCGCATTGGCTGGCATCTTTGCATCGGCTCTGCTGGTGGGTGCGCTCTACGCTTTGGACTATACACTACCGGGCGTTGGCGTATTGCCGAAATGGGTGGAGTTGGGCGTGTTGTCTGCTGGATTGACCCTGCTTGGCGTTGTTGTTGCGGTGGTTTCCACGCTCCCTGTGGTGAGCCGCTTCGTAAATATGAAGTCAAACAAAATACATATCTTTTAGATGAAAAAGAGTTTTCAAAAGTCGGCATCCCTAAATTCAAAGCCGGCATCGACACAGCCACAAAAAGAGGAGGAAAAGAGAACTTCGTTGTACGACAAGGTTAGCGATAAGAACGATGCCAAAATGCCCCTCACAATGCGCAATTATCTGCTTATGTTGGTGGGTGCAGTAGTTATCGTTTTGGGTTTTGTGCTGATGTCGGGAGGCACCGAGGCCACTCCGCAGGAGTTCTCGTACGATATCTTTTCGTGGCGACGTATAACGCTCGCTCCAATAGTCGTTGTGGCGGGTTTTGCGTTCGAAATCTACGCCATATTGAAGCGTTTTTAGCAGATATTTGACACCTTAACGAATGTTAAATTATTGTTAAATTTTGCTTCCGCTATTGATAGTATGTGCGCCATCTGCTACCTTTGTAGAGATTAAAATAAACCTAAACAACTCTTTATATGGGAGAAATCTACTATGTAATGATCGCAATTCTTGCGATTTTGGCAGTTTCGGGACTCTATGTCGGAGTTACGAACGACGCCGTAAACTTCCTTAATTCGGCTATTGGCTCACGCGCAGCGAAGTTCCGCACAATCCTGATTGTGGCTTCGCTCGGTATCCTTATCGGTGTGCTGACCTCGAGCGGTATGATGGATGTGGCTCGACACGGAATGTTCCACCCCGAACTATTCACCTTCCGCGAGGTGATGATGCTCTATGTGAGTGTGATGTTTGCGAATGTCATTCTGCTCGATGTCTACAACTCGCTCGGTCTGCCAACATCAACCACCGTATCACTCATATTCTGCTTGCTCGGATCGGCAGTGGCAGTATCGCTCTTTAAGATTGGCACCGACCCAACCCTTTCCTATTTGCAGTTGGGCGAGTACATCAACACCACACGTGCAATGGGTGTTGTTTCGGCAATTCTCCTCTCGGTGATTCTCGCCTTTACGATGGGTACTATCGTGATGTGGATATCGCGTTTGCTCTTCTCGTTCCGCTATATGACCATATTCCGCCGTTTCGGTGCTATATGGTGCGGACTGTCGCTCACCTCGATACTCTACTTTGCGCTGTTCAAAGGCTTGAAGGCTCCGCTCGGAGGCACCGCATTTATTGCGTGGATAGACAACAACCTCGCTCTTGCCCTCTTTATTGCGTGGGTGGCTTGCTCGTTGCTTCTATTCTTCTTGCAGTTGTTCCGTGTGAATATCCTCCGTATAACCATCCTCGCCGGCACATTCTCGTTGGCGTTGGCATTTGCAGGTAACGACCTCGTGAACTTTATCGGTGTGCCTATCGCAGGCTTGGAGGCGTTCTCGTTGTCGAATGCGGCAGGCGGCGATGTTACGATGCTGATGGAGCCGATGTCTAAACCTTCGGATGGATCGAACTCGATGAATTTTATATACATACTCGTTTCGGGTATAATTATGATTGTTACGCTTTGGACCTCGCGTAAGGCTATGAACGTGTCGCAGACAGAGTTGTCGCTCTCGTCGGCAGGCGACGATGGTGGCGATGTTCAGTTCTCGTCGTCGGTGTTCTCGCGTGCGCTGGTACGTGCTGCGGTAAACACCTCGCGCTTCTTCGAGAAGGTTACGCCAAAGCGTGTTCAAGACTTTGTTGCCAAGCGTTTCGAGTGGGCAGATATCGAGCATAGTGGTGCCCCTTACGATATGATTCGTTCGACCGTAAACCTCACCACAGCCTCGTTGCTTATTGCGTTTGGAACATCGTTGAAGTTGCCTCTCTCGACCACCTACGTATGTTTTATGGTGGCTATGGGTTCGTCGTTGGCAGATAAGGCGTGGGGACGTGAGAGTGCCGTATACCGCATTACGGGAGTGTTTACCGTAGTTATGGGTTGGTTTATTACAGGCTTTGGTGGCTTTATTATCGCCTTCATCCTCGGTTTGTTGTTGATGTGGGGCGGAAATTGGGCGTTCGGAGCCATCACACTCCTCTGCTTGACGATGTTTATCCACTCCAACTTTATGAACAAGAAGAAGGATAGTGACAAGAAGAAGGACGATGCCAAGATTCGCGAGAATCTGGTGGACAATACGATGACCACCGTTTCGGAGACTGTTAAGGCCTCGACACGCATCTACAACCGCACCATTGTGGCGTTGATGAAGGAGGATCGCAAGGCGTTGAAGGAACTCACCGCCGAGGCGGCAACGATGTACGAGGAGAACCGCCGGTTGAAGTACTCTATTGCTACAACGTTGCGAGGTACTTATGGCTCGGATTTGAACCTATCGCTCTACTATGTGCAGATTCTCGACTACCTGAACGAGATGACGAAGGCTTTGGTGCATATCACCCGTCCGTCGTTCCAACATATCGATAACAACCATACGGGTTTGAGTCAGATACAGACCGATACGCTTATGTCGGTGAATGCCGATGTGAACGAGATTTACTCGCGCATTATATATATGTTCACCTCCAACGACTTCTCGACTATCGACGAGGTGCTCACAATGCGCGATCTGCTGTTCGAGCGATTGGCTCAATCAACGAAGGAGGAGTTGGCTCGTATCACTGCGGGCGAGTCGAACTCCCGCGCAGGAATGTTGTTCTTGGGCATCATTTCGGAGACCAAGACGATGGTTTTGCAGTCGCGTAACTTGCTCAAATCGCGCCGTTACTTTATCGAGCAGGAGGGCAAAGTTATCCGCCAAAACCGCATCTACGAGTAGTTGCCAACAGCGGAAATACAACAATAAGGAGCGGCTGCGACCGCTCCTTATTGTTTGGGTGTGATACTCTTGAGCGAGGTACAACGGACGAAAGCGTTATCCCCAATCTTCGTTACCGACTCGGGGATGATAACACTCTCAAGAGGTGTGCAGCCGTAGAAAGTTTCCGCTCCAATCTCGGTTGTTCCCTCGGGGATGATGGCTACTCCGTCCTTAATCTCAAATTTGGCAATAATATTCGGAATTATATAGTTTAGTGTCGTGAAAACATTGTCATTCCGAAGGAGCGTAGCGACTGTGGGAATCTCCCGCTTTTTAATTAAAAACAATAACAAAGATTGTCCTTTGTCTCTTTTTTGTTTTGATTTATTAAATCTTTTTATTAAATTTGCATTATAGAAAAATGCGTTGCAGATGCCGTATAGCGGTGGTTTTTTACAATTTGTAACTAAAAGTACACTTTTCAATAATAAATTAAAATCAAAATGCTATGAGAAAAAATCTACTTTCAATGTTAATGCTTGGTGCAGCAATGTTGTTTGCGTGCTGTACACCAAATGATGGTAATGGTGACAATAGTGGCGACGACAACAAGGTTACTTTTGCTGTTGGAACCGCAAATATCACACACTCTTCGGTGGATGTTACCATCACCCCTAACGATGCCGAGACTTGGTGGTTTGCAACGATTTATAGCGAGAATGACCTCAACACTTACGCACAGGGCAATGCGTTGACTGCTATCACTAACGAGGTTGATTTACATATGAGTGTTGTTAATGCATACAACGAGGGCGTTTCTGAGAGTGAGAAACTTGACCTCTTGACATTCGGATTCGACGGTGTTATTAAGGGTTCGGCTACTTTGACAGCATCGTATCTTTTGCCTGAAACCGCTTATTTTGTAATCGTAGCAGAGGTTAATGGCAATGGTCTTGCATCTCAAGAGGTAACAACACATAGGTTCACAACTCTTGCTCGCCCGGTTGGCAACACCACCGTTTTCACTCCTCAGATGGCAGCGGTTGTGTGCTTTGGCGATGTCTATGGTGCTGAGACAAACAATATTATATTAGATCTCTTTGCAGAAAATGAGAATGGCAATGTTACAAATATTTCTCTTGAGTACTTTACCGAACTTGACAATCACGATGGCGTAGGTTCATTTGTTCCTGATTACGAATATACCTTCGCTGCTGGCACATTCTGCCCAGGTGAGTATTACGATGGTTATTTGTATCCGGCATACTATGTTGAAATGAATCCGGAGACCGAGGAGTATGTTGCAATGGCTGCACTTGTTGATGGTACAATATCTGTAACAAAGGAGGGTTCTGAGTACACCATTAACGCCTCTTTGACAAGCGAGGATGGAGATGTTTACAAAGTGGAGAACTATAAATACTCTCTTGGCGAGGATACTTATTACGACGAGTGCAATGGTGCTGCTTTGTTGAAGTTGTCAAACAAGAAGAATAACAATCGTTCAATCAAGGTTGCTAACCCTGCAACAAAGGTGTTGAAGGTTGGACATCTCGGAGCAAAAACTATCCGTAGATAGCCTTCATAAGTATAATTCCATAAAAAATGAGTGTGTCCTTGCAGTTTGTACTGCCTCCAAAAGTTTGGACACACTCATTTTTGTTGATATTTTGTATCTACTTTGTATGCTCATTCACCAAGTAGATAATCGAGCGATACGGCACTCCCGAATTTGTCGCCAAGCCTATCTCGCAAGTGCGTGAGTTTGAGTAGCCGAAACGCTCGTCTTTTGCTGCGTCGGCTCGGCAATGTGCAACAGGGCGGGATTGGCTACTCCGCAGACAAAGTCTGCTCCGCTTAACGCCTTTCCCTTGGGATCCTCGGATATAAACAAACATCATCGGCAAGTTCTGCAAAGCAGAATATCTTTTGCAATATAAGCAGTTGTAAGTGTGCAAGCACCCGCAACTGCTTATATTACAAAAGCCACCCCTTTCGGAGTGGCTTGCCAATGATGTTTGTTTGCATCGCTCGTGATTCCGGCGGTGGAGGCGGTGTGGTTTGTTTGTCTTGAACACTCAAAGCGTTGTGCGATTTTCGTGGTATTCACTCACACGACACTCACATAAATCGATTCAGCATATGCTTAGGCCCACAGCCTTCTAAGCTGCGGGTCGTACCAATAATCTTCAATTGCTCCAATATGTCGTGTCGGAATCAATAAAAATGCCCTCACCGAAGCGAGGGCGTAGGTACATAGACCTTCGGCATATAGCCTTATTGTGGTAAGATGTAGAAATTCTTACGATGCAAATATAAGTATTTAATTGCACAACACAAAATTATTGCTTAATTTTACGGAAGAAATTGCAATTCAGACTTACATATGACAAAGATTTTGGGATTAGACCTCGGCACCAATTCCATCGGTTGGGCTATTACTGAACAGAAGGATGACCATTTTACGCTATTGGATCGTGGCGTAGACATATTTCAAGAGGGTGTTGCTCGCGAAAAAGGCGAGGAGAAGCCTATGGTTCAGACTAGAACCGAAGCCCGCGCACTTCGCCGACACTACTATCGTCGCAGACTACGCAAGATAGAACTCTTAAAGGTTCTTATCGCCAACGACCTCTGCCCCCATTTGGAGCCAGATATGATTGATGCGTGGCGTTACAAGAAACAGTATCCGCTATACGATGAATTTTTGCTGTGGTTGCGTAGCAGCGACGACAGCAACCCTTATGCCGACCGTTTCAAATCACTCACCCAATCGCTCGATTTAACAAAGAAGGCCGACCGATATACACTCGGTCGCGCGCTATATCATCTATCGCAAAGGCGAGGTTTTTTAAGCAATCGCAAAGACTCCTCCAACAGCGAGGATGGCAAGGTAAAAGAGAGCATCAAAAAACTCGACAGCGATATGGCTGCCGCCGGATGCACCTACCTGGGCGAGTTCTACCACAAACTATTTATTGGTGGCGAAAAGATTCGCACGGGAGATGGATATGGCTATGCAGGTCGTATTGCTCACTACGAAAAGGAGTTTAATGCTATTTGCGAAAAGCAACGCCTTTCTGATGATTTATGCAAAGCTCTTCATCGAGCAATTTTCTTCCAACGACCTCTGAAATCGCAAAAGGGCTTAGTTGGCTCTTGCACATTCGAAAAGGATAAGTCACGATGCCCAATTTCACACCCTCGATTCGAGGAGTTTAGAATGTTATCATTCGTAAACAATATTAGAATCAAGACCCCTTCCGACAGCAAACTGCGTATGCTTACGGCAGAGGAGGTGCAACTTATTGAATCTTTGTTCTATCGCAAGAGTAAGGAGCATTTCGATTTTGAGGATATTGCCAAGAAACTGTCGGGAGGCAAAAAGGGTAATTATGCTCACGTTGCCGATAAGGTGGATGCTCTGTATAAATTCAACTTCAAGATGTCTACATCGGTCAGCGGATCCCCAATGACTGCTGCACTGCGCGACATCTTTGGCGATGATTGGCTCTCCACAATGAGTAGCGTTTACATTAAAGGTGAGGGAAAAACCGAGTCGCAAATATTGAACGATGTATGGCACGTCCTATTCTCGTTTGACGATGAGGATAGATTGCGAGAGTGGGCAAAATCGAATCTTCAACTCAACGATGAGCAGGTAACAAAATTTGTTAACATCCCCGTAAAACAGGGCTATGCAGCATTGAGCCTCAACGCCATAGGTAAGATTCTCCCATATCTACGCTGTGGTTATCGCTATGACGAGTCGGTATTTGCTGCCAATATGGAGAAGGTAGTTCCTGCCGAGATGTGGCACAACGACGACACCCGCAAAAACATCATTAGCGACGTATGCAACATCCTTGATGAATATGCCGATAATCCGCTGTATCGTCATCTTACAAAGAAACAAGCCATAGACAACATGTTGCTCGATAATTACGGTATTGGTTATAGCGAGTCGGCTCATCTGTACGAGCCTTCACGCATTGAGGCCTATGCCAAAGCGCAACCTAACACCAAAGGCGTATTTCAACTTGGTTCTCCTCGTACATCATCGGTGCGCAACCCTATGGCTATGCGAACGCTATTCCGTCTGCGAGCGTTGGTGAATCAACTCCTTAAAGAGGGTAAAATCGATAAAACCACTAAAATCAATATCGAGTTTGCCCGTGGTTTGAACGACGCCAATATGCGAAACGCCATTGAGCGTTATCAGCGCGAAAACGAGAAGCGACATAGGGAGTATGCTGACGAGATAGCCAAGTTGTTTAAGGAGGAGTGCGGTGTCGATATCGCCCCTACTGAGGATGATATTTTGAAATACCAGTTATGGATAGAACAGAACAAACTGTGCCTATACACTGGTGAGCAAATAAGAATAACAGACTTTATTGGTGCCAACCCTAAATACGACATCGAGCACACCGTGCCACGCTCTCGTGGTGGCGATAACTCGCAAATGAACAAGACCTTGTGTCAAGCCGATTTCAATCGCCGCATCAAACGAGAGAAATTGCCTACTGAACTCGCCAACCATTCCGAGATTATGGCTCACATCGAGCAGCTTGGTTGGGACAAGGAGATTGAGGCTCTCGAAAAACGAATTTTCGGGCAAGATCGTGCAGCCAAAAGTGCCGCAACAAAGGAGGCAAAGGATAAGGCTATACGTGAGCGCCACTATCTGCGAATGAAGTTGAATTACCTGCGTGGCAAGTTATCCCGCTTCGAGATGACCGAGGTACCCGAGGGTTTCAGCAATCGTCAAGGTGTAGATATCGGCATTATCGGCAGATATGCCAAGATGTATCTTGAAACAGTATTCGACCGAGTCTATACCATTAAAGGTGCTACCACTGCCGATTTTCGCAAGATGTGGGGCTTGCAAGAGGAGTACAGCAAGAAGGAGCGTGTAAACCATATCCACCACTGTATTGATGCCATCACTATTGCTTGCATCGGAAGTGGTACATACGCCAAGTGGGCACAGTTCCAGCGCGACACCGAGCGACACTATTGGCATAGAGAGCAGAAACCTATATTCGACAAGCCGTGGCCGACCTTTACCGAAGATGTTAAGGCGGTAGCCGACGACTTGCTCGTTTCGCATTACACGGCAAATAACCTCCCTAAACATACTCGCAAGAAGTTGCGAGTGCGGGGTGAAGTGCAACTCAATGCCGAAGGTAAACCTATCTATATCGAGGGCGACACGGCACGAGCTTCGCTACACCAGCAGACATTCTATGGAGCAATCAAGCGAGATGACGAGATTAAATTTGTTGTTCGCAAAAAACTCGACGACCTAAAAACAATGGCCGATGTCGATAAAATTGTCGATGAAGCTGTGCGAGCGTGCGTTAAGGCGGCTATTGAACGAGAAGGTTTCAAGGAGGCGATGTCGAAACCTATCTGCTTCAACGAGGCAAAGGGTGTATATATTAAGAAGGTACGAATATATACCCCAAGTATTACTTCGCCTATTCATCTAAAGCGTCATCAAATGCTTTCTCGTTTAGACCATAAACAAGAGTACTATGTTGCAAACGACGGCAACTATTGTATGGCTATATACGAAGGCTCCGATGCGAAGGGTAAGACCAAGCGTACATTCCAAATCGTCAATAATCTGGAAGCGGCAAAGTTCTATAATGGCAAGACTAATCGCTACGACTTAGTGCCACAATCCGACAGTAACGACTATCCTCTAAAATATATTCTCCGCACCGGAACAATGGTATTATTCTATGAGAATAGCCCAGAGGAGCTCTACGAATGTTCACGTGCTGAGTTGTCGAAGAGGCTGTACAAGGTTACAGGAATGAGTGTGATGGCAATTAAACGACAAACAGGCAAAGTTGATAGATATGGTATGTTTACGCTCAAGCATCACCAAGAGGCTCGACATGCAGGCGAATTAAAAGCAAAGAATGGAGAGTGGAAAGTAGGAGAGGATTATCGTCCAATGATTATTATCAACCACAATCAACTCAATACCCTTGTCGAAGGTTACGACTTTGAACTAACCGTTACGGGAGAGATAAAATTTAAGCATTAGTTGTCTATGTTAAAGCGCGCACTATTCTTCTCAACACCTTTCTGCTTGAGCCTTAAAGATAACCAGATGGTTATCAATACCAAGCAGATGCCCGATATAAAGCAGACAGTTCCTATTGAGGATATCGGTTTTGTAGTGTTGGAGCATCAGCAGACATCTATCACTCTACCGTTACTTAATGCTCTGTCCGACAACAATGTTGCCGTGATATTTTGTGGCGATAACTATATGCCAAATGCAATGTTGATGAATCTCGATAGCAACAATACGCAAGGCGAGAGTTTTCGTGCGCAAATAGAGGCAAGCGAGCCACTTAAAAAGGGATTATGGAAGCAGGTAGTCGAGGCTAAGATTCGCAACCAAGCTGCACTACTAAACAAGTTGGGCAAAGATGGCGATATACTTAAACCATACTATTCAAATGTCAAAAGTGGAGATGCTGACAATCGCGAAGGCATTGCAGCCAAGATATATTGGCACGAACTATTTGGCGAAGATTTTATTCGCCACCGAGAGGGTGTCGCCCCCAATAATTTACTCAACTATGGTTATACTCTACTTCGTGCAGCCGTTGCTCGTGCGTTGATGGGGTCAGGTTTATTGCCGGCAATAGGCATTTTTCATCGCAACCGATACAACGCTTTCCCATTGGCAGATGATATTATGGAGCCGTACCGCCCTTATGTTGATGAGATAGTGTATCATATGTTTACAAATGGTATCACCGAGTTAGACAAAGATGCAAAGGGGCAACTACTACATATTTTGTTTGCCGATACAGTTTTTAGTAAGGTTACACGACCATTGGAGGTCGGTTTAACAATGACAACTGCTTCGTTGGCTAAATGCTATATGGGTACAAGTAAAAAGATTGTATATCCACTACTTGAATAGACTATGTCGGAACTTCGCTTAAATGCTTATCATATTATGTGGCTCTTTGTATTCTTTGACTTGCCAACCACAACTAAAAAGGAGCGCAAGGCAGCAGCCCAATTTCGTAAGGCATTGGAGAAAGATGGCTTTTCGATGATGCAATATTCGGTCTATGTCCGCCATTGCCCATCTAAGGAGAATATGAATGTACATATAACAAGGGTTCGAGCCTCAATGCCTCCTTCGGGATTGACAAGTATTCTAAGTATAACAGATAAGCAATATGGCGAAATACAAAACTTTTGGGGAAAAGTTGAGCGAGCCAAACTAACAACTCCCCAGCAATTAGAATTTTTTTTAGTATATTTGCACTGATAAGATTCAAAAAATAGCATCAAACGCACTTCGCAGGTAGTTCGGAGTCCATTTTGTGAATCGTCAAAACGATGTAACTTCTTGGAAATAACCGTATAAGATAGCCGGCGTTGTGGTTTGATGTAGAAATAGAATAAGACACAACCGACTATTTTTTGAGAATAATCTTTTTCAGGTTGTGGGGTGATGGAGAAATAGAGTAAGACACAACGCGGGATCATCGGAGGAGCTTTGTCAGGAAGTTGTGGTTTGATGTAGAAATAGAATAAGACACAACCTCCACTATCTGCTCGATGAAGCCGCTAAAGTTGTGGTTTGATGTAGAAATAGAATAAGACACAACAGAAGAAGGCGAAACACCGGACATATTAGGTTGTGGTTTGATGTAGAAATAGAATAAGACACAACCAACTTGCCGCAGGTACTATCTCTCAAAAGGTTGTGGTTTGATGTAGAAATAGAATAAGACACAACTAACTCTGCAACAAGACGATGCACAGTACCGTTGTGGTTTGATGTAGAAATAGAATAAGACACAACTCTCGTAGTTGTTCGGGTAAACACTACGCAGTTGTGGTTTGATGTAGAAATAGAATAAGACACAACAGAGCTTGAGCAGTTCAAGGAGAGTAGCAAGTTGTGGTTTGATGTAGAAACGGTAAAGATTTCAGGGGTGGTACTGGCTACACCACACTCATATATAAACACATAGACTTTCTTACTTGGAAAGTGCGGGGGATAATACATTGATATATAATAACATAAATATGTATGTTATACTATTCTTGTGCTTTTTGTCTTGTTTATCGGTTTTAGTTCGTTTTGCTGCTCAAAGATAGTAATTCTGAATTATATCCTCGCAAGATACACTTTTATTTTATAGTATGAGAATGAATCGTTATACCAATGAGAGTCTTCGATATTTTCGTCTTATTTTATTATACACAGTTGGTATATCTCACGTAACAATCTTACTATAAATTCATTTTGTGGTAATTGTTGTATATTTTTATAATTATTAATGAGCTCTGCCAATTCAGTGGCAACTATAGTTATATCTATATCTTTTGCAATATATGGTTTTTTTATAAAATCGCAAATCGAAGTCAATTGACTTTGAATAAGTTTAAGATATAATGGAGTGGTGAATAAAGGATTCTCATAGACCAGTTTTGTAAGCTCAATGATTTTCTGCAACGAGATTACAATACCACTACTTATTTGCCCCAAAATTATCTTTTTAGTCGCAGCTAATTCTAACATTCTGCTTATTTGCAATTCAGTAATATTGCTAACAGTGTTAACCTGACTCTTAATAGACACTTGTTCAATTGAGCCATTTACATCAATTAACTTTAATGCATCCTTCATAGCACCCAAAAGAGCATCTGCAGAGTCTTGATACAATGTTAATATTCTATTTGCTACCATCTTGACCGCTATTTTTTTGGTAATTCCTAATAATTGTATTTACAACATCCAACTGCTGCTGTAAGATACTATACTGCTGAGATAACTTTTCTTGATTTATTTTTATCTCAGACATTTCAAGTTTTCCACTATTAACTAATTCGGAACATCTATGTTGGGCATCCTCAAAGATATTATCCAACTTCTCTTGAGTACCCTCAACTTGTTTATTCATAATATCTTCTTTCGACTTGATAACATTGTCTATATCTCCGACTCGCTGTTTAAATATATTTTGATATTTTGCAAAGTGTTCCTTTGATTTGTGCTTAAATGCATTTAGAGTTTTATCTATTTCATCACCTAATGATTTTATTTTACCATCTGCTTTATCTTTTATAAGATCTAAATCTTTTAAGCCATCTTTACCCTGTTTAACAATATCATCTACTTTGTATAATGAATAGAAGCTAAATACAAGAAAAATAACCGTAAGTATTCCATACCATATTTGGATCGATTCGTACTCATGTTGTATTTTTGCGTATTGCAGTTCCAACAAATCTCTTGTGCCATTTTGTATATTATCATATTTTGCTTGCTTTAAAGCATCTAATTCAATATTATTCTTGATTGTAGACGATATATCCCCAGCTACAACTTTTATACTATGCTGTAACTCGATTTTTTGTGAACATGGGATATCTAACCCACTGATTAAACTATCAATATTTTCAAACGATGTACCAGAATCTATAAATTGTGTACTAGGACTAATTTGATATATATCAATAATGCTTTTTCTGTGCTCTCTAAAACCCAAGTATACCATAATCTGACATATAAGAAATATTACGGTACAAGTAAGTACTATAGCAATAAAATATTTAAAACTCATCCCCCTTACTTCATTAATAGTAGAAGTGGATTTTGAAGTTGATTCATCCGTGGATAAATTACCGCTCTTTTGATGATCTATGTTTGAGTTGTTCATTGTCTATTTATAACACCTATTAATAATTGCTTACTATTATTCCTCAAAGATAGTGAAATTTTATAATACTCCAGTGTTATTACGATACACCTATCTCATTAAGTTAAATAATTACATATCTATATCGCACCACTATTTTAACGATCCTTCTACTGCTTGCTTTGCTGCGATTTTAGCTCCACCTCCAATAATCCTAAGTAACTTATAGCTTGCGAGCATGTTATTTAACGCTCCTGCTGCGACCAACAAACTATTTTGTAATTGTATAACAGACATACCCTCTACAATATTACTTGGGACAACAGTTAAAAAGCAATTGTGAGGTGTGAATTGAGTGAGGTCTGGATACTTGTTAGTTATATAACTATTACAAGTCTTCAACTCTTCTGCATTAGCACGCAATACAGCATTAAATATGTGCTGTAAATCCTCTCTGACTATGTCTTGTTGTTCTTTTATATCTTTAGCAACTTCAAAGGACTCCTTACAAGCATCTGCAAACAACTTTATTCTATCTTGATTATCCATATTATAAAAGTATTAAAAACAATAAACTTAATCTTTTAAGCATCCGAGTGGGATTACCTTCACGCCATCCTCACGAGTATATGCAAACTCTCCACCGGTCAGCACAATCAACAGGTCTGGTTCACGGAGAGGCATCTGCTTCTCAGTTTTATTGCGCTCACGAATAAGTTCTTGGAGCTGTAGTAGATGTGTTGCTCCCTCATCAATATCTCGGCTACCCAACTTACACTCCATAAGTGCATATCGCTGATCATCAAGATGAAGAACAATATCAGCCTCCAAGCCATATCTATCATGGTAGTATGACACTCTACCTCCCATAGCCTGTGAATATACCCTCAAATCACGAATACACATACACTCGAAAATAAAACCAAAGGTTTTCAAGTCAAGTTCAAGCGATTTGGGGGATGCACCCATTGCTGCCACAGCGATAGATGGATCAATGAAGCACCTCTTCTTGCCCGAACGAATAGCAGTTGCCGAACGAATAGCCGGACACCACGCATCGATATCCTCAAGAACAAATAGGCGTTTTAATGCATCAACATACTCATCAAAGGTTGCTTGCACAGTTGTCTCCATCTCGACTTTAACATCAGCAAGCATTGCCGTCTTCTTCGCCAGTGTGCATAGGTTACGAGCATAGGAACGCAAAATGAGTCTTGCAAGTTCCGGATTACGTTGCACTCCATCCACTCGCGAAATATCATCTTCGCACACCTTATTGAGATAATCTTTGGCAATAAGTAATTGTGCCCTTTCGCTTTTAACATTCAATGAATCGGGCCAACCACCTCTACACGCCAACATTATCAACTCCTCAATCGATAGTTTTGATGTGATACCATCAATGTCCAACGACTTGTTGTCGAACAATTCGAGAAAGGATATTTCACCTGACGACTCTTTAGACTCATAAAGGCTCATCGGATACATCGTCATAGTCGCAATTCTACCGGTACCCGTATGCATTTGCTTTTGCTCCTCGGGAGTATCCTCGTCGCCATTATTCTTTATTACGGTTGAGCCCGTAAGAATAAACTGACCTTTTAGACTTCTTTGGTCAACGGCATTACGTACAGCATCCCATAGAATGGGGATGTCCTGCCACTCGTCAATTAGCCGAGGTGTTTCGCCCTTTAATAGAATTGAGGGCTTTGTTCTTGCTGTAGCCAAATAACCTTCGCGTTTATCAGGGTCCTGCAATTTTATAAAACTTTTGGCTTGTTGTTCCGCAGTAGTGGTCTTACCACACCATTTGGGGCCCTTTATTTGCACAGCTCCGAAAGCCTCTAATCTCAAAGCTAGTTCGTCGTCAGCTATTCTACTTAAATACTCCTTATCAGCCATATCATAATCTTTTTGTGCTTACTATTTGCAAATATAATGATTATTCTTCAGATGGCAATGGAAATTTACTTTTTTTGTTGCATTTCAACTTGTGTTTTTGTGGTCAAATCACTTGTGTTTTTGTGGTCAAACATCTGACAATTTTGTGATACAGCCCTATTTAACCTAAAATATATAGAAATAGATAATCGTATTATGGCGTTACAATAACTTTATTTTCTCGATTTATGGCGTTTGACAAAGACTGAATATCTTACTATGAATCCATCAACAATTTCAAAGTGCCAAATTCGAAATTTCAAAGAGCCATTTCGGCACTTTGAAATGGCACTTCTTAAAGTTGAGCAACTCATGAGCGAACCTCACGAGTTGTTTTTATCCTATTAACCATTATGTCATCTTGCTTTTTTTGTGGCATTTTAACTTGTGGTTTTGCGGTAAAGAAACAGGGGCAAAATGGCACTTTGAAATACCATCAGCACTTCCCAAATAGAAAGTAAACAAATACTCCAACATGCAATAATGCCTCAAACGAGTGCATCATTATTTATCCACTTTATAACGCAATTTTCTATGAAATTTTACTGTCTTTATACTTGGATTAGGGCACCAAGCAGGGAATCAGAGAAGTGTGCATTTGCTGTATAAGCAAGGCACAATTATCTGCCCGACTTTAGTCTGAAATTTGCAACGGGACATCCAAGAGGGGTACATCTACCGGTGCCGAGGTCTTTTGGCGGCGTGTGCGAAGCCAAGGGCGGTTATTTGAGCCTGTGATGATATGTTCGTGTGTGAGTGCTCGCGCATCACAGTAGGCAAGGCCCGTGAAACAGCTGAAAACGAATACATCGCGTATCTGCTCCAAGCGCTTCGATGGCATCGCCTTCTGCATCAGAATTGTCAGCTCCTCCATCGTGAGGTAGCCTCGCTCGGTATGTTCATAGCGAAACTTGAACGATGTAAATGGATTCTTTTGCGCCCAACCGTTATCAATGGCGACCTGATAGACAGACTTAAATTTCAGAATGGTCTTCATCACATAGTTTGTCGAGAGGTTAAACTGCGTACGCAAGAATATCTCGAAGCCGTTGATGAACTTCGGATTGACCTCGTTTACCGAGATGTCAGAACGCCTGTACTCCGCCTCCATATACTCGGCTATACGCTTGCGGACAAGCAGGTAGCGGTCGTGCGTAACTTTGGATGTGGTGTGCCCGACAAGCTTCGCATAATTCTTAATGTAGTCGTCGAAGAGTTTAATCAGTGTCATCGACTTCTCGTCTTTTGAGATTAGACGACATTTGAGTTTGCGAGCTGTTACAACCTCGCCAGCCAGGAACATCTCGTTGTACTTGGCAAAGATTAAACCTCGCAGGTTGTCAAGATAGGCATTGACCTCCTTCTCCTCCTTGGTGCGACCAACGGTGCGCCCCTCTTTCGGTAGCCAGCGATCCGGCGGAAGGTAGTAGCGCGTTGCAAGATGTGTCATTTGGTGATTGATTGTAATGCGTGCAAAGATGGGTGCATTGCCTTCGGCATTTGGCTTGCCCTTCTGCATAATAAACAGAATCGAGAATGTACTTTTATCCATAGGTGCAACTTTTAATGTTATGTCTGTTTCATTTGCTTTTTGCACAGTGTTGCAAACTTGCTTAAAACGATGCAATGCGCTGTGGTAAAGCGTTTTATACACTGCAAACATAACATCACACTTTGGAACACGCAAGTGTTTTCGCGAAAAGTCGTAACCTTTTTTGAAGAATGCGAAAGTTGGTCACACTTGGCTCTCTTCGTTTGGGATTGGAATTGTCGGGCAAGGAGAATTGCATCGGATTTCACCCGATTTTATCGGGTTGCAAAGTGCGTAACCCGCAGAATTTGGCTGGATCTGTGCCTAATGTCCCGACATTGGCTAACATATTGACACAGAAAAAGGAGCAGAAATCTCTGCTCCTCGAATTCGTGATTCCGGCGGGGCTCTAAATCATCTTCGTAAACACCTTATACACAGTTTTACTGCAACTTTTAATCTACATATGGTCTCACATAGGTCTCAGAAAAATAGTGCCTTATTCGCGAAGGTAATAGTTATTACTGATTCTCCAAACTATATTCAATAGATTCTTAATACAAAATCTAATGTGTCAATATCAAATCCTTATAATACTCTTATTATCAACAATATAATTGAGATTGTTCCTAACTATTTGTTCTCTTATTATTTTCTCTTCTTTTCTCTTTTAATTCTTTCTTAATAAATCTATAATTACTTATAATAACTAATCTATAATAGATGTATTCTTATCATTAATTATTCAATAACTAATACTATTGTTTAATGATGATATTTTCTCTTTTTTGATTTATTACTAATCTATTATTCATTACTTATTTGTAGTTTTTAATTCAAAACTAATTCATCTCTTTTTTTCTAATCATCTGTGATAAAACTTCAACTGTGATATTTTAATACTTAAACATCAAGTTATAGCACCAATAATTTGTGACTCATTATAACAAACTATTAAAACATCAGATGTATGATTATTGTGGGAGTTTTGTCCTAATCTTTTGTTTGGTGTTTGGGAAATAATAGGAGAGGATAATGAGATGAAGAGGAGTGAGTGAGGTGTTAGGTGTAAATAAAAACTCCCCAAGATATGATGGGGAGTAGAGGGGAAGATGGGAGGGGTTATGCACATCTCCCCGGCATAGGTCTTTTTGTGTTGATATAGTTATAGACCTTTTGGGTGATATCAAATGGGATATCCTTCTTTTCATTTTGGGGAAGATATATGGCATCATGAAGTCTAAATGGATGCAACCCCAATGCCCTCAGTTCATCACATATTGAGTTCATTATATCACTCTCAACCTGATTAGCAACTCTTTTAATCTTTATGTCTTGGTTCTTATGCCAATCTATTAGTGCTTGGTATATATTGGGGTAATTCTTGCTAAACCATTTACACAAAATTTGCCTATTTTGGCCATCTTTTTCTTGACCACCATAGATGTACGAGTTTTCATTTTTGATGGAGAAGAATGATTGAAATGTGGGTTTAATGGCATCTCTTGGTATGTTAGTATTCTTAACAACTTTGCTATACAAATCACCTTGTTGTGTCAAATAAGTCCAGTCCTCCAACTCCCACCAGGGTAAAATCTCAACCCCTCTCCTTTCAAAAATCTTTGGTAGCATTGTAAAGTGAGCACAACTAATATCACTTACCTCCACCAATGGTTCTCCTCTAAATGTTATATGCTTTCTTATTGGTCTTCTAATTCTTGAAAATGTAGAGTACAGTTTGCCATCTTTGCCATATTGTGGCACTTTGTTTAATGATGCCAAATCCCTCAAATCTTTTAGGCACATACATTCATCTAATGCCCTTATATCAAACTTTAATTCACTATAATAATCAAACCTTACAACATTCTTATTATCAACACTATAATCAAGATTGTTTCCAACTATATGTTCTTTATTACTTTTATCTTCTAATCTTTCTCTTAAATCTTTTATTAAATCCAAATAATTACTAATATCTATTTTAGATTTAGAGATTGAAGATTGTC
>JAZQML010000061.1:0-27952 GCA_045543395.1 Alistipes sp. | reverse complement strand
TACGCTTGAACACCAAAGTCACGTAATGCATCATTCAGCGTCGTCTTCTTGTCGGTGGACTCTTTGCGCTTGCCGATAATCAGGGCGCAGGCAACATTAAATTCGCCGGCAGGAAATTGCTTCGGATAGGTACCCGGGATAACGACTGAACGTGCAGGAACGTAGCCCTTATAAGTCACAGGCTCATCGCCCGTTACGTCGATAATGTGGGTTGAGCCGGTGATTACGGTGTTCGAGCCGATAACCGCCTCGCGACATACGTGCGCACCCTCAACGATGATGGCACGCGAGCCAATAAAGCAGTTGTCCTCGATAATTACCGGGGCAGCCTGCACAGGCTCCAACACGCCACCAATACCTACGCCACCCGAGAGATGCACGTGCTTGCCAATCTGCGCACACGACCCCACCGTAGCCCACGTATCGACCATAGTGCCGGTATCGACATAGGCACCGATATTCACATACGACGGCATAAGCACCGCACCCGGGGCGATATAGGCTCCGTAGCGAGCCATTGCGTGAGGCACTACTCTTACGCCCAACTTCTCGTAGTCGTGTTTGAGGTCTATCTTGTCGTACCACTCCAACTCGCCGGCACGCATTGTGCGCATAGTCTGAATTGGGAAGTACATAATAATCGCCTTCTTAACCCACTCATTCACCTGCCACTCGCTATTTTCGAGATTGATAGGCTCGGCACAGCGCAACTCGCCCTTATCCACCGCCTCGACAACGGCACGAATAACGGCACGCACATCCTCCTGCTCGAGCATCGTGCGATTCTCCCACGCCTGCTCGACAACTGTTTTAAGTTCCGAAAAATTGCTCATATCTAAAATTTAGCGGGATTAACATTTTCAACTTTTAATGTATAATACCCTATTTAATCTATCACTGCTACTGCAATATCGCCCTCACGCCACACACGCACTTCGATTATCTCGCTACCAAGTATCGATGAGCGCAACACTCCCCTATCGTACTCCGCAATCGAAATATGTTTGACGAGGTCGAGTTTCCCCTTCCTATAATATTTGTAGAGCGCCTCCTTCGCACACCACATCTCGGCAAAGATATCGTGCTGCTCCGCCATTCGCTGCTCCTTGTCGGAGAGGTATCGTTGTGCCACACGGCGAAAGTCGCGCCCCAAATGTTCGATATCCACAGCGCAAAGGTGGTCGCTGAAAAGCACCGCCACCATATTGCGACTATGCGATACACTTATATTCTTATTAGTCGCAGAGAGCATAGGTGCGCCATACTCGTCGTGCGAAACGGCAACCTCGTTGCCCAACTCACGCCTGACGATGGCTCGCCACGCCAGCACCTCGCACCTACGAGAAGCCGAGGCAAACTGCTCGACATACGCCACATCCTCCGCCATAGCGCACTCGCGCAGAGTCGCCTCCGCACCGATTTGCTCTATGATGATACGGCTATTCATTACCCTTAACGATAATCTTAATCTTGTCTATGCGGTGACCATCCATCGAATCCACAATAAAGCGGATGCCGTGCGCTGACACCTCCTCGCCCTTCTTCAAAAAGTTGCGATTTATCTCGAGCATCAACCCCGCAACAGTCTCGGCACGCCCCTGAACATCATCGAAAATGTCATCCTCCAAATCGAGAATACGCACCACATCCACAATGTGTGCCTTACCCTCGAAGAGGTAGGTATTCTCGTTCAATCGGCGATAGAGCGACTCATCCACATCGCTCTCGTCGGAAATCTCGCCAACGACCTCCTCCAAAATATCCTCCAACGATATCAAACCTTGGGTTGCGCCATACTCATCCACCACAATCGCCATATGAAACCTCTGCTGCTGGAACTCCTCCAACACGGCGGTAACCTTCTTGTGCATAGGCACAAAATATGGCTCACGCACGAGTTGTTGCCAACCAAACTCATCGCCCTTGGATATGTGTGCCAACAAATCTTTCACAAACAGCACACCTTTGATATTGTCCAAATCTTCGTCGTAGACAGGCAGTCGCGAATGGCCCGTTTCTCTTACCACATCTTTGACCTCGGTGAAGGTCATAGTCTGCTCCACAGCCTTGATGTCGATACGTGGGCGCATAATAGCCTCGACCTCTCGGGAGGCGATACCCACAATTCCCGACAATATTTTCTGCTCCTCGCTCTCCGGCTCCGTAGTCATATCCACCGCATCTGCCAACTCCTCAATCGAGATATTCTCATTGTTGGTCGGGGCAATCCTACCCACACGACCTCCCGTATTTACGAGGATGTAGGATAAAGGATAGAACAAAAAGCGCAAAATGGAGAGTGGTTGTGCCAAGAGCAATGCCACTCGCACATTCGCGGTTTGCGCCACAATCTTCGGCATAATCTCGCCAAAGAGCAGCAACAAAAATGTTACCAGCACGCTGATAATCAAAAACTCTGCCGTTGCACTGTTGAACTTAAAGAGTGTATGAACAATCTTTGTCGAGCAGATTACAATGGCAATATTCACCAAATTATTGACAACCAATATCGTAGCGAGCAACGAATCGCTATTTTTCAGCAATTTGAGTGCGCTTGCCGAAGCCATCGAGTTGCGTTGCTTGAGTTGGCGTATATCGGCAGGTTGCAACGAAAAGAAGGCAACCTCCGATGCCGACATCATTCCCGATGCGAGCAACAGCAACACCGTAATAACCATCAGTACAATGGTTTGCGGTGGACAGCCCTGAAATACAATAAAGTTCTCCATAGTTACATCTATTCAAATCGAAGTGTATTCTGTTGTTGTTCAACAGGCTTCTCCTCTATCTTATCCTCGGCAACAGTATGTGTTTTGGTCGCCACCGTAAGCACCACCTCACGAGTTATGTAGGCAGCCGTACGCTTGCACTGCTCAATTTCAGAGAAATTGCGTTGTGGGCGAACTATTGGCGTAGGCAGAGGTCGCAACTTGCGCGACACAGGTTTCTCCTCGCTGACAGCGGCAGAAGGCTCCTCGGCAGGAGCAGAAGGTGTGGCGTTAGCATCGTTCGATGCAGGCTCGTCGGCAGATGGTTGCACCTCCTCTGCGCTATTCTTTATAGTTACGATTTCGCCATCGGCATTGAAGCCCGTTACAACCAAAATAATCTCTATCTCGCCCTCATTGATATCGGGTTTCTCGCTCACACCCCAGATTACGTTCACGCTATTCTCGGGTGCATCCTCGGTCTTGGCGTGGTGTTGCACTCTGCCGACAACACGATGAGCCTCGCTCAACGACAAATCTTTAACGTCGCGTACCGAGATATTTATCAACGCATTCTTTGCTCCACGAATAGAGGTTTTGCCAAAGAGAGGCGACGACACCATATCGTCTACAATCTTTTCGGCACGCTCCTTGCCCGAGCCACTTGCCACGCTCATCAATGCCGTACCGCTATTCTGCAATACGCCCTTGACATCCGAGAAATCGACGTTGATAAGGTTTGTCTTGTGAGTGATAATCTCGGCAATACCCTTTGCCGCAAATGCTGCCACATCGTTGGCACGATCCAAGCCCTCCTTTGCAGGCAAATCGCCATAGAGTTTGTTTATGGCATCGTTGCTCAACACAATCATAGCATCGACGTGCTTTCGCAACTTCTCGATACCCTCCTTCGCCTGCTTTCTGCGTTTTGGACCCTCGTAGTCCGATGGCGTGGTAACAATCGCTACGGTGAGGATGCCCATACTCTGTGCAAGTTCGGCAATCACAGGCGTAGCACCCGTGCCTGTACCTGCGCCCATACCCGCAACCAAAAAGAGCATATTGGTCTTTCTCGCTTTGAGCAACTCCTCGACGCTGTCCAACGACGCCTTGGCATACTTCTCGCCCTCCTCGGCAGTATTTCCGGCACCCAAACCCGTTCCTATAAGAATGCGATTCTCCTCGGGAATGCTCAACTTGTTAAGGTCGTCTTTATCGGTGTTGCACGCAGCGAGGTTTACGCCCTCAATACGTAAATCGTACATATGGGCTATGGAGTTGCAACCAGCACCTCCAATTCCCATAGCCATAATCTCCGCCTCGGTACCCTTGACCGACGGTCGTCTTTCTGCGCGATCTCCTATATTTCTCTCTTCCATCTCTTCAACTTTTTTATATCTCCTCGTCAGGGGCAAAGAATTGATCAATTTTGTCGTAGGTATCCTTTGCTATCGTCTTTATATCATTAAAGAAAGCTCCCAATCGGTTACGTCGTCTGCTGCCGTTGTTGTCACCATTTTCCGCACCACTACCGCCATCGACGTCATTGCCGTTATTGCCGTTGTCGTCATCGTCGTCATCGTCGGATGTAACGTTGTCGGTATCGGCTCCGTTATCGCTTCCGTCGTTGTTGGCACTATCGCTCTCCAAAACTGTGTTCTGCTCGTCGCCACTCTCCGAAGTTGTTTCGACCTCGTGAACATCCACATTTTTCGGTGCATCCGCATCGTCGTTTGCATCCTCAACATCCGGAGTATTCACCTCCTCGACAACCGCTGGCGTTGGTGCAGGCTTCGGAATTGGTTGCTGCACCGAAGGTGTTGGTATCGGCGCAGGTGTCGGTGTTGGCTCCTGCGCAGAGGTTGGTATCGGGCGATTCTCCACCACGTCGCAAGCACTATGCTTTGTTCCGTAGAGGAGCAAGCCCGCAGCCACAGCATCCGAAAGCGGGCTGACGTGCTTCTCGCAATTTATGCCATTCAAATCCTCGGCAACACGCACCGACATACCCAACTCACGAGCAAAGAGTTGGTCTATGTTGGCAAGATAAGATGCGCCACCCGTAAGCACCACTCCAAATGGAGCCTTCGTAGCCTTCATAACCCTTAATTCGCTCAATACGTAGGAGGCGATATCCATCAATCGTGCATCGGTAATCTCGGCGAGATTACGTTTTAGAATCTGCTTTTTAGGGCCACGTCCCGACAACTGCACAGCCACAGAGACCTGCTCGGGAACCTCCTCGGCAATAGCCTGCGCATACTTATGCTTGACGTTGGTTATGTCCGATTTGAGAGTAGGGAGGAAATTCACCAAATCGGCATCGATACTCGACGAGCCGATAGGCAACGACGAAAAGTAGTTCAACTTGTCGTCACGCACATACATAATATCGGTCAAATCGCCACCGATATCCACAATAACGACACCCGAACTCTTCTCCTCCTTGGTCAGTATGGCATCGGGGAGCAGCGTAGGGTTCACGCACAAGCCCGCAATCTGTATGCCTGCGTAGTCCATAACCTGACGCACACGGCTCGACTGCTCACGGCTTGTCAGCACAAAGAGATATGTTGCATAGAGTTTGTGTCCGAATGTGCCGACCAAATCCTTCACGCCCTTCACATTGTCCACCGTATATTCGAGCAATAGGCGATCGACAATGGTGTCGCCAACAGCGGGTGCAACCATATCGATACGGGAGTGCAAATCGCGAACATCGTTCTCGCGAACATCGCCACTCAAATCGACATAGTCCTCGTAGCGTACGCAGTAGGTCGAAGAGCCGGATATGCCGACATACGCCGACCTCAACTGTATGTTCAGTTCCGCCTCCAACTCCTCCTTTGCTCGCTTTATGGCATTCGCTACCGGGATGTAGTTTTTGATTTCGCCATTAACTACACACCTCTCGAGTTTCTGCTTCTCGACACCCAGCACCGTAACGCTGCCCTCTTTCTCTCGAACACCAACAGCCACCACAACCTGCGACGAGCCGATGTCGATGCCCACTACATAATCTCTCTTTCCCATTTCTACTCCGTGCAAATTATCTGTTTATCGTATCTTATATCCACTGTTTTATAGCGATCCCAGCCCATATACTGCAAGCCCTTATCGTAAAATCCGCGCAACTTATCCAACTTCTCGTCTTTGCGATTAAGCGTTCCGAACTCCACCACAAAGTTGCCACTTCGAGGCACCAAACGTAACGATATCTCGCCCGTAAAGGTGGTGTCGGCAACAAACTGCACAATCTCCGCCGACCAGAAGGTATCCTCCTGCACATCGGAAACAAACTGCAACAAATTCTCGAAGTCGTCACGACGCTTCTCCAACTTCTGCCTACGCTCGGCAACGAGTGGCTGGCGAGCCTTGATGCTCTCCTCCCTATCGTTCAATGCGGCGAGTTTCTCACGATACATATTTTTTGCCTCGTCGTCATCGCTCTCGTTTATCTTTTCGGTATAAGCGACCTGCTCACGGCGCAACAACGATATATCTTTTGCCAACGCCTCTGCCTCCTCGTCTATCTTGTCCAATCGCGAACGATAGTAGTCGCCAACAAGCCCCTGATAGTTGCGAGGAAATTGAGGGCGATAGCAGCCCGTCATCACCGCCGTATAGCACGACGAGCCTTGTGGCGAACGAAATATATGCCCCTCCTCGGTAATGTAGGAGTCGCGCCCTCCGCACATCATACGCATAACAGGTTTGTGCTGGTAGACATCTATATACAACTTGCCATTCGAGGCTACATATACATCCGCCTTGCGCACATACCCCTCGCTCTCGATAGTTTTGGCTATCTCCACCGCATCGAGGCTGTCCACCTGCACGCCCTTCATCCGTATGTTCTTGCGCTTGATGAGTTTGAGTATCTGCGCCGACGAAGTAAATCGCTGCTGGGCGGAACTATCGGGCAACGACACCACAACCTTCTCGACCTTCTGCGTAGCACGATCCTCCTGCGTAATGTGCGCAGCAAAGGCAAGGTAGGCGACAATTACGCACCACCCCACAAATATTCCTATTGCTTTGCCTATCTTACGCCACATACGAACTGATAATCGAACAATTATAACTGTAAACTCCCTTTATCTCTCTGCTTTTTGCTCTATCGCTGCCGCTATTGCCTCGCAGCAAGCGTCGATATTGCCCGCACCAAACGACACCACCACATCGGTCGTCATCTCGGCAACTCTCTGTGCCAACGCCTCTCGCTCGACAATGCAGCAAGGTTTGGTAACGAGGTTTGCGATAATCTCGGTCGTTACGCCCTCGATAGGCAACTCACGAGCCGGATATATCGGCAACAGCACCACCTCGTCAGCCTCGTTCAGTGCCTCGGCAAACTCCTCGTACAAGTCGCGCGTGCGGGTGTAGAGGTGCGGTTGGAAAATCGCAGTAACCCTACGCGAAGGGAACATCTGCTTCACCGAAGTGATTGTCGCTGCCAACTCGCGCGGATGGTGTGCGTAGTCATCCATATAGACACCCTGCGGCGTATTGACGTAGAACTCGAAACGACGCTTCACGCCCGAGAACTCGCGCAACGCCTTACGCAGAGCATCGCAATCTGCGATATTGCGCTCCACCGACCAAAGCAGAGCCACTGCTGCCACCGAGTTTTCGACATTAACCCACCCCGGAATGCCGAGCGTGCAACCCTCGATAACTCCCGTAGGGGTTACGATGTCGTAGCGATAGTAGCCACCTTCGAGCAACTCCACATTCTTGGCATAGAAGTCGCACTCCTCGTCGTAAGAGTAGTGATATACCGAAATTCTATCATTGGTCACAGCCACATCAACCCCCTTTTTCATAATCAGCACACCGCCCTCTTTGATTTGGGCGATAAACTGCGAGAACGCCTCCTTGACCTTCTCGTGGGTGCCATAGATATCGAGGTGGTCGGCATCCGCCGATGTTACAACCGCTGCATCGGGATACAACTGCAAGAACGAGCGGTCGAACTCATCAGCCTCGACCACAAATCTATCGCCCTCGCCCAGCACCAAGTTCGAGCCGAAGTTCTTGGATATACCACCCAAAAATGCCGAACCCTCACCCGATACGGCATAGTTCAACCACGCCGTCAAAGTAGAGGTCGAGGTCTTTCCGTGCGTACCCGACACCGCCATAACATACTTGCCCTGCGAGAGCAAGCCCAACACCTGTGAACGCTTCTTTATCTCGAAACCCTCCTTTCGGAACATCGCCTGCTCCGAGTGATCTGCCGGAATTGCGGGGGTGTAGATAACCACCGTATGCTCCTTATCGAGGAACTGCTCGGGGATGAGCGTTACATCGTCCTCGTAATGCACCAACGCACCCTCCGCCTCCAAGCGACGAGTCAAATCGGTTGCCGTACGGTCGTAACCTGCCACCTGCCAACCTTCGTGGAGGAAGTAGCGTGCCAACGCACTCATTCCGATGCCGCCAATGCCGAGGAAGTATACTCTATCTTTTGTCATCTCATTACTCTTTAATCAACTTTGCAATCTCGTCTGCCACACGCTCCGCAGCATCGGGCGTAGCCAACTTCGCAATATTCTTCGACAACTTGGCAAGCAACGCCTCGTCCTCAACCATACGCAGAGCGGTTGCAATGCCGCAATCCACCGCATCGGCATCGCGCACCATCATCGCAGCGCCCTTATCCACCAACGCCATAGCGTTCTTTGTCTGGTGATCCTCCGCCACATTTGGCGACGGCACAAAGAGCGTAGGCTTCTTTGCCAAGCACAACTCCGACACCGTGCAGGCACCGCTACGCGAAATCACCACATCGGCAACCTCGTAGGCGTAGTCCATTCTGTCGATAAACGGCACGAGCGTGATATTCTTGGTTGGGTAGTTTGCGAAAAATTCGCGCATCTCCTTCTCGTAGAAACGACCTGTCTGCCAAACGACCTGTACGGGAGCCACACCATCGAGCGTCATTATCCACGACTTCATCATATTGTTCAACGTACGAGTTCCGAGCGAGCCACCCACAACCAAAATCGTTGGCACACCCTCGCTCAACCCGTAGTGAGCAAAAGCCTCGGCACGATTTGCATCGCTCTTACCAAAAGCACTGCGCAGAGGGTTGCCCGTATAGACAATCTTCTCGGCAGCAAAAAATTTCTCCATACCGTCGTAGGCTACGCACACCTTCTCGGCACGACCACCCACGAGTTTATTGACCAAACCCGCATAGGAGTTCTGCTCCTGAATGATTGTCGGCACACCCATCTTTTGCGCCACGTAGACAATCGGCGCACTCGCATATCCGCCAAAACCCGCAACTACATCGGGTTTGAACTCCTTGATAATGCGACGAGCCTGATTGAGGCTACGAAGAAGGTAGTATGGCAACGCAAAATTTTTCCACGTAAAGCGACGCTGCAAGCCCACAATATTCAAACCTTTGATATTGTAGCCCAAATTTGGGATGAGTGTCATCTCCATCTTACCCTCGGCACCCACAAAGAGAATTTCGACCTCCTCGCCAAAGCGTCGTTTCAACGCCTCGGCAACCGAAACCGCCGGGTAGATATGACCTCCTGTACCACCTCCTGATAGGATAATTTTCTTCATTTCGTTACGACTTTTACGCAATAGTACTAATTAACGACAAAAGTAGCGAAAATTCTGCGAACTACAAAAGAAAAGCGCAGTGAAATTTTATTTCACTACGCTATTTTTATCGTTGCGAAAATCGCTACTTCAAATTCTCGTTCAGAAGTGCCGCCAAACGGCAAGTCGTCTTAACGTACATTTCGTAATTCAGAGTGAACATCTCGCGACGATTCATATAGCCTACCGTCTGTTTCGGCTTGCACATTTCGAGGTAGTGTGCAGCCAACGCTCCGTACTCGGAAGCCCACTCACGAGGCGTACCTGTGGCATAGTCGGCATATCGGCCACCAATGTAGACACGCAAATCTTCTGCCCAATAATTGACAGAGAAGAAACTATATCCGCCATCGAAGGTGCGCCACGATTTCGACCACTTGACCTTGCTCGTTTCACTCTTTTTCTTGCCAAACTCCGCCCTCGGAACGAGATACCAGAAATCACGCTGCGAGTGCTTGATGCCGTCGATACGAATTTTCGACAAATTGTGCATATCGCACACCAAATTTATCACCTCGCGGAGTGCCGCCGTCACCTCACGCTTCGGATGCGACGTATGATTGCGAACAACCTCCAACGCAGCCTCCAAACTCTTCAACGCATCCTTACCCTTTACGCTCTTTGGTTGAAGGTCCTTGTCGAGGTGGAGATAATGGACCTCCGCCGCCGCTTGGCGTGCCTTCTTGCTCAACTGTGGAGCCTGCTCCGCTTCGAGGTCGTAGAGGTAGTGGACATCGTCCGTATAACTCTTACCCAAATACTTCTTAACCAACTTTTTAGTCGTTGGCGACAGATGCTCACTTGCCACTATCATAGCCGCCTCATCGCACTTGCGCGACCACGCATTTGCAACGAGTGCGGAGAGTACAAATACCAACAATATAGATATCCTTTTCATAGCCATCCTCTTTAACGGGTTTCGATACTCTTATCAGCAAAAATTGTGTTGAGCACGTGCGCCAAACGGTATGCCCCCTGCATAGCCATCTCGTCTGCCAATGCCATAATTGCCTTATGCTCCTTTGGCGAGAGTTGGGTGAGGTCCTTACCGGCAGGATAGAGGGCCTTACCTCTATGTCCACCCTCTACGATATCCCTGCCCCAATCGGCAAGAGTGCCACTCTGCCAAGCCGCAGCCTGCTTCTTCGACACCTTATCCACCTTCTTGGCGTAGTACTCTATCTCCCAGCCTTTTCTGCCTCTGCCGGGCGAGCCATCCCAGAATTTATGGAATGCCACCTGTCGCTTACCGCTATATGCCGCCGGTCGTTTGGTTGCATAGTGCGGAAAATACTTTTTCGGGAAGGTTATGTGCGAAGGACAGTGCATATCGCCAACATAGTGAATCATATTGATAAGTCGCTGACGTACAACCGAATCGGGCAACTCCTTATACTTTCCGTTGCCCAACTCGTTCATAGCGTTAATGAGGTGGCGCATAGCACCTTTTCTCATTTCGACGTCCTTACCATTCGCCATAGCCGAATTCGAGTGTCCGCTATTCACCTTTTTGAAGTGATTGGAGCCACGCCAAGCATCCATCCACGAGGCGTAGTATGGGAGCGTATGGCGGAGATAGTAGCGACACTTCTCCTTCGCTTCGGGTGTGAGATGTTGCTCGGCAACATAGGCTATACAGCCGTGTCCGAAGCCACCCCACGCCTTTGCGCCCTGCACCCCAAATAGTGCAACCAGCGCAAAAATTATAATTGATAGTCTTTTCATATTTTATTTCACATTTTCTGTAAAAAGGTACTGCATTTGGCGTGCAGCAACTCCTTTATTTCAAATTCTCGTTCAAGAGTGCCGCCAAACGGCAACCCGCTTTGATAAGCATATCGTAACTTACATCCTCCCTCATCATATAATCCATATATGACACAGTCGCATCAGGCTTACAGATTCCAAGATAGCGTGCTGCAATTTTTCCATTATCGGATGCCCAATCGGCAAGCGTACCCTTTGTAAACTCTGCATATCTATTATCCAGGCAAAGTTTCATATCGTATGCTCGATATACAGCCGAGAAACCACTCGGATAATTGAAGCCACTCCAAGTCTTCGACCATCTCGCCTTCGCCGTAGAGTCCTTCTTTTTGCCATACTCTGCAACAATATGTAGATACTCAAAATCATATTTAGAGTGTGGAATTTTGTCAATACAGATATTCGAAAGGCAGTGCATATCACACATTAAATTTATGATTGTACGCAACGCAGCCGTAACATTCTCTGGCGATTGCGACTCGTGAGCCTTAACCACCTTCAAGGCTTCATTAATAGCGGCATAAGCATCACCCTCCTTACACTTTTTAGGTTTTAGTTTTTTGTCGAGATGCAAGTAATGAATCTCCTTGGAATGGGTTGCGATATTTGTCTTTTCGAGGGCATAGAGATACTGAACATCATCGTTATACTTGGATCCGAGATACTTATCCACAACGTTCTTTGCTTCGGGTGTCAAGTGCTGGCTTGCCAAAATTACAGCCGCCTCATCACACACCTTATTCCACGCATTCGCCATCAATGCGGTGAATGCAAACGCCAACAACAAAAATATCTTTTTCATAATTACTACTCGTTATATATTTTAATGTTACCATCTGAAAAGATTGTATTCAACACATAAGCAAGGCGGTATCCTCCCATCAATATAGCCTCGTTTGTTAAGGCAATCGAAGCCGCCTTCTGTTCCTTCGTCATCTTGGATACATCCATACCCTCGGTAGTAATTTCGTGTGCGCGATGTCCCAACTTCACAATATCACGTCCCCAATCTTCGACAGTGCCACTTTGCCACGCAGCCGCCTGCTCTGGCGATACTTTATCTACTAATGCAGCAAATTTCTCATAAGTCCATTTTCCGCGACCTTGCCAGGTCAAAGATCCGTCCCAATAGCGATGGAAAGCCAACTTCTTGCCCTTATTGGCGAGGCTGTACCTGTAATGGGGAAATATCTCTTTCGGGAAGTTTATATGACACGGGCAATGCATATCTCCTACATAGTGTATCATATTGATAAGTCGCTGGCGTACAACCGAATCGGGCAAATTCTTATACTTACCATCACCCAACTCTGCAAGAGCATTCACAAGGTGTCCCATAACGCGACCCGGAAATTTACTGCTCTTCATATTGTAATTGACGCCATCTTCCATAGCCATTCCTGTATGCCAGCTATTTACTCGTCTGTATTTTGTAGAAAATTTCCAAGCGTCCATCCACGAAGCATAGTACGGAAGGGTGTGTTTGAGATAGTAATGAGCCTTCTTCTTTGCCTCGGGTGTGAGGTGTTGTTCTGCAATGTAGGCAGTGGTTCCGTGAGCTTGATGAGCCCACGCATTTGCGTTATAAACACCTAATGTACTCACAAAAGCAATCGTAATAATTAAGACTTTTTTCATAATAGCATTGATTTATTATTTCAGGTTTGCATTCGACAATACCGCAATACGGTATGCAGCACGTGCCAAACACGCCAATTCAGTCGCTTGCGACTCCAAGTCCCCCTTTTACAAAGGGGGGATTTAGGGGGAATGTCAATACTCTGCATATGGCGTGTAGCAACACCTTTATTTCAAATTCTCGTTCAAGAGTACCGCAATACGGTATGCAGCACGTGCCAAACACGCCATATGCAGCGGTTCGTGCTCCTGAACGGTTTTGTGAATAAAGCGGCCCTCCTTCTCCAAAACCTGATGAGCGCCCTTTGTGTAGCCACCTATATCGACACACCAATCTTTCAGAGTACCCTTCGAGAACTCCTCCTTCTTGTCGCCATACATACAGACGATATCCTCCGACCACATCTGTGGCGAATAGACCGAATTGCCGTGGAAAGTCTGATAGCGATAGGTCCAGAGTTTCTTCCACGAATACTTGAAGGTCTTGATTGGTCGATTTGCTACGGTACACTGCGAGATATCGAGTTGGAAGTCGGTACCCGAAAGCGGAATACCCTCAATCTTAACGTTCGAGAGGTTGTGCATATCGATAACGAGGTTCATCACGGTCTGCACCGCAAAACTAACCGTTGCCTTATCGTGGTTTTTGTGGTTGCGAACAATCTCCAACGCCTTCTCTATCTGCACATAAGCATCGTTCGAGTCCTTTGCAGCAGGCTGCAAATTCTTATCGAGGTGCAGTGTGTGCCACCCCTCGGTTTCGAGGTGGCGGCCATTGCGACGATGCCAACCGAGGTGGTTCGAAGGGCGGGTGTGGTCCTGTCCCACATACTTTGTTACTAAAGCGTGAGTTTCGGGAGTGTAGTTCTGCGAAGCGACCAACAACACCGCTTTGTCATAGTTTGTACTCCACGCCTTTGCCGAGAGTGTTGCTGCAACGAGCAACACCGCCAATATAATCTTCTTCATAGCCATTACTCCTTAAAAATTTCGGTCAATACTCCGGCCAAACGATATGCAGCACGTTGCACCTGTCTGTCCACAATAGAGTGGATGGTGGCAACATCCTCCGGTGTCATATTCTTAATCTCGGTACCCTCCGGCATTGCAGGATAGCAGTATTTGCGCCAAACATCGGCAGTCTCCTGTGTCCAATCGTAGGCAGTACCCTTCTGCATCTTCTTTGCCTTCTTTGGCGAGAGGAGTTTCATATTCTCGAAGTGCTTCTCGGCAGTCCATTTGCGACGCTGGAATGCAATAGCACCATCCCAAAAGCCGTGAGGACTACGCTTCTTACCCTTGTTCAGAAGGGAGAAATGGTATTGAGGGTGCGACTTCTTGCTCCAACGAACGTGTACGGGGCAGTGGTGGTCGCCAACCATATGGATAAGATACTGTAAGTTAATCTTAACCAACGAGTCGGACATATTTTTGTAGGCACCATTTGCCATCTCCTTACGGATACGCTCGATGTGGTAGACTCCGGTTGTAGGCTTGCCCACAACCACCTTATTTTTAGCATCGATATTGGTGCTATGCCACTTGTCGCACACGGTGTAAGGCTCTATCGAACGAGCTTGATCCATCCACGTTGCGTAGAACGGAATGGAGGCTTTGAGGTAGTGGCGACATTTGGCCTTAACCTCGGGGTCGAGCAGTCGCTCGGCATTGTAGGCTATTACGGCGTGGCCTACATTCTCCCAAGCCACCGCCCGCTCGGTAACGAACAACGCCACCAGCGCAACCAGCACAATCTTCACTAAATTCTTTTTCATAACCTATTATAGTTATTTGTGTTAGACTATTTTGTAGCCTCGTTCATCAACGCAGCAATACGGAACGATGCGCGTGCTACACCTGCGTAGAAACGCTCCTCCTCCTCGGCGTGAGCCTGACGCGAAAGGTCGCAGTATGGGCCCGCCCACTCGTAGAGAGGCTTTGCGAGTTTACCCATATCGGTAGCCCAATCACGAATGGTACCTGCCATATACTGATCCTTGTAGCGACCGTGGCAAACCTTCAAATCACGAACGTGCATCTCTGCCGACCAAGCCGAGTGGAAAACCGAGAAGCCATAGGTCCAGAGGTACTTCCACTTGCGATTCTTGAACTTCTCCTTCTTGCCGTAGCCACCCTGCGAATGGCGATACTCGAAATCCTCCTTCGAATATGGGCAATCTTCGAGATATACGTTAGCGATGTTGTGCATCTCGATGGTCAATTCGATAATCTTGTGGATAGCGAAAGCGACATCTTCCTCGCTATTCGAGGCGCGATTTTTCACAACCTCAACAGCATTTTCGAGTTGCACGATGGCGTTCTTGTCGTCCACAACAATAGGTTTCAACTCCGAGTCGAGAGTGATGGTACACCAATCGGCAGTTTCGAGCAAATTGCCCTTCTTGCGAGCCGCCTCGAAGGTCTTAATCTGCGAACGGAATTTCTCGCCAAGGTGCTTCTTAATCTCGGCCTGTGCCTTTGGAGTCATATTCTCGTATGCCAACAGCAAAGCCGCCTGATCGTAAACCCAGTTCCACGCCTGTGCCGAGTATGCGCCCATCAAAAGGGCGAGTGCTAAAAATATCTTTTTCATAGTCGTTCCTCCTTACTTCTTAAAAATTTGGTTCATAACGTGAGCCAAGCGATAACCCGCCTTTACTGCCTCCTCGTCGCAGATACGACGCATCTCCTCACGAGTCTTCTTCGAATACTTCTGCTTGTTCGACCCCTTTGGTGTCAGTTCGAAAGTGCGCTCTGCGTTTGGAAGGCTCGTAACTGCCCACTTGTAGGCGTTGCCCTTGCAAACCTTCTTTATCTCCTTTGGAGTGAGGGTTGCCATCTTGTCGGCATAGTAACTTGCAGTCCATCTCTTGCGACCATAGAGGATGGCATCGTTGTCCCAAACCTTGTGGAAACTCTCCTTCTTACCCTTGTTGTTGGTGAGATGGTAGTAGTACTGCGGATGCGACTTCTTTGGCCACACGTTGTGTCCCGGGCAGTGCATATCCGCCACGAGGTGAATGAGATAGAGCAGATTGAGGCGTACCTCCTCCTTCGGCATATTCTTGTAGTTCTTCATCAACTTCTGAATACGCATAACCTGATATGCTGCGCACTTCTCGTTGGTCATATCCACAGCACCATTTGCGTCCATCCAGTTGCTGTGCCACTTGCCCGATGGGCGATATGGGTCGGTGTAACGATACTGATCCATCCAAATAGCGTAGAATGGAAGCGAGTGGTTCAGGTAGTGATGAATCTGCTCACGAGCCTGTGGTGTGAGGTTGCGCTCGGCAATCTCGGTAATGGCAGAGTGGGCAAAACCACCCCAAGCCATCGCACTGTTTACGGATACCACCGCAAACGACACGATCAAAACAATAAGTTTTTTCATTGTGTTAGTTTTTTATTGGTTAATATTAAAATTTACATATTACTGCTGTTGAGCCAAATAGTCCAACATCGTAGCCAGACGATAGCCCAACTTCGCCATCATCTCGAAGTGAAAATCCTTCAAATCGTTGCGCTGTATGCGTGGCATCTCGTAGCCCGGCGCTGCCCACTTGTATATCTCGTTGGCGGTCTTGCCCACATCGGCTGCCCAATCGTGCAACATACCCGCCGCATACTCCTTCGCCTTCGCACCGTATGCCCACTCGTAGTCGGTCGCCCACATAGCACCGGTCATACCGTTGTGCCATCCGCCATAAATCGACCAAAAGCGCGACCAATCAACCTGTGGCTTACGCTTGTTATATTTAGGGGTATCGCCATTGTAACATACAATCTTGAAATCCTGCATCGAATATGGCACGCTCTCCAAACGGATGTGTCCGATATTGTGCATATCGCACATAAGGTTGATGATTGTACGCAGAGCATTCACAACCTCAATACGCTCTCTGCCCTCGCGGTCACGAACAATAGCCATCGACTCCTCAATCTTTGCGATAAGGTCGTCGCCCTCACGCTTCATAGGCTTGAAATCTTTGTCGAGATAGAGGAAGTGGATATCGGGCGAGTGCGTCGCCTTCTTTTTCTTTTCGAGGTAGTAGAGGTACTGCACATCCTCGTAGAAACTCTGACCGAGATAGGACTTCACAAACGCCTTTCCATCCTCCGAGAGGTTGCGTTGTGCCAAAATCATCGAACCCTCAAATACTCGCTTTGTCGATGCGCCCGTTTGAGCATTTGCCACAAAAAATGCAAACACCGACAAGACCAATAATGCAAACTTTTTCATAATGTTGGTAGTTGGTTATACTTATTTTATCGCTTCGTTCAACAACACCGCCAAACGATAGCCTGCACGAGTCATCATCTCGTAGTTCAACTCCTCCAACTCGTTGCGCTCACGGCGAGTCATAACGTAGTCGGGGTTGATGCGGGCATACAACTTTGCCGCCTCACGACCAATCTGTGCTGCCCAATCGTGCAACGAACCCTCCGAGAACTCGGCACGCTTATCGCCAAGGCACAACTCCATATCCTCTGCCCACAAATCTCCCGAGAAACCGCCGTGCCAATAGGTGTAGGAGTCCCACATTCTTATCCAACGCATCTTGCTGGTAGTCTTGCGCTTACCGTAATCACCATTGTAGCAGGTAAACGAGAACTCCGACTGCGAGTGAGGAACGCCCTCGATACGCACATACGCCATATTGTGCATATCGCACATAAGGTTAAAGAGCGTACGGAACGCCTTAACAACCTCGCCCTTGCTGTGCGAGTCGCGTGCCTTAATAACTGCCAACGACTGCTCGATACCCTTCACCGCATCGTTCTCGACATTTGCCGGTTTCAAATCGGCTGTAAGGTGCAAGAAACGCAACTCTTTCGAGTGCTTCGCCTTTTTCTTCTGCTCGAGAGTTCGCAAATAGTAGACATCGTCGTAGTAACTCTCGCCGAGATACTGCCCCAACACACTCTTTGCCTCGGCTGTGAGGTGTTTCTCTGCCAACTTAACCACGCCCTCATCAGGTCGTCTTTCCCACGCACTTGCCACCGAAACGGTAAGCACGAGTGCCAACATCAAAAATATCTTTTTCATACTCTTTCCCTCTCTATTATTTGAAAATCTCGTTTAGAACATACGCCAAGCGGTATGCCGACTTCAAAGCCATCTCGTCTGCCAAAGCCAGCACCTTTGCCTTCTCCTCGGCTGTGAGTTTAGCAACATCCTTTCCCTCCGGAGTTATGGCATAGGCACGATGCGCCTGTTTGATAATATCTCGCCCCCAATAGTCGAAGTTACCCTTCTTGACAAACTTCTTAACCTGCTTTGGCGACACATTATCCACCTCATCGGCATATCTCTCGTAGGTCCAACCCTTGCGAGTAAATGCCGGCGAGCCATCCCAGAAGCCGTGCATCTTGTGAGGCTTTCCGTTGCGCTTCAACGAATAGCGATAGTCGGGATAGTACTTTCGTGGGAAGCCAACGTGTACCGGACAGTGCATATCAGGTACCGAATGGACCAAAATCAGCAGGTGGTGGCGCACCAACGAATCGGGCAGATTCTTGTAGTTGCCATTGCCCATCTCCTTCATAATCTGGTGGAGTTGGCCCATAGCCTTACCTCCCTTCGACCAATCGACATCGCCATTTTCGCCCACCGAGAAGCCGTGCCAATTATCTGTTGGGTGGAACGGAGGCACTGCACGCCAATGATCCATCCACGAAGCGTAATACGGAAGTGTGTGCTTCAAATAACGACGACACTCCGCCTTCGCCTTTGGTGTGAGGTGTTGCTCGGCAACATACGCCATTGCGCCGTGTCCGAATGTTCCCCACGCCATTGCGCTCTGAACACCCATAGTGGCCACCAGCGCAAGAACAAAAATCGAAAGTTTTTTCTTCATAACAGGTCTGTTTTTATGTGTTTATTTGAAAATATCGTTTAGTAGTGCCGCCAAGCGGAATGACGCATCGTAGCGGCAGTGGTTGTTCTCCTCCTCCAACTTGATTATTTCGAGATTTGAAACCACCCCATCTGCCTTAAACGTTCCCAGCAATGGCAGAACCTTCGCAGCGGTATGCTCCGCCCACTTGCGAGGTGCCACCGTCTCACTCTTATACCGCTTTGCCATACCCTTGGTTGCAATATGCCAATCGTAGAGATACATCTCTGCCGAGAATGAGCGCAGGGTTTTATCAATCTGCTCATTCCACATCTTCTGCCAACTCATCTTTGACACCTTATGCAACCACGAATCTTTCGGCAGATCGTTATCTACACCAAAAGAGAACTCCTTTTCAAGATATTTATCGATACATATATTTGCGGGGTTGTGTATCACTACCACCATCTCGGCAACCGAACGCAAAGCCTCTTTGCGCTCCGCAGATGTTACCTCCTTATCTTTGAGTGTGGCGATACCCTTTTCGAGTAGCACCACAGCATCCTCCTCGGATGTTGTTACCGACCGACACCCCTCGTCGAGGCGGGTGGTATGCTTGCCACACCTATCTATCACTATCGCACTCAAAGGCGCACCAAGCACCTCCACAACTTCGCGCTTTGCTCGGCGAGAGAGATTCTCCTCCGCCAACATCAATATCGCTTTGTTTGTTGCATCGCTCCACGCAAAGGCTTCATTTGCAGTGAGTACCACAAGCGCAACAACTATCAACCGCAATCTATTCATAGCACCCTACCTGAAAATTTCGTTAATAATATAAGCCAAGCGGAAACCCGCATCTCGACAAAGGTTGTCGGTTATCTCCTTCAATCGCATCTTCTTCTCATTCGGGACATCGGCATAATCCACATCGGGCGAACAGAGCGTATAACACTCTCTGAAAAGTGGAATATTTTGCTCTACCCACTCCGCCATATCACCCTGCACCAACGCCTCGATCTCCCTTTTGGAGATATTGCAGTGCTTCTCGTAGAACTCATCGGAGGGCATCTTCTTATTGAAACGACGATACGCTCTATCGATAAGTCCGTGAAAGCGTAAAGTCTCGCCCTTCTCCTTCATCACAAACTGCTTCTGGTCGTGAAAAAAGATGTGGCCCGGACAGTGCATATCGCCCACCATATGGATAATACACTTCAAATTCACCTCCACTGCCGAGTCGGGCATATTGCGATAATCTTTCAGTTCGTTCAGCAGTTGCTCCAAGCGAACTACCCCGTGATCGTCCATCGTCAGCGGAGCGAGAAATACCGCAATATCGCCCACCAACTGTCCGGGTACGAACTCCCCCTCTTTGACTCCCACAGCGTGCCAGCGAGCCGTATGATGATACTCCTTCGAGTAGCGCCACTTATCCATCCACGAGGCGTGGTATGCCAACGAGTGGCCGAGATACTTGTTGCACATCCTGCGAGCCTTGGGCGTAAGGTTTCTATCGGCAATATGACCAATTGTTGCGTGACCTTCACCCGACCACGCATAGCCGTTTGCGATTGATGCTACCACACAGAAAAGTGCTAATATTGTCTTCGCCACCCCCATCTTTATTCTCTATTTTTCGAGTCGATACATATCGTTACGGGACCATCGTTCACGAGCGACACCTTCATATCGGCACCGAACTCGCCGTGTTCAACCTCCGCACCCAGCACGTTGGCGAGCGTCGAGAGAAACCTCTCGTACATTGGTCGTGCCACCGCCTCGCCTGCCGAACGGATATAGGATGGGCGGTTGCCCTTCTTGGTCGAGGCATAGAGCGTAAATTGGCTTATCACTATCGCACAACCTCCCGACTGCTGAATATCGAGATTCATCACACCGCTCTCGTCGTCGAAGATTCGCAAACGCGAAATCTTACCGCACAACCAATCGATATCCTCCTGCGTATCGGCATCCTCAATACCGAGCAGAATGGCCAAACCCTTGCCTATTTCGCCAATGGTTTTGCCATCTACCGCTACACTGCAACGTTGCACTCTTTGAATTACGACACGCATAGGCTTACAATGTGTTGTTATTCTCGGCAAAGAAACGCCACAAATTATCGTCTGTTGGAACAGGTGCAACGATCTCGACCAACTCTTTGCGCACCGGGTGCATAAACACCAACGAACGAGAGTGGAGCGAGATGCCGCCATTTGGGTTTGAGCGTTTTGCGCCATACTTCAAATCGCCCTTTATCGGACACCCTATCTTCGAGAGTTGGCAACGGATTTGGTGGTGACGCCCCGTAAGCAACTCCACATCGAGCAGAGTGTAGCGGTCGCTGCAACCAATCATCGTGTAGTTCAAACGCGCCTCCTTCGCCTCGCCACGAGGTGAATTGTAGGCGTGCGAGCGATTGGTTTTGCCATCGCGTGCAATATAGTGGCGGAGGCTACCCTGCTCCACCGCAGGTCGTGCCTCCACAATAGCCCAATAGTGTTTTTTGATTTCGCCCTTGCGAATCATCTCGTTCAGGCGCACAAGAGCCTTCGAAGTCTTGGCAAAAAGCACCGCACCGCTAACAGGTCTATCGATACGATGCACCACACCGAGGAACACATCCCCGGGCTTGTGGTCGCGCACCTTCAAAAAGGCTTTCAGGTAGTTTTCGAGAGCATCGTCGCTCGTCTTATCGGGTTGCACAAGGTCGCCCACCCGCTTATTCACAACAAGCAGATGGTTGTCCTCGTAAAGTATGTCGTTTGGGTTAAACATTATTTTCAGTTAGTAGTTAGTAACGAGTAGTTAGTAGTTTTTTTATTTCCCTTGGAGAGTTTTGGTCGAAGCGACAATTAGGCGCATCAACTCTTGGCAATCACCGTAAATGCTATCAAACTCCTCCTTGGTCATATATCCACTTTCATATAAAAGTTCCAGCCAATATTCCGATTCCGCACACTCCTTTTGAGCAATGAATATTTTAGCAGTAAAATCAGGCTTCGATTGAGCAAATACGCACTCTTTAACATTTGCACCAATACTGGTTCCACTGCGAAGTAGTTGTTTCGAGAGATGATATTCGCGTTTCTGATCGTTGAGATAATTATACAATTTAATTATTCGTAACGCAAACGCCTTACTCTTGTCCAATATCACACTCTCCTTCATAGGTCTATATCAACTACTCTCTACTATCTACTCACTACTCACTCAAAATTAGAGTTGGAATGTAAATGGAAGCAATAATTTTGCACTTTCGACTATCGACGCCGAGCCGTTACCGCTCATAATCACTCGTATCGGAGTTCCCTGCCTGCGCTCCACATCCAAAATCACTTGGCGACAACCGCCACAAGGATAGCACTCACGCTCGGATGGGTTCGACGCTATGGCCAACGCCTCGATAGGATCGTCGGCGTGGTTTGCCTCGACGTAGTAGAGCAACGAACGCTCGGCACACAAACCCGAAGGGAACACTTCGCTCTCGGAGTTGGCTGCGTGCAGAACTTTTCCGCTACGCAAACGCACCGCTGCACCCACCTTAAAGCCCGAATATTTGGCATACGCCAACTCGGTAGCCTTTTGTGCCTCGGCAATAAGTTGCTGATCTGCCATTGGCAAATCTTCGATATGCTCCGCTTTGATGTAGTTCAAATTCAAACTCTTTTCCATAGTGGTTAGGTTTTGTTGGTTCTGCAAATATAAACAATTTCTCTGCAAAAACCGAACAAAATAGTATAAAAATACTATTTTTGCAGAAAATTTCGGAAATGGTTTATTCTTGGGGTGACGACAGGCGTTACAATTCCTATTCGGCATACTTCCGCCGACACTTTGGCGAGCGTGTGCAGAAGGTGGCGATAAATGCAGGTTTTACCTGCCCAAATCGTGATGGAAAAGTGGGTTTCGGAGGTTGTACTTTTTGCAACAACGAGGCCTTCACACCCTCCTATTGCCAGCCCTCAAAAAGCATAACGCAGCAGATTGAGGAGGGCATCGAATTTCATCGTCGCCGCTACCGCACTGCATCACGCTATCTCGCTTATTTTCAGTCGTTTTCAAACACATACGCTCCGCTCGAAGTGTTGCGTGAACGCTACTCCGAAGCACTCTCTCATCCCGAGGTTGTGGGCGTTGTTGTAGGCACTCGCCCCGACTGCGTAACGGAGGAGATTTTGGACTACTTTGCCGACCTCGCAAAGGAGAATTATGTAACAATCGAATATGGCATAGAATCGACCTACGATTCGACCTTACGGGCGATAAACCGAGGACACAATTTCGAGTGTGCCGAGCGAGCCGTAAAGATGAGTGCCGAGCGAGGTTTGGCAGTTGGAGCCCACTTTGTTTTAGGGTTGCCCGGCGAGAGCAACGAGATGATTTTGGAGCAGGTGCAACGCATTAACGCTCTGCCACTTACAACCATCAAATTCCACCAGTTGCAGGTATTCCGAGGCACCGCTATGGAGCGTGAATACGACGAGCATCCCGAGCGTTTTCGCTTTTGGGAGTTGGATGAATATCTCGACCTTTTTGTGGAGATTTTGCGTCGTATGCGCCCCGACATCGTAGTAGAGCGATTTGCGTCGGAGGCACCTCCCCGCTACCATTATGGTCGAAATTGGGGCTTGGTGCGCAACGAAACCCTCTGGAATATGCTCGAAAAACGCCTCATCGAGCGCAATGCTTGGCAGAGCGAACTATACCTAAAATAGACGAGAGATGCAGAATATATAACTGGGGTTACTGGGGGCGCACCTTCGGTGCTTACTAGGGATTACTAGGGTTTACTGCGCTCCGGCGTAGCCCGCCCCCAGCAAAGCGCAAGAAAGGGAGTCCGCAGCCTACTTGACGTATGTGAGGAACTCGGAACCGCACAAACGCTACAATATACCAATAATTTCTTGTCAGAAGTTGTAAGATGTGGTGCATCGTAAAAGAAGAGTCCTCAGGATAGTACAAGTAGTACAGCCCGAAGACTCTTACTTTTAACGATGTGCCGCAGATTGCGGCTTATCACAAGAAATTAAATTTAGTTTTTCTTTGGTTTTGGGGCGAGAATCATATTCATCTTCTTACCCTCCAACTGCGGCATAACCTCAACTTTGGCAATATCCTCCAACGCCGTAGCAAAGCGGAGGAGTAGAATCTCGCCCTGCTCCTTGAATACAATGCTTCGGCCACGGAAGAATACATAAGCCTTAACCTTCGCACCCTCCTTGATAAAGTTCTCGGCGTGGCGAAGTTTGAAGTTGAAGTCGTGATCGTCGGTCTGCGGGCCAAAACGAATCTCTTTGATTACAATCTTGGTCTGCTTCGCCTTAATCTCCTTCTGCTTTTTCTTCTGCTGATAGAGGAACTTCTGGTAATCGACAATGCGACATACCGGAGGTTGGGCGTTAGGCGAAATCTCCACGAGATCCAACTCCATCTCGTCGGCAAGTTGCATAGCCTTCGAGATAGGCACTACGAGGTTCGGCTCGACATTGTCGCCCACGATGCGAACAGTGTCGGCTGTGATTTCATCATTGATACGGTGAGGGTTCTCCTTCTCCGGACGGCGTCCGCGAGGAGCATTGCCCGGACGTGGTGTTGCCGGACGTGGCGTAAACGGTTTGAATCCTGCCATTAGCGTTTTTTGCTAAATTAAAAATTAAGAATTATCCTTTTTGGTATTTTATATTGCTTCAATCTCCTTTGCTACGAGATCGGTCATATACTTTGCGTACTCCTCGAGCGACATCGAGCCCTTGTCTCCATCGCCCTGCGCACGTACCGAAACGGTGCGCTCGGCAGCCTCCTTCTCGCCTACGATGAGGAGGTAAGGGATGCGCTTCAACTCGTTGTCGCGAATCTTACGGCCAATCTTCTCGTTGCGGTCGTCGATTTGTGCGCGAACATCACGCTCGTTAAGGTAGGCAACAACCTCCTCGGCATAGTCGTTGTACTTCTCCGAGATAGGGAGTACAACAGCCTGATCGGGTGCCAGCCACAACGGGAACTTGCCCGCAGTATGCTCCAACAATACTGCCACAAATCGCTCCATCGAGCCAAATGGCGCACGGTGAATCATAATTGGGCGATGCAACTTATCGTCGGCACCCTTGTAGGTCAAGTCGAAACGCTCCGGAAGGTTGTAATCGACCTGAATAGTACCCAACTGCCAACTACGACCAAGAGCATCCTTAACCATAAAGTCGAGTTTAGGGCCATAGAATGCAGCCTCGCCATACTCAACCACAGCGTTCATACCCTTATCCTTACAAGCCTGAATAATCGCAGCCTCTGCCTTCTCCCAATTCTCGTCCGAGCCGATATACTTGGTCTTGTTGTTAGGATCGCGCAACGAAATCTGGGCGGTGTAGTTGTCGAACTTCAAAGTCTTGAATATGTAGAGAACGATATCCATTACCTTCTCGAACTCCTCCAACAACTGGTCGGGGCGCACGAATAGGTGGGCATCATCCTGCGTAAATGCACGCACACGTGTCAATCCGTGCAACTCGCCCGACTGCTCGTAACGACATACCGTGCCGAACTCTGCCAAACGAACAGGAAGGTCCTTGTACGAGTGTGGCTTGCTACGATAAATCTCGCAGTGGTGAGGGCAGTTCATCGGTTTGAGGAGATACTCCTCGCCCTCGATTGGAGTATGAATAGGCTGGAACGAGTCCTTACCATACTTTGCATAGTGTCCCGAGGTAACGTAGAGATCCTTATTGCCGATTGGAGGTGTGATAACAGGCTGATAGCCATACTGTTTCTGAATCTTACGCAAGAAACGCTCCAAGCGGTCGCGCAACTCGGCACCCTTTGGCAACCAGAGTGGCAAACCCTGACCTACGCGCTGCGAGAAGGTAAACAACTCCAACTCCTTACCCAACTTGCGGTGGTCGCGCTTCTTCGCCTCCTCGAGCATTGCGAGATAGTCGTCGAGCATCGACTTCTTCGGGAACGAGATACCGTAGATACGGGTGAGCATCTTATTATGCTCGTCACCACGCCAATAGGCACCCGCTACGGCTGTCAATTTTATAGCCTTGATATGACCTGTGTGTGGGATGTGTGGGCCACGACAAAGGTCTGTGAATGAGCCATTTGTGTAGAACGAAATTGTACCATCCTCCAAGTCGGAAATCAACTCGCACTTGTACTCATCGCCCTTCTCGGTGAAGGTTTTGAGGGCGTCTGCCTTCGACACCTCGGTGCGAACCAACTCCTCCTTTTGGCGAGCCAATTCGGTCATCTTTGCCTCGATCTTTGCGAGGTCGCTCTCCAAAATCGGAGTTGGCGAATCTACATCGTAGTAGAAGCCCTGCTCGATGGCCGGACCGATACCGAACTTGATACCCGGATACAACGCCTGCAACGCCTCTGCCAAGAGGTGCGACGAGGTGTGCCAAAATGCGTGCTTACCCTCGGCGTCGTCCCACTTAAAGAATTTGATGGCGCAATCCTGCGCCAATGCGTGCGACATATCTACGGTCGCACCATCTACCGAGGCTGCCAAACAGTCCGCAGCTAAACGAGGGCTGATACTCTCGGCCACCTGGTAGGCTGTTACCCCCTGCTCGAACTCACGTACCGAGCCATCGGGAAACGAAACTTTAATCATACTGCTTTATTAAGTTTTAATTGTTTATGTTTTGCGCCTTCGAGGCTCCACAATCACGAGACGGATTACCTCCCAGTTGCGCGGTATTTTCTAAATGCAAAATGCAAAATGCAAAATGCAGAATGCAGAATGCAAAATGCAAAATTATTTCAATTACTCTCTACTCTCTTTGCCCTCATTTCTCCGTTCAAATTCGGAGATGATTGAACTATTTTTGTGCGATGCGAGGCGACAAAACCGCAGCATAGTAACCTATGTGAGGATTTTGGAGTCCGAAGCACTCGTGCAAAAAGAGTCAATCAGAACGAATTTAGTTCTCTTCGGCGGCCTGCAAATCTCGCATCGACACATCCCTACCCTTTTCGCGCTCGAAGTGTTCGAGTGGGTTGCGACTCCAAAACTTGTAGTCACGGCGACGATTTGCTATATCTATAGCCTCGTAGATTGCGCTACGCAACGACTGTGCATCTGCCAAACCTTTGCCCGCAATGTCGAACGCCGTACCGTGATCGGGCGATGTGCGAATAACGTTCAAACCCGCCGTAAAGTTCACGCCATCAGGCGATAACGCCTTAAACGGAGTAAGACCTTGGTCGTGATACATTGCGAGTATAGCGTCGAACTTCTTGTACTCCTCGCCAAAGAAAAGACCATCGGCAGCAAAAGGGCCAAACGCCAACACACCCTGCTTCGACGCCTCCTGCACCGCAGGTCGGATAATCTCGTTCTCCTCGGTGCCGATTACGCCGCCATCCCCTGCGTGGGGGTTGAGCGACAGCACCGCAATGCGAGGCTCAACGATGCCGAAATCCTGTTTCAACACCTGACGCAACGCCACCAACGACGAGGTGATACCCTCCGCCGAGAGCGATGCTGCAACCTTATCTACGGGGATATGCACCGTTTGCAATGCCACACGCATCAACTCGCTGCACATAATCATCATCGGCTCGCCCTCTGCCTTCGAGGCGAAATACTCGGTGTGGCCCGTAAAGCCAAAGCCCACCTTCTGCATCGACTCTTTGTTTATCGGAGCGGTAACCACCGCAGCCAAGTCGCCCGCTACGAGGTCGGCACTCGCCTTTTCGAGTGCGTCCAACGCCTGTTTTGCCGACTCCTCGGTGGCACAGCCCGGCTCTATGCGGGTATCTTTTGCACCGCACTCCACCAAGTTTATTTTGCCACGACGAGCCTCCGAGGCAGAGTGGCAAATATTGAAATGGAGTGGCTCTATACCCTCTAAACCTTTGGCATAGAACTCTGCTATATGTTTTGCACCGTAAACGACAGGGATAAACAACTCGACCATCTGCGGGTGGGACAACGCTTTGATTATCACCTCCCAGCCGATGCCGTTGGTATCGCCCTGCGTAATGCCTATTTTCAGTTTATAATCGGACATAAATCTTTCGCTATAAAACCTTTAAGGGTACAAAGTTATAAAATTTCCCGATAAATCAACCACGTAGCAACATTTTTTCAAAAAAAATTTAATATTTTACCTATATATAAATAAAAATCACTATCTTTGCCGAAAATTGCCCGCACACACGTGCGAGCGATGTGCGAGAAAAACAACACTTTTTTATTCACTTTTATACATTTTTATTAACTTTTATTAACCAAAAAACCAAAAAAACGATGAAAAATTTGACAAAAATTTTCACGGCGGTTGTGGCAGGAATGCTTGCATTCTCCTGTGTTACAGACACAACCGAGGATTTGGGTATCCAAATCGTGGGGGGGGGTAAAAC
>JAZQML010000060.1:0-133073 GCA_045543395.1 Alistipes sp. | reverse complement strand
AAAGGACAACTTCAGTAACCCCCCCCCTGTCGCCTTGGATGTTTACTCCAAGGTCCTCGGTTGTGTCGGTAACGCACGAGAATGCGAGCATTCCCGCCACAACCACAGTGAAAATTTTTGCCAAATTTTTCATTGTTTTTTTGGTTTTTGTTGTTAATAATTAAAAGTTAAAAGTGTGTTTTGTTAATATTTTGCTTTAATCAATCGTTGTAACTCGCTGATTATGAATATATTAAACCTCAAAATCCCCCCCCCCCCAAAAAATCGGAGAAGGGACTTTGTTCCATTTGCCTAATATTACCCGACAAAGATACTAAAACTTTCTGAAATACAAGAGGAAACGCCCAAAAAAAGCAAAAAGAGAGCGGGATAATTTCCCGCCCTCTTATAGAGTTTTCTCTACTCCGATTATTTTATCTCCCTAATCGATATCGCCACTCCACCACCGGCAGCAAGGCGCAAAGTAAGTTTCGACTTCGAGGTTACCTTGCGAGTTACGACTGTGTAGGAGTGTGGGTTATCCATATAGTGGGCATCCTTGCCATCGGCATAGATTGTCGCCTCGTACTTTTTGCCCTTATCGAGGAAATCGAACGAGATAGGTATCTCGCGAGCGTTCTCGTCGGTGATACCGCCCACAAACCACTCGCTCTTGCCCTTCGCCCTACGCGCTGCCACGATATAGTCGCCCGGCTCGGCTGCGAGGTAACGGCTCTCGTCCCAATCGACCGCCACATCCTTAATAAATTGGAACGCCTGCGGTTGCTTCTCGTAGTTCTCGGGCAAATCGGCAGCCATCTGCAATGGCGAATACATAGTTACGTACAACGCCAACTGGTTGCAGAGTGTAGTCTGCACGCAACGCTTCTGCTTGCTCTTCGACTTGGTCTGCTCGGCAAATTTCAGATTTACGATACCAGGTGTATAGTCCACTGGGCCACCATTCAAACGAGTAAATGGCAAAATGGTAGCGTGGTGAGGGTTGATGCCCGTATCAGCATTTGTATAGTACTCTGTACCACGGCACGACTCGTTGCCAATAAGGTTAGGATAGGTGCGGCACAAGCCCGTAGGACGAATAGCCTCGTGGCCATTCACCATAATCTTGTGTTTGGCAGCCTCCTTTACGGCATAGAGGTAGTGATTTACCATAAACTGGCCGAAGTGATGCTCGCCCAATGGCTGAATATCGCCCACATAACCGCTCTTTACGGCTGTGTAACCGTGCTTATTCATAAACGAGTAGGCCTGCTCCAAATGACGCTCGTAGTTGCGGATTGACGACGAGGTTTCGTGGTGCATCATCAGGCGCACACCCTTGGAGTGGGCATACTTATTGAGAGCCTCCACGTCGAAATCGGGATATGGCGTCATAAAGTCGAACACATAGTCTTTCTTGCATCCAAACCAATCTTCCCAGCCGATATTCCAGCCCTCGACCAGTATCTGGTCGAAGCCATGTTCTGCCGCAAAGTCGATGTAGCGCTTTACGTTCTCGTTGTTTGCGCCGTGATTTGGACGAGGCTTGACCGTGGTGTAGTCGCTCTCGCCGAGTTTTACGCCATTGAAGCCCTTGGTGTAGTTCCAACTGCTCTTGCCGAGCATCAACTCCCACCAAATACCGATATACTTCACAGGTTTAATCCACGATGTGTCCTCCAAGGCGCAAGGCTCGTTCAGGTTTAAGATGAGGTTCGATGCGAGCATCTTGCAAGCGCTATCGGTTACCTGAACGGTACGCCAAGGCGAGTGGCAAGGAGCCTGTAACCAACCCTTATAGCCGAGTGCATCGGGTGTGAGGTGCGAGGTGAATACGTTGGTTTTGTCGTTCAATTCCAGATGCATACACGAATAATCGACCAGCGCAGCCTCGTGGATATTTATATACAAACCATCGTCCGAACGCAACTGCAACGAGGTCTGCACGCCCGTAGGCGAGAAAGTGCAGATACTTGCTGTGCCCACATTGCGACTAACCTCAGGCATACGCTCTCGAATCTCGCTCATCTTGCACGCTGCGTACTCATACTCCTGAGTAGCATAGCAACCCGGAATCCAATAGGCCATATGGTCGCCCGTCATTGCAAACTCGGTATACTCCTCTTTAATTACGAAATAGGCGAGTTTTTTCGACTTCTGTTGTGGAAACTCATAGCGGAAGCCCAAGCCATCGTTGTAGATGCGGAAGCGGATATTCATCAAAAATCCACGCTCATCACGACACAACTTAACGAGCAACTCGTTGTAGTGGTTGCGAATTTTGCTGTTCTCGCCCCACACCGGCTCCCACGTCTCGTCGAAGGTTGCCGTTTCGCTACCCTTCTGCGAGAAACCCTCGCGCATAGAATAGACAGGGCGTTCTGGTTTTCCGTCGTGAAAACCGTATGTCTTGTAGGCGTTATCTACAAACTCAAAACCAAGACGGCTCGACTTGACCACCTCTTTGCCCTTATATTTAAGGGTGTAGGTCGGCACTCCCCCCTCGGCAAGCGAGAAGGTTGCAACGAGATTGCCATCTGGCGAGGTTACACTCTGCGCCATTGCAGCAACCGCAAAAATAACCCCTATAACTATCAACAAATATCTCTTCATTCTATTTTGCTTGTGTATCACAGAAAAGACAACGATATACTCCGTCGTCAGTCTTATGGAATCTATACTCTACGTTCTCGTTGTTGCAGATACACTTCTTATTTGGACAAACCAAGCCATCTACCGCTACGCCTTCGTGATTTCCAAGCGGCTCGGCACCCTCTTTCGCCCAATTCAAAAGCGTATACATCAACGCCATACGCACAAACTTTCCGTTCTCTACCTGTCGGAAATAGGCTGCACGAGGATCAGCATCCACAGCCTTCGCAATCTCGTTCACACGAGGAAGTGGGTGCAAGACAGCCATCTTCTGCTTCGCCAACGCCATCTTCTCGGTATCGAGAACGTAGCAATCCTTAACTCTCTCGTACTCTGCCCTATCCGTAAAACGCTCCTGCTGGACACGAGTCATATAGAGAATATCCAACTCTCCGATAACCTCCTCGAGCGATGCAACCTCACGGTACTCTATGCCATTCTTCTCGCATACGTCGTGTTTGATATAGTCCGGCAAACGGAGCGAATCGGGAGCGATAAGCACAAACTTTGTTCCCTCGTAGCGCGACATAGCCTTAATGAGCGAGTGTACGGTGCGACCATAAAGCAAATCGCCACAGAAGCCAATAGTGAGGTTATCGAGGTGTCCCAACTCACGAGTTATAGTGAGCAAGTCGGTCAAAGTCTGCGTAGGGTGTGCGTGCGAGCCATCTCCGGCATTAACAATAGGCACCGGCGAAACCATTGCTGCATCCAACGGCGCACCTTCGATATGGTGGCGCATAGCGATAATATCCACAAAGTTGCTCACCACGCGGATGGTGTCCTCCACGGTTTCGCCCTTGCTCACCGACGACGAATTTGCATCCGAGAAGCCGAGTACATTACCTCCCAACTCCATCATTGCCGATGTGAAACTCAAACGAGTGCGGGTACTTGGCTCATAGAATAGTGTCGCCAACTTCTTGCCTTTGCAAACCTCGCTATACTTTGCACGATTAGCGATAATATCGAGTGCCAAAGCGACAATATCGTCGGTCTCTTTGCGAGTCAAATCTGTTGAGTCAATCAAGTGTCTCATAGTTGTAAAGTTTTTGCAATTATTTAATCCAACTCTCATCCGATGGGTTGTTGCGGAAAGCGAGAATGCGCTCCTTCCACTCCGGAGCGATATAACCCTCCTCGGCAGCCACATCCACGAGTGCGTCGAGGTTCGACAACGAGTAATTTACGGTGTTTGCTGCCTCGATACGCTCCACACCACGCTGCATTCCATAGGTAAATATACTAACAATACCCAATACGTCGGCACCTGCCTCACGCAACGCATCGACAACCTCGATGCAAGAGCCACCTGTCGAAATCAAATCCTCGACAACTACAACCTTCTGGCCCTTCTCCAACTTTCCCTCGATGCGGTTTGTGCGGCCGTGATCCTTCGCTCCACTACGAACGTAGCCCATTGGCAAGTCGAGAATTGTAGCCACAATAGCAGCGTGAGCAATACCCGCAGTCGATGTACCCATCAGCACCTCGCACTCCGGAAAGTGCTTCTTAACCAACTCTGCCAAGCCTGCTTCTACCTGCTCACGGACACGTGGTGCAGTCAAAATCAGACGGTTATCGCAGTAGATAGGACTTTTGATGCCACTTGCCCAAGTGAACGGCTGCTCGGGGCGCAAAAATACTGCGTTAATCGAAAGTAACTCTTTTGCAATTTTCTTCTCCATAGTCATATATTTTTATTCGTTATTACTCGTTTAGAAACTCTTTGCAGCAACGCTCGTATGCCTCTACCGGATTTTCGGCAGCGGTAATAGGGCGACCTACAACGATGTAGTCCGAGCCAATCTCGCGAGCCTGCGCAGGTGTCATAATTCGCACCTGATCGTCCTTCGAACTATCGGCAAAACGCACTCCGGGGGTAATTGTAAAGAACTCTTCGCCACAATGCTCCTTAACGAGCGATGCTTCGAGTGGCGAGCAAACCACGCCATCCAAGCCTGCCTCCTTTGCGTTCTCGGCATACTTTGCAATGCAGTCGTTGATGGTTGCATCGATAAGCAACTCCTTCTGCATACGCTCCTCGCTTGTGGAGGTGAGTTGTGTTACGGCAATCAGCAACGGACGAGTGCCATCCTCGCGAGTCAAGCCCTCCAATGCACCACGCATCATATCGATTGTTCCCGCAGCGTGTACGTTGCACATATCGACATCGAGGCGCGACAACACACTCATCGCCTTACGAACGGTATTTGGAATGTCGTGCAACTTAAGGTCAAGGAAAATCTTGTGTCCACGCGCCTTTATCTCACGCACAATAGCGGGACCTTCGGCGTAGAACAACTCCATACCAATCTTTACGAATGGTTTGCGACCTGTGAACTTATCCAAAAACGAGAGCGTCTGCTCCTTGCTGCTAAAATCGCACGCAATAATTACATCTTTTGCCATAACTTTTTTTCTTTTTTTGTGGCTTTTTGCCATTAGCCATTGGCTTTCTTTTACTCTATTCGATTATACCTATAATGTCACTTAATTTCTCGATACCAAGTCGCTCCATAACATACGGCAACTCCTCGATAATCTCTTTGCAGGCGTATGGGTTACGGAGATTCTCGGCACCTACCTGAACTGCCGTAGCACCCGCCATCATCATCTCCACAACATCCTCTGCCGACGCTACTCCGCCACAGCCTATTACAGGAATCTTAACGGCGTGTGCCACCTGATAGACCATTCGCACCGCTATCGGAAATATCGCTGCACCCGAAAAGCCGCCCATCTTGTTGGCAATAACAGGCTTGCGACGAACGATATCTATACGCATACCGAGCATCGTGTTAATCAGCGTAATACCATCAGCACCAGCCTCTTCGCACGCCTTTGCAATAGCAACAATGTCGGTTACATTTGGCGACAACTTAATAAACACAGGCTTCGTGGTAACTGCCTTAACGGCCTTTGTTACGGCAGCAGCCGACTCGGGAGATGTGCCGAATGCCATACCTCCATTATGCACATTCGGACACGAAATATTAACCTCCAAAATTGCTACCTGCTCCTCTTTGTCCAACTTCGAGCAGCACTCCACATACTCCTCAATCGAAAAACCGCTAATGTTTGCAATAATCGGTTTGCGGAAAATCTTGCGTAGTTCAGGCAACTCGTGCGCAATAACCGCATCCACGCCCGGATTTTGCAATCCGACAGAGTTAATCAATCCCGAAGGGCATTCGGCAATACGTGGTGTAGGATTTCCGAAACGAGCATCGCGCGTAGTACCCTTAAATGATATTGAGCCAAGAATGTTGATATCGTAAATTTCCGACATCTCCTTACCGAAACCGAATGTTCCGCTGGCAGGAATTACGGGGTTGTCGAGTGCGACACCGCACAACTCAACAGACAAATCTCTTACCATATAACCTCCTCCTTCTTAAATACAGGGCCATCTTTGCAAACACGTTTTGCACCCTTTGTGGTCATTATTGAGCAACCCATACAGATTCCGAAGCCGCAACCCATACGCTCTTCGAGCGACACCTCGCCATCGATTTCAAGCGAGTTGCACAACGCCTTCAACATCGGCAGCGGACCGCACGAGTAGAAGTAGTCGGCCTCTACCCCGCTTTCACGAATGGCATCGGTAACAAAGCCTTTAACACCCCGTGAGCCGTCAGCCGTAGCCAAAATAACCTTCGCTCCAAATTGTTCAAACTTCTCGGCATAGAATATCTCCGACTCGGTATTGAAGCCGAGTACTACCGTAACCTCTTTGCCTCGTGCCACCAAATCGCGAGTAAGGCGATAGAGAGGCGGCACACCTACTCCTCCACCGACAAGCAACGGCTTTTTGCAGTTGCACTCCGTATCGAAACCATTTCCAAGCCCCGTCAGAACATCCAACTCGGTACCCTCTGCCATTTGCGACATCAAATCGGTACCTTTGCCTACTACCTTATAAATAATAGTAAGCGTACCTTCGTCGTAGTTGCAGACCGAGATAGGTCGGCGCAAATAAAGACCGTCAAGAGCAATCTCCACAAACTGACCTGCCCGAGTTACGCCCGACACATCACCTACGAGAGTCATCTCGTAGATGAGTGGTGTCAGCGGCTCATTCTTTGTAACGGTTAATATAACCCTCTGCATACGCTATTTTGTTCTATACTCGGCATCGATAGTCGAAACTCCGAGAGTAATCTCCTCCAATACATCGAGCAATGCGCTAACTGTTTCGAGCGCAGTGATAATCGACACATTGTTCTCCACCGCAGCGTTACGAATTTCGTAGCCGTCGAGACGTGTATTGTGCTGATTTACATCGATTGTATTGATTACATAACTTACGTGTCCCTTTGCCAAAGCGGTTGCGATATCGTTACTACCCTCCGAAATCTTACGCAACAGACGTGTGCGGATGCCGTGCTCACGGAGGAACGACGCAGTGCCTGCGGTAGCCTCAATATTGAAGCCGAGGTTGTAGAAGCGACGAATAAGTGGTAATGCTGCCTCCTTATCCTTATCGGCGATAGTTGCGAATATGGTTCCGTAGTTTACGATTGTCATACCCGAAGCCTGCAACGACTTATACAAAGCACGTGTAAGAGAATCGTCGTAGCCGATAGCCTCGCCTGTGGATTTCATCTCCGGCGAGAGATAGGAGTCTACACCCTTAATCTTGGCAAACGAGAATGCAGGAGCCTTCACAAAGTGACGCTTGCGCTCCTCGCCATACACCTTCGTTATGCCTTGCGATGGCAACGACTCACCCAACATTACTCGGGTTGCAATCTTTGCCATTGGCACATTTGTAGACTTCGAGAGGAATGGCACCGTACGCGACGAACGAGGATTAACCTCTATCACATAGACCTTATTCTCCGAGTCCACGATAAACTGAATATTGTAAAGACCAACTATTCCGATAGCACGACCAAGGCGCACCGTATAGTCAATCATCTTCTCCTTTACGGCATCGCTCAACGAGAAGGATGGATAGACACTAATCGAGTCGCCCGAGTGAACTCCCGTATGCTCGACGTGCTCCATAATGCCCGGGATAAAGACATTTCCTTCGGCATCGCAGATAGCATCCACCTCGGCCTCCTTACCCATAATATACTTATCGACCAATACCGGCGAATCCTCCGACACCTCTACTGCATTGTGCAAATAGTGGCGCAAAGCCTGCTCGTTGCCTACAATCTGCATTGCACGGCCACCCAACACAAAACTTGGACGCACCAACACTGGATAACCAATCTCGGTTGCAGCGGCAACACCCTCCTCGATGTCGGTTACCGCCTTTGCCTTTGGCTGTGGAATGCCGACCTCGCGCATAATAGCCTCGAACAACTTTCTATCCTCGGCATTGTCGATAGCCTCGATGCCGGTACCTACAACCTTAACGCCCATCTTCGAGAGAGGCTTTGCCAGATTGATAGCGGTTTGACCACCGAGCGTCACAATAACGCCATCGGGTTGCTCCAAACGGATGATATTCATCACATTCTCCACCGTAAGCGGCTCGAAATACAACTTGTCCGAGATCGTAAAGTCGGTCGATACGGTCTCGGGGTTGTTGTTGATAATGATAGCCTCGTAGCCGGCCTCACGAATTGCCCAAATCGAGTGAACTGTCGAATAATCAAACTCCACACCCTGACCGATACGGATAGGGCCCGAGCCAAGTACCACAATCTTTTTGCGGTCGCTTACCACCGACTCATTCTCCTGCTCGTAGGTCGAATAGAAGTATGGCACATAGCCCGAATACTCGCCGGCGCAGGTGTCGATAGTTTTATATACAGGCTTAACGCCCAACTCCTGACGCAACTCGAATACCTCCGACTCGGTCATACCCCACAACTGTCCGATAAACTTATCGCCAAAGCCGATACGCTTTGCCTCGTAGAGTACCTCACGATCGCCCTTATGAGCCTTAACCTCGCGCTCGAAATTCACGATATTGTCCATCTTCTTCAAGAAGAACATATCGATCTTTGTGCGGTCGTATATCAACGAGCGATCCACTCCCCTACGCAACAACTCTGCAATGGCGTATATGCGGTCGTCGGTCGCACGGGTAACATACTGCAAGATGTCGGCAGTTGCCATATCGTCGAACTTCTTATGGTAGATGTGGCAAACGCCTGTTTCGAGCGAGCGAACAGCCTTCAAGAGGCTCTCCTCGATGGTACGGCCAATGCTCATAACCTCGCCTGTGGCCTTCATCTGCGTACCAAGTTCGTTCGACGCCTCACTAAACTTATCGAATGGGAAGCGGGCAATCTTGGTTACGATGTAGTCCAATGCCGGCTCCGAGCAAGCAGGGCCATTCGAGAGCATAATCTCATCGAGAGTCATACCCACAGCCACCTTCGCAGTAACTCTGGCGATTGGGAAACCACTCGCCTTCGATGCCAAAGCCGACGAACGCGAAACTCGTGGATTAACCTCAATAATATAGTAGTTGAACGAGAGTGGGTCCAACGCAAACTGCACATTGCAACCTCCCTCAATCTTCAACGCACGTATAATTTTCAATGCACTTGTACGGAGCATCTGCGTCTCCCTGTCTGTCAATGTCTGGCACGGAGCAACAACAATCGAATCGCCTGTATGCACACCCACAGGATCGACATTCTCCATATTACAAATTGTAATAGCGGTGTCGTTCTTGTCGCGCATCACCTCGTACTCAATCTCCTTGTAGCCCTTAATGCTCTTCTCGACCAACACCTGATGCACCGGCGAAAGTGCCAAAGCGTTACGCATCAACTCGCGCAACTCCGCCTCATTGTCCACGAAGCCACCGCCTGTACCTCCGAGTGTAAAGGCAGGACGAAGCACCAACGGATAACCTATCTCCTTTGCAACCTCGACAGCCTCCTCAATGGTATTTACCACCTCCGAAGGCAATACAGGCTCGCCCAAGTCGATACAGAGTTGCTTGAACAACTCTCTATCCTCGGCACGCTCAATACTCTCGAACGATGTTCCAAGAATCTCAACACCGCACTCCTCCAAAACGCCTTTCTTGGCGAGTTGTACGGCGAGGTTCAAACCTGTCTGACCGCCCAAACCCGGAACGATAGCATCTGGTCGCTCATAGCGAATAATCTTTGCGACATACTCCAACTTCAAAGGCTCCATATAGACCTTATCGGCAATGAATGTGTCGGTCATAATGGTTGCAGGGTTTGAGTTCACGAGAATAACCTCGTAACCCTCCTCTTTCAATGCGAGGCACGCCTGTGTACCTGCATAGTCGAACTCGGCAGCCTGACCAATAACGATTGGGCCGGAGCCGATAACCATAACCTTCTTTATATCTGTTCTTTTAGGCATTTTGATTCTCCTCCATCAATTTAATAAACTTATCGAAAAGATATGCGCTATCCTGCGCTCCCGGAGCCGACTCCGGATTGTACTGTATCGAGAATACTTTCTCGGTTGGATACTCAACACCCTCAATCGTGTTGTTGATAACGCTGCGGTGGGTAACCTTCAATGGCGTATTCTCCAACGATTTCTCGTCTATGAAATAGAGCGAGCCTTGTGCGGTAATCTCAATCTTGCCGCTCGCCAAGTTGCGAACAGGGTGAGCGCCACCACGATGTACGCCCGCAATCTGCGTTACCTCGGCACCATAAGCCAAAGCGACGAGTTGATGGCCAAGACCTACGCCGAAAATCGGCATCTTGCCACGCAACTGCTTAATCAACTCCACCACCGATGGAACATCTGCCGGCGCACCCGGACCATTCGACACAAGGATGCCGTGAGGGTTGAATGCCAAAATCTCCTCAATCGAGGTGTTGAACGGCACAATCACCACATTGCAACCACGCTTATTCAGCATTCTCACCAAGTTCAACTTTGCACCGCAGTCAATCAAAACCACGTCGAAGCGGTGGTTAGGGGTGCGCGAGTACCAACGCTTGCGGCAACTTACACGCTCCACAGCATTGTGATCCTCCGGAGTTGCAGCAATAAGTGCCAACGCCTCCTCCTTCGACATAGTTGCCGATACGATTGCTGCACGACAACTCTTCGAATCGCGAATGATGCGGGTAAGCATTCTCGTATCCACTCCGCTAATACCCGGAATATTACTCTCCTCCATCTGCTCCGAGATGGTCTTTGTGTAGCGGAAGTTACTTGGAGTTTTGCACTCCTCGCGAACTACCAAGCCGCCAATAGTGAGGTTTCTCGCCTCGAAATCTTCATCGGTAATACCATAGTTACCGATTGTAGGATAGGTCATAACCACAATCTGGTTTGTGCAAGCCGGATTGGACAAAATCTCCTGATAACCGGCCATCGAGGTGTTGAATACGATTTCGCACACCGCATTTGTGTCGGCTCCGAAACCATAACCCAAGAACTCCTGACCGCTCTCCAAAACTAACTTTTTGTCGGGTTGTTTCATTTTTGTATATCTATTTTTGTTTGTTATTTGTTTTCTTCCCAAACCTTCTCGCCACCAAAGAGTGTCAGCATACAACGGCCGTATACCTGCTCGCCCTCGAATGGCGTTGCCTTACCCATCGACTGAAACTCCGTAGGATCAATCGTATAGGAGTTTGTTATATCGAATACTGCGATATCGGCTCTCTCTCCCACACGCATTGCTCCGCCCAAACGGAATATGCGACGAGGATTCTCCGACATAAGCGCAATCAACTTCTCAATCGTAATCACACCCTTACGAACAAGATGTGTGTAACATATCGCAAACGAGGTTTCGATACCCACAATACCCATTGCGCTACCCTTCAATCCGCGCGACTTCTCCTCGGCAGTATGCGGTGCGTGGTCGGTGGCAATAACCTCGATCGTTCCATCCTTAATTCCCTCTATCAACGCCTCTCTATCCTCTGCCGAACGCAACGGAGGATTCATCTTGAAGCGTCCCTCCTCCTTCAAATCTGCATCGCACAAAACCAAATAGTGAGGTGCTGTTTCGCACGAGATATGGTTGCACGACTGCTTTGCATTGCGGATAATCGCAACACTCTCCTTTGTCGAGATGTGGCATACGTGATAGCGACACTTCTCCTCTGCCGCCAACTTCACATCTCGCTTAATCGGCCCCCACTCGCTCTCCGAGCAGATGCCTCTATGACCGTGCGCACGAGCATATTCGCCATCGTGTATATAGCCTGCGTGCAACAGCGAATCATCCTCGCAGTGTGCCGACACAATGCCGTCAATCGCAGCAATACGCTGCATAGCCTTGCGCATCAACTCCTCGGTCTGAATGCCGTTTCCATCATCGGAATAGCCCACCGAAAGCGGTTTCAGCGACTCGATATCCGCCAACTCTCGACCTGCACGATTCGACGAGATTGTCGCAAAAGGCAACACCTCAATTACCGCTTGCTCGTCAATAAGTTTCTGCTCGATAGCGATAGTTTCGGGTGCATCAGGGGCAGGTTGAAGATTAGGCATTGAACAAACTGTGGTAACTCCACCACGAGCCGCAGCACGAGTTCCCGTTGCGATGGTCTCCTTCGCCGAGTAGCCGGGTTCACGCAGATGAACGTGAACATCGGCCAAACCGTAGGTAACAACATACCCCTCTGCATCAAACACTTCGGTACGCTCGCCCACCTCGAGCGATGCACCTATTGCGGCTATCTTGCCATCAACAACGAGGATGTCCGCCTTGCGGCTTTCGCCCTCGGCAACCACCGTTCCACCCTTTATCAGCAACTCTTTTTTGCTCATTGCAGACCTATAATTACAAAATAGGCGACCCGATAGGTCGCCCGATAACAGTTAATGCGTCAAAACAGTAATAGAATAGTGAGAGTGGCAATTTGACAACAGTGGTTGCGGGGCGACTTGTGCGCTCACGTAACCCACTGTCGGGCAAATTCGTGCATAAAACAAAGCCAACTGCTTCATCTCCCTATTATTTTATTTAGGTGCAAATATAATATTTTCGCACCAATTTACAAAGTAAATTATCCGAAAATTTCAATTATCTCGGTAAAATTTTCACTCCGAGTTTTGCGTAAGCGCGTTCAGCCTTCGCCAAAGCATCCTCAATAGAGACTCCCGTAGCTAAAATAACACCGAATCGACGATGTCCTACAACCTCCGGTTTACCAAAGAATCTTATCTGAACGCCCTCCTCTTCGAGTACCTTTTCGACATTCTCGAACTCCACCTTATCGGTATCGCCCTCTACTACGATCGCCTTCGATGCACTTGGTGCAATAAAGCGAACAGCAGGAATTGGCAAACCGAGAACGGCACGTGCGTGGAGAGCAAACTCCGACAAATCTTGCGATGCCATAGTCACCATTCCGGTGTCGTGCGGACGAGGCGAAACCTCACTGAAAATAACGTCGTCGCCTTTGATAAACATCTCTACACCAAAGATTCCGTAACCACCTAACGCATCGGTGATTACACGCGCCACCTCTTGTGCTTTTTCTCTCGCCTTTTCGCTCATCGGCTGCGGTTGCCACGACTCGCGATAGTCGCCATCAACCTGATGATGACCGATAGGTTCAAGCAGGGTTGTGCCACCAATATGTCGCACTGTCAAAAGGGTAATTTCGTAGTCGAAATCTACAAATCGCTCCACAATTACACGGCCTGCACCGGCACGACCGCCCTCTTGTGCAATCTGCCACGAACGCTCAATATCCTCTGCCTTTTTGATGGTCGATTGTCCGTGTCCCGACGAACTCATAATTGGCTTTACAACACAAGGGATACCTATCTCTGCCACAGCCTGTTCGAACTCCTCACGATTGTCGGCAAAACGATACTCGGTAGTCTTCAAACCGCACTCCTCGGCAGCCAAGCGACGGATACCCTCACGATTCATCGTAAGCCACACAGCCTTTGCCGTAGGAGCAACACGATAGCCCTCCTTTTCGAGTTCCACCAAAACAGGCGTTGCAATAGCCTCCACTTCAGGGATAATGATATCCGGCTTCTCCGCCTCGATAATCTCGCGCAGACGCTCGCCATCAAGCATCGAAAGCACATAACTGCGATGTGCCACCTGCATAGCGGGGGCATTTGCATAACGATCGAGCGCAATAACCTCTACTCCAAATCGCTGCAACTCCAAAGCCACCTCTTTGCCCAACTCGCCCGAGCCACAAAGTATAGCCTTCTTTGCCACCGCTGTAAGTGGTGTTCCTATCTTCATCTTATTATAGTTTTAAGGTTTTATTCTCTATCGAACGACTGTCTCTGCACGATCCGGACCTACCGAAATAATCTTTACAGGTACACCGGTCTCCTGCTCGATAAACTCCACATACGCCTTAAACTCGGCAGGGAACTCATCGTAGTTGCGAACACCGCAAATATCGCAGTTCCAACCCTTAAACTCTTTATAAATTGGTACGATATCGTCGCTACACTCGTAAGGGAAGTAGTCCAACTGCTTGCCATTCAACTCATAGCCAACAGCAACCTTAATGGTCGAAAACTCGTTCAACACGTCGCTCTTCATCATAATCAACTCGGTAACACCGTTCATCATAACGGTATATTTCAACGCTACCAAGTCCAACCAGCCGCAACGACGTGGACGACCCGTAGTAGCACCAAACTCGTTACCAATCTGGCGCAAAGTCTCGCCCGTAGTGTCGAACAACTCTGTTGGGAACGGACCACTACCTACACGTGTGCAGTACGCCTTAAAGATGCCGTACACATTACCGATACGTGTTGGGGCTACACCCAAACCACTGCAAACTCCCGAGCAGAGTGTGTTAGACGATGTTACATAAGGGTATGTTCCGAAGTCGATATCGAGCAACGAACCCTGTGCGCCCTCCGCCAAAATGGAAGTATCGTTTTTGAGCGCATCATTTACCATCTGCTCGCTATCCACAAACTGGAATTTGCGCATAACCTCAATACCCTTAAACCACTCCTTCTCGTATGCTGTAATGTCGTAAGAGTAAGCGTATTGGCGAAGCATATCCTCGTGCTTTGCCTTCAAACGGCTGTAACGCTCCTCGAAGTCAGGCATCAAAATATCGCCTACTCGCAAACCATTACGGCCGGTCTTATCCATATAGGTTGGGCCGATACCCTTCAATGTCGAGCCAATCTTGGTCTTACCCTTTGCCGCCTCGCTTGCAGCGTCGAGCATACGGTGAGTTGGAAGGATGAGGTGGGCACGCTTCGAGATAACCATATGCTTGGCTACATCTACACCCATCTTCTCGATTTCGGCAATCTCCTCGGCGAGAATCACGGGATCGATAACCACTCCGTTGCCGATGATATTCATCGCCTCATCGCGGAAAATTCCCGAAGGAACGGTATGCAACACAAAACTCTTGCCCTCGAATTTCAACGAGTGACCGGCATTTGGTCCACCCTGAAAACGAGCAATAGCCTGATAATTAGGAGTCAACACATCGACAACCTTGCCTTTACCCTCATCACCCCACTGGAGTCCGAGTACTACATCTACTTTTTTCATTTTATATTTAAGTTTTTGTGTATCCTTTTTGCGGTTGTAAAGTTACGAGTTCCTATTATTATAGGAGGTATATGGGCATTCGCAATTATTAACATTTTTTCAACCTAACGAAAAAAGAGGAGAAAAGCGCGTGCTTTTCTCCTCTTGTGTTGAGCTGCCGGGACTCGAACCCAGAACGACAGAACCAAAATCTGCTGTGTTACCATTACACCACAGCTCAATCCGTTGCTCGTAAGCGGTGGCAAAGGTACAAATAAAATTCAAAATGCAAAATTCAAAATGCAAAAATTTTATAAAAACAGGAAGAATATAGCATTTTCGCCCTACATTTTCCGTTGGTTAGAGCAGCCCGAGTTCGTAGTACCTCACAATCTGATCGAGCAGTTTATCGCGCTTTTCGGGTTGGTAGTCGAGTTTCAAATCGTTGCCGAACATCTTGGCAAACATCTGCCAGAAGCCCGCCACAAAACCTCCACGAAACTCCTTAATAATCTGAAATGCAGTGTAATCGGTCTCCCTATCGATAAGTTTCAGAAGCACCTTGCCCTCCGAAATTGTCATCTTGAGAATCACAGGTTTATACCTCCTAATCAACTCTTTCTGCAACTCCTTCGCCAACTTCTCCTGCTCCTTTTTATCCTGCACAGCCATCAATTCGCGCTCCATTCTACTCATCTCCACACGCACCTGTTGCGCCAGAGGGTAACACTTTTTGACGTGGCGCACCAATCGCCAATATCGGCGCATATCGGGTTTGCGTGCATATTTTCGTATAGGCGAGATATGTATCAATGGTATGCTATCGCCATTTTCGACCACCCACTCCTGATGCCAAAAGCCACGACTGCGGCGTTGTGCCATAGCATTCGGCACAACGAGCATAGCAATCAGAAGCAATATTACGACACGACGTTTCATAATTCTTTGCAAATATAACGATTTGGGCGAAAAAATCACTACTTTTGTCCCATAATTTATTAGATATGGAGATAGGAGCAACCTTTACAACCACTATGCGAGTGACCGCCGAGGTTACCGCCGAATATATCGGATCGGGCGATTTGGCAGTGTTGGCTACACCGGCAATGTGCGCCCTGATGGAGAACGCTGCAATGATGGCCGTTGCACCCCATTTAGAGGAGGGGCAAACCACCGTCGGAACAATGCTCAACATTACCCATTCGCGTGCTACAAAAGTAGGTGAGATAATCTCTGCAACTGCTGTACTTACAGAGATTAACGGGCGTGAATTAAAGTTCGAAATCACCGCTTGCGATGCCGTTGGCGAGATAGGCAAAGGCAGCCACAATCGCTTCGTAGTGAATCGCGAAAAGTTTATGGCAAAATTGAAATAAAAGAAATAATGGGCGTGCAACCACTAAAAATATAAATATTTTTACTATCTTCGCCGCCAAATCATAGAAAAAAAAGGATAAAATATATGTTCGAAAAACTTACCGATCGCCTCGAGCGGTCATTCAAAATCTTAAAGGGACAAGGTCGCATCACCGAAATCAATGTTGCCGAGTCGCTCAAAGAGATTCGTCGTGCGCTTATCGATGCCGACGTAAACTACAAAGTTGCAAAGTCTTTTACCGACGAGGTTAAGCAGAAGGCTCTCGGTCAGAATGTACTTACTGCGGTTAGCCCCGGTCAGATGATGACCAAGATTGTACGCGACGAGTTGGCACAGTTGATGGGTGGCGAGGCTACCGACATCAAACTCGAAGGCAACCCTGCCGTTATCCTTATTGCGGGTTTGCAGGGTTCGGGTAAGACCACCTTCTCGGGTAAGTTGGCATCGTTCATCAAGAGCAAGAAGGGACGTCAGGTATTGCTCGTTGCAGGCGACGTATACCGCCCTGCAGCGATTGACCAGTTGAAGATTCTCGGCGAGCAGATTGGAGTTTCGGTCTACACCGAGGAGGGCAACCAAAACCCTGTCGAGATTGCCGAGAATGCCATAAAGCACGCACGCCAAAACAACTACAATGTAGTGATTGTCGATACCGCAGGTCGTTTGGCGGTAGACGAGGCGATGATGCAGGAGATTACCAAAATCAAAGAGAGTGTAAACCCTTGCGAAACGCTCTTTGTGGTCGATTCGATGACCGGTCAGGATGCAGTAAACACTGCTCGAGAGTTTAACGAGCGACTCGATTTCGATGGCGTGGTACTCACAAAGTTGGATGGCGACACTCGTGGCGGTGCTGCAATTTCGATTCGTGCCGTTGTGAATAAGCCTTTGAAGTTTATTTCGAGTGGCGAGAAGATGGATACCTTGCAGGTATTCCACCCGGAGCGTATGGCAGACCGTATTCTCGGTATGGGCGACGTGGTATCGCTCGTGGAGCGTGCGCAGCAGCAGTACGACGAGCAAGAGGCACGCCGTTTGACCAAGAAAATCGCCACTAACAAGTTCGATTTCAACGACTTCCTCTCGCAGATTGAGCAGGTCAAGAAACTCGGTAACCTCAAAGATGTTGCATCGATGATACCCGGAATGGGCAAGATGTTGCGCGATGTGGAGATTGGCGACGATGTTTTCAAGCAGACCGAGGCGATTATAGGTTCGATGACTCCGTTGGAGCGTGAGAAACCCGAAATTCTGAATGCCCGCCGTCGTGAGCGCATTGCCAAAGGCTCGGGAACAACTATGGCAGATGTGAACCGTCTTATCAAGCAGTTCGACGATATGCGGAAGATGATGAAGATGGTCACAAGTGGCAAGATGAAAATTCCGAAGGGAATGCCCGGAATGAGGCGATAACCCCAAAACACATTTAATATGAAAGGTTCACTTAAATCGGTACTCATTACGCTTATTGTATTGAGTTTCTCAAATATTGCCATAGCACAAAGCAATATCGATACGCCATCCATAACACCCGTGCCGGTGCTATGCAAACTCTCTGCGACTGATTATGCACCATTTAATGCTATTACCATATTCACCAATGACGAATCGGCATATAAATGGGCTAAAACGCATCTTTCAAAGTGGTATGGCAAATATGCGCCACAAATCACAATCGCACCATTCAGTGGCGAGAATATGGCAGACGAAGCCTACTCATTCGTCGTGAATGATAACGGCGTGCAGATAAAGGCGGCCAACATTATTGGTGTTAGATATGCCCTATTCTCGTTGCGCCAGATTGTTATTCCGGGTCGTGGCACACAAAAGGTGGAGAGTTACATCGTACCAAAAGGAGAGGTGAACGACTACCCTACTATGAAATTCCGAGGCATACACATCTGCTGGTTCCCCGAAAGCCACGAATGGGAGATCGAGCGAATGATACGAATGGCCGCCTACTACAAATTTAACTATGTTATTTTGGAGCAGTGGGGAACATACCAAAGTCGAGTGGCTCCTTGGCTGCATTGGCCTAATCCGCCTATGACAAAAAAGGCGATTAAGCGATTTGTTGCCCTATCGAAGGAACTTGGCGTAACATTGATTCCACAGTTGAACATATTTGGGCACGCCTCGTTCAGCCGAAACGTTTCGGGCAAGCACGCTACAATCGACATACGCCCTGAATACCAGCCTCTTTTCGAGCCTGTTGCCGGATGGAATTGGTGTCTTTCAAATCCCGAAACAAGAAAACTTATAAATGCAATGATTGTCGAGTTGCTTGAAGATTTCGACAATCCGCCATTCTTCCATATTGGTTGCGATGAGGCTCTTAAACCAAGTTGTCCGGAGTGTTGCAAACAACCATATTCCGAATTGTTGGTCGACTATATCGGTTCGGTGCACAAGTTGCTGTCAGAGCGCGGAGTGCGTGCTATGATGTGGCAGGATATGCTTCTTGAAAAGGGAGATCCCCGTTGGCAGGGCTACAAGGCAAATGGTACAGCCGAGACAGCAAAGGCAGCCAAGACACTTCCAAAGGACATTGTTATATGCGATTGGTTCTACAAAAAACCTCGACAAAACTATGAGTCTTATACCTATTTCAAATCTCTGGGATATGATCATTTAGCGTGCCCTTGGGACAACAGAAGTGGTATTATCGCACAAGCAAAGGCGGTTGAAAAGGCTGGAACATTTGGCCTTCTTGCTACAATATGGAACCACTATTGGGGACACAATTTGGCGAATATCTATGTAACAACATCGAGTATGGCTTGGAATACAAATGCCACGCCACCAACCGAGTTAAATAAGTTTAAGACACATTTCAGAGAGGTGGGCTGGGATTCAAACTTCAAAAAATACAAACAGTTTGGCGTTTTCCATACCCAAGTTCCTACAACAACTTATTATAATCCTGAAAAATAATGCACAAGAGCGGTTTTGTAAATATTATCGGTAATCCGAATGTCGGCAAATCGACACTGATGAATGCCCTCGTGGGCGAGAAGTTGTCAATCATAACATCGAAGGCGCAGACCACACGCCATCGTATTATGGGTATTGTGAATGGCGACGATTTCCAAATTGTATACTCCGACACTCCCGGAATTTTGAAACCTGCATACAAATTGCAGGAGTCGATGATGAACTTCGTGCGTGGCGCAGTGAGCGATGCCGACGTTATTCTCTACGTTACCGACACGGTCGAGGAGCAGAGCGAGCGCAATGCCGACATTATCGAAAAGATTGCCGCGAGCGCAATACCAACAATAGTGGTAATCAACAAGATAGACCTCACCACACAAGAGAAACTCGAAAAGATTGTAGCCGAGTGGCACGAGCGTTTGCCCGAGGCGGTAATCGTTCCGGCATCGGCAAAGGAGCAGTTCAATATCGAGGCTATATTTTCGCAGATTCTCGAAAAACTCCCCGAGGGCGAACCATACTATCCGAAGGATACACTGACCGACAAGACTTTGCGTTTCTTTGCTTCGGAGATTATCCGCGAGAAGATACTCACAAACTACGATAAGGAGATACCCTACTGCTGCGAGATTGAGATTGACTCCTACAAAGAGGAGCCAACTATTGACCGCATCTCGGCAACCATCTATGTTTCGCGCAACTCGCAGAAAGGCATCGTAATTGGCCATAAGGGCGAGCGACTCAAGAAGGTGGGCCAGCAGGCTCGTGCCGACATCGAGGCGTTCCTCGGCAAGAAGGTGTTTTTGCAACTCTTTGTGAAGGTGAACGACGATTGGCGCAACAACGATCGCCAACTCTCACGCTTCGGCTACAACGACAACTAAACGAAAAGTCCTTATGCGAAAGTTTGTAATTGCGATACTGTTTTTTCTCTTCGCCACAACCGATGTTATGGCGCAGTACAATCGTGATTACTTCTTCTACATCGGCCGTCGCCAGATGATGGAGAACGACTTTAAGGAGGCTATTCGCACACTCAACGTGCTGTTGCGCTTCGACGATAAGGCGTACGAAGGTTATTTCTTGCGAGGCATTGCAAAATACAACCTCGACGATTTGCTCGGTGCCGAGATGGATTTCACGGAGGCGATAGAGCGGAATCCTGTTTTCACAACTGCCTTTACATATCGTGCGATAACACGCTCTCGTTTAGGAAATTACGACGACGCACTCTCCGACTTCCGCGAGGCTATCGAGTTGCGTCCCGACCTTCCAAACCCCTATTATAGTCGTGGTGTAACACGACTGTTGAACCAACAATTCAAGGAGGCCATCGAGGATTTCGACAACTTTATCCGCTACGAGAAAAAGGTTGCCGATGCCTATCTGAATCGTGGCGTTTGCTACCTCTATTTGAAGGATACGGTGAGGGCGTATGCCGATTTCGATATGGGCATTCGCACCAATCGCGAGAGTCCGTTGGGCTACAACCGCCGAGGAGTGTTGCTTATGCAGCAAGGTCGCTACGGTGAGGCTGAAAAAGATTTCGATTTGGCAGTTAAGTGCGATTCGATGTTGGCAATGTCCTACTTCAATCGTGCGCTGATTTACAACGAAACCAAACGCCCGATGCTCTCGTTATCCGACCTCGACCGAGTTATTCAGTTGGATTCGACAAGTTCGATTGCATACTTCAATCGTGCGATAATTCGCTCACAGATAGGCGATTACAATCGTGCGCTCGACGACTACAACAAAGTTGTCGACTACTCGCCCGACAATGTTTTGGTCTACTACAACCGCGCCCTACTCTATCAGCAGTTGGGCGAGATCGAGCGAGCAAAGGCGGACTACACGAAGGCTATCGAACTCTACCCCGATTTTGCAAATGCCTACTATGGTCGTAGTTATCTGCGCCACCTTCTGCGCGACTATAAGGGCGCACGAAGCGACAGACAGATTGCCGAGCGAAAGATTGCGGAGTACAAAGCACGCCTAAACGACACCACATACTCCATCTATGCCGACACAACACGTCGTTTCAACAAGTTGTTATCGTTCGACAGCAAGTTGGCGGGTGCATCGTTCGAGCGCATAACTTCACGTCGCACTAACAACGAAAAGATGGCATTGTTGCCACTCTTCAAGTTCACGTTTACGCAAGATTCGACCAAGCAGACCGCTACGGCACGCAAATACCACTCGCAACGAGCCGAGGATTTCATCAAGCACCTCGACAACCCGCTATTGGCACTTTCGTGTCGTGAGAGCAACATTGCTCCCGACTCGCTCGTAGCGATAAATCGTCGTTTGAAGGGCAATGCACGCACCACAACGCCTACCTTCGAGGAGTTGTTCTCGTTGGCAATTTCGGAGTCGTTGGTTAAGCAGTACACGAATGCCGTAAACACCTATACAGCAGCCATTCAGGCTTCGCCAACCAATCCGTTTGTCTATCTGAATCGTGCCACTACGCAGGCCGAAATGATAGACTTTATCTCCTCGATCGAGAGTGCCTATCAGCGCATTTCGATTGAGAGCGACCCTGCACGCCAACTCCACAATCGCACCACTCGCACCTACAACTACGACGAGGCGATTGCCGATTTGACAAAGGCGATAAAACTCTATTCGGGCTTCGCCTACGCCTACTACAACCGAGCCAACCTCTTGGCTCTGTCGGGCAAGTTGCCGGAGGCGTTCGAAGACTACTCGAAGGCTATTGAGTTGAACCCGAACTTTGCCGAGGCGTACTACAATCGTGGTTTGATACAGATATATATGAAAGATACACGCAAGGGTTGCCTCGACATCTCGAAGGCTGGCGAACTCGGCATCGAGGAGGCATACGAGGTGCTAAAAGTGTATATGAAGGAGCAATAACACATTAAACTCAAATAATTAAACTATTATGACTCAAACAATTCAAAAGAAATTGAACGACTATGCGTGGGCGCGTTGGGGTGCGATGGTACTTATCGCACTTATGATGTTGTTTGCGCATATGTTCGTGGATGTAATCTCTCCTATCAAGGAGTTGATTCAAATTCAGCGTGGATGGACCTCCGACATCTTTGGAACATTTGCCGGCTCGGAGTATCTGCTCAACACTTGCGGTTTCCTTATCGTTGCGGGTATCATCCTCGACAAGATGGGCATCCGCTTCACAGGTACAACCTCGGCTATCGTTATGGTTGTTGGTGCGTGCATCAAATTCTACGCCGTAAGCGATTGGTTCGTAGGTAGTTCGCTCGAAGCGTGGTTGAACTCGTGGTGGGTGGCAATGCCTGGTAGCGCAAAACTCGCATCGCTCGGCTTTATGATTTTCGGTTGCGGTTGCGAAATGGCGGGTATCACCGCATCGAAGGCTCTCGCCAAGTGGTTCGAGGGTAAGGAGATGGCTTTGGCTATGGGCTTGGAGATGGCTCTCGCGCGCGTGGGCGTGTTCGCTATATTTACTATATCGCCACGTTTGGCGGGCGAAATCAACCCTACCGTAGTTCGCCCTGTGGCATTCTGCACCGCACTGCTATTCATCGGTCTGTTGTGCTTCCTCGTCTTCTGCGTTATGGACAAGAAGTTGGACAAGCAGTTGGGCGATAGTGCCGTACAGAGCGATAGTGAGGAGGAGTTCAAGTTGTCGGACGTAGTAAATGTATTCAAGAGCAAGTTGTTCTGGATTGTTGCAATGTTGTGCGTGTTGTACTACTCGGCAATATTCCCATTCCAGAAGTTCGCAGCCAATATGTTGCAGAGCAACCTTAACCTCTCCGCCACTATGGCAGCCGACATATTCCGTTGGTTCCCTATCGGTGCTGCCCTTATCACCCCACTTCTCGGCGGCTATTTGGACAAGAAGGGCAAAGGTGCTACTATGCTTATTCTCGGCTCGTTGCTTATGATTGTGTGCCACCTAACCTTTGCGTTGGTGTTGCCGGCATACCCAAATAAGATCATCGCATTTGCTGCAATCATTTTGTTGGGTATCTCCTTCTCGTTGGTGCCTGCATCGTTGTGGCCTTCGATTCCGAAAATTATGGACAAGCGATATTTGGGTAGTGCCTACTCGTTGATTTTCTGGGTGCAGAACTTTGGTTTGATGGGTATGCCTATCGTTATCGGTTGGGCATTGGAGAAGTGCAACCCGGGCGTTTCGGAGCAGATTGCTGCCGGCGTGGAGGGGGCTGTCTACAACTACACCGTGCCGATGTTGATTTTCGCCTCGTTGGGAGTTTTGGCACTCATTTTCAGCCTTTGGTTGAAGGCTATGGACAAACGCAACGGCTACGGCTTGGAATTGCCTAACATAAAAGAGTAACCGAAGTCGTCATTCCGAGGGAGTATAGCAAACAAAGCGTCATTCCGAGGGAGCAAAGCGACCGTGGGAACGCTGCGATTAAGCCGAGGGTAAAGGCTATTTACAGACTTTGCCGAGGCGGAGCAGTGAAGACCGAAGGTCAATCTCCCACTTCACATCGAGTGAGGAGATTGCCACGAGCCTACCGGCTCTCGCAATGACGGAGAAGTGGCAAGCGAGGAGATTGCCACGAGCCTACCGGCTCTCGCAATGACGAAACAAGTAATTTTTCTGCTTACAGATTGTAATAAGCCTCCTATATCGGGAGGCTTTTTTGTTAGTAATATCGATGAAAAAACATAAAAATCGTAATTTAAGCGCGTTTATGTTATAAATTTATTTGGTTTTTAATTTTTTTTAATATAACTTTGCGATAGGTATTTGTCCGATTGTAGCCGATTTTTTGGGTGAGTTAGGGATACAAAACAGAGGTTGCAATTACGGAATGAAAGCAAATAAAAATTAAATACATTCAAATTTTACTCTATTTATTAACAATTAAAACAAAATGCTATTATGAAAAAGGTATTTTTACTTTTGGCCGCTGTAGGTCTTGCATTTGCAAGTTGTACTCCTGACGGAGGTGGCGACAAGACAGGTAACGAGGGTGCTGGTGAGTTCACAATCGAGGTTTCGGATATCACTCCAACTTCTGCTCACATCAAGGTAACCGCAAAGGAGGCTACTCGTACTTTCTATGCTAATCTGTTGCCAAAGGCAGATTTCGCAAGTTTCGACATCAACGAGCGTCACGCAGAGTTGGTTGAGGCTGTTGAGGCTGGTCAGTACACTTGGGAGCAACTTCTCAGCGTAGGTACAGACGAGTGGAACACAAGCCGTGTTACTCCTGATAAGGAGTTTGTAGTTTACGCTTTTGGTGTTGATGCGAACGGCAACCTCACAAGCACTGCTGCATCTTACAAGTCGTTCAAGACTCCTGCATCTACTTTCGACACTACACAGTGGGCAGGCTGGTGGGAGGTAGTTTCTCCAAAGACCTATGTTCAGCAGACCAATCCTTTGACCGAGAAGTATGAGGAGGCTTGGACTGATGACGAGTTGATTCGTCCAATCCAGATCGTTGATGGTACTACAATGGACGAGTCGTTGGAGGGTTACGCTATTGTTTACGGCTGGGATGGTAACTTCCTCTATGATGGTCCTGCAATCGGTGCTTACAACGACAACAAGCTTGAGTTGCTCAACAACGAGATCGTTTACGAGGATGCAGAGCAGGGCTTGGTTTACCAGTGGTTGGCATTGAGCGATATCCCTGCATTGGATGGTCAGTATCTCGTAGGCGGTGAGTATGCTCCATACACATTCGCTATGGACGCTAGCGGCAATGTATCTCTCAACGCTTACAAGGGTCAGATTACAACCGGTGACGAGTTCGTTGTTTGTGCATTCAATATCTACCCAGTTATTGGTGAGGATGTCTACGTATGGAACTACACAGAGCCTGCTTACACTTTCTCGGGTGAGGTTATGACTGTAACCAAGACTACTGCTCCGGACGATGCTGGCGTTGCTCCTGCAAAGTTGTCGAAGAACAGCAAGGTTAAGGTTATGCACAAGATGGCTAACCAGAAGTATGTTGCAAAGAAGTTCTCGTCGGTTCTTAACCTCGCGAAATAATTTGCAGCAAACAAATTTTAAGGCGACCGTTTGGTCGCCTTTTTTGTTGTTATAGGAGCAGAGGGGAATTTAGGGAATTTAGGGAATTTAACGATTGCCTCTCTAAACTCTCTAAACTCTCTAAACTCCCTAAAAGACAATGGCTAATGGCTAATGGCAAAAAGAGAGTAAAAACCTATCAGTTTTTACTCTCTTTCATAACTTCCACCAACCTATCGCACATCGTTTCCCACGAGAAGCGTTTGCGTTCATCGGGGAAGTTGGCAGCAAAGCGAGATAGCGCATCGCCCGAATAGAGTCGTTCTATCGCCTCGGCAATACTCTCTGCCGTAGGCTCGCAGACAAAGCCTACCCTATCGTCGGCGACAATCTCGGGCAGACCGCCCACGCGTGTTACAATCATCGGCACAGAGAAGTTATAGGCAATCTGCGTAACGCCACTCTGCGTAGCGGTACGATATGGTAAAACCAAAGCATCCGCCATCGAGAAGTAGTACTTTACATCCTCGTCCTTCACAAAACCCTCGTGCAGCACTACTCTCTCGCCCAAGCGTTCGAGAACGGCACGATATTGCTCTTTATCGTTGTAAAATTCGCCTGCAACAACCAAGCGCAGTTCCTTATCCCCAATCTGCTCGAAAGCCTCCAAAAGCAGGTCTAAACCCTTATAATCGCGAATAAGACCGAAGAAAAGCAGATACCGCTTCGACGCATCAAGACCAAGATATTCGCACGCCTCGTTGCGCTCTACCCTCTCACCAAAGTTCTCGAACATAGGGTGTGGCGAGAATATCGCCGGAGCGGAGGTGTAGGCACGCAACTCGCCACCCACCTGCTCCGACATATAGACAAAACCATCCACCGCACCGAGATAGTAGCGGTTGAATGGTTTGTCCACAAGATGGTGTTCGTGCGGCTCGACATTGTCGATTTGGCAAATGACCTTCGTCTTGCCGTTTTTGCGGGCAATGCGTGCGATAGTGCCAAAGCACGGAGCCATAAACGGAGTCCAATACTTCATAAGAATCATATCGGGAGCCTCCTTGCGCAAACGTCTGCCCACCTTTATCCAATTCAGAGGGTTGCAGGTGTTTACGATGCGCTCGATATGCAGATCGTGCGGTGCGGGGCTATCGACCGTCTGACTCTTACCCGGAAATAGCAACGAAGGGTATTGCAGCGAGAAGGTGTAGACCTTAACCTCATCTCCACGACGTTGATACTCGCGAGCCATAGTCTCCATAATCGACGCCAAACCGCCACGATATGGGTGTGCAGGACCAAGAACTACAATTTTCATACCTCTTCGTTGTTTTATTCTCTACAAAGATAGCAAAAAAATGGGAAACGGAAAATTAAATTCTCCGTTTCCGCACCAAAATTCAAGCCAAAGGAGGCTACTCCTCCTCGTACTCCAAGATGTCGCCGGGTTGGCAGTGCAACTCGTGGCAGATGGCTTCGAGCGTCGAGAAACGCACCGCTTTACCCTTTCCGGTCTTCAACACCGAAAGATTTGCCAGAGTTACGCCAATGCGCTCCGACAACTGCGTCAGCGTCATTTTGCGCCGAGCCAACACCACATCAAGTTTCACTTTAATTCCCATTTTCTTTGCATTTTTCGTGTAAAAACCAACTAACCGATAGCGAAGGTAGGCAAAAATGTGGGACTTTCCAAATTTTCGACAGTACTCTAATGCGGTGGCAAAATGTCCGAAAACGCTCAATTTGGCTAAAAATATTGCGATTTGTCGCCAAATTAGTTATTTTTGCCTAATAATTAAAGCAGAAATTATGGCAGAGAAGACAAACTATAATTTTTCGGTTGCACCCGAAAAAGTTGATTTTATGCTCCACGCAACCATTGAATCGCTCTGTTCCGACATCCTGAACGTTGCAGGAATGGATGCAAAGCACAAAGGTATCAGTGCGGATGTATTGATGCAGCACAATCGTTCGTGGGTGCTTTCGCGTATGTCGGTCGAGATTGACCGCCAACCCGAGCAGTACGAGGAGTACAACATCCTAACGTGGATAAACCCACACACCTCGCGCCTTATCTCAACCCGAAATTTTGAATTGTCCGATGGCGAGGGTAAGCAGTTTGGTCGTGCCGTATCACAGTGGTGTGTCATCGATTTCGAGAAGCGTATGCCTGTGTCGTTGGAGGAGGTAGGACACCTCTTTACCGATAAGTTCTGCGACGAGCCGTCGCCGTGCGAGGCACCACGAAAGGTGCGTGGCATCGAGCCGAGCCTAACCCGCAAGCACGAGGTACGTTATAGCGATATAGACTTCAATCGCCACGTCAATACGATGCGCTACATCCGTATGATGCTCAATACCCTACCGATAGAGTATTTGACCGAGCCACGCCCACTCCGCCTCGATATTCACTTTGCAAAGGAGTGTCGCTTGGGCGAGGTGCTGACCATCGGCTACGAGCAGCGAGACGATGTGTCGCTATTCGAGATTCGCAACGACAGCGGAACAGTCGCCTGCACCGCAGCGATTGAGTGGAAGTAAAAAAGATTGCCAAGGTTTAGCCTTGGCAATCTTTTTTATTGCTTTTAGCCATTGGCCATTGGCCATTGGCCATTGGCTTTTTTTTTTATTTCTCGGGGCGCATTACAACATAGGTCATATTGTTGTCCTTCAAAATCTTTGCCGCCAAAGCCTTCAAATCGTCGTAGGTCAACTCCTCGACAACCTTCTTGTACTCGGCTGCATAGTTGGTACCACGAGTATTGTACTCGTCGAGCCAATTCAACCAGTTGCCATTCAACTGTATCTGATTCTCGTACTCCTTCAACAAGTACTTACGGCTCTTCTCGACATCCTCTTTATTAGGGCCCTCTGCCGCAATCTTCTTGATCTCGTCGATTACAATCTGGCTCAACTCGTCAGCCATCTGCTCGTTTGTGTCGAACAGCACAATCAACTGATACCAAGGCTCGTAGTCAGCCATTACACGACCACCTACGCCTACGCTGTAAGTACCACCCTTCTCCTCGCGGATAGAGATGGTGTAGCGGCTACGCAACACCTGCGAAAGAACGGTCATCGCAACACGATTCTTCAAAGTATAGTCGATAGGGCCGGTATAGATGCGTGTTACACCAACCTTTGGCTGCTGCATCTTTGCCTTAAAATCATTCACAACCTCGCCCTTAACGGCACGAACACCATCGTCAGCCTTCTTATTGAGTTTCTTCGACACAGGGAGTGAGCCGATATACTTCTCAACGAGTGGCTTCAACACATTCAAATCTACATTACCCACAATGTAGGTAGTGAAGTTTGCAGCATTCGAGTACAACGCCTTATATGCAGGCTCCATACGCTCGAACTTAACCTCGTCGAGCAATGCAGGGGTAATCTGCTGACGACGGAAGTGATTGCCATAGAGAGTTTTCTGGCGCTCAACGGCCGAGATATAGTCAGGATTTGTTTGCAAATTCTCAACATACGGCTTCAACTGTCCCATTGCAACATCGAAGTCCTCCTTCGAGAAACGAGGCTCGGTGAACTGCAAATAGAGCAACTGCATAATGGTTTCGAGGTCCTTTGGCGAGCCACCTGCAACAACCGATGTCTCGTAGTCGTCAGGCGAAATCTGAACTCGTGCGTTCTTACCCGAGAGTTGCTTGCGCAAATCGGTAGCAGTGAACTTCGAGATACCCATACGGCCCATCATCGTTGGAAGCATTGCCGATGTCCAATACAACTCATCATTCAACGACGACTGTCCGAAGTGAGCAGTCATAGCAATATGTACCTCGTCGGCTTTGAATTGGGTTGGCTTAACAACCACCTTCATACCATTTTTGAGAATCCACTCGGTTGTGCCGAGAGCCTCATTCTTCGACTCCTTCTTAACATTCGAACCCTTCAACTTCTTATCTGGCGAGATGAGAGGCTCCTTAACGGTATTGTCGGCATAAGGTGCGATAGTCGCAGCCTTAACCTTTACCAAAACCTCGGCAAGTTGTGCCTCGGTGGCGTTTACCAAGCCCTCACGCTTTGGAGCCTGCGCAATCAACACCTGATTGTGGTCGGTGATAAACTGCGCTACAACCTGATTGATCATTGGCAACTGCAAGTTTGCTATAATCATACTATCCAACTTCCACTCGGTCTCGGCGTCAGGCATAGCGGCATTCTTGCGAAATGCGTTCAAATAACGCTGAACATATTGACCATTCTTGCGGTCGTTGCGGTTGTTGTATGCCAACTCCTGCATCTTCATCACGCTCTGCTTTGCACGCTCCAACTCGCCCTCGGTGAAGCCGTGGCGACGGATACGCTCCAACTCGGTGTAGGCTGCCTCCAAACCGGCGAGCAACTTGCCATCCTGTGTGTTTACGCCAACGCCTGCGCACTCCAAAGTTGGACAGATACCGATGCTACCATTCATATAGTGAGCCGAGGTAAACGGAGCATTTGGCTTCATTGCAATCTCCTGCAAACGAGCATTTGCCATCTCGCTCGACAACGCATCGATAAGCGCCAACTGCTCGGCAACAACAGTGTTGTTCAACTCCTTTGGCAACGCCTGACGCTTGATAAAGAGCGTAGCACTTGTCTCGGTCATCTCGGGGTCCTCCATAACCGAAATAATAGGCTCCTTGTTGTCAGGCACCACGATAACCTCCTTCTGCGGAGCATCTGCCGGCGAAGCAGGGATATCTGCCATCAACGCTTTCAACTTTGCCTCGATTTCGTCAACATTCACATCGCCAACGATTACTACCGCCTGATACTCCGGGCGATACCACTTCTTATAGAAGTTCTCGAGCGACGAGTGGTCGAACGACTTTAAGCCATCGAGGTAGCCTATAAGGTTGCGGTGTTCGTAGCGAGTTCCCTTACCGAGGGCCTTCAACAGTTGGATAGTTCCACGCCACGATGCGCCATCACGCATACGCAACTCCTCCATAATAACGCCACGCTCCGAGTCAATCTCCTTTGGCTCCAATGCGATAAAGTGCGACCAATCGTGCAAGATAAGCATTGCAGTGTCGATAATACCCGGACGAATGGTTGGAACATCCTTCAACAGATACTGCGTATAGTCCCACGAAGTACCTGCATTGAGGTTTGTACCAAACTTAACACCAACGGTTTCGAGATACTCGATAAGCATCTTGCCGGGGAGGTTCTTTGTACCGTTGAACGCCATATGCTCGAGGAAGTGAGCCAAGCCCTGCTGGTCGTCAGCCTCCTGAATAGCACCCACATCGTGCGAGATGTAGAAGTCGGCGAGGTTTTTCTGCTTGTCGTTGTGACGAAGGTAGTATTTCATACCATTCGGCAATGTTCCCACACGAACAGCCTTGTCCGCAGGGATTACCGGAATCTGCTGTGCGCCCGGTTGCGCTGTTACCGCAAAAGCAACTAACATTGCGATAACGGATGTAAATAATCGTTTCATTTTACCAAAAATTTGGATTTTCAATTAGTTATTATCTTTTATTTTGTTGTCTGCTCATCTTAAACTACAACGTTCGAAACCGCACTTTTATTGCGCCACATCCCAACATAAGACGCTCTGCGCCCGAAAAAACTACACACAAAAGTACAATTTCGTACAAAAATACGAATTTCTTTTGGATAATTTATTATCAAACACAAAAAAGTACCGCTTTGGGGCGGTACTTTTCGGTTATTTATTCGAAGATGACTACTCTATCGTATCAACATCCTCCACAATCTGCTGTGGCAATAGGTAGGCATCTTTTGTTGTATTCGATAAAATCCATACAATCCAATCTGCCCACTCGTTCCACTCTGCCCAAAGCGGAGTGCCGTCGTTTGCAGGCTTGTTAGCCTCGTACTGTGTTTTCCACGCAGCAACTGCTGCATCGTGCTCCTCGTCGGTTGGAACAAGAACACCCGGAGCAGGATATACGTAGTTAGGGAAGTTATCCTCTGCCCACTTAATATGTGCGCTCCAAGCAGGATATGCCTCCTTTGGCTCCATATCGAACTCGACATCCTCGATGCGGTTTACCGCCAACTGATAGGTCGAATAGTCGTCAGCACCTCCAAGATACTCCGACTGCTTCGAATAGATCTGATAGATTGCCAACACATCGCCTACGCTACCGTGCTTTGGCGCATACTTACCTGCAAAACGCGAATAACCACTTGTACGGAGCATATAGACACCGTGATCCGAGGTGTATCGTGCATTTTCATCGTATGTGAGGCAAAGGCTACCATAGAGAGCAACATTGTTGCGGCTATATGCCAAGTGATACCAAGGGCGGTTTACCACCTGCGTAATTGCACCATTCGGCGTAGTTGGTAAAATCTCCTGAATGCCGCTTGTAGCGAGCCACGATGGGTAAATCTGTTCAAATTGACCATTCAACAACGGGTCATTCTTGACGATATCGCCATTTGCATCCGGATAAGGAACACCCACATAATGTACTTTCAAATTCTTGAAGCGAATCAAACGAGCAAGGAAACGCTCTGTGTTATCACCCTGAATCTTCGAGTATGAGTTCTCATCAACTACAAATATATCTGCGCTCTCATCTGTCGAACTCTCGGTAAGAGTAGTCTTCTCGCCAGGGAATACGTGCTGACGAACCTTGTGCTGGCTTACGATATTCGAGTTTGCGTAGTACTTATATGTGCCATACGAGTTGTAACTCGAAGTTGGGATATCGCCCAACGAGAGCATCATACGGAAGTTACCGAGGTACAAACCGCGTACCTTAACATATACCCACATCGACTCCTTGGTTTCGAGGTTGCACGGATAGTCGAGGAACAAACCATTGGTCAATTTCAACTCGATAGCGGCAGTTCCGTCGAAGATATAGAGCGACTTGTAGATATTACCCTGCTCGTCGTTCGAGATAACCTTACCCTTAATATAGTAGTTGCCGGTGTTGTACCAACCCTTCTGCAACTCAAACTCGGTACACTCGCTCTTGTCTGCAACAAAGCGGATATACTTGGTTACATCTTTCGAGCCTGTATCGCCCATTCTGCTGATATCACCAAACAAATCCTTCAATTCGGCAATGGAGATATGCTGCAAATCGGGGTTGAGTGCCTCGAAAGTTTCATCATTGTAGATGAATGTCTCCTTCGGAGTTTCGAAGTTGTTGTAGCACGAGGTCATAACCAAACCGAGCAATGCTACCAAAATCATCTTATACTGTTTCATAATCTTTCTCATTTTTTCGGTTTGACTTTTAGAAACGGAAATATACATTTACGAAGCAAGTCGTACCGAGCAAGTAGAAGTACTTGGCATCGAAGTGAGTATAGTAGGTAGTCGATGGATTAGCCTGTCCCGGCATCATACCACGCACCTTACGCATACGCATCTGCTCGTAACCACCTGTGCGGAAGCCTTGATTGTTCAATATATTCTTAACCTCTGCGCTGAATCCGAGGGTGTACTTACGGCCTATATACCAATTCTTGCCGATGCTTGCAGCCAAAGTGTAGGCGTGGCCCAACTCCTCCTCGGCACGCATATTAACCATCTCGGTCAAAGCCCACATCTTCTGCACATCGTCTGCACTACTGCTGAACAACACCTTACGATATGGCAACACTGCATTGTCGGTACGATAAGCAGGGTTCATCGAGAGGTAAATCTTGTCGTAGTAGTTGAAGTTAATCGAAGCAAACCAGTTCTTTGGACCACGGAAGTCAAGACCAACATTCACAGCGAACTGCGGAGTACTCTCAACGTAGTAGCCCTTCCAATAAACCTTATCGGTCAACTTAATCTTGTTGCTGTTATCTACGGTCTGAACGAAGTTAGGGTCCGAAGTGTAGCGATAGTCACCATAGTTCAATGCACCCTGCAATGCCAAACCGCCCCAAATTGGAACACGCACTGCAACCTCGACACCCATATAACGCTTGTCGATATTACTCATAGCGAAGTTAGTGAACGACGACTGAGTATCATCGTAGAACGAAATAACCTTCGACGAGTTTGTCATCTCGGTGAAGTAACCCGCTACACGAGCCTGCAAGTATGGCAAATTGAGGTTATACACCAACTCTGCGCTATAAGCCTGCTCCGGAGTCAAACCCGGTGTTACGGTGTTACGGGTACGAGGCGAAACAAATGCCGAATTGAAGGTTGGAGCATCCTGCACTGCGCCTACATTCAACGCCAAGTGGTGAGCCTGCGAGAAACGATACGAGAATGTTGCCTTTGCTTTGTAGGTCAGGAAGTTGAGGTGCTTCGAGTCGCCCTTCGAATCATTTACGAAGAGTCCCTTACGCCACAAACCGTGTCGCCACAAACCTGCGTAGCCCAACTCTGCACCTACGTGCATCTCGAAACCACCTGTGCGGAACTCGTACATACCCCACAACTGCGCCTGACGAACATGCGCATAGTAGTCGTACGAGAATTTATCTCCCTCACGAACGATGCGAGCGTGACCGTGCTCGTTATAGTAGTCGAGGTCGTTCTGATACTTCACAGGATCGCTACCCATATCGCGCTCTGCGAACTTATCCACATCTACCCAGAAGTCGCCACCGAGCAAATCCTTAATCTTATCGTAGTACTCGGTGCGGTTTACGCGAGCCTTAACACCGGCGATGAGGTGGTGGTTTGCGTTGAAATTGTGCGAAATGTTCGCTGCAAAGTTATAGTCGATCTGGTCGGTATGACGCTCCTCAATCATATAGTTCGAACGGTGTCCGGACGCGTAAGGCGATATTGTGCCGTTCTTGTTCGAGTTGATCATATTATCGAAGTCGATACGACCATTCCAAATCGAGCGTGCATCTGCGGCAGCCTGCAAGTACGAGAAAATCTGATCGTTGGTTGCGCTCTTGAATATACCCGGAACGAGATCCTGTACGATACCCTTCTGGTAAGCGATTGCTGCCTCGTTGAGCAAGCCCTGCTCATTGAGAGCGTTCATATTCTGCACCAAGAAGTTACCAAAACCATTCTCGTCGGCAATAATCTGCGAGGTATAGTTCGACGGCAAGTAGCGGTAGTAGTCAGGACGAGGGTCTGCACCATCTTTCCACGTCAATGCCGAATAGCCGTTGAAGCCGAAGCGTACCGAAGTAGCAGCAGTTAAACGAGTCTTCTCGTTGATGTCGTAATAGTAGTTCAACATCACGATAGGCTCGTGCGAACGACGAACACGGGTATTACGCATCTTACCGTTCTGGAAACCCACATTTGGGTTGTAGTAGTTGCTACCGAACATATCGTAAGCCTCCTGTGTCGAAGCCTGCTGCGCACCACGCTGCTGCGGAGTACCGAGTACCATCAACGAAAGTCGGTGCTGTGGGTTAAACTGCTTCTCGACTGCTGCAAAGTAGCCATACGAGTTGTAGTATACGCCATCCACATAGCCATTACCACCCTGACGAGTCGACACCGAGAAGGCATACGACCAGCCATTATCCATCAAACCCGAAGCGTAGGAAACAATAGCACGGAAGTTATACATCTGGTTACCACCCGACACACTTGCACGGAAGCCTTTACGCATCTGCGATGCACGAGCGTTGATGTTGGTAGTACCGCCAAAGCCGCCAATGCCATAGTTTGTTGCGGTCAAACCTGCGGTGCTCTCCTGATTTCGGGTAGCATCGTTCATACCGCTCCACAACGACCAAGGTCCATAGCCTGTCAATGCGTCGTTGAAACGGATACCATTGAGATATACATCGGTATATTTCGAGTCATAACCACGCACATTGAATCGCATCTCGCTAAATCGGTACGATGCGATGTTGTTGTAGAGGTCCTTCGAAGCCGAGAGTGTCGATGGCAGAGCAGGAGAGTCTGACGACGATGAGTCGGTGTCGAACTCCGCAAAGATTGCATCATCGAGCACCTCGTCAAATACCGCCTTTGGCACTACGATTACGGAGTTCAAGTCCTTGACTCCGTTCTCTACCTTAACCACGATATCGAGGTTCTCGAACTCGGGTGCAGTAAACGAAAGTTTGTAGTTACCTGCCGGCACGCCCTTCAACTCGAAATATCCTTGGTCATTGGTGTGTGCCTTATAGGTAGTTCCATCAATCGTTACCGCAACATTTCCAACGGCTGTTCTGCCGTTGCGCGACAATACCCTACCCTTCAATCCGCTCTCTTGTGCGAAAGCCGACGTGGCGAGCAATGTCATTGCTGCAATAAGTAAAAATTTCAGTTTCATACCTTATTATTTATATATAATCATTTTCTTACTTCGAAATGTAGATATAGACAGGGAAGTGGTCGCTATATCCGTTCTGGAAGTTCGTGCCTACGAATGAACGCAATGGGTAGTTCTTGTACTGTCCCTCCTGCTGAATCATATATGGACGATAGAATATGTTTCCGTTGAACTTCGACTTTGGTTTTGGCTGAATTTTCAACGCACCGGTCGAGCCTGTTGCCAAGTTCTCCGACACAACGATATTATCAAACAAATTCCACGCATCACGATAACCCAAAGTACCATAACCAGCCTTATACATCGCCCAGAATGGGTTATACATATCGTTCTTACCCAACTTCTTGATATTGCCCTTTGCGCCAAGAACATCGGTAACACTCTCGTCGGTAGCATCGTCGTTGAAGTCGCCCATAATCACAACTTTGGTTGCAGGGTTTGCGGTGCGCACCGAGTCGCAGATGTGCTTACACTTCTCGGCAACGAAGTCGCGCGAATACTGCGAACGCTCCTTACCACCGAGGCGTGAAGGCCAGTGCGAAACGATAAAGTAGAATGGCTCGCCCTCGATTTTGCCCCACATTGCCACCAAATCACGAGTGAAGAACGTAGGACGGCCCGGGAACGAGATGCGGTGAGCCTCCGAGCCCTCCAACTGGAACTTGTCGGGGCGATAGAAGAAGGCACAGTCCACACCACGACGGTCTGGCGAGTCGTAGTGTACGATGCGATAGTTTGCCTTCTCCAACTTTGGCGTTGCAATCAAATCCTCCAACACGAGGCGATTCTCAATCTCCGACACACCAATTACGGCAGGGAAATTCTTATCCTCGGCAGCGATGTCGAACAACACGCGCGACATATTTGCCAACTTCTGATTGTAGCGGTAAGTGGTCCACTTACGCGCACCCTCGGGCAGGTACTCCTCGTCGTTCTTGTTCGGATCGTTGATTGTGTCGAACAAGTTTTCGAGATTGTAGAATACCACCTTGTAGGGTTTTTGTGCAAATGCGACCAACATCGCCGACACGCACAAAATTGATAAAAGTGTTTTTTTCATACTCTGTTTGTATATTATTGTTTTGTTTTCGTCTTTACCAGCCCCACGCAGAGAGGTTCTTTTGCTGTTTAACCTCATCGGCTATCTTCGGATTGATGTTTCGGAAGAACTTAAAGCCCGAACGACGCTCTATCTCCGCTACCGAAACAACCGCCTCACTCAACGATGCCTCTGCCGAGCCTTCGTTATTCTCGAAGAGGAAACCAATGCAGATCAAATCGTCTGCCGAGGTGATATCGCCGATATGCTTGCGTGTAGTACCCGTTCGAGTACGCAACAACAACTTATAGCAGTGCGATGGCACTCCGATAGTTCTGCTGAAACGGTTTATCGTCGTGTTATCCTCGAATAGCGTACCCACAACCACAAAGAGTGTATCGGCACAAATCTTTGTTCGCTCCTTATTTTCGAGATTTGCCCACGCACCACCATTGAAATTGTACTCCTGTACCATAATGTTGGTTGCATAGCAGGTCTGGGCATTGGTCTGCCAAGTGTTGTAGCGGTTTGCCGATGGGAGCATATGACCACGAGCGTAGCCATATCCAAAACCATTTGTAAAGCGGATGTCCGCCTGCTTCGACTGCGGAATTATAGGGTTTGTGTAGGTGTTGTATGTATCGAGTTTCGAGTCGTAGGTACTCGTAATTTCGTAGGCGGTATTGTAGTTGCTGCTCGGTTTGTATTGCGTTACCGCATCGTCGAATGCCCACGCATTGGTACGACCTGGAGTGGTGCTACCAACATCGTAACTGCGTCCCGAGGTGTAGATGCTATGTGCCGGATATGCCACCCAGCGCGAACACTTCTTATCGGTGTCGTAGCAAACCGAGAAGTTGCGCACTACTCGCTTATCCGAAAGAGTCGTAAAGTATGTTTTGTAGATATAGTCCTCATTCAAGAGTTCTGCCGGTTGCTCTCCCCAAAGGCGATCATACGTAGGGTTTGCGGTTTTGACAGTTTGCTTTAGGTAGAATGTATTGGCATAGCCGTCACTAAACTCGATGTGGACAGTTGCATATCGCTCCTTATCGGTGTTGTTTGCCGAGAATTGCACCGTAAAGGGTTTGCCGGCAAAGCCCACTTTCGTTACGGGAGTACAGAATGATGCACCCTCGGTTACCGACAATGTCCAAGTTACCATCGGATCGCCCACGGTTGTTCCCGATATGGTAGAGGTTTGGAACGATGCCACTACGGAGTTGATCTCCGCCTTCGATTTATATGGCGACCACTCCTCGTATTCGCAAGCGGTAAAAGCGAATGCAAGCACCAACATAGCCACTACGCTACGGTTGATGCTTTTGAACATAAATTCAATCGTGTTTCGTATATCTCTCATCTATCGTAAAAAATCGTCTAAAAAATAGTACCCAAGGCAGGTAATCAGCCTGCCTTGGATTGAATTGCAGAATTACTCTGCGTACTCTACGCGAATCTTGGTGAAGTAGAATGCACCCGAAGTGTTCTTGTAGATTGCGAAATAGTTGTAGTCGCCCGAAGTAACCTCGTATGTCGAAACATACTTTGTCAAGGCACCAACAACCTCCGATGCAGTTGTCATCGACGAAGCGGCAATCATATTCGATGGAACAGTAGTACCTACTACCTGCTCTGCGCCGAGCGCAAGGTTGAAGTTAGGAGTGTACGATGCGTTCCACGACTCAACAATAACCTTGGTAATACGCTTTGGAGTTGCTACAACATTACCAATACGGCCCTGCTTTGCAGCGTCGGTGTTACCCTGCATCTGCAAGCAACCGGCAGTAGCATAGTCGCCACCAGCCTGTGGCAAGCAAACCTTGCAAGCAGCGTAAACATCCCAAGTCAAGAATGTCGAATAGTTTGTTACATTCTGCGAGCCATAGTTGTTGGTTGTAATATCAGGAACACCAGCAGTTACGCTAGCAGTTGTAATCTCCAATGCAGTGCCACCAACAGGAATCTCTGGTGTGGTTGGAGTATCTGGGGTATCAGGTGTGTCTGGTGTATCAGGAGTCTCAACAGTTGCCTCCTCTACCGATACAGCCATTGTGTTGGTGTACTTCGAAGACGAAACGCCAATGAGGTAACCTGCAACCTTAACGCCCTTACCATCGAGGCTTGTCAAAGTAGCCTTGATGTCGTCGCCCGGATAAGAAACCGAACCCTGTGCAGTTGCTGCACCCGGAACAGTAACATTGTAGTACTTACCGCTGCTGATAGTGAGAGTACCGGTGTACTCAACATACTTAATTACAGGAGCCGAAAGGTAAGCATCCAACTTCGCACCATCCATAACCTCTGCTGTTGGGTGAGTTACGGTCTTGGTCTCGCCGGTCTTTGTTACAACTGCGCCAGCACCGAACTGCAAAAGACCTGCGTAAGGAGATACAGTACCCTCGATATTAACAACCTCGCCTACGGCTGGCTTCACTGTTGGGTTGTAAGCCAAGATGTAAGCACCACTATTGTCGGTCAAAAGGCAACCGCGATCATACAGAGCAACAACCCAAGCACCATCAACGGTGTAATCGCCATCTTCTCCTGCAATAATCTCAGCGATAGTAGGAGTTGTTGGTGTTGGAGGAGTAATAGGCTCATCGGTAACCTCAGCAACCGAAACGGTCATTGTGTTGGTGTACTTGCCAGACGAAACACCAATCAAGTAGCCTGTAACCTTAATCTTCTTACCGTTCAACTCAGTAAGTTGAGCCTTGATATCTGCGGTAGGGTATTGTACTGAACCGATAGCGGTTGCTGCACCATCAACAGTGACATTGTGGTAGTTGCCACTAGCAAGTACGCCCTCATACTCAACATACTTTACAACCGGCGCCGAGAGGTAAGCATCGAGAGCCGCACCGTCCATAACCTCAGCAGTAGGGTGTGTTACGGTAGCAGTTCCTGTTGCAGTTACAGTAGCACCTGCGGCAAACTGTTTAAGACCAGCATAAGTGGTAACGCTACCCGAAATGGTAATAACATCACCTACGGCAGGAGTTGTAGCAGGGCTGTAAGCCAAGATGTAAGCACCGCTATTGTCGGTCAAGAGGCAACCATTCGCATAAGTTGCAACAGCCCAAGCACCATTTACGGTGTAGTTGCCGGCAGCAGTGATGTCGGCGATAGTACCCTGATTTACAACAGGAGCCTCTGGTGCCAACTCTGCACCGGTGCCACCCTCTACGAGTTTGAAGTCGTCGAAACGACCACCACCATTCGATGCAGGAGCCTCGTACGAGAAGCGTGCATAAACCTTGGTAGCGTCAGCAGCAACCTTGAACTGTGCAGTTGCAGCATACCAGCCATTGCCACCGTTTGCAACATAAGCGCAATCAACAGCGTCCCAGTTCTGACCGTCGTAACCGAGTTCGAGGTGAACGAGCGAGTTGTCAACAATTGCAAAAGTAGGAGTTCCGCTATAACCGCTCTGGCACGATACGTTGAATGTAAAGATGTAGTTTGCACCACCAGTTACAGCCAAGTCCTCGATAACAAAGTAAGCCTCGGCAGGAACCTTGTTCAAGAATACGTAAGGCTGTCCCGAAACACCAACAGCATCCTCGGTTGGCTCATAGTTCTTACCCGAAGCACGAACCGATGCGTTCTTACCTACATACTGAACACCCGAAGCGATGTCGCCCTGTGGGTTCCAACCTTGGAACTGGTCAATGTATGGCCAATAGCCATTCGAATCCTTCTCAACGTCGCTACCGCAATTCTCGTAGAAGAGGTAGTCGTTAGCATCAACGCCGGTTGCGTTCTGCGATACAGTAACCTCTGCCTGTGCAGTTGTTGTGGTCGTAGTGCCGAGAGCAGGGATAGAGGTCTGCTTCTGTGCATCGAACACAATCTTAAAAGTACGCTCTGCCGATACAGCAGGAACAGTAACGGTTACGCTACCGTTGCCGCTGCCCTGAAGAGGCTCGACAGTAACATCAGTCTGGTCGCACGATGCAGTCCATACGCCGTTCGAAGTAACGGTGATAACCTGCTCGGTACCCTCTAAATTGGTTGCAAACGACTCTGGGCTAACGGTAATCTTTGCCATTTCGGTATCACCCTGGCCCTCGCCACCTCCATCAGGAGTACAACCAACACCAAAGAGCATTGCTGCTCCGGCTACAAACGCAAAAAATCTTCTTGCTTTCATAATTGTTTTTGGTTTTTGTTTGTTAAAATGTTAGAAAAAGTGAATTGTTAGTTATAAAAAGTAGTTTTATGCCTTCAATTTGTACATTTATTCAATTATTGTGCGAATATAATACAATTTTCAAAAAGAAACTAAATTTTGGAGGTTATTTTTATAAAAAATAAGATAACAATTTGCGCAACATTTTACAAACATAACGGAATTATCTACTTTAGGCGTATAAGGCCAGAAAGTCATCCCGAGCGAATGGAGTGAGCGTGGGGATCTCCTACCTACATTTAAGCGAGGAGATTGCCACGTCTTGTACCAAGACTCGCAATGACGCGTACACGCCTAAAGCAGATAATTCCGAAACATAAAAAGAGTTGGAGCAACCAAACTCCAACTCTTCTCATTATCTGTATTTTACATAAACTAACTCAACAATATCTTTTCGATTTGCTCAACCTGCTGACGGAACAACTTTTCGGTATCCATCAAGTTCGAGATAGTCTTGCACGAGTGCAATACCGTAGCGTGGTTGCGACCACCGATTGCAGCGCCAATATTGGTTAGCGGCTGTTTGGTGTGCTTCTTGGCGAGGAACATTGCCAACTGGCGGGCAATAGCCACCTCGCGAGTTCGCTCCGACGAATTCATACGCTCACGATCTACATTCAAATGCTCGCAAACGGTCGAGATAATCTGCTCGATTGTAACCTCCTTCTGATACATCGAAACATAGACCTTCAACACCTCTTTTGCCAACGCAATAGTGATGCGCTTATTCATAAACGTAGCGTTTGCAATAAGCGAAGAAATCGCACCTTCTATCTCTCTGATATTAGCGGAGATATTCTCTGCTAAATAAGAAACCACTTCATTTGGAATTTCGGCATTCAGTTGCTTCGCTTTTGCGCAGATAATTTTGACTTTTGTTTCGTAATCCGGAATGCGGATTTCTGCCGACAAACCCCACTTAAATCGGGTTAAAAGTCGCTCCTCGATATCCTTCAACTCCACCGGTGGTTTATCCGAAATAAGCACCAACTGCTTACCCGACATCTGCAAGTGATTAAAGATGTTGAAGAAGGCATTTTGCGTACCCGGCTTACCCGACAACTCCTGAATATCGTCCAAAATCAGAACATCGACCGCCTGATAGTAGTGAATGAAATTCGGCACATCGTGGTTGATGGTTGCCGCTTGGAACTGCGCCTGAAATTTGCTCATCGCAACATACAACACCTGCAACTCGGGAAAACGCTGACGTACCTCGTTGCCTATTGCGTGGGCAACGTGAGTCTTGCCCAAACCCGAATCTCCGTAGATATAGAGCGGGTTGAATGGCGTATGACTACCCGGATTTACCGACACCGACATAGCCGCCGAACGCACCAAACGATTGCAATCTCCCTCGACAAAATTGCCAAAAGTGTAATTTTTGTTGAGTTGCGGCTCAATTCGTAGGCGATTTATGCCAGGAATTACAAAAGGATTTCGTATATTTGACGTGTCGGTTGGCTGACTAAACGTAAGTTCCGGCGATGTTGCATCACTTTCGCTTGGCACAGCAATTGGATGATTGTTCTTTGGTATAGCGTAGTAGAGGCGAGTATCGCGACCAAAAAGTTGCGCAATAATAGGCTTCAACACTTGGCTATAGTTGTTCTCTATGGTCTTTGCAAAGTCGCGGTCCGGCACCTTGATGCGTAGTCGTTCACCATCGAACTCCAACGGTTCTATTGGGAGAAACCACTGGGCAAACTCCTCTGCCGAGGTCTTCGTTTTGATCTCGCTAAGGCAACTTTGCCAAGCATCGTTATATGTCGTTGCGTTTGCAAGCATAAATGTCTGAAAATAAAATGTTTAGAGTTAGTTTATATGCCAAACCAGAACGTTTCATCGGTTTGACTTTGCAAAGGTGTAAATAAAATTGTGGAAAAAAAAACGTCACAACTATTGTTTTTTAATTATTATTTTTTAAGGAGATAAAAATTTAATTATACCGCCCAATTTTTAACTCGCTGATACACTACATTTACAAATAATTTTCGTATATTTGCAGAGATAAAAAATCAAATACTTTTAGAAAAAATTATAAACAAAATTTATATTTCAATTAACTATGGACAACTTGCAACAATTAGTAATGTCGAAGGCCGAGAAGTGGCTTGGCACAGAGTTCGACGAGGCTACACGCCAAGAGGTTAAAAATTTGATTGATAACAATCCGAAGGAACTCGTTGAGAGTTTCTACAAAGACCTCGAATTTGGTACAGGTGGTTTGCGCGGAATTATGGGCGTAGGCACCAACCGAATGAACAACTACACCGTAGGTTTTGCCACACAGGGCTTGGCTAACTACCTCAAAATCAACTTCCCGGGCGAGGAGATTCGAGTAGCGATTGCTCACGACTCACGCAACAACTCGCGCACATTTGCAGAGCACGTTGCCGACATATTCGCATCCAATGGCTTCAAAGTATTCCTCTTCGACGAGTTGCGCCCAACACCGGAACTCTCGTTCGCTATTCGCGAGTTGCACTGCCAATCGGGCGTTATGGTTACCGCATCGCACAACCCGAAGGAGTACAACGGATATAAGGCTTATTGGAGCGACGGTTCGCAGGTTACATCCCCGCACGATGTTAATATTATCAAAGAGGTTGAGAAAATCACAGAGGTATCGCAGGTGCTGACAGGTCTGCACGCCGAGAACATCACCATCCTCGACGAGGAGTTCGACAAGAAGTACCTTGCAAAGATTAAGGAGTTGCAACTTTCGGCAGATAGCGTGGCTCGTTTCCACGATATGAAGATTATCTATACCCCACTTCACGGTGCGGGTGTACGTCTTACCCCTGCTTCGCTGCGCAACTTTGGTTTCACAAATATTATTTCAGTTAAGGAGCAGACCGTATTGGATGGCAACTTCCCGACTGTTGAGTCGCCAAACCCGGAGAATCGTCCAACTATGAAGATGGCGATAGATTTGGCAGAGAAGGAGCAGGCAGACCTCGCAATGGCTACCGATCCCGACTCCGACCGTATCGGCTTGGCGTTGCGCAACAGCAAAGGCGAGTATGTGCTGTTGAACGGAAACCAGACTTTGGTGCTTTTGATGTGTTACCAACTCACTCGTTGGGCAGAACTTGGTCGTATAAAGGATGGCGACTATGTGGTTAAGACCATTGTAAGTTCGATGATGCCTGACGCCGTAGCCGAGGCTTATGGCGTAAAATGCTACAACTGCCTCACAGGCTTTAAGTTTATCGCAAAGATTATCCGCGAGAACGAGGGTAAGGCGAAGTATATCGGTGGAGGCGAGGAGTCGTTCGGATACCTCGCAGGCGACTACGTTCGCGATAAGGATGGCGTTTCGGCGTGTTCGTTGGCTGCCGAGGCTGCCGCTTGGTGCCGCGACACAAAGGGTGTAACACTCTACGAGTGGTTGCAAGACCTATATGTGAAGTTTGGTTTCTACCGCGAGGGACTCGTAAATGTTGTTCGCGAGGGTAAGGATGGTGCCGAGTTGATTCAGAATATGATGGTTGAGTATCGAGCAAATCCTCCACAGTCGATCGTAGGAGAGAAGGTTGTAGAGATTTACGACTACAAGACGTTGGAGTTGAAAAATACCGTAACCGGCGAGGTATGCCCTATCCCGGGTATCACCGACAAGAGCAACGTATTGCAGTGGGTAACCGAGAACGGCACAAAGGTGTCGGTGCGCCCATCGGGTACAGAGCCAAAGATTAAGTTCTACTTCGGAGTGAAGGCTCCATTGGCATCGGTCGAGGAGTTCGAGAATGTACAGAACCAACTCGACGCAAAGATCGAGGCTATTAAGGCTGAATTGGAACTCGCTTAATACATATATTATATATGACAACGAAGGAACGCATTGCGAAAGCGTTGGCGGTTGCTACCGACACCAAGGTTTTCGAGATGGACAGCAAAGTATTGCACCTTGCCCCATCAATTTTCAAAGAGCAGTTTGGCGATGCACGCGCCATTGTCATTGCCGACAAAAATACGTGGCGTGTAGCGGGCGAGGAGGTCTACAACCACCTCGTAAGTGCGGGTATCGACACCGTAAAGCATATTATTCAACAAGATGAGTTCCACGCCGAATGGTGCTACGTTATGGAGGTCGAGGAGGCTGCCAAAGAGGCGGGCGCAATTATGGTTTCGGTGGGTTCGGGCGTAATAAACGACCTCTGCAAACTCGCTTCGCACCACCTGCACCAGCAGTACCTAACTATCCCTACCGCTGCATCCGTAGATGGCTACTCATCGTTCGGTGCATCAATCAGTTACGAGGGTTTGAAGCAAACATTCGACTGCCCTGCTCCATTGGCTATTTTGGCAGATGTGGATGTTATTGCCAATGCACCGAAGGAGATGACCGCAGCCGGTTATGCCGACCTTGCAGCAAAGATTCCTTGCGGTGGCGAATGGATGATTGCCGACGCTATGGGTGCCGAGGCTATTATTCCGGAGGCTTGGCACGTTTTGCAGGATGTACTCGACGATCAACTCGCCAACCCGGAGGGTGTTGCAGCGTGCGATAAGGATGCCATTGCGGCACTGTTCGAGGGTCTTACGTTGAGTGGTTTTGCTATGCAAGCGGCTCGCTCGAGCCGTCCTGCATCGTGTGCAGACCACCTTTTCAGCCACTACCTCGATATGACTCACCACACCTTCAACGGAAAGTTGCAGTCACACGGTTTTCAGGTGGCAATCGGAACGCTCACAATGTGCGCATTTTTCGATGCACTTATCGATATGGACCTCCGCAACCTCGATGTCGAGAAGTGCGTGGAGGCGTGGCCATCGCTCGAAGAGGAGCAGCAACGTGCAACCGAGATATTCAAAGATTTCGTATCGCCACGTTTGGGCTACGACCAAATCACAATTAAGTACAACGACAAAGAGGCTGTACGTGAGCAACTTACATTCTTCAAAAAGCATTGGCCGCTGTTGAAGGCGCAATACCGCAAGCAGGTCTACCCGTTCGAAAAGATGCAGGAGTGCTTCCGTAAGGTGGGCGCACCGGCTGACCCAGCCGACATCGGTGTTACACGTCAGCAGTTGAAGGATATGTTGCCATTTGTGCAGTTGATGCGTTGGCGTATGAATATGTTTGATTTGGCACGTCGCGGTGGCTTCTACGACGAGTTGATAGAGAAGGTCTTTGGCAAAGGCGGACGCTGGGAAATCGCATAAAGCATCGCTTTAATTAAACATTGCAACAAAACTAACTACAAATAAATAAACGAAAACGGATATGGATAATAGAGTTTTGCGTCGTTCGACCACAGATCGCAAAATTGCAGGAGTATGTGGAGGCTTGGCAAAGTATCTTGGAATTGATGCAACGGCCTTGCGTTTAGTAATGGTTGGTTTGATACTCTTCTGCGGAATGTCGCTCTGGGTATACATTATTATGTGGTTGCTCATCCCCGATGAGGAGCAGTAGCGTAAACTATGAAAAAAGGCTGCCGAAATTTCGGCAGCCTTTTGTTTTTACAACTTCTCGAGTATTCGTTTTATTGCAGGAATTTTCAGTACGGGCAACAACCCGTGTGCAGGAAGCAGACGGCAAGCCCCTACGGCAATCTTTGTAAACAACCCAGGGGTGGAGGTGCGGCAACCTCGCTCCAATGCACGAATACCCGCCTTTGCCAACCTCTCTGCCGACATCATCACTCCAAAGCGACGCAACCACTTGCGCTGTTTCTCATCGAGGTTGTAGAGCGGTGTATCGACTGCACCCGGATAGACCGTAGTAACCGTAACACCATAAGGGCGAAACTCATACCACAACGACTGCGCAAAACTTTTCAGATACGCCTTTGTGGCAGCGTAGTACGACACCGTAATATATGGAGTCCACGCCGTCATCGACGACATAATCAGAATGCGCCCCTCTCCCCTACGGCACATATCCTCGCCAAAAAGACGGCACAACTTCGAAGGGGTTACGCAGTGGAGATTTGTGACAAACTCCGCCATCGAGGGTTTGGTGTGCAGAAACATTCCGAACTGCAAGATACCCGCATTGCTGACGAGGGTTGCGACCTCGATATTTTGCTCTTTGCACCACTCGTAAATCTGCTCGGCAGAGTCTGCCTTCGAGAGGTCGGCATACAACGCAATAGCCTCCACACCAAAGCGTTGCTTCAAGTTGGAAGCGACCTCCTCGTTGCGTTCACGCTGATTGCTCACCACAACGATATTCTCGCCTCTGGCGGCAAACTGCTCGGCGTACGCAAACCCTATTCCCGACGATGCTCCTGTGATTAAAGTAAATTTCATAGCGCAAAAGTATCTATTTTTCGGTAAAAATGGTCGCAATTCGCCAACTTTTTAATAATTTTGCCGGCGAAAAACAGCCAATAGCCAATGGCTAATGGCTAAAAGCAAAAAATTATGATCGGAAAAGGACTCTCTACGGTTGGACTTTTGATATGCTCGAACCTCTTTATGACCTTGGCGTGGTATGGTCAGGTGATGTTTAAGAGCAAATTCGAGCGCATAGGCTTGATAGCCGTAATCTTTATCAGTTGGGCAGTGGCATTTTTCGAATACTGCTTTATGGTGCCGGCAAACCGCCTCGGAAGTGCCGAGTATGGCGGACCCTTCTCGATTTGGGAGTTGAAGGTTATTCAGGAGGTCGTATCGCTTACGGTCTTTGCCGTTGTCGTGCAGATGATTATGAAAAACGAGGCACTCCGCTGGAACCATATCGCCGGCTTCGCCTGCCTTGTCTTGGCAGTGTTCTTTATTTTCAAAAAGTGAGTAGTGAGTAGTTTTTGATGGACTATTAGCCATTAGCCATTAGCCACTATCTTTTAGGGAATATAGGGAATATAGAGAATTTAGAGAAAGACACATCACTAATTTCCTTAAACTCCTTAAACTCCTTAAACTCATTAAACTCATTAAACTCATTAAACTCATTAAATTCCTTATCTTACCCGCCCTACAAAAAAACAAACCCTCCGCAGAACTACTGCGGAGGGTAAAAGTTTGAAAGCCAAAAGCCTAATTTCTAAAAAGCGGACACAGCACGCACATAGCGGTAGTCGCTCTTATAGTCGTAGCCGGTGAGGACACGGCTCATAGGGAAGCCCCACATGCAAAACTCACCATCAAAATATTTATAGTTACTTTCCGTTGACGACCAATACCGCCAATTTGTTCCACCTTCAGCCAATTTTGTACCTCTGGTTGCCAATGTACGATTTACCGCATTGCGGATTTTACCATTAAGAGTAAATAGATCCAACTCATCTATAGCAGGCAGATACCATCCTTCGCCCAAGTCGGCGCACCAAACAAATGCCGGGTATTTCTCGCGCCACCCCGCAATAGCCTTTACCTTTGCCATATTGTTTGCGCCATTCATCTTATCATCTGCCCCAATCAAGCGATTTCTCTCTTTGCTATCGGACGACCAACGCAACTCATTGCTCGACTCCGTAAGGCTTACAATCTTTCCGTGTTTGCCATCGGCAGAAACCTCGAATACCACGCCTTGCTTCTTGCCGTCATCGTAGTAGTCGCCAACTTTGTATCTCTTTTCTAAATATTCTTTACCGATTTCGCACTCACGACCTAATAGTTTAAGAATATCCAACACAAGAGTCGTTTCAATCGGATGCTCGTTGATAGTTCGCCAATTTATGCTGGCAAAGATAAACTCAAGATTTAATGGAAGAGTTGAGCCGTCAATTATATATGGAATAATACTATTTTTTGCCTTCTTGTTAAACGCAAAGGTTATCTCTCCTGTTGTAAATTTAGATTTGTAAGAATGTTCGCTTGCAAGAAACAAAAACAGCGTAGAGTCTACTATATTATGAGCCAACACATCGGGAAACTCAAAGCCTCCACCAATACCTTTAAGATCGATAAAGTAAGTTATACCAAATTTATCGAAGGCTTTACAGATGCGGGTGGCAACATCTATATCCTTTCGCGAGTAACTTATAAATACATCGTATTTCATTTGTTTGGGTACTTTCGAAACACAAAAGTAACACATAATTTTGAAAAGCGCAAAAAAATCGTTACTTTTGCACGCAATTATAAATAATAGAAAAATAGCATCTGAAAATGAGTATAGAACAGTACATTACAAGCCAAGTTAAAGCCATTGTGGAGTACCTCTACGGAACTGTTACCGATTCGCAAATACAGATCCAGAAGACCCGCAAAGAGTTTGAGGGCGACTACACCCTCGTAGTATTTCCGCTCGTAAAGCAGGCTCGCAAATCGCCCGAGGCGGTGGCTACCGAGATTGGAGAGATGTTGGTCGAGAGAGCATTCGACATCGAGTCGTTCAATGTTATTAAGGGTTTCCTGAATATCTCTCTTTGTAAAGGTTTCTGGGCAACCCGTTTCCAGAATTTAGCAGCCAACGAGAACTATGGCGTAGCAGAGCCTACGGGCCGCACGATTATGATTGAGTACTCGTCGCCAAATACCAACAAGCCGCTTCACCTCGGACATATCCGCAACAACCTCTTGGGTTACTCGGTGGCGCAGATTTTGGCGGCTAACGGACACAACGTAATTAAGGCAAACCTCGTAAACGACCGAGGCATCCACATCTGCAAGTCGATGGTGGCGTGGCTGCGCTATGGCAATGGTGCTACTCCTGAATCGACCGGTAAGAAGGGCGACCATCTCGTAGGCGACTACTATGTGGAGTTCGACAAGCACTATAAGGCGGAGATCAAGGAACTCGTCGCAGGCGGAATGAGCGAGGAGGAGGCAAAGAAGCAGGCTCCGATACTCCTCGAAGCGCAGGAGATGTTGCGCAAGTGGGAGGCAAAAGACGAGGAGGTTCGCGCACTATGGGAGAATATGAACGGCTGGGTTTACGACGGCTTCGATGTAACATACAAGACTCTCGGCGTAGATTTCGATAAGGTTTACTACGAGTCGCAGACCTATATCCTCGGCAAAGGACTCGTCGAGGAGGGTTTGGCGAAGGGTATATTCTTCCGCAAGGAGGATGGCTCGGTGTGGATCGATCTCGAAAGCGACGGACTCGACCAGAAGTTATTGCTTCGTGGCGACGGCACATCGGTATATATGACACAGGACCTCGGAACTGCATTGCAGCGTTTCGAGCAGAATGCTCTGAATGGCATTATCTATGTCGTAGGCAACGAGCAGAACTACCACTTCCAAGTTTTGAAGTTGATACTCAAAAAGTTGGGTTACGAGTGGAGTGACGACATTTTCCACCTCTCGTATGGTATGGTGGAGTTGCCGGAGGGTAAGATGAAGTCGCGCGAAGGCACCGTAGTCGATGCCGACGACTTGTGCGAAGCGATGATTTCGACCGCACGCGAGATGTCGCAGGAGTTGGGCAAGTTGGATGGTTGCAGCGAGGAGGAGGCATCGGCAATCAGTTCGATGGTCGGTTTGGGTGCGCTCAAATACTTTATCCTCAAAGTCGACCCTAAAAAGACTATGCTGTTCGATCCTCGTGAGTCAATCGACTTCAATGGCAACACAGGCCCATTCATCCAGTATACCCACGCTCGTATCTGCTCCGTATTGCGTAAGGCTGCCGAGCAGAATATCACATTCGAGAGCAAGCATATCGCGTGCGAGTTATTGCCGGAGGAGGTTGAGTTGATAAAGATGTTGTGCGAATACCCTGCAACCGTAGCGGCTGCCGGCGAGGCATTTGCGCCTTCGATTATTGCCGCCTACACCTACGAGTTGTGTAAGACCTTCAACGGCTACTACCACGACCACTCTATCCTCCGCGAGGAGAATGAAGAGGTCAAGAAAATGCGTTTGGCGTTGGCACAGCAGGTGGCACGCATTATCAACCGCTCGATGCGATTGCTCGGAATTGATGTTCCGGAGCGAATGTAAAAAAGTTTTCAGTTTTTGCGTTTAGAATTATGGCTGGATCGAATTTTGTCGACTATGTAAAGATATTTGCACGCTCCGGACACGGAGGTGCAGGCTCGGCACACTTCCGTCGTGAGAAGTTTGTCGCTTTCGGTGGCCCCGATGGTGGCGACGGCGGTAAAGGTGGCTCGATTATCTTGCAGGGCGACCGTCAATATTGGACTCTTATCCACCTCAAATATCAGCGTCACCAATTTGCCGAAGATGGCGAATGTGGCTCGGGCGCACGCTCGCACGGCAAGGATGCAAAGGATATCATCCTTCCTGTGCCACTCGGAACAGTTGCACGCAATGCCGAAACAGGCGAGATTGTGGGCGAAGTGACCGAACACGGCGAGCAACTCGTTCTCCTGAAGGGTGGACGTGGCGGATTGGGCAACTGGCATTTCCGCACCGCCACAAATCAGGCTCCACGCTACTCGCAACCCGGCGAGGAGGGTGCCGAAGGTGCATTTATCCTCGAATTGAAGGTGTTGGCAGATGTTGGCTTGGTGGGATTTCCAAATGCAGGTAAGAGTACTCTGCTCTCGGTGGTATCGGCTGCAAAGCCAAAGATTGCAAACTACGCATTTACCACATTGGAGCCAAATCTCGGAATTGTGGAGGTGCGAGATGGCCACTCGTTCGTTATGGCAGACATCCCGGGAATTATCGAGGGTGCGCACGAAGGAAAAGGTCTTGGAACACGCTTCTTGCGCCACATCGAGCGTAACTCGATTTTGCTGTTTATGATTCCTGCCGACAGCGACGATATTCGTAAAGATTACGAAATTCTGCTCGGCGAACTTACGCAATACAACCCCGAACTGCTCGACAAGAGCCGCATTTTGGCAATTACAAAGTGTGATATGCTTGATGAGGAGTTGATGGAGGAGATGACATCACACCTACCTGATGGCATAAAATCGGTATTCATCTCTTCGGTTGCAGGATTGAATATTGCGAAGTTGAAAGATATGTTGTGGAACGCTTTGCACGAGTAATGCGAGGCTTGCGATACATACTCGTTGTACTACTTCTGCTATGTTATAGAGGTCTCTCCGCACAGGAGTTCGACCTCTATGATTTTAGATACTATAAGCGTTTCGATACCATAGAGGAGTTGCTTGCACCCGAGAGGGATAGCACGGAGAGTGCAAAATTCATCCTCAATCGCAACTTTTCGACCAACGCACTCAACTACAACTTTTCGCATATCCGCTTCGCCCGACGCGGTGTTGCACACTATGAGCGAAAAGCCCTCCTAAATGGTGTTGAAGTACCATATATCAGTTGGTCGGCAATTCGTACTCTGCAACTCAACGAAGAGAGTTCCACCGACGAAGTGTCGCTGCGGATAGACACCTTGAAAGAGGAGCGAACGTCGGCCGGATTCTCGTTTTCGTCGCGCAATATGCCCTACTCCATTGCGCTATCCACTGCCCACAAACTCAATAATGGCTGGTCGTTAGCGGCAAATATAGATGGGCGTACAGGTCGTGATTTGCACATCAGTAGCGTATTTGGCAACTCGTTGAGTGTTAATCTAATGGCAGCAAAGAATTGGAGCAACAAGCACACTCTCACGATGGCTATATTTGCTCGTCCGTCGATGCGCAGCACCCGATTGGCAACCACCGCCGAAGCATTCCGCCTCACGGGTAACAACCTCTATAACCCTGCGTGGGGATATCAAAACGGCAAGGTGCGAAATGCACGCATCAGGCGAGAGTTCCTGCCTACGGCATTCCTCTGCTACGAAGGTGATGTAAGCGAGCGTACTCGTTTGAATTTGGCAGCAGCACTAACGGCGGGTATCGAGCGATATAGTGCGCTCGATTGGTACGATGCACAGACACCTACGCCCGACAACTACCGCTATATGCCGAGTTTCTTCAACGGTGAGGATGATATATCTCTCGCTGTCGAATCGGCTTGGCAAAACAACGACACTCGTTACACTCAAATCGACTTTGACAACCTCATCGCTACAAATCGTATGAACAATGGCGAGGCGATATACGCCATTTCAGATAGGGTTCAACGCACCATCCTCGCATCGATGCGTGGCGGTGCCACCACAAAATTAGAGCGTGGCACACTCGGATATGGCATAGAGGCGAAAATTGCCAACTATCGCAACTACAAGCAGATGCGTGATTTGCTTGGAGCAGAATACTCCATTGATGTCGATTACTTTCTGCTCGACGACGACACCTTCGGCAACTCGTTGCAGAACAATATGGCAACACCAAATCGCCACATTTTAGAGGGCGATCGTTTTGGCTACGACTACGCCATTCGTCGTCACGACATTACGGCATACGCCACCTATGGCTACTCGACCAATAGGCTCAACCTCGATATTGCAGCGAAGGCGGGGTATTGCGACATCTCGCGTCGCGGTTTCTACCGTAAAGAGTTATTTGCCGACAATTCGTTAGGGGTTTCACGTCATCTGAAATTTTCGCCATACGTCTTGCGCGTAAAGGTTGGCTTTCTTGTTGCGGATAATCACTTTATAGATTTCAACATCGCCACCGAAGCGAAGCCTTGCGAGGAGGAGAATCTATTTTTACAGAGCCAATACAACAACCGCACAATAGACAACCCTACGCTACGTAGTACCTACAACGCCGAGGTGCGATATATCTTTCAAAAGAGCAACATCGCTGTAAGCACTACCCTATTCGTTTCGGCAAAGTTGAACGATACGCAGGTGCGTCATCTTTACGACGATTTATCGGGCGAATATGCCGATGTTGTTGTGAGCGGAATAGACCAACTGCGTTATGGTGTAGAGGTGGAAACAGAGTATCGTTTTGCCGACCATTTTTGTCTTACCGCCGCAGCAGTGTTTGGCAGATATAAATATGCAACCAACTCATTGATAACAATTTATAGCGACAAATCGAATATTATGTTTGCTAACCATATTCCGAGTTACACGAAGGGGCTTTCGGTTGGCAACACCCCGCAGGTAGCCATTACGACGGGTTTGTCGTTCTACAATAAAGGTTGGTGGGCAAGCATAAATGCAAACTACGCCGGACTGCGATTCGTCGAGCCTTCGCCGACTATGCGAACCAACAGAATTTTGGCGATGGCTGTTTCGCCCGAGGAGCGTTTGGCAATGACCACACAAGAACGGTTACGCGACGCTTTTACGATAGATTTATCGTTATCGAAAAGTCTATATATCAACCGATTAAGCAAAAAGATTTACTCGACAAAGGCAGCACCTCGTTTCGAGGACACTCACCCACGCAGTCGCCTAATATTCAGGGTTGGTGTGCGCAACTTGTTGGGGTCGCAAAATATCGTATACAACGCCTACGAAGCATCGCGCCTACGTCGATACAAACTCGCCGGCGAATATATCTACAAACGTCTCGATTCTCGCTATCTGTACGCCTATCCACGCACATTCTACGCTTCCGCTACATTCGCATTCTAACGCACAAAACCGACATAGACAGGCGACTTGACCGAGATTTTCTCGGCTTCGCCCTTTGGTAGACCATTTTCGAGCGGATATATCTCTATCTCGTTACTATCTCGGCACGCCACAACCAACGCTCTGCCGTCGGGCGATATAGCAAAGTGGCGAGGATGTCCGCCCGTAGGCAGGTAGTGTAACCTCTCTAACTTACCATCCTTCAAACACTTAAAGATTGCCACACCATCCGACACCTTACACCTGTTCGACTTCGATGTGCCACTCACTCGCAACGAAGCATAGAGAGTGCGGCCATCGGGGCTTAACGCTATGTGTGCGCCTCCTTCGGGGTTGTCGTCGCCAATAGGATAACGATTTTGCAACTTGTAATCAGCCATACGATAGACCATAATCTCGTCGCTCAACTCGGTGAGGACATAGAGGTACTTGCCATCGTTTCCAAAGATACTAAAACGAGGTCCACTACCCGCAGGGAGCGTAATAGTTGCCAACTTTTCGCCCAATCTGCCATCCTTAACTGCGTAGCAATAGACTCTATCGGTGCCGAGGTCCACAACCGCCAACCTCTTGCCGTCGGGCGAGAGTGCCGACGAGTGGATATGGGGAGCGTGCTGGCGTGTTGGGTGAGCGCCTTTACCCTCGTACCGCAGTAGACGAGGCTTTCCGCAGACATCACCCTTTTCATCGAGCGGATAGATGGTGAGTGTTCCGCTCGTATAGTCCGACACTACGGCCTCACGCTCCAACAACGTTATATGGCAGGACTCTTTACCTTCGGTAACAGACTCTGCCATTGGCACTTGCAAAGATGCCAACTCGATAACGCCCGCGCGACCGTCGAGGCAAGCGGCATCGAAAGTGCAGAGTGAGGAGGCATCGTTCAAACTGCGGAGAGCATAGATTTTATTGTTGCCCTCGGCGAGGTATGTATGGCCCCAATATGAGGTGTTAGAGCCGACCAATATGGTCAGCGCAAAGAGTTTCAATAGCGATAGCATAGATTGTAAAGTTTTAGGGTTACTCCTTGTAGCCGAAACCTACGCCTTTGTAGGTGGCAATATAGCGGTCGCCAATCTTACTGCGGAGATGGCGAATGTGAACATCGAGCGTGCGCGAGCCTACTATGACATCGGTACCCCACACCAAATCATATATCTCCTCTCGAGTAAAAATGCGAGGCTCGGAGAGTAGCAGTTTCAGAATCTCGAACTCCTTAACCGCCAACTGTACCTCCTCACCATCATCGGTTACGAACGAGCGTCGTTCTTCGATAAGACGTGACGACTTCGAAAGAATTTCTCCCTCTTGGCGCTCTATTCTGTTGCAAATTGCACCGACACGCGAACACAACACCTTCATACTCACCGGCTTGGTAATGTAGTCGTCGGCACCTGCCTCGTAGCACTCCAAAAGGCTATCCTCCTCGCAAACTGCCGACAGGAATACAATCATCGTCTTGGCGGTTATGGAGTTGGCACGTAATGCACGGCACGCCTCACGTCCATCCATTTCCGGCATCATCATATCCAAAAGGATAAGATGGGGACGAAACTCCACCGCTCGCTGCAACGCCTCGCGCCCATTCTCTGCGCACACAACGTCGTAGCCATCCTTTACAAGATTGTACTGCACAAATTCGCGGATATCCACCTCGTCGTCGACAACAAGTATTCGCATAGTGTTCGGTCTCTTAAAATTAAGGCGCAATGGGAGCCATTGCGCCTTTAACCTGAAATGTGTTGTCGAAATTAGTCGTGCAATGCACTCAACTTCTCGAACAACTTACCATAACCCTCTATCATCTCGTTACGGAAAGCAGCGTAGTACTTGCGCACCAACGAAGCATTCTTTGGCTCAACAGGATTGTTCGCCTTGTGATAAAGTTCGTTGCGGAGTTCTACGCCCTCCTGCATAATTGCGAAAATCTCCTGCTCCTTGTCCGGACGGAAATAGATTGTCATGTCGCAATCGAATACCAACTCCTCAAGACGGTAGTCGATCTCTTTCTTCAAAAATCTTAAATTTGCCATAACCTTACTCTATTTTTAATATCTTTCGTAGCACAAAGATAAGAAAAAAAGAATAGCACGCAAAGATTTTCCAACTTTTTTATGGGTTTACACCACTTTTTTACCAATAAATAGCCTCATACTCCCCTATTACGCGGGCTTTATCACGTTTTTTATGCTTGCGCTTGGAGTTTTTGTCGTCATCGTGATTTGGTGTAGCGATGATTATTCCCATCTCCTCGTCGACCACCACAGGTTGCGAAGTCTGCACAGGTTTTGTCGGCTCGGTCTGCGCCACAGTAGTGGTGCGTGTTACGAACTCATCCACGCCATAGTCGAACTCGATATCGGCATAACGCATCTGCGGTAGAATCTTGGTTGCCAAGTATTGCCACGCCTCGGGCATTTTGCGCAGAGCAGCCTCCTTTTGAGCCTCGGTGTGAGTTGTGGAGTTGAGAATTGCCAACACCTCCTGCTTCTGCGGGATATCCGACTTCTCGACAGCCGCGACGCAATCGCTCCAGCGGAATGTCTTGTGCGAAGTCTTGATTTGTTGCGCAGGATGATAGGTGTTTACGGCGTAGTGATAGAGCGACTGCGCTCGCTGCGATGCGAGTGTATCGTTCTGCTTCACATCGCCATCGGGCGAGGCATAGCCAACGATTTTAATCGTCGAAATGTGCATAGTCGAATCGCAACATTGCGCCATAAAATCTTTCAAATCGTCGATCTGTTGCGTGTTGTCGGAATAGGATGGAACGATATTCGACTTATTCACAGCATAATGCACGTCGAATTCGGCACTACGACCATCGTTGTGAGGGATTTTGTAGCGAGAAGTTACCACATTACCATCGCGTGTTTGCGATACAAGAATAGCATTTGCCGCTGGGGCCTGCTCGCTCTGGGCAGATACCGCTGCGGTTACACCCAAAGCCAAAACGGATAGAATAATCTTTTTCATACACTTGTTGTATTGGTTTGTAAACCCAAACCTAACAACAATTACACCAAAAAGAATACTCTCGCTTACTCTTTATCCTCTTTGCGATAGATTTTGTAGCCCACAATCGCAGTCAGCAACGACACCACAGGGCTTATAAGGTTGAACAAGCAGTATGGCAAATAGGTTATAGTCGCCACACCAAGCACCGTAGATTGAGTCATACCGCACGAATTCCAAGGCACAAGCACCGAGGTTACGGTTGCCGTATCCTCTATCGAACGGCTCAACAAACGCCCCTCCAAACCACGCTTCTTGTAGAGGTCGCGGAAGGTGTTACCCGTAATTATAATAGAGATGTATTGGTCGGCTGTTACGAGGTTGGCAAACACACCCATACCCAACGTCGAAGCGACAATACTTGCAGTGCGATATACGAACTTCGCAAAGAGTTTTGTGATGGCCGACAACATACCGCTACCCGCCATTACACCACCAAAACACATAGCGCACAAAACGAGCCAAATGGTATTGAGCATACCTTGCATTCCCGATGTTGCAACCAACTCGTTTATAGTGGCATTGCCTGTTTCAACTGAAGTTTCGCTTGAACACACTGTGAGCAACGCTCTGAAAGTAGAAAATTCATCATCTCCGCCTATACTCTGCACTATCTCGGGCTGACTTACAACCATCGCCACGCAGGCAATAACCACCGAGATAAAAAGTGTGACGAGCGACGGCAATCGCTTGGCGATAAGCACCAATGTAATAACCGGTACGAGGAGTAACCACGCCGAGATATTGAACGAACCCTGCAAGACGTGCGACAACTCCTCGACCTGTGCCGAGGCATCGGCAGTGTGCATAATGCTAACTACCGCAAAGATTACAAGCGAGATAATGAACGATGGTATCGTAGTGATACTCATATACTTGATATGCTCGAAAAGCGGCACACGAGCGGTGGTAGATGCCAGCACCGTAGTATCCGACAAAGCCGATACCTTATCGCCAAAATATGCACCCGAAATGATTGCTCCGGCAATCCACCCTTCCGAGAAGCCCTGCGCCTGACCGACACCCATAAGAGCAACTCCGATGGTGGCGATTGTTGTCCACGAACTGCCCGTAACAATAGCGACCACCGTACAGATAAGGCACGCCACAGCCAAAAACATCTTTGGATGAATTATTTGCAATCCGTAGTACATCAGTGTTGGCACAACTCCGCTCAACATCCACGTCGAGGCGATAGCACCAATCAACAGCAACATAATAATCGCCGAAGCGGATGTTCGTATATTTTCGACTATTGCCTCTTCGAGTGTTTTCCACTTACAACGGCAAACGGTTATGGAGAGGAGAGCAGCCACAGACGAAGCAACCAAAAGAGAGATTTGGCTACCTCCGGCAATGGCATCTGCGCCGAATACTTTTATCACAAGTGCAAGCATTGCAACCAACACCGCCATAGGTATCAGCGCAAGCCAAATAGGCATTTCTTTGCCCTCAAAAGGTCTATTTTCGTTTTTCATCGTGGCAAATATATGAATATTTTGTCTAAAAAGATTAAAAGGCTTTCGGTTTTCGGTTTTAATTTGTATCTTTGTCGGGTTATACCATAAAAGGTATAAAGTTGTTAAACTAAACAGAAGCATATTATGGCTACCAAGAGTACTATCGAAGTTCCTGTTGAGGAACAGACTATTCAGAGCGAAGTTGCACCCGAAGTGTGCGAAGAGAACGTCCTCGCTACCGCAGAGGAGAAAAACGACGAGGCTGCGCCCGTTGTCAACGAGATTTCCCGACTTGACAAAGAGGGTGTATTGGCACGCCTTGCCGAGATAGTTGGCGAAGAGCCTTCTGCCGAACTGCGAAGCGAAGTTGAGGCGTTGAAGGTAGCCTTCTACAAACTGCATCGTGCCGACGTGGAGGAGCGTCGCAAGGCGTTCTTTCAAGAGAATGGCGTGGATGCAGAATATACCCCGCAGACCGACGAGGCAGAGGTACGTTTTAAGGAGTTGTACAACATCTACCGCACAAAGCGTGATGAGGCTACGGCTATCTCCGACAAAGAGAAGGAGGATAACTACAATGCAAAGTTGGCTCTTATCGAGGAGTTGAAGCAGTTGGTCGATTCGGAGGAGACACTGAACTCTACCTTTGCAAAGTTCCACGACATTCAGGCTCGCTGGCGCGCTATTGGACAGGTACCTCAAGCGCGTGTGAGCGACCTCTACGAGACCTACAACCTCCACGTCGAGAACTTCTACGACTACGTCAAAATAAATAAGGAGTTGCGCGACCTCGACTGGAAACGAAACTACGAGGCGAAAATCGCTCTCTGCGAGCAGGCGGAGGCATTGACCGATGCCACCGCAATAGTTGACGCATTCCACAAGTTGCAGAAGTTGCACGAGGAGTGGCGTGAGATAGGGCCCGTTGCAATGGAGCATAAGGAGTCTTTATGGGAGCGTTTTAAGAGCGCATCCACAATCATCAACCGCCGCCATCAGGAGCATTTCGAGGGCATTAAGGCGGAGCAAGTTCGCAACTTCGAGCGCAAGTCGGCTCTCTGTGACGAGGTAGAGAATATCGTTGCCGAGGCTCCAACATCGCATAAGGGTTGGAACAAAGTCAGCGAGCGCATTCAGGCCATTCAGGCGGAGTGGCGCACCATTGGTTTTGCCCCAAAGAAGGAGAACAACAAAGTCTACGACCGTTTCCGTGCTGCGTGCGATAAGTTTTTCGAGGCAAAGCACGCATTCTACACCGAAGCGAAGGAGGATATGTCGAAAAATTTGGAGATTAAGACCGCACTTTGCGAGCGTGCCGAGGCTATCGTCGAGCGTGAGGATTGGGCAAAGGCAACCGAGGAGTTGTTGGCTCTGCAAGCAGAGTGGAAGAAATCCGGCACCGTAGCACGCAAATATGCTGATGCTGTTTGGAAGCGTTTTCGTGCAGCGTGCGATAAGTTCTTCGAGCGCAAATCGCAACACTTCTCGTCGCAAGACAACGAGCAGTCGGCAAATCTCGCAGCAAAGCAGGCTTTGTTGGAGGAGATGGCACAAGCGACTATCAAGTCGTTCGACGACATAAAGGAGTTCCAACGCCGTTGGAGCGAGATTGGTTTTGTGCCTATCCGCAATAAAGAGGAGTTGCAGAAGCAGTATAAGGCCGCTTTGGACCGCCTCTTTGCAATAGTTCGTAGTGCCGACCGCGAACAGCAAATCAGCAAATTCAAGAGTCGTGTATCCTCTATGCGTGAGTCGGGAGGTAAGCAACTTCGCAGCGAGCGCGAGAAGTTGTATAACCGCGTGAAGCAACTCGAGCAGGAGATTCTGACTTTGGAGAACAACATCGGTTTCTTTGCAAAGTCGAAGGGTGCCGAGGCGATGATTGCTGCCGTTGAGGAGAAAATTGCACGAGCAAAACAAGATATGGCAGATGCCATCGAGCGAGTTAAATTGATAGACTCGCAGGAGTAGTATATTCGAAATTGTAACAGAAAAAAATAATAGGAAAAATAAGTATGAAGGAGAACAAAAGCACGATTATAGGTTTCGTCCTTATGACATTGGTGTTTATTGGTTTTATGTTCTACAACCAACATCAACACCAAAAGCAACAAGAGGCATTGCAAAGCGCAATGGTAGAGCAGATTGCGGAGAATGCTTCGCAAGCACTCGCACCCGTTGAGCAGCCCACTGCAAAGGAGAGCGTGCCTGCATCCTCGCTGATTAAGGCGGATGCAACAAAGGAGAGCAAGATTGTCGACGTAGAGAACGATGTTATAAAGATTGGTTTCAGCACGCAGGGAGCACAGATTGTTGACGTAACGTTGAAGGAGTACACGAAGTTTGCACCAAAAGAGGAGCGCAACGAATTGGTAAAACTGTTCGAGCCTGCAACTGCACATTTCAATATGTTGTACTACTTTAAGGATGGTACCAAATATGTGCCTGTATCTACGTGTGATCAGATTTTCGAGGTTGTAGGTGTTGAGGCAGTAGGCGATGCCACCGTTGTAACTATGCGTTTGGGCGTTGGCGAGGGTTCGATTGACCACATCTACACCATCTACAACGAGAAGCGTCCGGAGCGTGACTATTTGGTGGACTTCCGAGTAAAACTCAACAACATCGCTCCATTGATGGCAAACCACAGCAGCATAGGCATCGAGTGGAGCAACCGTTCGTACCAGAACGAGCGCAGTTTCAAAAACGAGAATCTCTACACAACCATTGCATACCACTTCCCGGGCGATACGAACGTGGATGATTTGGGAGTATCGGAGGGCAACCAGAGCGACAATCTCTCGTCGGCAGTAGATTGGGTATCGTTCAAACAGCAGTACTTCTCGTCGGCACTGATTGGTCGTTCGAACAGTTTGCAGCAACCGCGGTTGATGTTCGAGACTGCCGAGCCAAAGTCGGGATATCTCAAACGTTTCCAGATGAACTCGTCGGTTGGTTACACACCGCAGACCACAGAGTATGACTTCTCGTTCTACCTCGGCCCTAACAAGTTCTCGGTGCTTAAGAAATTGACCGACAACAACGAAAACTCGCTCGAGATGGAGCGCATAATCCCACTCGGTTGGGTATTCTCAACGTTGATTAGCCGTTGGGTGGTTATTCCGTTGTTCGACTTCTTGACGAAGTATATCGAGTCGTTCGGTCTTATCATTTTGATTCTCACACTCTTGGTTAAGTTATTGATATTCCCTCTTACCTACAAGAGTTATCTTTCGACTGCCAAGATGCGAGTTATCAAACCGGAGATTGACGCATTGAATGCAAAGTATCCTCGTCAGGAGGATGCAATGAAGAAGCAGCAAGAGATGATGACGCTCTACAACAAGGCGGGTATCAGCCCTATGGGTGGTTGTTTGCCGATGTTGATTCAGATGCCTATCCTCATTGCGATGTTCCGCTTCTTCCCTGCAAGTATCGAGTTGCGTGGCAAGTCGTTCTTGTGGAGCGACGACCTCTCGTCGTACGATAGCATTCTCGACCTTCCGTTCAACATCCCATTCTACGGCGACCACATCTCGTTGTTCTGCTTGTTGATGGTTATTGTGATGTTCGTATACTCGTACATCAACTACCAGATGCAGGGTTCGACACAACCACAAATGGCGGGTATGAAGTTTATGACCGTCTATATGATGCCAATTATGATGTTGTTCTGGTTCAACGACTACTCGAGTGGTCTTTGCTACTACTACTTGTTGTCGAACCTCATCACAATTTTGCAGACAACGATTATCCGTCACACATTGAACGATGATAAGATTCGTTCTTTGATGGACAATCACACCAAGAATACCAAAGGCAAGAAATCGCGTTTCCAGCAGCGTTACGAGCAACTTATGAAGCAGGCGGAGCAGCAGCAGAAACAGACAAAACGATAGACGAGAATGGCATTTGTAGCAAATATCTCGAATGATGAGGTTGCTGCATTGGAGGCAGTTCACTTTGATGGGCGCATCGAGGTCATAGAGACTCACGATGCGCTTGCCAAAGCGTGTCATATCCTCGCCAAAGAGCGTCTTATAGGTTTTGACACCGAAACACGTCCCTCGTTCCAAGCGGGTGTAAGCCACAAAGTTTCGTTGTTGCAACTCTCTACTGCTGATTGTTGTTTTCTCATTCGGTTGAACAAGTTGCCTCTTTCGCGCGAACTCATACACATCCTCTCGAACGAGAATATACACAAAGTTGGTGCGGATGTTCGCAACGACATATCGGCACTCAACAAACTACGACACTTTACGGCTCGTGGTTTTATAGATTTGCAGAGCGAGGTGGTAAAGTATGGCATCGAGGATAAGAGTCTACGCAAGATTTCGGGTATAGTTCTCGGCAAGAGGGTGTCGAAGGCGCAACGATTGAGTAATTGGGCAGCAAAGCAACTAACGCCACAACAGCAGATGTATGCCGCAACGGATGCGTGGGTATGTATTGAGATTTACAACAAACTGACAAAGTAGCACTCGTTGGTTCTATATCTATAAGCAGATGAAACGACTACTTACTCTTTTGGCAGTGTTGATAACACTGTCTGCAGCAGCAAACACCACTCTCGATTATTCGAAATTGGCACAACACCCCCGCCTTATCTTAAAGAAGGGCGATATTGAGGCTGTGAAACAAAAGATTGAGAACGACCAACCTCTGCTTATCCTTCACGATATCATAGAGCAACGCACCAATGGTTTTCTCACAGCCGAGCCTACCAAATACAGAATGGTAGGAAAACGACTTCTTGGTCGCTGCCGTGCAGTTCTCGAAAGGGTTTGCTACTGTTCGTATATGTATCTTGTTAGTGGCGATGAGGTTTATGCACAACGCGCCGAGAAGGAGATGTTAGCAGCGACCAATTTCGTTAGTTGGAACCCGTCGCACTTCTTGGATGTTGCCGAAATGACTACAGCACTCGCTATTGGTTACGACTGGCTCTACGATTGGCTTTCGCCCGAGAGTCGCAAAATAATCGAGGACGCAATTATTGAGAAGGGTCTACGCACTGCAAGAGGCAAAAAATGGTGGTCAAAATCGCACAATAACTGGAACCAAGTCTGCAATAGCGGTTTGGTAATGGGCGCATTGGCTGTGTATGAGCGTATTCCGGAGGAGGCTCAAAAAATCATAGCCGAAGCACTCAAAAGCAATCCGACGGCACAGTTGGAGTATGGTCCGGATGGTGTCTACCCCGAAGGTTTCGGATATTGGGAGTATGGTACTTGGTACGAAGTTATGCTCATCGAGTCATTGCGTACGGCACTAGGTACAAGTTGCGATTTGGAGAAGGCTCCCGGTTTTTTGGAGTCAGCAAAGTTTATGAATTTTATGTCTACGCCAACGGGAGCAGCATTCAACTTCTCGGACTGCGGCACCTCTTTGAATATGATAAACCCTCTACTCTACTGGTTTGCACTCGAAACCGGAGATATGTCGCTTGTATGGCAGGATAGAGAGCGCATTAGGAACGAAGAGAGCGTGCGAGGGGTAAACCGTCAAACTCCTATCGCTATGCTGTTCGCTTCTCGTTGCAACACCGAAAATATCAAGCCTATCAAAGCGAATATATGGGCAGGAAACGGTAAACAATCGCTCTTTCTCTACCGCAAAGGTTTTGCATCGCATAAAGACACCTACCTCGGAGTGAAAGGCGGAAGCCCCCAAAACAGCCACGCCCATATGGATGGAGGCTCGTTCATCTACGAATGGGGAGGAGTCCGTTGGGCAGTAGATTTAGGTAATCAAGACTATCACTCGCTAGAGTCAAAGGGCATTGGTCTTTGGAAGAAGGGACAAAAATCTCAACGCTGGCAGGTATACCGTTTGAATAACTTCTCGCACAACACACTCACCATAAACGAGAAGTTGCACCAATACAAAGGAATGGCGACATTGACCAATGTATACGAGAAGCGCAAACGCAAAGGCGCCAAATTCGATCTATCATCGTTATTTATTGACACAGAGAGCGTAACCCGCAACATATCAGTTGATGAGAACGACAAAGTCACCTGCGTAGACAAAGTTTTAAGTCGTAACACCGAATGCTCAATACGATGGAATATGACGACCTTTGCGGAGGCAGAAATTGTCGACAAGCACACAATACGGCTCAAGCAAGATGGCAAAGAGTTGTTGCTTCGCGTTGCATCGCCAAAGAGTGCAGAGGCATACATAATGAATAATAACTCGGATAACTGGTACGACGTCAAAAACAAAGGTGTACGAGTTGGCTTTACCTCTATTTTAGCACCATATAGCAGAACTATTATCAAGGTCGAGTTGATACCTCAAAAGTAGAATACAGGATGAACAAAGAGATATTCCGCATTGCTATACCCAATATTATTTCGAACATCACCGTGCCGTTGATGGGCTTGGTTTCGACCGGCATTGTCGGCGTTGATAGTGGCTCGGCAGAGGTTATCGGAGCGTTGGCACTTGGAGTTTCGATTTTCAATTTCATCTATTGGAACTGCTCCTTCATACGTATGGGAACGAGCGGTTTGACGGCACAAGCATACGGAGCAGGCGACTTTCACGAAACTACGGCGATGTTGGCACGTGCAGTGGTTATTTCGCTGGCGTTGAGTGCAATAGTTCTCATATTCCAACGCCCTCTCGGCGAGTTATCGTTATGGTTAATGGATGGCAACGACGTGGTTGCCGACTACTTCTTTGCCCGCATCTGGGCAGTACCGGCGGGAATAGTGTTGTTTGGTCTTTACGGATGGTTTGTGGGTATGCAGAACGGAGTCATCCCGATGGCTATATCAATTACGGTAAACACCCTCCATATGATATTCGGGTGGTGGTTTGTCAATTCGTTCGATATGGGCATTGTCGGCATAGCCTACGCATCGGTCGTATCGCAGTGGATAGGACTCGGACTCGCAACTATTCTGCTCGTTGTATTCTTCCGCAAAACAATGCGAAAGATTGTGTTGCGCGAGGTATTGGATCTCTCGTCAATGAAGCGATTTTTTAGGGTCAATGGCGATATTATCGTAAGAACATTTTGCAACGTGGGTGTCTACACCTTCTTTACCGCTGCATCGGCAAAGATGGGCGAAGGAGGCTCGCGCGATGCGGCAATTCTGGCGGTAAACACCACTTTGATGCAGTTGCTGATGTTGTTCTCCTATATGAACGACGGCTTTGCCTACGCAGCCGAGGCTATGACGGGCCGATTTATCGGAGCCAAAGATTTGCCATCGTTGAAGAGGTGTTTGCGCTACTGCGTAGTGTGGACATTCGCAACTGCCCTTATAGCCATTTCGCTCTATTTGGCTGGTTGGGAGTGGTTGTTTACAACCTTCTTGGGCGAGAGTGGTGCCGAGGAGTTGACCACAGTCTTGGCAGTAGCAAAGAAATATATCGGTTGGATAGTTGTTATCCCGCTATTCGCTGCTATGCCATTTATGTTGGACGGAGTATATGCAGGTGCAACACTTACGCGAGCAATGCGCAACTCGATGGTTGGTGCAACCATTCTGTTCTTCGTGGCATTCTACACCCTACAACCATTTATCGGCAACGATGCGTTGTGGTTTGCATTCCTGCTCTACATCATATCGCGTCTTGTTTTGCAATACTTTATGGCAGATAGATTGAAAGATATTTATCGACAAATTGAAAAAATTGCGTAGCAATTATACAAACTTTAGAATAGAATCGTTATCTTTGCAGTTACAAAAAACTCGAACACAATGAAAGAAAGAGTTACCCTTTATGACAAGACCTTCGAGGTTATGATTCCCGCCAAGGAGATTGACGACGCTGTGGCAAAGGTTGCCGAGCGTTTGAACAGCGACTACGCTTCGACCGAGAAGCCTCCAATCTTTGTGGGTGTTTTGAATGGTGCCTATATGTTTTTGGCAGACTTGGTGCGCAAGACCAACTTCGACAACGAGGTTACATTTGTGCAGATTTCGTCGTACGAAGGCACTCAATCTACCGGCACAATCAAACAGAAGTTGGGTATCGACTTCGATATCGAGGGGCGCGATATCATCATCGTGGAGGACATCGTCGAGACAGGACACAGCATCAACCATATGTTGGACTACATCAAGTCGATGAAGCCTAATTCGGTGGAGGTATGCACTCTCTTCTTCAAACCTGAAAAATATCTCTACGACCTGCCTATCAAGTATTGCGCAATGGAGATAGGCAACGAATTTATCGTGGGATATGGCCTCGACTACGACCAAATTGGTCGCAACCTCAAAGATATCTACGTTTTAGCCAATGAGTAATAACGAGGGTTTGGAGGGTGGTCATAAGTTACCACTCGTAGAGGATTTCTACACAATTCAGGGCGAGGGCTTTCACACAGGAAAGCCCGCCTATTTTATTCGCCTTGGTGGTTGTGATGTGGGGTGTGCGTGGTGCGACGCCAAGTACACTTGGAATCCGCGCATCTACCCTCCAACACCTGTTAGCGAAGTTGTGGAGCGTGCCGTAGCGTGCGCTGCGCAATCCATAGTCATCACGGGCGGAGAGCCGCTGATGTATCCACTCGAAATATTGACTACATCACTCAAAGAGCGAGGATTGACAATCTTTCTCGAAACATCGGGTTCACACCCATTTTCAGGCACATTCGACTGGGTTTGTCTTTCGCCAAAGCGCAAGTCGGCACCACTCGAAGAGGCGTATGCCCACGCTGACGAGTTGAAGGTCATCATCCAAAGCGAGGAGGACTTGCTGTGGGCGGAGGAGTGCGCAAAAAAAGTAAGCAAAGAGTGTCTGCTCTACCTCCAACCCGAGTGGAGCGTTGCCGAGAAAATTATGCCTACATTGGTCGAGTACGCAAAGAGCAATCCTCGATGGAGCATCTCGATTCAGAGCCATAAGTATATGAGAATACCTTAATCTGTGTGCGTTATGAAGCAGAAACTCAAAAAATTGTGGTTAAGAATCTTAAAGCGAATGATGAAGTTTTGGAAGAAGTACAAGAAACACATCCTCTTCGTCACAATCTTCATTATATGCTATGCAGCCATACGCATTATACCACCTGCGCTCATTCCTCTCATCAAGACCAATATTGAGATACGGGCACTCGAGCAAGAGAAAAAACAATATATCGAGAGCATTCGACGAGATAGCATACACATCGAAATGTTGAAAAACGACGACTTTCTGGAACAGTATGCCCGCGAGAAGTACTTTATGCAGGGCAAGGACGAGCAGATTTTTATCGTAGAGTAGTTCCGGTTAAAAGTGGCGATATCCCTCCAACGCAGAGTCGAGGATGTCGCCATTTTCACTCTCTATGCGCAACACACAGTTCGCCTCATCAGGAACGACTACCCTACCTATTATATAGAGAGGTTTACCAAACTCACGCTGAAAGTCCGCACAAACCCTATCCACGTCGTTGGCATCTATGGTCAGCAGCAACTGATAATCCTCGCCACCGCACAAAGCGTCGCTAAATGTTGCTCCTTCGGCAATAGGAACACTGCCTTCGCTCACAACAGCACCGACATTCGACTCTTTTAGAATATGTTGAATATCCGAAGCGATACCATCGGATATATCCATCATTGCGTGTACCGACTCCTGCTTGCCCAACCACACACCCTCCGCTACCTGCGCCTCGGGCATAAGATGAATCGTGGCGTTCGCAGTTTCTACGTTACCCTCAAACACGTCGCGTAATCCTGTAGCAGAAGCACCCAAGCACCCCGTAACAGCAATCACATCGCCCACATTGGCAGCCGAACGACGTTTTACATTATTGAGTGCCACACGACCAATAGCGGTAACATTTATGCAGATACCACCTTCGGACTTTGTGGTGTCGCCGCCGACCAAAGCCACGCCATACTTGGCAGAAGCGGCACGATAACCACGCATAAACTCCTCTGCCCACTCGCCAAATCGCTCTTTGGGCAGAGCCAACGACAAGAGCGTAGCCACAGGCGTAGCCCCCATAGCCGCCACGTCGCTTATGTTTACCATAACCGATTTATAACCAACTTGAAATGGTGTACTTTTGTCGGTGAGAAAGTGAATGCCCTCGTTGAGCATATCTGCCGTAAAGACCAACGCCTCGTCGCCAATAGGCAACACCGAGCAGTCGTCGCCAATGCCTTCGAAAGAGTTGGTTGGCAACTCGGCAAACATCTTTCGGATGTGGGCTATAAAATCGAACTCGCCGTAACTATTCATCGCTTAACCACACCTTTAAGAATCTTTACCAACTCGGACAACGCCTCCAATCGGCACACCCACGCAAGCAGTGCGTAGACCAAAACACCCACCGTTATCTGCGTGAGCAACAACCATATAGGCGCAAGCGACACGAGATAGTATCCTACCACCTTCACAACCACAAACATCACAAACGTGAGCAACAACGAAGGGGCAAGCGTGCGTATCATCTGCCACCACGACAACGAGGTATAGCGTCGTGTTGCTGCAAAATTCACTACAAACTCCACAAATGTCATCGCCACCAATCCGTAGGCGATAGCAATAGTTGAGTGAGGTATCGTAACTGCCAAAAGTATAGTCATAATCGCCTTTTTGAGCAGTTCCAAACGGAATATTATCGCACCATCGCTGTGGACTTTCAGCACATTATACGCCACCATAGCCAACGGATAGAACACCCCCGCAAAGGCAATAATCTCGAAATAAGGGACTGTCGGCAGCCACTTTTCTCCCAAGAGAACTCGGAACAATGGCTCCGCCACAGCCGACATTCCCGCAACCATTGGAGCGAGAACGAAAACGTTAATCATCAACACCTTACGGAAACTCTCGGCAAACTTTTCGACATCGTCCTTTATCTTTGCCATCGCCGGATAGGTAACCGTTTGCACCGACAACACAGCCGACTGAACGGGCAAATCTTTAATCTTTTGCGCTTGATTGAAGTAGCCGAGTGTCGAGGTTGAATAGATCTTACCGATAAATAGTTGCGCCACGTTATTGTAGATTGCTGCCACGATATCGGTAGACATCAGCCTAAACGAGAAGGGAGCCATTTCGCGCATAGCCGAGCCTACAAACGCACCCTCGCCACGCCAATCGCCACGCCACCACAGCAATGCACTCTTTACTGCCATAACCGCAAGACGTTGCGCCACCAATGCCCACACGCCTCCGCCACAAGCAGCCACCACAATAGCAACAATGCCCGCAACGAGCGAGGAGGCAAAATTTATGCGCGAGAGCAGACCAAAACGAAATTCGCGTGATAGTTTCGTATTCTGAATTATGCCAAAAGCGTTCAGGGGCAGCAACAAAAACAGAACAGGGATAATCTTTGTTACAATCTGCAAATCGTAGTATTGCGCCAACAACGGAGCAAGCGCAACAAAAAGCAGATAGAGTGCTAACGACACAGCGACATTGAAAACAAAAACCGTTTTGTAGTCGTTGTTGGTAGGCTCCTCCTTTCGCAACAATATCTGCGAGAAGCCGCTATCAACAACCACCAACGACACCGCCGTAAAGAATGTTAGAATAGCCATCACTCCAAAGTCGTTCGGAGATAGCAGACGAGCAACAACAATACTCACGACCATCTGCAAAAGCATAGAGCAGACCTTCTCAACGGCACTCCACGCTACACCTTTTGCCACCTGGTCGACAAGTTTCATCTTTGTAAGCGAGATTTTATCGGTTCAAGAGAGCCTCGATACCCAAGCGATAGGAATCCAAGCCAAAACCTGCGATAGTACCCACACAAGTTGCACCGATAAGCGATGTGTGGCGGAACTCCTCGCGTGCTGCAACATTCGAGATATGAATTTCGACAACAGGAACAGAAATAGCCCCTATTGCATCACGCAAAGCGACCGAAGTATGTGTATAACCTCCGGCGTTAAACAAAACCCCATCGTACTCCCCTTCCGCCTTATGGAGAGCATCAATCAATTCGCCCTCGATGTTTGATTGGGCGTAGTCGATAGTATGTGCCGAGTATAGGGCGCAGAGACGAGGTACAAACTCCTCGAAACTCTCCGCACCATAAACCGACTTTTCGCGCCTACCCTGCAAATTGAGGTTAGGGCCGTTTAGAATTAAAAGTTTCACTTTATAAAAGCAATTAGCCTTTTTCTATACACAACCACTTCATATTGACTAAATTGGAGGAATTTCAAGGCTTGCGTAGCGTGAAAAACCGCAGCATACTTGGCGTATGTGAGGATTTTTAGCGCAAGCGTAACGCAGAAATTACCCAATTTTGTCAATATTAACTATTTTGCAGCCAAGCAAGCCAATGCAATCGAATACTTCTTCGACAATGCCGAATCGCCTCGCGAGGTCAATACGCAAGGCTTGTTAGTACCGACAACCATAGCAGCCAACTCGCCGCCACCGATGTGCGATACACTCTTGAAGAATACATTGCCCGACTCCAAGTTAGGGAACAACAACGCATCGGCATCGCCCGCAACAGCCGAACCCTTAACCTTCTTATGCTCGGCAACCTCCTTATAGAGAGCAACATCGAGCGACAATGGGCCATCTACGATTACATTGCCCAACTGTCCACGATCCGCCATCTTCGAGATGATTGCACCCTCTGCCATAGCAGGCATATTGGCATTAACCAACTCCATCGCTGCCACACAAGCAATCTTTGGACAATCCACACCGATCAACTTTGCTGTCTGTGCCAAATACTTAACCAAAGTAAGTTTTTGTTTGAAATCAGGTTGTGGCAACACCGCAATATCCGATGCAAGCAACAACTTTGGATAGCCCGACCACTCGAATACCGAAACGTGGCTCAAAGTACCCTTTGGAGGGAACAAGCCCGCCTCCTTATTCAGGATACCACGCATATACTTGTCGGTCGAAACCATACCCTTCATCAACACCTGTGCATCGCCCGCAACAACCGCTTTGACCGCCAACTCAACGCACTTCACATCGCTCTTCTCGTCAACGATTGTGAATATTGACGAATCGATGCCCAACTCTGCGCAGGTAGCCTCAATCACCTCCTTATCGCCGAACAAAGTGGCATCAACCAAACCATCTTTATATGCGTCATAGACAGCCTCGATAGTGTGCGAGTCCTGACCATAAGCCACAGCCAAGCGTTTTCTACCCTTCGACAAGGCTGCCTCTACTATTTCCGATAAATGTTTCATATTCTTAATTCTTATTTAATAAGTCTGTAAGTGTCCTGTGCGATAACCAACTCCTCGTTGGTAGCGATTACAGCAACCTTTACACGTGAATTCTCGGTCGAAATAATTGTATCTGTGCCACGAGTTACGTCGTTTACGGCATCGTTAATCTCAACGCCCATAAACTCCATATTGTGCGATACCCAACGGCGCAAATCTGCCGAGTTCTCGCCAACGCCACCTGTGAAGATAATCAAATCTACACCACCCATCAACGCAGCATATTTTCCGACATACTGCTTTACGCGGTCGTAGTACATATCGCGAGCGAGAATAGCACGCTCGTTGCCAGCCTCGTAAGCGTTGTCGATATCACGCATATCGCTCGATACACCCGACACTGCCTCTACACCCGACTTTTTGTTAATCATAGTGTTAATCTCGGCGAAGTTCATACCCTCGTGCTCGGCAATATAGAGAACTGCGCTTGGATCGACATCGCCACAACGAGTACCCATAACCAAACCATCAACAGGCGAGAAGCCCATCGAAGTGCAGTACGACTTACCATTCAACACAGCCGTTACCGAGCCGCCATTACCAACGTGGCAGGTGATAATCTTCGAGTTCTCGAGATCCAAACCGCACAACTCCGCACCACGCTTTGCCACGAACTTATGACTTGTTCCGTGGAAGCCATAGCGACGTACACGATACTTCTCGTAGTACTCCATAGGGAGTGCATACAAATAGTTGCGTGCCGGGATGGACTGATGGAACGAAGTGTCGAATACTGCCACCTGCGGTACCGAAGGTAACACCTTCTCGATTGAGAGGATACCCTCCAAGTTTGCAGGGTTGTGCAATGGAGCGATTGCAAACAACGAGCGAATCTTCTCCTTTGCCTCCTCCGTAACGACGCAACTATCCGGGAAGAACTCGCCACCGTGAGCAACACGATGACCCACAGCCTTAACCTCGTCGAGCGACGAGATAACACCGTGCTCCTTGTCGGTAAGTGCTGCCAACACAAGGCTGATACCCTGCGTATGGTCAGCGATTGGCTGATGGAGATGATAGTTCTCCTTACCTACCGGCTTATGTACGAGGTCGCCCTCCGGCAAACCGATACGATCAACAAGACCCTTTGCGAGCAATTTGTTAGTTGTAGCCTCTATGTCAAGCACCTGGTACTTAATCGAGGAACTACCGCAATTCAATACTAAAATTACCATTGTTTATACTTTTTTATGATTTGTTTACGTTATTGCTACAAAGATAGTAAAAATCTTTGATTTTCGGTCAACGAATATCACTTTTTTGCTATATTTGCAATGTTATGAAGAGAATCTTATCACTATTCGTGCTGTTTTGTGCAACTTGTGCAGTTGCAATAGCCAAGCCATACACCATAAGAGAGGTGCCAAATGTGCAACTCTACGACCGTCATCGCTACACATCCAACCCCGATGGAATACTCTCGGCAGAGGCGGTGCGGGCGATTGACCTTGCCTGCGACTCGCTACGCACAAAGGGTTTGGCGCAGATTGCAGTTGTGGCAGTAAGCGACATCGCCTCCGACGATGTATTCTCGTTTGCCCACCAACTCTTTTCGAGTTGGGGCGTGGGTAACGAAAAGGCAGACAATGGTTTGGGTATTCTGCTCGTACTCGACAAACGAGAGATTCGTTTCGTTACGGGCTACGGACTCGAAGGGGTGCTTTCGGATGCCGTATGCAAGCGCATACAGCAACGTTATATGGTAGAGCCACTCGGTAATGGCGACTACGACAAAGGTATGGTCGATGGTGTGGCAGCAGTTGCCACTCTACTCTCGTCGGGAGAACTACCAACCAGAGCAGATGACGAGGTTACGGGCGAAGAGATAGCCGCAATATTTGGAACTATGATCGCCTTTTTCGTACTCTTCACACTGCTGGTCTACTTCATAAATCGTGCAGCACATCGTTGCCCGAAGTGCGGAAAACACCATCTGCAAATTGCCGATACCCACATCGTCAAGAATGCTCGCTCGTATAAAATAATAGACCAAACCTTCACTTGTCCCGACTGCGGACACACACTCACAAAGCGCACCCGTCAAGAGAAACCATCCATCATTCTGACCGGTGGCGGTGGCGGTCGTGGCGGTTTTGGCGGCGGAGGCTTCGGAGGCGGCTTCGGCGGTGGCAGTTTCGGCGGAGGTGGCGCAGGAAGCAGGTTTTAGAGAACCTAATGCAAAATGCAAAATGCAAAATGCAAAATGCAAAATTCAAAATGCAAAATGCAGAATGCAGAATGCAAAATGCAAAATGCAGAATTAAGGAAACCAATTAAATAACAGAGTTATGAAAAAGACAATTTGGATTATCGTAGTTGCATTGGTAGTTATCGTATGCGGCTACTGCTGGACAACCTACAATTCGTTGGTAAAACTCGGACAGAGTGTCGAGGCAGAGTGGGCTAACGTTGAGACGCAGTATCAGCGTCGTTCCGACCTTATCCCTAATCTCGTTTCGACCGTTAAGGGCTACGCAAAACACGAACAGGAGACCCTTGCACAAGTTATTTCTGCTCGCTCGAAGGCAATGAACAGCAGCGCAGATATTAAGGAGTTTTCTGCTGCACAAGAGCAGGTTTCGACTGCACTCGGTCGTTTGATTGCTCTCGCCGAGAGTTATCCCGATTTGAAGGCAAACACCAACTTCTTGGAGTTGCAAGCGCAGTTGGAGGGTACCGAAAATCGCATTGCCGTTGCCCGCAAGAACTACAACGACATTGTCAAGGCTTACAACATCAAGATTGCAACCTTCCCTTCGAATTTGATTGCCAAGATGTTCGGCTTCGATAAGAAGCAACTATTCACCGCAACCACCGAAGGCGCAGAGAAAGCACCGGTAGTGCAATTCTAAATCGTTGGCTATTGGCTTTTTAGTGAGATTAGAGAAATTAGGGAAATTAGGGAAATTAGGGAGTTTAGCGATGCTATTCTCCCTATTCTCATTAAATTCCCTACACTCCCTACTGCCGGGTATTGTTTTCGATACCTATGGTTGCGAGGAGCGCTCTTTTTGTGTGGAATGCGCCCTCTTGTGCGCCGGGTATTGTTTTCGATACCTACGATTGTGGGGGCGGTACAAAAAAAGATGCCGAGCAGAAAAATCTGTTCGGCATTCTTATCAGTAACACCACTATAAGACGCTAGTACTCTATATACTTTTTGCCGTAACATTGTTTGCAAGAAACATGTGCATGACTTCCATTTCGGAAATACCTACCACACTTACTGCAATATGTCTGACCGTTATCATACGCTGTTCCGAATCGTGGAGGGTTAGGGTCAATTATCTCTTCGCCAGAGCCATTACAACGAGGACAAGGCTTGCGTGTTTTTTGCTCCTTATATGTAGAGTTGCTACCGCTCGGATAGGTGGAGGTTGAAGCGCCACCGCCATAATTCGTTGGAGGGTTGTAATAAGTCGATGGCATATAACCCGAAGATGAGCCTCCCGAAGATTTAGACTTTATCAAACTACATGTAGTAACCCCCGAAGGCGCAGTTGCCCGTTGATAGAGATATGTCGTGCCATCGCTTTTGCTAACCACCAATTTGTCTAATGAGGACGAAAAGTAGTAATTTACTTTACCCCAATAAGAGCTTCCTTTGTACATTAAGTAGCCGCCTTCGCTTTGTGTCGTGCGTTCCATTTGACCATTGTTCACACTGACACCCTTATTATCGGAGTCGTAGCAAATATCCTTATAGAAAGAGATAAATTGACCGCCTTTACCTTGCGCTATTGTCGAGCCACCCTTTTCAACTCTCACTTGCTTATAATAGTAGGTATTCTGCGCACGGACTTCTATTATAGAGATCAGCAATAATGCAAAGCCCCCAACTATTATCCTATATACACTGTACATTATAGCACTAATTTAAGAAGTCATAATCTGGCGCTTTGCGCTTCAATTCAGATGGTTGAATACGCTTATAATACTTTTTGTCTAGAATATCACTACTCTTTTCTTGTATATTCCACCTAACCAAACCTGAATCTCCATACTCTATTCCATAGTAATTTACATATGTCGTTGAGCCATACATAGGCTGACCGTAAAAGTCAAAACCCAAAAACTCGGTACAGTTGGTTACATATGATTTTTTACTATACACCATATATTTGCTTGAATCAACAGAATAGTCACGCTTTATTTTATGGCTTTGATTCACTCCATACTCCTCCAAAGTGCCATTTGCATATTTATCTTGGGCAGTGCTTTTATACATACTCGTATGATACATATTGCCATCACTATCGAAATGAAGATAGATAATAGAACTAGCTTCGTCGATTGTTTTTCCTACCTCGATAAAGAGTAAAATTTCGTTGTAATGTTGTGCATTAGCCGAGATTGCAAAGCTGCATAGCGACAACAAAATTAGAAATAGTTTTTTCATTGTAATAAGTTTTTTTTTGCTTGCTCACCAGCCCCGAATAAAGCAGTAATATAAAAAGAAAGTGTGAGGCCGATTAGTTTATCTGAATGGAGGCTCTGGAATACCTATGCTACAAATAAACAATACCCCACACCCGTATTGGCGAGTATAGGGCAACGAAAGTGCCAAATACACCAATACACGGTGACGAGTGTGTTGCTCTCCTTGTAGCATTGAAAATTTTCCAGATTTCCATTCAAGGATAAAAGCTAATACACTTTCATCAAAATATGTCTGCAATCCGAGGACTGCGATACAAAGTTAGAAACTTATTTTCTTTTTCGCAAAAGTAACCACAAAAAAAAACGACACCCTTGTGGATATCGTTTTGTAATAGGCATTTCGATATGCCCTACTCGTAGCGACCTGCTTTGAGGCGTGCCACCTCGTCGGAGGTGAGGAATCGCCAAGCACCACGCTTCAAATTCTTTTTGGTAAGGCCCGCATAGTATACACGGTCGAGTTTGGTAACCTTATAGCCAAGATGCTCGAACATACGGCGTACAATTCGGTTGCGGCCAGAGTGAATCTCAACGCCCACCGACTTCTTATCGTCCTTAATATAGGATATCTCGTCGAAGTAGATATCGCCATCCTCAAGAGTGATACCCTCGGCAAGTTGCTCGAAATCGGCACGGGTAAGAGGTTTGTCGAGTGTTACATCGTAAATCTTCTTCTTGCGCAACGATGGATGTGTCAGTTGGCGGGTAATATCGCCATCATTAGTGAATAGCAACAATCCCAACGAGTTCTTATCCAAACGACCAACCGGATAGATGCGCTCCTTACAAGCGTTCTGCACCAACTCCATAACGGTCTTTTCGGCGTGGTCGTCTTCGAGGGTTGTAACATACCCCTTCGGTTTATTCAGCACCAAATAGACATTCTTCTCGCCCTGCAAACGCTCGTCGTTGAACTTCACAACGTCGGTTGGTTTTACCTTTGTGCCGAGTTCGGTTACAATAACGCCATTCACGCTAACCAAACCTGCTGCGATATAGTCGTCAGCCTCACGACGCGAGCAGAGTCCCGACTGCGCTACAAAGCGATTCAAACGAATTTCGCCGGTAACTCGGTTGGGGTTGTACTTCGGATAACTGCGCTCGGTGGTTGGTTTTCCCTTTCCTTTGTAGCCCTCACCTCTACCCATCGGTTTGCGTGGGCCCTCCGACTTACGGCCACCATTGAAGCCTCTGCCCTTTGGTTTGAACCCATCTCTCGTCGCGTGTCTATCCTCTCGCGCATTGAATGATTTTCCACCCTCTCCGCCACGCTTTGGACGGTTGTCATCCGTAAAATTAGGATTGAACGATGCACGCTTTGTGCGCTCGGTGCGTGTTGTGGTTGTGCGAGTTGAAGTTACTCGTTCGGTGCGTGTTGTGGTGCGCTCGGTACGCAGACGTTTATCTTTCGCAAAGCGAGAGAGTGCCGGCGTTGAGTCGCTATTAAAATTTTTCATATACCTTATTTTTATTTTTCTGGCTGCAAAGGTAATCTATTTTTCACAATAAACCCCTCAAAACACCAAAAGAGTGATAAAAAAGCCGAATTACTACTGCTTACCACACTTAAATGCCTCGATAACCGATGAAGCAACACCCATAGACGAAAAACCGCCATCGTGGTAGAGATTCTGCATCGTAACCTTACGGGTAAGGTCCGAGAATAGCGTAATAACATAGTCGGCACAATCATCTGCCGAAGCATTGCCAAGTGGCGAGAGAGCGTTGGTGTAGTCGTACATATCGCCCATTCCGGCAATACCCTGACCTGCGGTGGTTAAGGTTGGCGACTGCGAAACGGTATTTACACGAACCTTCCCCTTTCGAGCATATATCGCACCAAACGAGCGAGCAATACTCTCCAACATCGCCTTTGCCTCTGCCATATCCGAATAGCCCTCCACCGTACGCTGCGCAGCAATATAGGACAACGCCACCACCGAGCCATACTCCGCCATTGCATCCTTCTCGTAGAGCGTCTGCAACAACTTGTGGAACGACAGTGCCGAGATATCCATAGTCTTGAAAAAGTTGTTGTAGTCAATCGCCTCGTACGGTATATTCTTGCGCACATTTGGCGACATTCCTACAGCGTGAAGCACAAAGTCTATCTTACCGCCAAAATGTTCCAGAGCGGTATCCACCAACCGCTGCAAATCTTCGACCGAAGTGGCATCCGACGGCACTACAATAGCACCGCACTGCTCTGCCAACTTATTCACAGCACCCAAACGAATAGCCACAGGAGTGTTTGTCAGGACTATTTGCGCACCCTCCTCCACCGCTCGCTCGGCAATTTTCCAAGCGATTGATTGCTCATTCAGCGCACCAAAGACAATTCCGCGCTTACCTTTCAATAAATTGTACGACATATCTTTTGTTTTAACTCTTTAACACCTTATGATACGCCTCGCGAGAAGCCCCCGAAGCGAGGGTTATACGGCCACAGTGGCAATAACCCATCTTTTTAATCAACGACCTCATCGCTCGATTATTGCGATGCGTATCTATTCGGATATCAAAAATACCATTTTCTACACACAACTCCTCCGTATAGTGCAAAATCTCCTTTGCAATGCCCTTACTGCGATACTCTGCCGACACAGCAATACGGTGAACTACGGCGTATCTATTTGAGTTCAACCACCCTTTACCTGCAATCTTGGCATAGGTAGGCTCGCCATCGAACGACACCACAGCGGTGGCAACCACAACACCATTGCTCTCAACTACATAGTTTACGCCACCTGAAATATCACTTGATATCTGTTCACGACTCGGATACCCATCTTGCCATTGGTCAACCCCGTTGCTCGCAAGCCAATTTTGAGCATCGGCAACCAACGCCATAACACTATCCAAATCCTTCGCCTCTCCCTTACGAAAACGGAGGAATTTGCGAATGCCTTTCAGTTGTCTATTTAACTCCTTCTCTCGCCCGCCTGTAACCCTGTTCAGCAGAGTGTGGAACTCTGCCGAGTGGTTATGATGCACCGTATGACACAATTCGTGCAACACTACAAACTCCTGCAGATGGATTGGCAGTGCCATCAAAAAGAGCGAAAGCGAAATATTATTTTGCGAGGTGCAACATCCCCATTTAGAGCGAGTTACACGAATGGTAATATGACCATACGAAAAGCCGTGTTTCTGCGCCAATCGTTCAACCATCGCCGGTAGCACTCGCTTTGCCTCGCAGCGCAATGCCTCAATCTGCTCGGGCGAGTATTGCAATGCAACGGTACGCTTCGCCATCCTCTCTTTCGCTTGCAATGCCCACTCCACCTTCTGCTCCAAAAAGTCCAACGCTTTGGCTATTGACACAGCATTAGGAAAGGATAGTCGCACCTCGCCCGACGGTTTTACCGAGAGCGAAATACGACGCAAAGTCCTACGTTGGCGCAACAAAATATCGCCAATGCGAGGATGTTTATATATCTTATCCATCAACTGATATAAGGCAATGCAACCTTTTAATCTCCAATTCGTTGGCGAACAACCTCAAACAACATAATTGCCGCTGCTGCCGATACGTTCAACGACTCGATTGCACCAATCATCGGAATGGCGAGTTGCTCATCGCACAACTTCAGAACCTCCTTCGATATGCCGTTCTCCTCCGAGCCCATAACGATTACGGTAGGCTTCGTCAAATCGGCATCGTACATCAACTTACGGCTATGCTCGGTAGCGGCAACAATTTGGAAACCCTCTGCCTGCAACGACTTCAACGTGTTGCGGATAGAGCCTACACGTGCCACCGGAATGCGGGTCAGCGCACCAGCCGACGAGCGGATAGAGTCGGCATTTACCGGTGCCGAGTTTTTCAACGACGAGATGATGCCGTGCGCACCTGCACACTCTGCCGAGCGGGCGATACCGCCGAAATTACGCACATCGGTAACATTGTCGAACACCACAATAAGCGGTGTTTCATCCTCCGGCACACGCTCCAAAATATCGGTAACCTCCACATAATCAATCGCTGCAATGACCGCAACAACACCCTGATGGTTGCCACGAGTCATACGATTCAATTTCTCAACCGGCACCTCCTGATAGTGGCGGCGATGACGATAGCAGAGGTCTTTCAAATCGGTCATCAACTGCCCCTCTGCACCCTTACGGATATAAATTTTTTCGATCTGTTTGCCCGACTCTATAGCCTCGGCTACGGGGCGAATACCAAAGACAATATTCTCCATATTATTGTTGTTCAGTTATTTCTAATTCATACGATGCCTTCTCCCACTCGTGCATCAAGTGGTCGTAACGTCCTTTCAATTCGTCATACGCTTTATAGTCGTCAGCGTTATACTCCGTTGCAACCGCAAAGCGGGCATCGTACCCGGCAATTTTCTGCTCCACTTCTGCCAACTCTGCCTCTATCTGCTCCACATTTTTACGCAATTTGCGGAGTAACTTCTCCTGCTCCTTCTTCTGTTCGTACGACAATTTACCCGACGACTGCTCTTGCTTTGCAGCCGCTACGACAGGTGCTTTGCGCTCTATTTCGTGCAGATTTTCGAGTTTGCGCTTTTCGAGGAAGTAGTAGATGCCGCCAAGATACTCTCGCACTCCCCCATCTCTAAACTCGTAGACCTTGTCTACAACACCATCCAAGAACTCACGATCGTGCGACACCACAACCACCGTTCCGTCGAACTTCTGCAACGCCGTTTTAAGGATATCCTTCGAGCGCATATCCATATGGTTTGTCGGCTCGTCGAGAACGAGCAAATTGTGCGGTTCGAGCATCATACGAGCCATAGCCAAACGTGAACGTTCGCCTCCCGACAACACTTTAACCTTCTTATCGACATCCTCGCCTCTAAAAAGGAAGGCTCCGAGAATATCTCGCAGACGAGTACGAATATCGCCTACGGCAACCCTGTCGAGGGTGTCGTAAACGGTAAAGTCGCCATTCATCAAATCGTCTTGATTTTGTGCGTAGTAGCCGATGCTGACATTTGCACCAATCTTTATCTCGCCCTCCGACTGCTCCAACTCGCCAATGAGCATTCGTGCGAAGGTTGTCTTACCCTCGCCATTTCGACCGACGAGCGCAATTTTATCGCCCTTATGGATGGTAAATTCCGCACCCGAGAATACTCGGTGGTCGCCAAATGCTTTACCAACACCCTTAATATCCGCCACAATCTGTCCCGAACGAGGTGCCGGCGGGAACTTTATATTCAGCGTTGCCAAATCCTCCTCTTCAACCTCGATGCGCTCCAACTTGTCGAGTTGCTTGATGCGCGACTGCACCTGATTCGACTTGGTGGGTTTGTAGCGGAACTTCTCGATAAACTCCTCGCTCTTTTCGATAAGTCGCTGCTGATTTTGGTAGGCTGCCAACTGTTGCGCTCGACGTTCAGCACGAAGCGTAACAAACTGAGAGTAAGGCACTTTGTAGTCGTAAATCTTACCTAACGACAACTCTATCGTGCGGGTTGTAACGTTATCCAAAAATGCCCTATCGTGCGAGATAAGCAGCACCGCTCCGTTGTAGTTTTTCAGATACTCCTCCAACCACTGGATAGATTCGATATCGAGGTGGTTTGTCGGCTCGTCGAGCAGGAATATCGAAGGACGGCGCAACAGCAGTTTTGCCAACTCTATTCGCATACGCCAACCGCCCGAGAACTCACACGTAGGCTTCTCGAACTCGTCACGACGAAAGCCCAAGCCAAGCAGTGTCTTTTCGATATCGGCATCACGAGTATCGCCACCGAGAATATGGTAGCGGTCGTTGGCATCGTTCAGGCGATGCAACAACTTTTCGTACTCCTCGCTCTCGTAGTCAGTTCGCACCGCAATCTCGGCAGTGAGTCGCTCAATCTCCGCCTCCAACGCCAAGACCTCCTCGAAAGCCTTTGCCGTCTCGGCTATAAGCGTGGTGGTATCAGCCACCTGCATCTGCTGCGGAAGGTAGCCGATTGTGCAGTCGGCATTTTTGGTTACAGCACCCGAAGTGGGTTGTTGTAAGCCCGCTATAAGTTTGAGTATTGTGGTTTTTCCTGCGCCGTTACGACCGACTAAACCGATGCGCTCCTTCGGATTTACGAGGAACGAAATGCCATCGAATAGCGTCCAGCCGCCAAAACTTACAGTGAGGTTATCTATCGAAATCATTACGCATTCAAAATATCAATTATCGCCTGCTCGGGACACTCTGCACCAAAAACCGACGAGCCTGCCACTACGGCATCCACACCTGCATCGAACACCTCGCGGGCATTCTTTGCCGAGATTCCGCCATCGATCTCAATCAGGCAGTTGTAGCCCTTCTCGTCAATCTCACGACGCAATGCTCGTACCTTATCGAGCGAATCGGGCATAAACGACTGACCGCCAAAACCCGGCTCCACACTCATCACAAGCACCAAGTCCAACTCCGAGAGGTAGTCGAAAATTGCCTCGGCAGGGGTTGCCGGTTTTATACTTACGCCCGCTTTTGCTCCGGCAGCCTTAATCTCGGCAATGGTCGCGCGTGGATCGGCACACGCTTCGTGATGGAAGGTTACATAGTCTGCTCCCGCCTCCACAAAACGCTTCACATACCTCTCCGGCTCAACAATCATCAGATGGACATCGAGCACCTTTTTCGTTGCCCTACGCACCGGCTTCATCACGGGAAAGCCAAAAGAAATATTAGGCACAAATACGCCATCCATAACGTCGATATGCACCCACTCCGCAGCGGAGCGGTCAATCATCTTGATATCTCGTTCGAGATTGCCAAAGTCGGCAGAGAGTATCGAAGGAGCAACAATTCTCATAACTACATTCCTATTTTGGAGCAAAAATACAAATTATAATTGATATTTGATAATTGATAATTGAAAATTCGGGGTATTTTTCTGCATTTGACATATTGATCTTATTCCAAGAACTCGCAGGCGTAGAAAACAACACCCAGCACACAATGAAAAAAAGCCACCACATTGGGAGGAGCCCCACGCAAACACAGGTATCGAAAACGATACCCTACAAAATATAGGCAAAAAGATTGTCGTCTAACCCCACAAAGCCAACCTTTGAGAAGAGGGAAATGCTGGGGAGATTTTCGGGCAGAATGCTGGCATATAGAGCGTGCAAACCGAACGATTTGGCGTAATCAATCAACATACGCAACGCATTTTCGGCAAAGCCTTTACGACGATTACCTAAATCAACAATTAAGATAGATACAAACGCCTTTTTGCCGTCGTATTCGGTAAGGTCGATACAGCCCAATCGTTCGCCCTCGTGGGAGCAAATCATCAGTCGTAGTTGCTCGGTTTCGGCGATGGAATAGCGTTGTTGGTTTTCGACAAATTGCGCCACATCCTCACGGGTATATTGCTCCTCATAAATGCCATAGAGAGGTTCTGCAGAAGAGTTCTCCCACAAAAGCAGAGTGTCGATATCAGAACAATCGACACTCCGCAATATAACTTTTTCGCCTTCGAGCAAGATCATTGGTAACGCTTAAAGTCCAATAACCATATTTCGCATCAACATAGCCACACCCCACGCGTTAGCATTAGGGCCCAACTTCGACACTCGGAATTTGGTATCTTTGTAGACCAAACTCAAAGAGTATTTGTTGGTTGCAGACTTCAACGGCAACATTATATAGTCGCCCGCAGCCGCCAAGTTTCCTCCCACAATAACGCTCTCGGGGTTGAAAATATTGATAAGGAAAGCCACCGCCTTACCAACCTTTTCGCCAGCCTTTTCGATAAGTTCGATAGAGAGGTTATCGTCGTTGCAAGCGGCATTCACAATATCGTTGATATGTATCTGCTCCTTTGCCTCGTAGCGTTTGCGAAGGATGGTGTTTGCGCCATTACGCACCAACTCGTTCATCTCCTCCTCGATAGCGATACCCGAAACCTCGGTCTCGAGGCAACCCTTCTTTCCGCAGAAGCAAATCTTTTCGTTGTTAAAGAATGGGATATGTCCGAACTCGCCCGCAAAGCCATTCTTGCCGTAGTAGAGTTTACCGTCACTAACGATACCAATCGCAACACCCAAACCGAGGTGGAGGTACAACACATTACTCTCGGTCTTTGAGCGCGAGAAGTGATACTCGGCATAGCAACGTGCGCGGGTATCGTTCTCGACGAGTACGCGCAGGCCTACCCTATTCTCAATAATATCGCGCAGTGACTCGTCGAACGATGTAAAGTAGTGGAACGAACGTCCCTCCGAGGTATTTACACGACCAACGATACATACGCCAAGTCCCAGAATATTGGTGCGCTCCACACCGCATCCGGCAACAAACTCGACAATATTATTGCAGATAGCATCGAGGCACGACTCCCTATCGGTGAGTTCAAAATCGTCGTACACCTTCTCGCAAACGAGATTGTTCTGCATATCGGTGATTACACACGTCATACTATCACGACCAACGTGAACACCCGCAAAGTAGAGCGTCGAGCAGGTCAGACCATAGACATTGGGGCGACGACCGCCCGATGTTTCCACCTTACCCAAGTCGGAAACAATATTCTCGTCGACCAACTCCTGAACGAGTTTAGTCATCGTAGGTATACTGATTTTCAACTCTTTGGTAAGTTCGGCGAGGGTAACCTCTCCATTGGTCACCATATATGCGAGGATGTTTCGCTTGATGAGATTGTTCTTGTGCGACAATCCCTTATCGGTTGCCTGATTATTGAAAAAATCGATTAAAGAACTCATTATCTTCTGCTGTTTTTTAACTAACCTAATGCAAAGATAATAAAAAAAGGCGAACAAACCTCGCCTTTGTTAAATTTTTTCAAAAAATATTCATAATTTTCAAAAAGTGGCTTTGCTTTCGACCTCCGCATCGGCAGAAATCTTGGTTATAAGGCCTTGCAGAACGGTTCCCGGGCCAAGTTCGGTAAAGTTGGCAATTCCATCGGCAACCATATTCTCCACTATTTGAGTCCAACGCACAGGTGCAGTGAGTTGCGCTATGAGATTCGCCTTAATCTCGTCGGGCGAAGTGTGCGGTAGTGCATCGACATTCTGATATATAGGGCAAATAGGCGCAGTAAAATTGGCCATCTCAATCGCCTCTGCCAACTCTTTGCGTGCAGGCTCCATCAGCGGGGAGTGGAATGCGCCACCAACCGGTAGCACCAAAGCACGACGGGCTCCCGCCTCCTTCATCTTTTCGCACGCTACATTCACAGCATCCACAGCACCCGATATGACAAGTTGTCCCGGGCAATTATAGTTGGCAGCAACCACCACACCATCAACGCTCTCGCAAATCTGCTCGATGGTCTGGTCGGGCAACCTCAACACCGCAGCCATAGTTCCGGCCACCGCCTCGCAAGCACGCTGCATAGCCATTGCTCGTTTGGAAACGAGTTGTAAACCCTCCTCGAACGAGAGCGCACCAGCAACCACCAATGCCGAAAATTCGCCAAGCGAGTGGCCTGCAACCGCCGATGGCTCAACGCCAAGCACTTTTGCAAGCACCACCGAATGGAGAAATACCGCCGGTTGGGTAACCTTTGTTTGGCGCAAATCTTCGTCCGACCCCTCGAACATAATATCGGTTATCCGAAAGCCGAGAATCTCGTTTGCACGTTCGAATAACGCACGAGCCTCCTCGCTATTTTCGTACAACTCTTTACCCATTCCGCTATATTGCGCTCCCTGACCGGGAAAAACGTATGCCTTTTTCATATTGCAAGTTGTTTTTTGTCACTTAAAACTTTGCAAATATAGCAAAAAAAACATAATTTTGTCGCAATTATAATAAATTATAAAACTCAACCTACTCTTATGAGACCAAAATTCGGTTTTTTAGCAAGCCTCGTGGCAACCGTTTTCATTGCAACAACCGCTTGCACGGTAAATGAACAAAACATTACCACTACCAACAAAATCAGCATTCAGGTATCGGAGATTGCAGCCTCTTCTACGGGCATATCCATTTCGTGGATAGACGATAAGGGCGACAACAAAGAGTACTCCGTATCGGTCTATTTCGACGCCGATTGCAAAAATCTCTACCAAAAGTACAACCTCTCGTTCGACATACAGGCAGACAAGCGTTTCTCTGTCCCTTATCTCGATTCGAGCCGTTCGTTCTACATCGTTGTGGAGAACATCGCAACGGGCTACAAGTCCAACCCATTCGAGGTGTCGCTCTCGGCTACACACGTTCGTAGTGAGGTGATATCGCAGAATTTCGACAATCTCTTTTGGGGCTACGACTACATCAACGTAGCGCAAGGTGTGGCATTGGCTGACGAGATCAAGCCTAAAACCTACGTTGTGGAGAGTTTAACCGATGCTATCGAAGATTCGCACCCTACCAACGATGTAAACGACAATGGCGGTTATTTGTTCGACTATAAGGCTTCGATGCTCAAATTGATGGGCTTCGAGGGGTGGCCAAAGGGCGATAAGGTCTATCTTATGCCGGGATATGTAAAACTCGGCACAGCGAGTGGTGTCGGAAAACTCAAAACTCCTGCATTCTCGGCTCTGGAGAACGAAACAGAGAATATTGAGGTTAGTTTCAGCGCAGCAATATTCTCGAACACTTATAATGCCAGTGGAGGAAAGGTCAATCTTTCGATATTGAAGGGCGATGGCACAACGCTATTAAGCAAAGACTTCAACCTCAAAGGCGTCAATGGCAGACCATCGTGGAACAACTTCTCGGTTGCGGTAGAGGGTGTTACAGCCGACTGCTACTGCGAGATAAAGACCTCTACCACAGTAAAGCAGGTATGTGTTGATAATCTCAAAATCGTACGCCGACTGAATGTTCCGGAGGGTTACATATACGGTTACACCTACGACAAAGCGACCGGTAAAGCAATCAGCGACGTTGCTGTCAGCGATGGTTTTTCGGTGGTTACGACCGACAAAGACGGCTTGTATATGATTAAGCCGAGCAGCGATGCGTGGTATGTATTCTACTCCATTCCTGCAAACTGCGAGGTTCAGAGATATGTTCACGGTCCTCTATTCTACTCTCGCATTTCGCAAGAAGTTCAGGAGTACAACTTCGAGTTGAAACTTCGTCCCGACGGCAAGCCGGAGGAGAAGTTTGCACTGTTGACCTTTGCCGATCCGCAGGTGTCGTCAAGTACAGGTCTAAACCGATTTACGAAAGAGGCTATACCTGCTATTAAGGCGTATGCCAGGGAGTTGTCGGCAGAGATGCCGGTATATGGTATCACTCTGGGCGATGTGATTTCGACCGGTACATCAGATGAAGACAACTACAACCCGAATACTCGTGGCAATGCAACCCAATATATGGAGAAGATGCGTGAAGCGATGCGTCCAAGCACCGTAGGTTTCCCTATATTCCAAGTTATGGGTAACCACGACTGCAACTACTTCGGTGGAAATTGTCCGCTTGTACCGGATGCACAGAGCAGCACTACCAATATTAAGGCGCAACGTGAGTTCGAGAGTACGTTTGGTCCTATCAACTACTCGTTCAATCGTGGCAATGTACATATTGTAGGTATGCGAGATATTTACTACACTACCAATTGGACAACCCGCAACTACCAGACAGGTTTCTTGAAGGAGCAGTACGAGTGGTTGAAGCAGGATTTGTCGGTTGTACCGAAAGACAAGATGGTGGTATTGTGCGTACATATTCCGTTATTCGGTAGTGCATCAAAGAGCGGCGAGAGCGGACACTACGTTAAGGAGGTACACCAACTCCTCAACGAGTTCAAAGAGGCACACGTCATTTCGGGACACACCCACTACCAGCGCAACTATATCCACACCGCATACAACATCTACGAGCATAATATGGGTACCGTATGTGGAACGTGGTGGTCGTCGAACGTCTGTGGCGATGGCACACCAAATGGCTACGGAGTATTTATCGGCGAGGGCAATACCTTTACCGATTGGTACTATATGGGCTATCACGAGGGTATGAATACCCGCCAAGACCAGATGCGACTCTATCGCGGTAGTGCCATTACCGGTGCGCCACGTCAGTCGAAAAGTGGTAAAAACGGTACGGGTTACTACTCCTACAACTTTGGCGACGATGTGATTTTGGCAAATGTCTTTATGGCAGACAAGAATTGGACTATCGAGGTCTATGAGAACGACGTGAAGACGGGCGAAATGACACCTGTTGATGGTTCGTACTCATACGACAATTTGGTAGGCAACTACACTATGGACGACCCTCGCCGAATCAAAGATGGCTCGGTTGGAGCATACGATATGTGGGTAGTAGGTATTCAGGTGGGCGAACTCAACCGAGTAGGCTCGAATGGTAGTTGGGTAAGAACTTACCACCTCTACAAATATCAGTTGAAAGACCCTGAAGCAAAGGTTAAGGTCGTAGCAATAGACGGCTTCGGCAATCGCTACACCTCGGACAAATTTGTCGATTACCGCGACAATAAGATGGGCAAAAAACCTCAAAACTAAATAATGAAACGACTCATACCGATACTTTTTGTCGCAATTACCCTCTGCACTTCTTGCCGTATAGAAGATCAGGGCGTAATTCAGCCGCCGAAACCTGTTGATAACACACTTTCGGTGTTGTTGCCATCTATTACCCGTATTGCGTTGGGTAATTCCTATGGCGACAAATACCCGATTGTATGGACCAGCGATGACAAGATATCTGCAAACGGAGTTGTATCGGAATCGATCGAGATAAGTTCTCAATCGGCACAAAAAGCGATATTCTCGTTTGGCGAGAACGAAATCAAATACCCTTGCAGCATACTCTACCCCCACAATGCGGTGATTGAGGGCGATAAGGCTACTGTTAATTTCCAAGCGGAGCAGTACCATATCGAAAAATCATTTTCGGCGGGCAGTATTCCAATGTGCGGCTACACCAAAGAGCGGGTGGACAATGTATCTCTCACTGCGCTCACGGGACTGCTTCGTTTGAATATGGCTGCAAAGGCTGAAGGTGTACGACTCAAAAGCATCACCATAACTTCGGAGAGCGGCAAGCGTTTGGCTGGCGAGTTTTCGTTATATACCCCAACGTTAAACATCACCCCTACGGCAAATTCGTCGGGAACAATCACATACCATCTGCCCGAGGACTACACCCTTTCGACCGAGCAGACAAACACCTTTACCATTGCTGTTCCTGCCACAAATCTCGGAACGTGTAAGGTTTCGTTCATCCCCGAGAGTGGCTCTCCTATGCAGATGAAGTGGCAGGCGAATACCATAAAGCCAAACTCCATTCACGAGCAGCAGACCATAACTTTCGAGCAAAGCGCAACGGGAACATTGCAACCAATGCCCGTAGAGGAGGATTCGTTCCGCCACTACTACACCACCATTCGTGGCTGTGTACGTGAGAAGGATGGCACACCGATTAAGGGTGTTGCCGTAAGCGATGGTTTTACGGTTGTTGCAACCGACGACCAAGGCTACTACGAAATGGATATTTCGCAAGATGCGTGGTATGTGTTTATCTCTGTTCCGGAGGAGTATGAAATTCCTCTCAACAAGTATGGTCTGCCGTGCTTCTTCAAGAGTTACCCAAGTTTCAACGACAGATTCAACTTCGAGTTGGAGCGCATACCGGGCGGCAAGGAGACAGAGTTTATGCTCTTTGGTTTTGCCGATCCGCAAGTGAGCCGAACAACCCATATAGAGCGTTTCTCGACAGAGGTTGCACCGGAGGTTAGTATGTATATACAAAATCTCGGCAAGCCGTGCTACGGCATCACATTGGGAGATGTTATCTCGATGGGCTCAACCGATTTGACCAATACCATTCTGCCTGCTATGCGCGACGCTATGCACGCCGATAAGATGGGTATGCCGGTGTTCCAAGTTATGGGCAACCACGACAACTGCTATATGACAGCAAAGCACCCGGTATATGGCAAGGATGAACGTGAGTTGAATTTGAATATACAGCGAATGTTCGAGGAGACATTTGGCCCAATCAACTACTCGTTCAACAGAGGCGATGCGCACATTGTCGGTATGCGTGATATTCAGTGGGTGCAGGGCGACGACGCTTCGATCTACAAGACCGCCTTCACGCAGGAGCAGTACGAGTGGTTAAAGGCCGATTTGGCACTTGTACCAAAGAATAAGGCGGTGGTATTGTGCGTTCATATTCCGCTCTACAACAACGGAACTCTCGGCGACGGCACATATCGTCAGGAGGTACTCTCGCTGCTCGACGAGTTTGCCGAGGCACACGTATTGTCGGGACACCTCCACTACCAGCGCAACTACGACCATACGCTGACAAGCAATTCGCCACACAAGATTTACGAACACGCCCAAGCAGCAGTGGATGGTGCTTCGTGGACAAGTAACATCAATGGCGATGGTGTGCCTAACGGTTACGGAGTATACCACTTCGATGGCAACACCGTAAAAGATTGGTACTTTAAGGGTTATTCCGAGGGTATGGACTCGCGCGACTACCAGATACGACTCTATCGTGGTAACGCCATTACAGGCTCGCCTATTCCTGCCGACGATCCTAACAAGAATGGTACAAAGGGTTACTATCAGTTCGGTTATGGCGATGATATACTCTTGGCAAACGTATTCAACTCCGATACGGCGTGGGTAGTAGAGGTCTACGAGAATGGCGAATATTCGGGCAAGATGACAAGTTTGGCAAAGTACCATTGGGAGGTACTCTACGAGGAACTTATTGGCAATTTCACATACGATGATCCTAAACGACCACCTGTGGGCGTAGAGTGTGGTCGAGATTTCTGGGCAATCGGAGTGTTGTGCGGGCATCTCGGAATGAATAATGGTGGTTTGTACTACAAGCACTGCTACCAGATGTGGAAATACAAACTGAAAGATAAGAACGCAAAGGTGGAGGTAAGAGCAACAGACAGGAAGGGAAATGTCTACAAATGCTCGAAAATCACCGATGGAACAGATATGACTTATGCGTTACACAACGCACAATAGAATAAAGGCTTAAACAACAGATTATATTATGGGAAACAAAATCAATGATCCTATTGCAAGATTAATGGGCTTGCGTTACAAGTCGCACCCTTGGCACGGTATCGAAGTGGGCGAGAAGGCTCCCGAAGTGATTACCGCATTTATTGAGATTGTACCTACCGACACGGTAAAGTATGAGTTGGACAAAGTGAGCGGATATCTGAAAATTGACCGTCCGCAGAAGTATTCAAACGTTATCCCTGCCCTCTACGGCTTTGTTCCGCAGAGTTTTTGCGGCGAGAGCGTAGCGGCGTATTGTATGCAGCAGAGTGGTCGCACCGACATTGTTGGTGACGGCGACCCACTCGACATCTGCGTACTGACCGAGCGCGATATTGCTCACGGCGATATCATCGTAAATGTTCGCCCTATCGGTGGATTCCGTATGTTGGATGGCAACGAGGCTGACGACAAGATTATTGCCGTACTGCGCCACGACGTAACATACAGCGGCTACAACGACATTTCGGAGTTGCCAAAGGCGATTGTAAATCGTTTGAAACACTACTTCCTCACATACAAGGATATGCCTGACTCGGAGTCGCAGAAGAAGGTTGAGATTACCGATGTATTTGGTCGTGAGGAGGCTTACGAGGTTATCTCCCGCTCGTTGGAAGACTACAAAAACCACTTCAACGGCTTGGATGAGATATTGCGTCACGTTTAACATTTCGGCACTATGTCAGTAGAGAGCAAAGTTAGAGCCGTTACGACACTACGACTCAAAGAGATGAAGGATAGAGGCGAGAAAATTTCGATGCTCACCTCCTACGACTATTCGATGGCGAAGATTGTTGATGGCGCAGGCGTGGATGTAATTCTCGTGGGCGACTCGGCAGCAAACGTTATGGCGGGTTGGGAGACTACCCTACCTATTACACTCGACCAGATGATTTATCACGCTGCTTCGGTTGTGCGTGCCGTAGAGCGAGCGTTGGTTGTCTGCGATATGCCCTTCGGAACATATCAGGGCGACTCGCAAGCAGCACTCGACTCGGCTATACGCATTATGAAGGAGACCGGAGCCGATGCCGTAAAGATGGAGGGTGGCGAGGAGATTCTCGATTCGATTAAGCGTATCCTTACCGCAGGTATTCCCGTTATGGGACACCTCGGACTCACTCCGCAATCTATCCACAAGTTCGGCACATATAGCGTTCGAGCAAAGGAGGAGGCAGAGGCAGAGAAGTTGGTACGCGATGCAAAGTTGCTGGAGGAGGTTGGCTGTTTCGCCATTGTTTTGGAGAAGATTCCTGCTGCATTGGCAGAGCGTGTATCGAAGGAGTTGTCGATTCCTACGATAGGCATTGGCGCAGGTGGAGCAACAGATGGACAGGTGCTTGTTGTACACGATATGCTCGGCATAAATAAGGGCTTTTCGCCACGTTTCTTGCGTCGTTATGCCGACCTTCACACCGTTATGAGCGAGGCTATTTCGCACTACGTGGAGGATGTCAAATCGTGCGACTTCCCTAACGAGAAGGAGCAGTACTAAACGCTTTGACATCGCAACAAACAAGCCACCGCTTCAAATTGAAACGGTGGCTTTGTTATATAGGTTTGTGTCGCTACTCCTCGTGAGCGGAGAATAGGTGGCGAGCCAATTCGCCTACGGTATTTATGCGGGCAATTTCTATGCCCTTAACCTTTTTGCTCGGCAACGAGGCGTAGCCCGAAACAACAATCTTCTTAAAGCCCAATCGTGCCGCCTCGCTAATGCGTTGCTCGGTGCGTGGCGCAGGGCGTACCTCGCCCGAAAGACCAATCTCGCCAGCCAGAGCCAAGCCGTCGTTTATAGGGCGGTCGAAATAGGATGACAACACCGCCGCCACAACAGCCAAGTCCAAGCCCGTATCCGACACCTTAAAGCCACCGGCAAAGTTCAGGAATACATCCTTCTGGAACATTTTAAGTCCTACTCGCTTCTCCAATATCGCCAACAACATATTCATACGGCGTGAGTCGTAGCCCGTAGCATTGCGCTGTGGTGTGCCATACGCCGCTGTGCCGACCAACGCCTGCACCTCCAACAGGTATGGGCGAATGCCATCCACAGTAGCCGCTACGGCAATGCCCGACAAAGGCTCGTCGTAGTGCGATAGAAGCACCTCCGAAGGGTTTTCGACCGAGCGCAAACCCTTTTCAAGCATCTCGAATACACCAATCTCGAAGGTCGCTCCGAAGCGATTTTTGATACCTCGCAAAATGCGGTATGTATTATTTCCGTCGCCCTCGAACTGCAACACTACATCCACGATATGCTCCAACACCTTCGGGCCTGCAATAGTGCCTTCCTTCGTGATATGACCTATTATAAATACAGGTGTGCCACTACCCTTTGCGTATTTCAGGAGCGTAGAGGCGCACTCACGAATCTGCGACACACTACCCGCCGAGGCATCGACCAAGTCGGTGTAGATGGTCTGAATCGAATCGACAACCACCATATCGGGCTTTATCGCCTCGCACTGCGCAATGATATTTTCGAGTAGCGTTTCGGTGTAGACCACACACTCATCGTTGTGGATGCCGAGTCGCTCGGCACGCATCTTAATCTGCTCTGCCGACTCCTCGCCCGACACATAGAGCGTGCGCAAGCCATTGTCCGCCAATGCGAGTTGCAGGGCGAGTGTCGATTTTCCGATACCCGGCTCGCCGCCTACGAGGATAATCGAGCCAGGCACCAAACCGCCACCCAACACACGATTGACCTCGCTCTGACCTACGTCTATGCGCTTGGTTTCGCCTGTTTTGATATCTTGCACCTTCTGCGGCTTTGCTTTCGGTACTGCCGACGACGTAACTGCTGCGGCAACCGAACTACCCTTCTTTGCCACTACAAGTTCATCGAATGTATCCCACTTTCCGCAAGCGGGGCACTTTCCGAGCCACTTCGGCGCATCGTAACCACACTCACGACAAACGTATGCTTTCTTTGCCTCTGCCATAATCTTTTGCTTTTTGCCGTTAGCCATTAGCCATTGGCACTTTTACTTTTGCAAAGTTAGCAAAAAACGGAAAACGGAAAACGGAAAATGGAAAACTTTTTTTGATTTAATGACATTCGCTCGCAATGCTCACTGAATGGCAATCGCTCACTTTGTTCGCTGAATGGCATTTAATGACAAAAATTTTGTGAAAACCTTGTGCGCCTGCCATTAAGCAGTCATTAGACTGCGCTGCCATTCCAATGCCATTAAGGGCGTCGCCCGAATGCCATTATTCTCTGCGCCACTTTTCTTTCTGCAAAATTAAAAAATTTTGCGCACAATTCCGCAACTCTCGAAAATAATTTCTAAATTTGTGGAGCAGTCCTTACTAAAATATAAAATTACACCCATGATGAAAGCAAATTCTAATACTGAAAAATTTAACGACATTTATTTAACAGCCAAAGATGTATACTTGAATAAAATTACTGCAGATGAAGCTGCGGAGAGGTTGTTTAATAAACACAACATACCGTATCGCTCCTTTAAAGGCTACTATTTGCAGGCATATCGTAAAATGAGAGAGGGAGAACCTATGCACGGAGGACAAATCCCGCAAGGATTGCGTGAATGCTATTTAAAGCAAATATATGAAGAATATGGTAAAGAAGGATTGTTAATTGCCTTAAAGTCATACAAGACGACCATTGAGTATTATAAAGGCAGGAACGAAAATCCCAAAGGCGACGAGTGTCTATATGATAAATACATGAAAGTGGCAACAAAATAAACTATGAGAACAAGTGTTTCTGGTAGCATAACATCTTTCGTTGTTTTTGTCGTTATGCTTGCTCTAATTGTAGAGAACATTGCCGTTATATTGGGGTTTATCGGAATTATTGCGGTGGTAGTAATATTGATTGTTGTCGCGAAAAATAGCACAGAGAAAGATCAGCAAAGGCAACAAGAAGCCTATGAGGAGAATGCTCAAAAAAGAGAACAACAAAAAATTGAATCTACACAGTCAAAGATAGATAATGCGCTAAATCTCTTGACAGAGAAGCACGGAGCACCTGACAGAGTGATACGCCCTAACGACTTGACCGATTATGGCTATTTTGCACTATTTGTTAATCATAAAGTCATATATATAAACGATATCGCATTTCCTTTTGCTGATATTGCATCATATAAATTAGTAGATAATTGCCAAATTACCAAAGGCGATATTAGCGGAAGTATAACAACATCAGCAGATGCAAAAGATGTTGTAATTAGTAGTTTGGCCGGCGATTTTTGGGGAGGTAAGACGGGTGCTATTATAGGAGGAGCATCGGCACAAAAACATTCATCGGTACACCTAGTGCAAAACAATGATACTCTCGTTCACGACTATACTTTGTTGATAAATCTGAAAGGTATCAATCGTGAAGGTATAGAGATGCATATCGGTGATGATTGGCGATTAGCAGCAGAATTGGAGCACCTATTCGACCAAATTATCAAAGATAGCAACCCTCCTATGCAATAGGTATCGTTTTCGATACCCAGCACACAAGAGGAGCGTACTCCACGCAAACGCAGGTATCGAAAACGATACCCAGCAGACAAGAGAGAACACCCCCACACGCAGTCATAGGTATCGAAAACGATACCCACCCCACAAGAAGAACGCACCCACACAAACACAGGTATCGAAAACGATACCCACGACACAAGAGGAACGCACTCCACGCAAACACGGGTATCGACGATACCCGGCACACAGAAGAAGCACACTCCACGCAAACGCAGGTATCGAAAACGATACCCGGCAGTAGGAAGTGTAGGGAGTTTAGGGAGTTTAGGGAGTTTAATGAGTATAGGGAGTATAGGGAGAATAGGGAGAATAGCATTCGCTAAACTCCCTAAATTCTTTAATCTCACGAAAAAGCCAATGGCTAATGGCTAAAAGCCGATGTAAGGGAGATTGCCACGGCTTGTGCCAAGCCTCGCAATGACGGAGTATTTAACTTTTAACTCTGCATTTTGCATTCTGCATTCTGCATTCTGCAAACTATTGGAACAACCTATAAATATCATTTCCGTTGGCAAAGAGGACAAGTGCCAAAATCAACGCCATACCGATATACTGCGCAATCTCCAAGACCTTATCGCTAACTTTGCGGCCCGTAATCATCTCCCAGAAGGTGAACATCATATGTCCGCCATCGAGTCCCGGGATAGGGATAATGTTCATTATGGCGAGAATAATCGAGAGGAATGCCGTCATCGACCAGAACTGATGCCAATTCCACTCCGAAGGGAATATGTTGCCGATAGAGATAAAACCGCCAACCTGCTTGTAGAGTCCGTTGTCGGGTTTTACGATAAGCACCAACTGATCCCAATAGTTTTTGATGGTGCGAGCAGTCAAACGCGCACCCGCAGGGATAGACTCGAAAAAGCCATATTTCTCGCTGCGAACCTCAAAGAATGGTGCTGTAACAACGCCCAACTCGCCATTCTCGTTGAGTGCCACATTTATGGTCAAAGGCTCCTCGCCACGCAACACCTGCAACTCAACACTCTTGCCCTTCAACTCTTTGAATTTAGGCAAGAAATAGTTTATGTAGCGCAACTCCTCGCCATTAAGGCCTACGATATGGTCGCCCTTCTGCAAACCGGCCTCGGCAGCAGTAGCCAAGCGGATGCTATCGACCACAAACGGCATCAACGGCTCGCAGAGGTACTCGGTTTCGAGTTTTCCATCGTTGCGGATAGCGTTAAGCACCTCATTATTGAGGGTGAAGGTGTGAGCCTCGCCGCCACGAATAACCTCAACCTCGCACTCCTCCTTCGCCAGAAAAATCTTTGAGCGGATAGATGCCGCATCCACAATCTTATCGCCACCGATAGCAACTATGCGGTCGCCATCCTGAAAGCCCAACTGCTCGGCACTCTGGCTAAACTCATAGCCATAAATCATATCCTCGTTGGCGACATACTTCTTGCCATACGAGAAACTAATGCCGCAGTAGATAAAGAATGCCAAAATGACATTCATCGTAACGCCTGCCGCCAAAACGAGGAAGCGTTGCCACGCCGGTTTTGCGCGGTACTCCCACGGCTGCGGTGCTTGTGCCAACTGCTCCGTATCCATACTCTCGTCTACCATACCTGCAATTTTGCAGTAGCCTCCGAGTGGCAACCAGCCCAAGCCATACTCTGTGTCGCCCCACTTCTTCTTCCAGAGCGCAAAGCCCGCATCGAAAAAGATGTAGAACTTCTCTACCCTGATTTTGAATAGTCGTGCCACAATGAAGTGTCCAAACTCGTGAATCGCCACCAAGATGGTCAGACTCATAAAGAATTGCAATACTTTAATTAAGATATCCATATAGTTTTGTTTTTGTTCGTTTGCCAACTACCTAACGGTAATATGGTAGCAATATTGTTTTTTCTCGCGTTTAACGTAGCAGCGTCCCTCATTACGGAGTTCGTGAATGCTTTTTGCCAACGCCAAACGCAACTGATATACATTGCGTGGGCGCAATGGGTCTTGCTCGAAGCGCACATACGAGATATCGACAGTTGTGGCGTTGCAGTGGCACGACGTGGTGGAGGCGTTGCCGTTCACACGTTGCAACTTTTTGACATCCTCCTCGGTGCGGAGTACACTCGTAACCATAAACTGCACCTTCGACTGCGTCTTTTGCTGAAATCTATCGGCTATATCGTTGAGCAACCGCTCGACCTTTGGCACTACATAGGGTGCCGAGTGCGACAATGGGCGCACCACATACTTCGAGTTGGTTTCAATCTTCACCAACTTATCGTCCCTGCGCAGTTGGTTGTATTGCGCCTCGATTACTGCACGCGACTCGAACGGAGGAAGTCCATTCGCCTCGGCTGCACTTTTCTGCACACTCTGCATATCGTTGAATGCCCGTTCGTAGGTCGATACCTTACCATCAATAGGCTTGAAGTTGTCTACAACATCGACATTAGCCACAAAGTGTGAGGATAGTCGTGGCACAGCGCAGAATATGGCAATAGCCAAACCAAGAGGCAGCAACTGCAACAAAGTAGTGTGAGCCAAGAATATGTGTATGCCTCGTTTCCGCGACACAACATACTTCACAGCGTAGAACAGTGCCACCGCACAAAGCAGATAGAGAAGAATCCACCACGCTACGTGTATCGGAATAGCCTTATAGGCATAGCGCAACGCAAAGACCAGCACCACAAATATGGCGGCAGTTATCGTGTAGTAGACACTCTTAAATATCAGTTCATCCCTCTTTATCTGCATCTTGTAGCGGGGATTAAAGTTTCAAAAACTCGCGTGCCAAACATCTCGACTCGGCATCAATTTCGGCATACTCCGAGAGTTGGGGTTGTGCCACAAATTGAGCCTTCGAGAGTGCGTAGTCGATAGTACCGACGATATCGTTGTAGCGACATCTACCTTTTAGGAATGCCTCTACGGCAACCTCGTTTGCACCATTCATAGTGGCAGCCGAAGAGCCTCCACGACGCAAGCAGTCGTAGGCTATGCCAAGTGCCGGAAAACGCTCATTATCGACCTCGTGGAACGTGAGTGACGAATTTTTCACGAAGTCGAACGGCGCAACATTACGCACCGCACGATATGGATACATCAATGCCAAACTTATTGGCATACGCATATCCGGCTCGCCCATCTGCGCCTTAACCGAGCCATCCTCGAACTCCACCATCGAGTGAATAATAGATTCGGGATGCACCACAACATCAATCTTTTCGGCGGGGGTGCCAAATAGCCAATGAGCCTCGATAACCTCGAAGCCCTTATTCACGAGCGTAGCCGAATCGATTGTAATCTTTGCACCCATATTCCAGCGAGGGTGACAAAGTGCTTGTTCGGCTGTTACCTCCGCCAACTTCTCCTTCGGGATATTGCGCAACGCTCCTCCGCTGCAAGTAATTATGAGTCGTCGTAGTGGCGAATTTTCGCCTATCAGGCACTGAAATATTGCTGAATGCTCGGAGTCGATAGGCAGAATTGGCACTTTGTTTTCGATAGCCATAGGCATAATCGTAACACCTCCCACAACCAATGTCTCCTTGTTGGCGAGGGCTATGCGCTTATGCGCTTTTATGGCTCGTGCCGTAGGGAGCAACCCCGAGTAGCCCACCAGAGCATTTACCACCACGTCGCAGTTGTCTGCCGAGGCAACCGCTGCAATCGAATCGTCGCCCGCAAAGACCTTTATCGGATATGGCTCCAACGCTTTGCGAAGTGGCTCGTAGTAGTTTTCATCGCCAATGACCACCGTATCCACATCGAAGGCTATAGCCTGCTCGGCAAGGCGTTGCCAATTACGATTGGCTGTGAGCGACACCACCTCGAACATATCGGGGTTTTCACGCACAATATCGAGAGTTTGAACTCCGATAGAGCCGGTTGAGCCGAGTATTGAAAGACGTTGTTTCATCATTTGATTCAGTTTAGCGTGGCGCATTAAAAGAGGATGTAGAGTTCGGGGTTTACCGCCCTACCTTCGCGCCAAAGTTCAAATTCGAGCATCGACTTGTCGTCGTTGCCACCCGCATAGCCTATGGTTTGTCCGCCCTGCACACGACTACCCCTCTGCACAAACGACACCGAGAGATTGCGATAGAGCGACAGATAGTTATCCTTATGCTGCACAACCATACTATACCCTGCCGATGGCGACCATTCGCTCGACACCACCACACCGTCTGCCACTGCCAACACCTGCGCATCCTTCGTACCATTTATACGCACACCAAGCAGACTCTTCGAGTTGAAACGCTCGGAGATAATTCCATACATCGGAGCAATGGCGTTCAATGTATTGTCGATTATAGCGTTGCTTTTAGCCTTATTGAGGCGATATTGGGCATCGTTCTCTATCTTGTGGCGGAGGAGCGAGTCTGCCGACGAAGGGGCTACATAGCCCTTATTGCGATGCAGAGAGTCGCTCTTTGCCGACTGCGTGATTGGGGTTTTGCCACTCACAACGAGTATGCGGCTCTCGTTGTACATAAGCAAATCGTTCATCTTGCGCTCTAACGAATCCAAACGCACGATGTTGCGCATAAGCATCTCGCGCGAGCGACCTGCGTGAGTACGGTAGCCGGGCATAATATCCAAGAGCGGAGTGTACGCTACAAGCAACAACAGCACACCGAATATGAGTGTGATGATGGCGATGGCGATGGTTGTAAACATTACGGGCGAGAGGTCGGCGTGCCAACGCTCCTCACCATTGTTCTCGACCGAGAAATGACGCTTACGGGTGATGTTGCCAAACCACGAATTTATGCTTTTGAAAACTCCCATTTAATCAAAATTCTATTTAACTCGGTAAAGGTACAAATAATTTTCAAATTATTACCTCATATAAATAACAAAATTACTTATGTTTGTTTTTTCGAACATTTTTACTAACTTTGTGTTGAAATAAACTCAACACATTCATCTATTATGAGAATCAAAAACTTACTTATTGCTATTGTAGCAGTGTTGTGCGTCGGCATTTTGCCTGCCACAGCAGCCAAAAAAAGCATTACAGGAACTGTTACCTGCGACGGCAAAGGAGTCGAGGGTGTGGTAGTTACCGATGGCGTGAATATGACAAAGACCAACGCCAAAGGTATGTATGCACTACCTACAAAGGTTAAGGACCCTCATTGTCAGTTTGTGCATATCTCTATCCCTTCGGGATATGAGGTAGAGCGCATAGGAAATGCTCCGCAGTTCTACAAGCGAGTAGACCCGAGCAAAAAGAAGCAGTCGTTCGACTTCAAACTCACAAAGGTAGACCAATCGGTATACTCGATTTTGACTCTTGCCGACCACCACATCACAGACGTTTACTCCAAACGCTCCGACCATCGTGGCACCGAGAAATACAAGAACGAGGTTGTGCCATTTATGAGAGAGTATGCCGCAAGCCTCAAACACCCCGTCTATATGGTAGCGTTGGGCGATATGACACAAACAAGTTCACGCCCTAATTGGAAGGGACGTAAGGGCGGATACTCGCTCGGTGACTATATGAGAGATACCGATGTAGATTTCCCTGTATTCAATGCAGTCGGTAACCACGATCACAACCACGCTCCGAAGGGCGAGGTATTCAACGACGAGACAGTCTATCTCTCGCGTGCGGACTACCATCGCGATTTGGGACCTGAATACTACTCGTTCAACATCGGTCGCGAGCATTATGTAGTGGTTGATAACACCTTCGTCATCACAAAGGATTCAGGTCCAACCTCCGATCCTAATGCGACAAAGGGTTATTGGTATCGTCTTGACAACTACCAACATAATTGGCTTGCACAAGATATTGCGGCTCTCGACAGGAGCAAAGTAGACCGCATTGTAGTGTTGGCACACTGCGGTTTGTTTGGCTATTCGGGCAAGAAGCAGCAGATGGATTTGGAGAAGATGCTCGACTACTTCAAAGGGTATGAGGTTTTGGCTCTCATCGGCCACCACCACTCCGACCACACCGTATTCAAAAAGAGTTGGAACGATAAGAAACTCTATCAGTTCTACCATCCGTCGGCTGCCGGTACTGCGTGGTACACCTACACCAACTGCGAGGGTTCGCCTGCGGCAATCACCGACTACACCTTCCAGAATGGCAAATTCACTCGCACGATTGCCCCTTACGGTACAAATAAAGGTATGAAATATCGTGTTTACGACAACCGCAACCACAAGTGGGACTACCCTATCACCGAACACACAGGCATCAAGCAGAAGCGAGAACTCGAAGTTGTGGAGATTACCGAGAACGAAAAGCCTGCCGTTTTGGTCAATTTCTGGGGAGCGTACACCTGCAAATTTACCGAGAGTACAGGCGGTAAGGGCAAGACCACAAAACGTTGTTTCGACCTCCATTTCCGTGATTGGTATTGGGCGACATACGCCAAGAGTGAGGCCGGCGAACTCCCAGAGGGACAGCGTCTTTACAAGGCTAATTGGCAGCGACCAAAGCGCAGTTACCACATTTGGAGATATGTTCCGGCAGACCCCGATGCAACAATCACCGCTGTGGCGAAGGATGCTATGGGTAACGTTATTGCCGAGGTGGAACTCCACGCAAAATAGGAGTATCGGCGTTCCGAGTTAGGAGTTGGGATAAATTTCCCGACTCCTATTTTTTAGCACCATTTATTTTGCGATTTGGCGAAAAAGATTTATCTTTGTGAGTATTTTATACTCAACACGAATATCAACACATTTTAACAAACTATAAGATTATGGTAAAACCTACACTTTTGGTGCTTGCCGCAGGTATGGGCTCGCGCTATGGCTCGTTGAAGCAGATGGACGGAGTAGGTCCTAACGGCGAGGCAATTATTGACTACTCGATTTATGACGCTATTCGCGCCGGTTTTGGTAAGGTGGTATTTGTTATCCGCCACTCTTTCGAGAAGGAGTTTAAGGAGATGTTTGCACCGGAGCGTTTCGGTGGTCGCATCGAGGTTGATTTCGTATTCCAAGAGTTGGACTACTTGCCAGAGGGTTTCTCGGTACCTGAAGGCCGAGAGAAGCCTTGGGGTACTAACCACGCTGTAATGATGGGTGCAACGGCTATCAATGAGCCATTTGCAGTTATCAACTCGGACGACTTCTATGGCACCGACGCTTACCGCGTAATGGGCGAGTATCTCTCGCAGTTGGACGGTGCAAAGGGCGAGTACGCTATGATTGGCTACGAGGTTAATAAGACTTTGTCGGACAATGGTACCGTATCGCGCGGTGTCTGCACAGTTGACGAAAACCGCTTCTTGACCTCGATGGTGGAGCGCACAAAGATTGAGCGCAACGCCGAGGGTACTATCGTATTCCACGACTTGGGCGACGACCAGCCACTCGAGGAGAATACTCCTGTTTCGATGAACTTCTTTGGTTTCACTCCTGACTACTTTGCCCACTCGGCAGAGGGTTTCAAGGAGTTCCTCGCTTCCGACGACGTTAAGACCAACCTCAAAGCGGAGTTCTTCATTCCGTTGATGGTTAATAAGTTGGTGGCTTCGGGCGATGCTCGTTTGAAGGTTCTCTCGACCACCGCACAGTGGTTTGGCGTAACCTACAAGGAGGATAAGCCTATGTTGGTAGCCAAGATCGAGAAGTTGATCGAGGAGGGTGTATATCCTCGCAACTTGTGGGAGTAATAGCAGTGTAAGCATTAGGGGTTATAGGGTGCAGAGTATCCTATTGCCCCTATGCTAATTTTTTTTAATTCTTAACATCTATTTTTGAATGAACAGAGAAGTTAGAGTACGCTTTGCGCCAAGTCCTACCGGACCTCTTCACATCGGCGGTGTGCGTACTGCACTCTACAACTACCTCTTTGCACGTCGCAATGGCGGTAAGATGATTCTGCGCATCGAGGATACCGACTCGCAGCGTTTCGTACCGGGTGCAGAGGATTATATTATCGAGTCGCTCAAATGGTGCGGCATCGAGATTGACGAGGGTGTCGGCGTTGGCGGCCCTCACGCTCCATATCGTCAGAGTGAGCGTCGCGAGTTGTATTTGAAGTATGCTACGCAGTTGGTAGAGGCTGGTTGGGCATACTACGCTTTTGATAGTGCCGAGGAGTTGGATGCTCTGCGCAAAGAGTACGAGAGCCGTGGCGAGACATTTGCCTACAACTATAAGGTGCGCACTACCCTGCCAACATCGCTCTCGCTTGCGAAGGAGGAGGTCGAGGAGCGCATTGCTCGTGGCGACGTGTGGGTTATCCGCTTCAAAATGCCCGAGAACGAGGTTGTGAAGATGCACGATTTGATTCGCGGCGATGTGGAGGTAAACACCTCGACACTCGACGACAAGGTGCTTTATAAGTCGGTAGATGCACTGCCTACCTACCACTTGGCAAACATCGTAGACGACCATTTGATGGAGATTTCGCACGTTATTCGTGGCGAGGAGTGGTTGCCGTCGTTGCCTCTGCACTATCTGTTGTATAAGGCATTCGGCTGGACCGACACTCAACCCGAGTTTGCACACCTTCCGTTGCTGTTGAAGCCTACCGGTGGTGGCAAGTTGTCGAAGCGTGATGGCGACAAGATGGGTTTCCCTGTATTCCCACTCCATTGGGTATCGCCAACTACGGGCGAGACGGCTCGTGGCTATCGTGAGGATGGCTACTTTGCCGAGGCGTTTATAAATATGTTGGCGTTGCTCGGCTGGAATCCGGGTACCGAGCAGGAGATATTCTCGATGCAGGAGTTGGTCGATGCCTTCTCGTTGGAGCGAGTATCGAAGGCGGGCGCACGCTTCCAACCCGATAAGGCGAAGTGGTTTAATGCGCAATATATGCACCGCAAAACAGCCGAGGAGTTGAGTGCTGTTTATCAGCCTATCTTGCGTGAGCACGGCATCGAGGTATCGGACGAGGTGGCAGGTAAGGCTGCATTCATTATGAAGGAGCGTGCCACATTCGTGAGCGATTTGTGGGATTTGACATCCTACTTTTTCGTTGCTCCTACCGAGTACGAGGAGAAGCAGTTGAAGAAGTATTGGAAGGGCGACAACCCTGCTCGCTTGGCGGAGTTGCGCGAGGTGTTGGCTTCGATTGAGGATTTCTCGTTGGAGAATACCGAGCAGATTGTTCACGCTTGGATTACCGAGAAGGAGTACGGTATGGGGCAGATTATGAACACTTTGCGTTTGGCATTGGTGGGCGCAGGCAAAGGTCCGGGTATGTACGATGTAACGTCGTTCATCGGCAAGCAGGAGTGCCTCAAACGTATCGACTACCTCTTGGCAAATGTTAAGCCACTCGAATAAAATCAAAAAAACTACTAATATGACAATAGAACAGAATGTATGGGGTGCAACCCCGGAGGGCGAAGCGATAATCATCTACACGCTGAAAAATGCGCTTGGTAGCGAGGTGCAACTCACAAACGTGGGTGCCGCTATCGTGTCGGTGAAGTATGCCGACCGCAACGGCAAGATAGACGACGTAGTACTCGGCTATCGTGACCCGATGAGTTACTTTGGCGATGGTGCTGCAAGTGGCAAGAGCGTAGGTCGTGTGGCAAACCGCATTGCAGGTGGCAAGATGACGGTAGAGGGCGTGGAGTATCGCCTTGAAGTGAATAATGGCCCTAACCACCTTCACGGCGGAACAAAGGGTTATGCCAACCGCTTGTGGGAGTCGCGCGTTGAGACCAATCGCGTAGTATTCTCGCTCGTTTCGGAGGATGGCGATCAGGGCTATCCGCACGAATTGACCGTAGAGGCAATATACGACTTCGACGACGAGAACAACCTCGAAATCACCTACCTCGCAAAGAGCGACGGCACAACACCTGTAAACCTCACCAACCACGTCTACTGGAACTTGGCGGGCGAGGCGAGTGGAGAGAGCATTTTCGACCACGAGTTGAAGTTGAACGCTTCGTACGTGTTGGAGGCTAACGAGGTGCAGATTCCTACGGGCAAGTTGCTGCCAATGAAGGGTTCGGCACAAGACTTTACCGACTGGAATCGTTTGGGCAAAGATATAGGCTCGATTTTCAACCACATCGATTTGTTTAGAGGTCACGACCACTACTTCGTGGTGGATGGCTGGCAAAAGAACATCCTCGGCGAGGTTGGCGAGTTGCGTTGCGAGAAGACCGGTCGTTTGGTTAAGGTGCTGTCGTCGCAACCGGGTTGTATGGTCTACACCGGCAACTGGTTGTCGGGTGGCTGCCCTATCACAAAGTCGGGTTCACGCTACGAGGACTACGCGGGTGTGGCTATTGAGTGTCAGGTACATCCCGATGCTATCAACCAGCCGCAGTTCCCATCTATCCTCTTGCACGAGGGCGAGTTGTATTGCAATAAGATTGTATTCCAACTCCGCACCTACTAATATCATAGGGCAGGAGGCTGCTCCTGCCCTATTTCCCTCGCCCCTCGGGGCAAACTAACCCACACAAATTGACCTTCTCATAAAAGAATGCAAAATTCTCAATAAAAGAGTAATGTTATGAGAAGAGTTTTTACTACATTTCTATTCGTTCTCTTCGCCCTCGTGGCAACGGCACAAAGCAACACCGTAGTTATCAAAGGCTTTGTGCGTGATGCCAACGATAGGGCTTTGGTGGGAGTGCTGATTCAGGCTATCGACGAGGAGGCTGCAACTGTATCGACGCAGGGCGGTGCCTTCGAGTTGAGAGTTACGCCCTACTGCCGTCGCATAAAGGCTTCGCATCCGGGCTATGCCGATATGGAGGTCGAGATCGACGGCTCGATAATTCTATTCCGACTCAAAGAGGACAAGAAGGCTGAAAAGGCAGAAGTATCCGCTGCCAAGAAGGAGGCACGCGAAAAGAAAAAGGCGGAGCGGGACCCTCGCAAAGGGCGTTGGTTTGCTTCGTTTAGTATCGCTATGCCTACAATCAAAGAGCCGGGTAACCTTGCCTACGGTTTTATGGTCGGTTGGGGCAGCAACAAAGTGATTGGCGGCTACGCCAAAGGCGTATTTGGCGGCGATATGGAGAGTATAAAAACCTCTTCGGACGATATTATCAACTCTACCGATGGTTGCTTTGGCGCAATACGCTACTACGACACACCGGTACGCTCACGCTATAACGCTCTGACGGCGGGTGTGCTGGTGCGTATGGCTTGCCCACTCCACCTCTATGCAGGTGTGGGCACATCGTGGCGAAAGGTGTACTATGGAGATGCCATATCGGGCGATATTTACTACATTTCGGATATGAGTGCGCCCAAAGTGGCTATCGATATGGGCTTGATGTGGAAAATGAAGTGGTTTAATGTTGCTGTGGGTAGCATCTATACGCCAAAGATTGGCTTCGCAGGCAATGTTAGTGTTGGTGTTTGTTTCTAAAAGGAGGGAGAGTATGAAAAGATTAGTTATTTACATAATGGTATGCGTAGTTTCGATGTCGTTGCTATCGTGCGAGGACCTTACGCCCGATTTTTACCAGAACAAACCCGTAATTGAGGATGTAAAATTCTCGTTAACATTCGTAGGACACGACCGTATAGAGTTGCGCACAACTATCACCCTCGACAAGAACTACGGTTACGAGATATTGGCGGATGTAGGCAAGTTTAAGGAGCACTATTTTACGGTGTCCGAAAATTTGGACGACACCTATATTTGCGCCTTCGACATCTACATCGACGATTTCGACCAAGTAGATTATGCCAAAGGTCAGTTGGTATTTAACAATTTGAATATCGTCATAAGGTCGCGCGATGGCATAGGCGTGGAGTTAGCGACCTACTCCACCAATGTTTTATCGCTCACCCTAATACCGAGCATAACGATGACCAAAGTGGTACGCGATAGTTGCGAATACTACGACCAATATAGGTCACGCTCTGAATACACAGTCTATTTCAGCGTTAGTGGAGCGATATTTTTTAGGGAAATATACTCCTATCTGATTGGTAGTAGTTGGAATAATCCGGGCAAATCGAATACGGTATATGAATACGGCGAACGATCAAACGACAAACACCAGGCCGTTTTTACATTTGGTAATCAGTTTGTTGGTCCGCTCTACGATCAATTTAGAGGTTTGTTGAACGACGGCACGACCGAGATTATTGCCGACAAGACTGTACGACTTACTGGCTCGGGAGATGGCTGGGTAACCTACGACTTGGTGCAGTCTGTAACCGTGCCTTCAACTCGCAGTGGCGCGGGCAGTGGCGAGTGCATTGCAGTACCAATAGAGCAAAAGAGTGGCGACACGCCGAAGGTAAACTATGTCTATACCTTTGAGCCGACAGAGATTACATTGGAGCCAATCAAGTAGAAAAGAGAACCAATTATCAATTATCAATTAAGTTGCATACTATTTGTATAGGAGTGTGGTGTAACACTAATATATAAATAGTATGCTTCAATCTATCACTATCCACGCTGTTGGAAATGGCAAGTTTGCCATCGCCAAACCACACGAATTGAGCAAACTCAACCCGAAGGAGTTGTTGCTCTACTCTACTGCACTATGCGCAGGTCTTACCACGCAATCTATCGCTTCGAAGGAGCGTGTAGAGTTGCAGAAACTCGAAATCGAGATGTCGGGCGAACTCGACACCGAGAAGGTGGAGGGCAAGAGTCAATTCGTGTCGTTCTCAATCGCCTACAACGCTGAATGTAAACACATTGACGAACAATCGAAGGTGTCGCACGCCATACGACTTGCCACCGAGAAGTACTGCGGAGGGTTGGCTATGCTACGCAAAATAGCACCCGTATCGCACTCCATTTCGATAGTAAGCATCGAGGAGAAGTAAAAAAAGGAGTTAGGCTTCAACTCCTAACTATTAACTCCTATCACTACTTAAAGCATTCGTTCAGGATATGTGCCAAGCGATAGGAGGCTCGCAGGCACTGCTGTTTCGAGAGTTTCTGATTGTCGAGCAGATACTGACGGTCCAACTTGCAGTTGGGCGTAATGTCGTCGTAGATATAGCGTACATCCTTCGCATTCTGCAACACCCACTCCTCGAAAGTGCCTTTGCACATCTTGGCACGCTTGCGTGGCGATGCTGTGTCGAGTGCCTTCTGGAACTTGGCATAGTCCGAGCCATACTCGGGCCAAATCTCCTTGATTGACAATCCATCCCACACACGATGGCTGGTGGTCTTTTTGCCGTTGTAGTAGACACGCATCTGGTCGTGGCGACGATACTTCTTGCCATTGATTTTACGTGGAAAACAATCCTCGAACTCGGTGTAGAAAATGTGCGACGGACAGTGCATATCGCCCACCATATGGACCACGCACTTCAAATTTACCATCACAGCCGAGTCGGTAAGGTTGCGGTAGTTTTTCAGATTCTCGACACACTGCACGAGGTTCGGGTACAAATCGCCATCGCCCGACGAGGCGCGTTTGTCGCTCAAAACAAATCTCTTTTTACCCACTTTATCGACGGTACACATATGCCACCACGAGGTCTGCTCCCATCCGGGGATGTGATTCTTCTTCCATACAGGCACCTGATCCATCCAACTTGCGTGGTCGTAGATTGGCGAGCCGAGATACTTCTCGGTCTGCATCTTTGCCTCGGGTGTAAGGTGCGATTCGGCAATTATGGCGATAAGTTTATGAGCCCAACCTCCCCAAGCATAACTCTCCTGCACGCAGAGGAGCGACGAGGCAACCAAAATCAGAAATAACTTTTTCATAGTTTATTATTTAAGTGTAGTATTTAATATGTGCGCCAGACGATAGGCAGAGCGCATAGCCTGCCCCTCCGAGATTTTGCGATAGCCGATAAGGAACTTCTTGTCGATGTGGTCGCCGGGTTGAATCTTATCGTAGATGGGGCGACAACGCTTGCCCGCATCCGAAGCCCAATCATTCAACGTGCCACTGCAAATCTTGGCACGCTGACGAGCCGAGTATTTGTCCATCTTTTTGCGGAACTTCTCGTAATCCTCGCCAAACTCGGGATGGAGAACGAGCAACGACTCGCCATCCCATACGGCGTGGTAGGATGTTTTCTCGCCCTCGTAGACGATACGCATCTGGTCGCGTTTTCTGCCCTTTGGCGTTGTAGGCTCGAAGCAGTCGGGAAACTCGGTGTAGTAGATGTGCGACGGACAGTGCATATCCTGCATCATATGGATAACATATTTGAGATTCACGACCATAGCCGAGTCGGTCATTGTGCGATGATTACGCAAATTCTCAATGCACTTCTCCAAGTTCGGCAACATATCGCCACTGCCTATTGCAGAGCGTTTGTCGCTTACACGAAACTTCTCATCGACCACCATATGGTGCCAACGCAACGAAGATCGCCACGCCTGTGCCTTTGCGTGGTCGGGGTGGTTTTTGCGACGAATAGGACGACGAATCTCGTCCATCCAACAGCAGTGGTCAATCATTGGCGAGCCAAGATAACTCTCGACCTTTGTCTTCACCTCGGCATCGAGGTGTTTGTCTGCAGTGTAGGTTATAAAACAGTGCGCCCAACGACCCCATCCATACGATGGCAGCACAGCGCACAGGGCGATAATTATCGTTAGAGCCTTTTTCATACTCTATAATGTTGATTATTTTAGGCAAATTTATGTTTTATAAGTGATAAAAGCAACTAAAAAGGGTGGAATTTGTTTTGAGTTTGCAATAAAAGCACTATATTTGCATCGTTATTTGAGGCACAAAAAAACTACAAAATTTAAGGTCGCTTAAATGCTGCCCGTATAACCATTGGTCGTTCGACCGGTGACAAATCGCTAAAATTACATTTATGGAGGATTTAATTGCTATCCAAAGCAAGAGCATTGCCGAGTTGCGCGAAATTGCGAAAGTGCTTGGCATCACAGACGAGAAATTATCTAAAAAGGAGTTGGTTGCAAAGATTGTAGCAGTTGCCAAGAGCGAGGCTACCGAGGCACCAAATGAGTCTGCAACACCAACCGACACCCCTACACCACAACGTCGCAAACGCACCCGATTGAGCGCAATCAGGGTTGAAACAAATCGCGTAACCCCTGCCGTTGCCGAGCGTGAGGAGGAGGTAGAGATTAAGAAAGAAAAGATTATAGAGGAGCGTAAGGTTGCCGACACCGGCCCTGCTCTGATTAAGGAGGCGAGTGCAACCGAAACCAAACGACGTGGTCGCAAACCAAAGCAGAAGGCAGACTCTTCCACCGCAGAGAATACCACCGTTGAGAATACAGCCACAGAGGGCACAACCACAACGGAGAGTGCTGCGGAAGTAGACAAAACCGAAGCACCAAAGGCTGTGGAGGTGGTCGAGAAGCCGATTACGAAGGATGACTTCAAAGCGGAGGTCTATGGCGAGGGCGTGTTGGAGATTATACCCGACGGCTACGGTTTCCTTCGCTCGGCAGACTACAACTACCTCAATTCGCCCGACGACATCTACGTCTCGCCATCGCAAATCAAACTCTTTGGTTTGAAGGCCGGCGACACTGTAACAGGCGTTATTCGCCCACCAAAGGAGGGCGAGCGATACTTCCCTCTCGTACGAGTGATGAAGGTAAATGGCTTGGAGCCACACTTCGTGCGCGACAGAGTGCAGTTCGAGTACCTCACCCCACTCTTCCCAAGCAAGAAGTTCAACCTTACGGGTGCAGGACACAACTCAATGACCAACCGCATTGTAGACCTATTCTCGCCTATCGGCAAAGGTCAGCGTGCGCTTATCGTGGCACAGCCAAAGACCGGTAAGACGATGATTTTGCAGAGTCTTGCCAACGCCATAGCGGACAACCACCCCGAGGTATATATGATAGTGTTGCTCATCGACGAGCGACCAGAGGAGGTTACCGAGATGGCACGCCACGTCAAAGCCGAAGTCGTATCGTCTACCTTCGACGAGCAGGCATCACGCCACGTTAAGGTTGCCGAGATGGTGTTGGAGAAGGCAAAGCGTATGGTTGAGTGCGGACACGATGTAGTGATTCTCTTGGACTCGATAACCCGCTTGGCTCGTGCCTACAACTCGGTGCAACCCGCTTCGGGTAAGGTGTTGTCGGGAGGTGTCGATGCAAACGCTCTCCACAAACCAAAGCGTTTCTTTGGCGCAGCACGTAACACCGAGGAGAAGGGCTCACTTACCATTATCGCCACAGCACTTATCGAGACAGGCTCAAAGATGGATGAGGTTATTTTCGAGGAGTTTAAGGGAACAGGCAATATGGAGTTGCAGTTGGATCGTCGCATCGCCAACAAGCGCATCTACCCTGCTGTGGATGTTGTGGCATCGAGTACCCGACGCGAGGACTTGCTCCTCTCGCGCGAGATGATGCAGCGCACGTGGGTACTCCGCAAATACCTCTCGGAGATGACACCGGTGGAGGCTATGGAGTTCCTTGAGAAGCAGATGTCGCTCACACGCACCAACGAGGAGTTCCTCGCTACGATGAACCAATAACGAGAGAAATGCAAAATGCAAAATGCAAAATGCAGAATTATCAATTATCAATTAAAAAAATGAAAAAGGCTCTAACAATAATTATCGCTCTATGTACTGTCCTGCCATCGTTTGGCTGGGGGCAGAAGGGGCACGATGTGGTGGCGTATATCGCAGAGTGCAACCTCGCACCCGAGGTCTATCAGAAGGTGGTAAAGAGGTTGGACAACCACTCGCTCGTATACTACGCTAATTGGCTCGATAACGCAAGTTACACCGACCAATATCGTTACACCAAGACGTGGCACTATGCCAACGTCGACGAGGGCTACACCTACGAAACGATGCCCAAGAATGAGAAGGGCGATGTGGTAACCGCCATAAACCTCTGCATAGCCGAGATTAAGAGCGGGAAACTCACCGCCGAGCAGGAGAGCGCACGACTAAAAATGCTTATCCACCTCGTAGGCGATGTCCACTGCCCTATGCACGCAGGCCGATTGAGCGACAGAGGCGGCAACAACGTGATTGTCAAGTTTTTCAACCGAGATATCAAGTTGCACAAACTCTGGGATACGGAGTTGGTCGAGGCTGCCCACAAGTGGAGTTACACCGAGTGGGAGCAGCAACTCAACCGCTACTGCACCGAACAACAAAAGCAAGAACTCGCAAAGGGCGAGGCGGTAGATTGGCTCAACCAGAGCCACGCCATCGCCACCGAGATATACAAAGTATCGCCCGAGAAAGGCAAACTATACTACGATTACATCACCTACTACACCCCTGTAATCGAGAAGCAGTTGCTCTCGGGAGGCTTACGATTAGCGAAAATATTAAACGAACTATATAGATAGAAACTTATGGCATTACAATGTGGCATAGTCGGCTTGCCGAATGTTGGCAAATCGACACTTTTCAACTGCTTGTCGAATGCAAAGGCGCAGTCGGCAAACTTCCCATTCTGCACCATCGAGCCTAATGTCGGCATCATCACCGTACCCGACGAGCGACTCGTAAAGTTGGCAGAGATAGACAACCCAAAGAGAGTTATCCCGACAACAATCGAAATCGTTGATATTGCGGGACTTGTGAAGGGTGCATCACGAGGCGAAGGACTCGGCAATAAGTTCCTCGCCAACATCCGCAACACCAATGCAATTATCCACGTATTGCGCTGCTTCGACAACGACAACATCACCCACGTAGACGGCACCGTAGATCCCGTACGCGATAAGGGAATCATCGATACGGAGTTGCAGTTGAAAGACCTCGAAACGGTCGAAAACCGCATAGCAAAGGTGGCAAAACAGGCACAAACAGGTGGCGACAAAATAGCAAAGCGTCAGTACGATATCCTCGTTCGCTATAAGGAGGTTTTGGAGCAGGGTTTATGCGCTCGCACACTCGAACTCGACAAGGAGGAGCGGAAGGTTGTAAGCGACCTTAACCTATTGACCGACAAGCCTGTACTCTACGTCTGCAACGTAGACGAGGCGAGTGCCGTAACGGGCAATGCCCACACCGAGGCGGTGAAGGCAGCAATCGCCAACGAGAATGCCGAAATGCTTATCGTAGCAGCGGCTACCGAGGCGGATATTGCCGAGTTGGAGACCTACGAGGAGCGACAGATGTTCTTGGAGGATATGGGCTTGGAGGAGTCGGGCGTAAATCGCTTAATCAAAGCGGCTTACCGCTTGCTCAACCTCGAAACCTTCTTCACTACGGGAGCCGACGAATCGCGTGCTTGGACCTACTCACGCGGAACAAAGGCACCACAGGCTGCGGGTGTCATACACACCGACTTCGAGAAGGGCTTTATACGTGCCGAGGTAATCAAGTATGCCGACTACGTTGCACTTGGCTCGGAGAAGGCTTGCCGCGATGCAGGAAAGATAGGCATCGAAGGCAAAGAGTATGTCGTAGAAGATGGCGACATAATGCATTTCTTGTTCAATGTTTAGGGCATTGAACAAGAAATGCATAGAATATGACCCACCCCTAAATCCCCGCCTATGGCAGGGACTTGGTTCGCCTTGCGGCGAAAAAACTTTTCAATGTTTAGCGCAGTGAAAAGGAGTGCATCATATTTTACCCACCCCTAAATCCCCGCCTATGGCAGGGACTTGGTTCGCCTTGCGGCGAAAAAACCTTTTCAATGTTTAGCGCAGTGAAAAGGAGTGCATCGTATTTAACAGCGAAAAACATTTTCAATGTTAGCGCATTGAAAATGTTTTTATTTCGGAATTATCCTACTTTAAGCGTGTTGTCATTGCGAGGCTTGACACAAGCCGTGGCAATCTCCTTGTTTCAAAGTAGGTTGGAGATTGACCTCCGGTATTCACTGCTTCGCCTCGGCATAAATGCCCTCTATGGCGTGTGCCACTCTCTACTACTGCACCGTTCCCTGCACTCTGCACTCTTTCCGTTTTACGCTTATTCTGCTCCTTATAGAGCCAAAAGTGTTATTTTTCCGACGATTATAGCGTTTTATAAATAAAAATTTATAACTTTGCGAAGTTTTAGCAATCACTACATATAGTATGATAACACTATCTACCTACAACACTTTTCTTGCCGTAATGGCAGTTATAGCGTTATTTGTATTCATCGCACTACACTTTGTAAAGGCGGGATACGGCTATCTCTACAACCCTAAATTCGGTTTCCCTATCCCGAACAAAATCGCTTGGGTATTGATGGAAGCACCCGTATTCGTAGCGATGTGGATATTGTGGTGGAAGGCGGGTATGCCTACCGAGATTGCCCCTATGGTGCTGTTCTCGATTATCCAGATTCACTACTTCCAGCGTTCGTTTATTTTCCCGCTACTGCTGCGCGGAAATTCGAAGATGCCCGTTTCGATTATGCTGATGGGCGCAACCTTCAACACCCTCAACGCTTTGATGCAGGGCGGTTGGTTGTTCTACATCGTTCCAACATATATCCCCGACTACTACGCTGATTGGTTCAGCAAGCCATATATCTACATCGGTGTTGCCGTATGGTTGTTTGGCTTCATCACCAATCTCCACTCCGACTATATCATCCGCCATTTGCGTAAGCCGGGCGACAAAAAACACTACATCCCATACGGAGGTATGTTCCGCTATGTGTCGTCGGCAAACTACTTTGGCGAGTTTATGGAGTGGGTAGGCTACGCTATTGCATCGTGGTCGGTGGCAGGCGTTGTATTTGCGTGGTGGACATTTGCAAACCTCGCACCTCGTGCCGGCGATTTGCGCAAGCGTTACGAAAGCGAGTTTGGCGAGGAGTTCACAAAACTCAACCGCAAACGCATAATTCCGTTCTTGTACTAAATTGAGACTATAAAATAAAAACAGCCAATGGCCAATGGCTAATGGCTAAAAGCAGAAAAATATGGCAGAGAAGAAGGACCTCAAAGAGTCGAAACTCTTTACCCCTTACAAACTCAATGACAACGTAACTCTTCGCAACCGTACCATTCGTTCGGCGGCGTTCGAGTCGATGGGTAAGGATTTCAATCCAACCCAGAAACTGAAAGATTATCACGTTAGCGTAGCACGCGGAGGAGTTGGTATGACCACCCTCGCCTACGCCTCAATCAACCGCAGTGGCGTATCGTTCAACTCGCAGTTGTGGCTTCGCGACGAGGTTGTGGAGCCTCTGAAAGATATCACCGACGCAATTCACGCCGAGGGTGCAGCCGCAGGTATTCAGATTGGACACTGCGGAAATATGACGCACTGGTCTACGGCAGGAAGTTTCCCTGTATCGGCATCAAATGGTTTCAACCTCTACTCCCCTACCTTCCACCGACGTATGTCGCACAAAGAGATTGAGCAGACAGCAAAGGATTTCGGTAAGGCAGTATTGCTTGCGCACGAGGCAGGTTTCGATAGCGTGGAGGTTCACGCAGGTCACGGCTACCTCATTTCGCAATTCCTCTCGCCTTGGACCAACCGTCGCCGCGACGAGTTTGGTGGCTCGTTGGAGAATCGTATGCGCTTTATGAAGATGTGTTTGAACGAGGTTATGGAGGCTGCCGCAAAGACCGGCACTGCCGTACTCGTTAAGCACAATATGGAGGATGGATTCAAGAGTGGTATCCAGATTCCTGAGAGCATCGAGATTGCAAAGGAGATTGAGAAGTTCAATGTAAACGGTATCGTACTCTCGTCGGGCTTCGTATCGCGTGCGCCTATGGCAGTTATGCGTGGTCGCATCCCTACAAAGACTATGAGTTACTATATGGGCTGGAACGAGTGGTTGCAGAAGATTGTAGTCGACTTGTTCGGTCACTGGATGATTAAGGACTATAAGTTCGAGGAGTGCTTCTTCTTGGAGAATGCAAAGAAGTTCCGCGCAGAGTTGAAGGGACCGCTCGTATATGTTGGCGGTATCGTATCGCGTGAGGGTATCGAGAAGGTATTGGATGCCGGTTTCGAGATGGTACAGATGGCTCGTTGTTTGATTAACGACCCAGCCTTTGTAAATAAGATGAAGGAGGGCGACATCACAACTCGCTCGGGTTGCGACCACCGCGACTACTGCATTGCACGTATGTACTCGAAGGATATGCAGTGCTGCCACAACTGTCAGGAGCATATTCCTGATAAGGTTTGGAAGGAACTCGCAAAAATCGACTAGCAATGTGTTGCAAGAAGCATAATATCCCGAAGGGCAGCAAACTCGCCCTCGTTACAGGAGCCTCTACGGGCATTGGTCGTCAATATGCCGAGCAGTTGGCGGCTTTGGGCTACAACCTCATCATAGTTTGTCGCACCGAGCAGGCATTGCAGAGCGTAGCAGCAGAGATTGAGGCAACTCACGGCATAAAGGTTGTGGTTAAGGCGATGGACTTGGCTACCAACGATGCTGCCGAAACGCTCTTTAATTGGTGTAAGGCGGAGGGACACGTTGTAGATGTGTTGATAAACAATGCGGGTATGTTCTCGTTCTGCGACATCTCTACTACGCCTGCAGAGCGCATTGTGCGCACCATCACACTGCACGACATCACAAACACACTCTTGTGCCAACTCTTCGGTAACGATATGGCGGAGCGTGGTGGTGGCTACATCCTCAATATGTCGTCGTTCTCGGTGTGGATGCCATTCCCCGGTTTGGCGTTGTATAGCGCATCGAAGGCGTATCTAAAATCGTTCTCGGTGGCATACGCCAAAGAGATGCGATATAAGAACGTGTGGGTTACGGCAGTTTGTCCTGCCGGCATTGCCACCGACCTCTACGGACTCACCAAGAAGTGGCAGGGTATCGGTTTGAAATGGCACGCACTCTCTACCCCATCATTCTGCGCACGCCGAGGTTTGAACGCTTTGTGGCGCAAGAAACGTTGCATCGTTCCCGATTGGTGGTGTAAGGCATTTATCCCTATCTGCGCTGCGTTACCACGCTTTGCAATAAATTGGCTACGCAACTTCACAATGAAGTGGCAGAAATAAAATAACAGGCAACCTCGAAAGGTTGCCTATTATTTTTGTAATCAGCCTTTGCACTCGGCTTAATCGCAGCGGTGGCCTTTTTATTTGTCGATCTCGATAACCATCTTTGGATGCTTGTCGCCTACGGTCCACATATTATCTACTTGGAATGTAGGGTTGTTGTACTTGCCTGTCTCCTTGTTCTTACCGAAGTTTACACGCAACGACTGGAATGGGTTGAGTGTGTAGATGGTCTTGCCACGACGGAGGATAAATGGCACCGAGCAGTGGTTTGTGAGTTGGTATGCGCGGTGTCCCTTCTTCTCGTTAACGGCGATAACCTTGCACTCAACAGCAGCATTGAGGAACTCCTCGAGCCACATCTGCTCGCCAACAAGGTGGTTGTGCGAGTAGCCGATGGTACGACGCTTCAAGAGCGCATCCTTAATAGCCTTCTCGGTGCAATCCTTCGCCAAGATGAAGGTCATAGTGCGGAAAATCTCGCCACCACGTGGGAAATACTGTGCCGATGTACGGTGGCAGTCGGTGTTGGCAAAGATTGTTAGATTCTCGTCAACGCAACGATCAACCATCTTTGGATAGAGAGTTGAGCCATTTACAACCTCGATACCATCAACCAACTTCTGCTCGTAAATCTTAACTTGCTCCTCGCTCTTATCCATAGTATTACGACGCCAACCCGGGTGGTTGTGGATAATGATTGCGCCCTGACGTTTAGCCTCTTTGAGACTCTCGATAATATCCGGTTTAGCAACGTCGGTGATATCCTGCAAGAAGAAAGCGTTGTACTCGCCTACTGTGCGTGGGTTACGCCAAATCTCGGTACCACGAACAACCATAATAGGAATCTCCTCCTTCTCGACATACGAGCGAGCCTCTTCGTAAGTAGCATCGAGGTCGCAGTAGATTGGAGTGGTATGATCCTTCTTGTTGCCTGCACCACCACGAATATACTCGTATGGCTTGCCATCAGGATTGTACGGAGCGTGAGCCTTCAACATAAACTTCTCGTACGAACGGAGTTCGAGGTGGTCGGTGAGAGCGATGATGTCCAAACCATCGTACCAAGCCTCGCGAACACGCTCACGAGGAGTAACCTCGCCATCCGAATAGATGGTATGAACGTGGAAATCGCCCTTGTAGATGTTGTAGCCCTTCACCTGCGGCAAGATAATCTCGGTGCGGTGAGGAGGTTGATTGTAAAGACGAATACCCGTCTTACCAACTGTTGGCTGATGAACAGCCTGCGCCATAGCAGTAGTTGCAACAAGAGCAACCGATGCCAAAGTAAGAATCAATCGTTTCATAGTTTAATATATTATAGGTGTAAATTGTGAGTACAAATATACAATTTTTTTCGTACATTTGCACTACAAAAGGTTAAAATTATCGCCGACGAGAGAGAGATAACCGTATGTTTTACGGGACATCGCACCTACGATGGAAGTCGCAATCACGAATTGGAAAGTGCGATTAGGGAGTTGTATGGTCGTGGCTACCGCATTTTCCTCTGCGGTATGGCTATGGGGTTCGACCTCGCAGCAGCCAAGGTAGCACTCTCGCTGCGCAACGAGTTAAAGGGGTTGCGAGTTGTGGCAGTAGTGCCTTTCGATGGTATGCAACGACATTTTCCCGCTCCCGACCGTGCAATTTTCGACCGCACAATAAGCGATGCCGACGAGGCTATAACCCTATCAAATCGTTATTCGCCAAGCGTCTACGCCACACGCAACAACTATTTGGTGGACAACTCCTCGGCTGTTATCGCCTATTTCGACGGCTCGAAGGGAGGTACGGCCTACACTGTGCGCCGTGCCGTAAAGAGCCTACTCCATATTGTAAACATCTACAACAACCCTCAACAAGAGTTGGAGTTTCGAGAGGAGTAAGCAACGATTGAGTTTTAATTTTTAATTTAATAGATAGACAATGCGAGTACTTTTAGTAACATTGATGACGGTGGCTATGTTCCCATTTTTTGCCACCAAGACAGAGCGATTTGTAAAGCAATACAAGCAATTCACCACCGAGTTTTCGGAGAAATACCCCAACTACGACTCGGCAGATCGTGATTCGGTGCGCATTCAGTATCGAGTGTTGCGCGAGAGAGCAAAGGAGTTCGAGCCGGAGATGACCAACGCCGAGCGTGCAGCGATTGATAGTTGCAACTACAAAATCAACGCCGTAATGATTAAGGAGACCGCCGGCAAGGCTGCCAACAAAGTGGGCGAATTTCTGAACGAAGCAGCCGGCACAGTCAAAGAACTGCTCAAAACCGAATAGTAGGTTAAACTTAAAAACGGAAAACTTTTAGACGGAAAGTTCTCCGTTTTTAAGTTTATTTTGCTATCTTTGTGCTGAAATTTGCTATTTTTCTAATTCAAAACATAAAAACACTATGAAAGATGCTATTGCAATTCTGACAGGTGGCGGTCCTGCACCGGGTATGAACACCGTTGTAGGTAGCGTTGCCAAGACCTTCCTTGCAAAGGGTTACCGCGTTATTGGTTTGCACCACGGTTATTCGGGTTTGTTCAATCCTAACCCTCGTTTCGAGGATTTGGACTTCTTCAAGTCGGACTTCATCTTCAATCAGGGTGGTTCGTACCTCACAATGAGCCGTTTCAAGCCAACCGATGCTGATTTCGAGAACAACTTTAACCTCGCATTCTTCACCGAGAACAACATTAAGTTGCTCGTAACCGTTGGTGGTGACGACACTGCTTCTACCGCTAACCGCATTGCGAAGTTCTTGGAGGCAAAGCAGTACCCTATCGCCAACATCCACGTTCCAAAGACTATCGACAACGACCTTCCGCTTCCAGCAGGTTCGCCAACTTTCGGCTACCAGTCGGCAAAGGAGGGTGGTACCGTTATCGGTCGTGCCGTATACAACGACGCTCGCACCTCGGCCAACTGGTTTGTAGTTGCTGCAATGGGTCGTTCGGCAGGTCACCTCGCATTCGGTATTGGCTCGGCTTGCCACTACCCTATGATCGTTATTCCGGAGATGTTCAACAAGACCGAGATTACAGTTGAGAAGATTGTAAACTTGGTTGTTTCGTCGATTATCAAGCGTAAGTTGATGGGCGTTGAGTATGGTGTTGCTATGATTTCGGAGGGTGTATTCCACGCTCTTTCGGATGAGGAGATTGCAAAGTCGGGTGTTCACTTCACTTACGACGACCACGGTCACCCAGAGTTGGGTAAGGTATCGAAGGCTCACATCTTCAACGAGATGTTGGAGGCTAAACTTAAAGAGTTGAAAATTAAGGTTAAGTCGCGCCCTGTAGAGATTGGTTACGAGGTTCGTTGCCAGACTCCTATCGCTTACGACTTGGTATACTGCTCGGAGTTGGGTATGGGTGTTTACAAACTATTCTCGGAGGGTAAGACCGGCTGTATGGTCTACATCTCGCAGGATGGTTTCGTTTCGCCACTCTACTTGAAGGATTTGCAGGACCCTACAACCGGAAAGATTCCGCCACGTCTTGTAAATATCGAGTCTGATAAGATTCAGCAGGTTATCAACAACGTAATGCACTACGTAACCGAGGCTGACTACGAGGCTGCAAAACAGTACGTAGCAAACCCAGAGGCTTACGATTTCCGCAAGATATTGAACTGGTAGGAGAGTATAATTCTCAAAAAAAGTGCTCGAAAGTGTTTAACTTTCGGGCATTTTTTGTATCTTTGTATATGGCAAAGAAAATATCTATGATATTTTAACTCAAACACGACAACTTAAAACCAACTACACTACTATGAAAACGTTTCTTTTGATTTTTGCCATTCTGGGTATTGGCATTTCGACCTCGACCGCACAGAGTGCGCAAGACAAAGTCCCTCACAGGGTGCAAACTTGCCCGAATATTGGTTCAGAGCGTACCGAGATTATTCTGCCAAAGGTAAATGGTTACAACATCTACAAAGGCGATTTTCACACCCATACAATGTACTCGGATGCTCGTATAAGTCCGAAAGGACGTGTTATGGAGGCGTGGTGTGATGGTTTGGATATTCTCGCCATCACCGACCACTACGAGGCTCGCGAGAACGAAAAGAACCTATTGAAGGTGCTTGCAAAGTACAGCGAGGATGGTAAGCCCAAAAAGAGTCTTTGGGCTGCGCCATACTCGAAACCGAAGGATGGTATCGACCCGGGAGTTATGGCAGATTTCAACGCCATTCATCAGGAGGCAGTGAGTGAGAACAGATGGGCAGGATACAATCTGCTGCTTATCAAAGGTTGCGAGTTTGGTCGTAACACCAAAGATAAGGGCCACTACAACGCTCTCTTCGTAAAGGACCTGAACTCGCTCTACTGCTACAACTTGGAGGAGTCGTTCCGTAAAGTTCGCGAGCAAGGAGGCATCGTTATTCACAACCACCCTTCCTATGGACGACCAAAAGGCTCGACCGACAAGAGCGAGTGGGATAAGATGGTATATGGCGAGGGTTTAATCAAAGGCGTGGAGGTGGCCAATGGCTACAACTTCTATCCTCGTATGGTGCGTCGCTGCATCGAGGAGAAGTTGGCTATGTTTGGCAACACCGATGAGCATCGCTTTACGACCTATCGCTTTGGCTCGCGCGATGTGTTCCGCACGATGACTCTCATTTTTGCGAAGGAGTGTACCGAGGAGGCCATCAAAGAGGCTATCCTCGATTGTCGCACCCTCGTATACTCGGGTGGTTGCGTAATTGGCGAGGAGCAGTTGCTCGGCGACTTCCTCAACGCATCAATTAACTGTCAACTCGTGAATGAGAACAAAAAGAAAGGCGAGCGCACCTACACATTAACCAACACCACCTCTTTTGCCTACAAACTTCGTAAGGGCAAAAACGTCTACGTGTTGGAGCCTTTCGAAACAATAACCGTCTCGTTTGGTAAGGACAAGAGTGGTAAGATGTTGGCTCCGAAATTCCGCATCGAGAATATGTGGCACATCGACTACAAGCACCCTCACATCGAGATTGAAGTTGATAGCAAACGTAAATAATATAATCTTATAATCTATATCTATGAAACGATCCATTACACTATTGACTCTTATCGGTCTATGCTTTTTTGGTGCCGAGGCGCAGAAAGTGAATAAAATTCCTGATGTTCACTCCACCCTGCCGGAGCAGCAAAAGCGTCGTACCGAGATTATTCTGCCCGAGGTTAAGGGTTACAACTGCTACAAAGCCGACCTACACGTTCACACCATCTACTCGGATGGAGATATGACACCTCGTCAGCGTGTGCGTGAGGCGTGGTACGATGGTTTGGATATCCTTGCCATCACCGACCACCTCGAGGCTCGCAACTACGAGAAGTATATGTTGAGGGCTCTTGCTCCGCATAACCCCGACGGCAAGCCTCACAAGTACTACCACGCAGGCTCGGTACGCCTAATGAAGGATGGCACCGACCCGGGTATTCGTAGCAACCACAACGCCACATTTGCCGAGGCGGAGGAGTGCCGAAATAAGGAGGGCTACCCTCTCCTACTTATTAAAGGTAGCGAGATTTCGCGTAAGCCTCAAACCCAAGGACACTTCAACGCTCTATTCTTGAAGGATGTAAATGCGATATACAACATCGACACCAAGGAGACCTTCCGCAATGTTCACAAGCAGGGCGGACTCGTCATCCACAACCACCCCGGATATCGTCGTAATACCACCGACAAGAGCGAGTGGCAGGCGGAGGTATATGCCGAGAAGTTGTTCGACGGCGTGGAGATTGTCAATGGCACAAAGTTCTACCCTAAAATGATTCGTCGCTGCGTGGAGGAGAATTTGATTATGATTGGCGCAACCGACACTCACCGCCCAACATCGGGTATGTGGAAAGATTTGGGTTGCTTCCGTACGATGACCATAATATTGGCAAAGGAGTGTACCGAGGAGGCTATCAAAGAGGCTATGTTGGATCGTCGTACTCTTGTCTATTCGGGTGGCGACGTGATGGGCGAGCAGAAGTGGCTCGAGGCGTTGTTGAACGCTTCGCTCGATGTGCAGAATGCCGGCACAAGCAAGAAAAAGGGTGTAAAATATCAGCGTTACAGCATCACCAACACAACATCTATCGCCTACAAATTGCGCTACAAGAACAACGTCAATACAGTAAATCCATTCAGCACTATCGTAGTGGAGATGCGAGTAAACGGCGGAGAGTCCGCGCAACCTACATTTGAGGTGGATAATATGTGGCACATAGACTACCAACATCCGAAGGTAACGCTAAAACTCGACAAATAATTACAACGAACAAATAACCCTTTTTTATGAAACGTTTATTACTGATTTTGGCGGCATCGGGACTCATCGCTACTGCCACAGCGCAGAAAAAGATTCCCGTATCGTACAACACTTGCGCCGAGTCGTGGAATCGTCGCACCGAGATTATCACTCCGCAAGTGAAGGGCTATAACTGCTACAAAGCCGACCTTCACGTTCACACTTCCTACTCGGATGGTTGTGTAAATCCATCGGGACGTGTGATGGAGGCGTGGTACGAGGGTATGGATATTCTCGCCATCACCGACCACTACGAAAGCCACGGCGGCGTAAAGAAGTTTTTTAGAGTTACTGCACCTTACAACAAGAACAAAAAGCCTACACGCTACCTCGTGCCTGGCTCGACCACGATGCCGAAGAATGGTATTGATCCCGGTCTTAAAATCGATTTCAATGCCATTCACAAGGAGGCTGAGGCTACGAATATACGTCGCAACTACGGTATGTTGCTCATCAAGGGTTGCGAAATGGCTCGTAACAAGGAGAAGTTGGGACACTTCAACGCAATCTTTGTGAAAGATTTGAACAGCGTCTACGCATTTGATATGAAGGATGCCTTCAAAAAGGTTAAGGAGCAGGGCGGCCTGATATTCCACAACCACCCGGGCGATGTTTCGCGCTACGAGAAGGAGTGGCACGAGGATGTGCATAAGTCGGGTTTGATTGACGGTATCGAGGTTGCCAACGGCTTCCGCTACTACCCACAGATGGTAAATCGTTGCATCGAGCGCAAGTACTTTATGGTGGGCAATACCGATGCTCACGGCTTTACCGCTCATCGCTACGCCGTAAATGGTTGTTTCCGTACCCACACTATCATTTTTGCAAAGGAGTGTACCGAGGAGGCGGTCAAAGAGGCTTTGTTGGCGCGTCGTACCATCGTCTACGCAGGTGGTTCATTGATTGGCGAAGAGGAGTGGTTGTCGGAGTTCCTGAACGCCTCTATCGAGTGCCGCCGCACAATGGATAGTTCGAAGGGAGATAGTCGCACCTACACCTTCACCAACCTTTCGTCCTACACTTATCGCTTACGCAAAGGAAAGAACGTACACGTTTTGGAGCCGTTCAATACCCTGACAATATCGTTTGGAAAAGATAAGAAAACGGGCAAACTTTCATACCCTAAATTCCGCATCGAAAATATGTGGTGTGCAGACTACCAGCACCCTAATATCGAGATTAAAATTGACAAAAAATAATAAACCTAAAACATTTTATTTATGAAAAAGAGTTTCGTTCTCTTGCTATTTGCAAGTTTGTGCATCTTCTCGGTTGATGCGCAGAAGAAAATTCCTCACACCTATCGCCCTTATGGTCGCCAAGCAACCCAGCGTAAGGAGATTATCCTGCCACAGGTTAATGGCTACAATGTCTACAAGGCGGATTTCCACATCCACACAACCTACTCCGATGGTCGTGTAAATCCAAGCGGACGTGTATTGGAGGCGTGGAACGATGGTTTGGACATCATTGCCATTACCGACCATTACGAGGGTGTTAGCGGCATTAAAAAGACATTTAAGGTGGCTGCTCCGCAGAACGATGGCACGCCTATCGAGTACAAGAGTGCAAAGCAGTTGGGTGTTGCTCCGGCAGATTTCAACGCCATTCATAAGGAGGCTGTATCGACCGCAAAGAGCAAAGGGCTGCCTATGCTTATTGTAAAGGGTTGCGAGATGGCACGTGAGCCAAAGGAGTATGGACACTTCAACTGTCTGTTCCTCAAAGACATAAACAAGGTTTACAACCCCGACATCTTTGTGGCGTTGAAGAATGTTAAGAAGCAGGGCGGCATCGTTATCCACAACCACCCATCGTACCGTCGTGGCACTACCGACAAAAGCGAGAGCCACAAGAAGATGTACGAGCAAGGGTTGATCGACGGCGTAGAGGTTGCCAATGGCGAGAACTTCTACCCATTGATGGTACGTCGTTGCATCGAGGAGCAGTTGACAATGTTCGGCAACACCGACGAGCATACACTCACATCGTGTCGCTTCGCCCCTCTCGGCTGCTACCGCACTATGACTCTCGTATTTGCAAAGAAGTTGACCGAGAAGTCTATCAAACAGGCGTTGTTGGAGGATCGTACACTCGTATATATCTGCGGCTACTTGGCAGGCGAGGAGAAGTTGCTCAGCGACTTTTTGAACGCTGCCGTAACTTGCCAGATGGTTAAGGAGAACAAGAAAAAGGGTTCTCGCACCTATATGCTCACAAATATGTCGTCTATCACCTACCGCTTGCGTCGTGGCAGAACTACCTACGAGTTGGAACCATTCAAGTCGTTGCAGGTATCTATCAACAAGAACAAAAAGACGGGCGAGTATGACGACCCAAGTTTCCGTGTGCAGAATATGTGGCACGTTGATTTCAAGAACCCTACAATCACTCTCGAACTCGACAAATAGTATAAATGGCTATGAAAAGACTCTTTGTAATTTTGGCATTGGCAGGAATGTGCCTCGTCGATGCCACAGCGCAAAAGAAAATACCAGAGACTGTGACGCTCGTGCAGAATGCACGACGCCGCACCGAGATTATTCTGCCGCAAGTGAACGGTTTGAATGTCTATAAGGCCGACCTTCACACCCACTCTATCTATTCGGATGCTCAACTTACCCCCGAGGAGCGAGTAAATGAGGCGTGGTACGATGGTTTGGATGTGTTGGCATTGACCGACCACGTTGAGTATCGCCGTCACGAGCAGAATATGCTCAAATTCTTGAAAGGCTATACAGGTGGCGAGGCAAAGAAGGCTGTAAATGCGAATGTTATCCGCAAGAGAGCAACCGACGAGGGTATCTTGGCCGATTTGAACCTTCCGGTAAAACTCACGCAGAAAGCAGCAAAGGCGTATGGCGATGCGTTACTGATTATCCCTGCGTGCGAGATTACTCGTGAGCCAAAGACCATCGGACACTACAACGCTCTGTTCACAACCGACAACAACACCATCTACGATGTTGATCCGCTGCAATCGTTGCGCAACGCAAAGAAGCAAGGTGCGCTCATCACTCAAAACCACCCGGGATGGAGCCGTAAGACGTGCGATATCACCGAGTTCGAGCAGAGAGCATTCGACGAGAAGTTGATTGATGGTGTGGAGATTATGAACGGCTATTGGTTCTATCCGAAGGCTATGCAGCGTTGCGTGGATTGGAATCTCTATATGGTTGGTTGCACCGACATCCACAACCTCACAAACCACTATCGTCAGAATGGCAACTTCCGCACAATGACTCTTATCTTTGCGAAGGACAATAGCGCAAAGTCTATCCGCAAGGCGTTGGAGAAGCGTCAGACACTGGCTTATAGCGCAGGCAACATCGCTGGCGATGCAAAGTTGTTGCAGGACTTCTTCAAAGCATCGGTTAATTGCAACTTCCTATCTCGTGGCAAAAAGGGTGCAGCCGTATACGCTTTGACCAATACCACCTCGTTGGGCTACAAGATTCGTTATGGCAGAAAGGTTCTCGAATTGCCGGCATTCCAGACTATCACACTCACGGTGCCGAAGAGCAAGGATGGCGAGGATAAGAACTTGGAGTTCTCGGTTACCAATATGTGGGAGGTTGGCTACAAAAACCCAAAAATCGTATATAAGGCTTCGGCAAAGTAGTAGCACCTCTACACAAATAGAAAAGATGACCAAAATTTGGTCATCTTTTCTATTCTATGCGCCACGCTATCTCCTCACGCAGAAGTTGTGCTGTCGGATTATCGGGCAACTCGCCCAATAGTCGTTGTACGGCATCGTCATCGAGGTGCATAGCCAGAGCGGTAGCACCCTGCGCAACGAGGCGATTATCCGAGAATTTGTCGAGCGCAGATAGTATAGCCTTCGTGGCCACATCCGCCCCTACCCCACCATTACGGGCTGCCGAGAGCAGTGCGCAGTATGCCAACAATGCACTGTTGGAACTGCACCACATTGTAAGCAACTCCGCAATGGGAGCAATACGGCTCAACAATGCGTGTGAGGCTTGCTCTGCTACCTCCGAATTGATTATGCCCGAAGCCCAGAAGTCGAAGTCGGAAATAGCGACCTTCTCGGCATCGGCTATCCACAACGCCACGAGGCGCACCTCACGGATATTTTGCGTGTAGAAATAGTCGGCAAGCGTATGGTCGGTGCCAATCTCGCGTGCGAGATTGCGTATGGCATAAATCTGGACACCATAATTACGCTCGTAGTCGGCACCAAAGTAGCGCATCGTATCAAGCGCAGCACCATTCATCTCCTTACGAAGACGATAGAGCAACAGACGTTTTTTCTGCTCCAACATACTATTTGATTGGGAGTGCGGTAACGATTTTGCCGTACAAAGGCGAAACGAACTCCACGCTATCCAAAAGCGTAGCCTCGCCTATGAGCAGGCACTTCGACTGTGGAATAATTAAATACTCCGCCGACACTTTATCCTTCGGACCGAGCGGTTTGAGTTGCTGATACTCTTTGTGTTGTTCGGTTTCAACCTTTACTACGATAGGTTTGCCCGACAAATCGTCAACCTCGACAACGCCCACCTTATCGTTGAAACGGCACACCACATACTCGTTCTTGTCGGGTGTTATCTCGATGTTGAACGTGTGAATCTGCTCGGTAACGACCTCGCCACCATAAAACATATCGAGATACTCCTTTTCGAGTCGTGCAATCTCGTTCAATGCAGCCTCCAAACCTGCACCAAAGACATTCTCGCCAGCCTCGCCCGTAATCAAATCGAGGCGATGCTTACGCAGCGAGAATATCAACTCGGCAGTTGCGGCTGCCTGCTCCTCGGTGGTCAGCATCGTTGCCGAAACCTTATTCGACGGCAATGGCAGAGCGTAGGTAGGCGCCTCGATGGTTGAAGCGACCTTCTCGGTTGCACCGAGTGCCAAACGACCATCGACAAACTCCACCGACGAGTACTCCGAAAGGGTTGCTCGCTTGCCGAGATACTTCTGCGCATAGCGTGCATAGATGCCCGGAGTGAAGTGAGCGTGCGAAACACGAAGTGTCACACTAACAACCACAGGCTCCACCTCCGTAACTACGGCATTGCCCTTCGAGTCGTACAAACCCGCCTTTGTTATATTCTGTGCTGCGCTCGTTGCAACAATGCTAACGAGTGTCAATATTGCCAAAAACTTTCTCATAATTTCGCTATTTGATGTTACGAAGGTACGCTTTTCTCGCTGATTATCAAAATTTAAGATAAAAATCTTTTGTCAATGTGCGATACTCCTCGCTAAATTCGCCACGTTTTTCCACCTCTATGGCTATTTGCTCGTGCATCGCATTAGCAACGTTCTGCTTGGCGAACTCGCCCATAATACGCTTGATTGCACCACCACGAACAGAGTGTACGTCGCAGCGACGTACGAGGCACAACTGCGTAATAGTCAGATACTTCTCAAACTCCGTTTCGGGCAAGATAATGGCAAATTTGCCCTTATCGTGGAGCAGTCGGCAAACTGCTCTATCCAACTCATTGAAGGTTAGGTCGTGGGTATGGCGTGCCAACGAGCGACGTTCATCGGGCGGAAGCAACGAATCAACAAAGTAGGGAGGGTTGGAGATTATAAAATCGAACTTTTCTCTCGTTTCTAACTGCTGCACCGCCACGCACTCCACCGTAAGGCGGTCAGACCAAGGCGACATATCGAAGTTGGCTCTGGCACGACGAGCGGCTGTTTCATCAATCTCTACGGCAAACACCTGCGCCTCGGAATTTCGCTGCGCCATTTGCAGTGCGATAACGCCGGTGCCTGTGCCGATGTCGAGGATGCGGTGCGCGCCACCACAATCTGCCCACGCACCAAGCAACACACCATCGGTGCCGACCTTCATCGCCACATCGTCCTGCTCGACGGCAAACTGCTTGAACCTGAAACCAGCCATAAATTTTGCTTTTAGCCTTTGGCTTATTTAATTGATAACTGATAATTAGTTTTCCCTTATTTAAGGAATCCCTCTATTCCTGCGCCGAAGAGGGCGAAATCGTACTTTACGGGGTCGTTGGCATCGTGTTGGCGAAGGGCAGCGGTAATCTCGGCAACCGCCTTCCAGTCGTTTGAATTGCGATGTAGCAGCCCCAATGCACGCCCCATATTGCCGGTGTGAACATCTAACGGCAAGTACAGAGCAGACTGCGGAATGCGTTGCCACGAGCCAAAATCTACGCCACGATCATCGCTGCGGACAAACCAACGGAAATACATATTGAGTCGCTTGCACGATGCACCCTTTGCAATCGACGAGAAGTGCTTTTCGCAATGTGCGCTGTGAGGCGTAGCAAAAAACTCGTTACGCAACTCTGCCAATACACCCTCGATACCGCCCTCACGCTCGTAGAGTGACTGCACTGCCTCGCCAACGCTCCCCCACTTACCGCAGAGGTGGCGCAAACCTAAAATGAAATCGGTGAAATCTTCGCCATTGAAGGTGCGATGAACATAGCGCAACAGTGGGCGCATATCCTCGTCCGAGGCGTTTATCGTAAAGTCGTAGGGAGCGTTGTCCATCATCTCCACCATACGACGTGCGCTCTTGACTATCGCCTTACGGTTGCCCCACGCAATGGTAGCAGCAAGAAAACCCGCAATCTCCCTATCCTCCGCACGCTCGAACGAGTGAGGTATGCTGATTGGGTCTGCCTCGATAAATTCGTGGCGGTTGTACCTATCGTGCAGGGTTTCGAGTAGGTCGTGCTGCTCGTCGAACGAGAGTTTAGAGAATCGTTCCATCGCTCATAACTATCTTGCGGTCAGCCATTTCCGCCAACCTCTCGTCGTGCGTAACCATAACAATCGTCTGACCGAACTTCTCGCGTACGTCGAATAGCAATCGCTGAATCTCGTCACGATTGTGGGTGTCCAAATTTCCGGTTGGCTCGTCTGCCAACACCACCGAAGGGCGGTTAATCAACGCTCGAGCAATAGCAACACGCTGCTGCTCGCCACCCGATAATTGCGACGGCTTATGGTCTGTTCTCTCCGACAAACCCACTGCCGAAAGCAACTCCAAAGCACGCTGCCCTGCCTCTTTGCGCGACACCCCGCCAATAAGTGCGGGCATCATAACATTCTCCAAAGCCGAGAATTCGGGCAGAAGGTTGTGAAACTGAAAAACAAAGCCTATATGGCGGTTGCGGAACTCTGCTTTGCGCTTCTCGCTCAACCCGAAAATCTTGGTACCTGCAATCTCCACATCGCCCGAATCTGCCGAAAGGAGCGTGCCTATAATCTGCAAAAGCGTGGTTTTGCCCGCACCACTCGCACCGACAATCGAGACTATCTCGCCCTCATTAACCTCGAGCGACACACCTCGCAACACCTTCACATCGCCAAACGACTTCTCAATGTTAGAAACCTTTATCATTTTCGCTAAATAATTCGTACAACTTTATGGTCTGCCGAGCCTCCGCCACATCGTGCGCACGCAACAACGTAGCACCCTGTCGCAAAGCCTCGAAATGCACCGCCTGTGTAGCACTCAACGCCTCGTCGGGAGAAATTCCCAGCGGTTTGTAAATCATAGACTTACGGGACACACCTACCACCAATGGCTGCTCCAACACCGTCAGGCGGGCAAGCCCGGATAGCAGTTCGTAGTTCTGCTCCACACTCTTTGCAAAGCCGAAGCCTGCATCCAATGCCACTCGGCAACGTTCGATGCCTGCATCGGTAATAGCGTACAATCGTTCGTGCAACTCCGACAGAACCTCGGCAACAACGCCCTTATAGTTGATGAGATGTTGCATAGTCTGCGGTGTGCCACGCATATGCATAGCGATATAAGGCAACTTGAATTTTGCCACTACATCGAGCATCTCCTCATCGCCCAAGCCCGCTGTAATATCGTTTACTATAATCTCGCCGTAGCGGTCGTATGCCCTACGTACAACCTCTGCACGGAAGGTGTCAATCGAAATTGGCGCAGTTGCAGACACCTCGCGAGTGGCTGCTATGGCACACTCCACTCTGCGCCACTCCTCCTCCATTGCAACATCTGCTGCATCGGGGCGAGAGGAGTAGCCACCTATATCTATTATAGATGCACCCTCCGCCAGCACTCGCTCCACACGCTCGGTTATGGCGTGTAGGGACTGCGTGCGCGATGCGGCATAGAAAGAGTCGGGCGTGGCATTCACGATAGCCATAACGCCCCTCTGCCACAATATTTTATGCAGATTGCTCATTGTTCATCATCTTGAAGCGGTAGTTCAACTCCTCGACATCCTTCTCTACATCCTCCAAGTGGATGTTCACAACCGAGAAGTCGGCTCGTGCGACCAACTCGTCATCGCTCATCTGCGCACGCATTCGAGCCTCTATCTGCTCTCTGCTTGCGCCATCACGCTGCATTGCCCGCTCCACACGCAACGACGGGGGTGCCAAAACCGCCACCGTCTTATCGACCAACGCATCGAAGCCCGACTCGAATAGTATGGCACTCTCCAATATGCAGTAGTCGCCCTCTTGTTCGGCAGTCCAACGTAGGAAGTCTGCCCTGACTGCGGGGTGAACTATGCCATTCAGTCGCGCCAACTGCTCCGCCGACGAGAATACACAGCCCGCGAGATAGGGGCGATTGACCACTCCATCAGCGTAACACTCCTCGCCAAAAGCCTCGATGAGTGCTGCGCGTAGTGGTTCCGACTCGTTCATCAACGCTTTGGCGCGGGCATCCGAGTCGTAGATGGCAATGCCTCGTTCGGCAAACATACGGCAGATGGTGCTCTTGCCACTGCCTATACCTCCGCAAATGGCTACTTTAATCACTGTTGTGGCTCTTTAATATCGTCGAAACGTCCCACCGACACCAACTTCAAGTCGCTGAATTTCTTGGCCATAGCGTGGTGCATTGCGCTGGTTGAGATACGCAACTTCGGCACTGCCGTAGAATCGACAACACCCTCTGCCGTCAACGGCAACTCAAGCCGTTCGTACTTCAACTCCGAGAGTGGAATATCCACATCGGGCGAACCCGAAAGTTTGTAGCCAAAGAGTGTGGAGCCTTTGGCCTCGACTACACACGGCACTTCGATATGCTGACCGTCGATATTCACCTCCACCGCCAAGTCGGTGGTATAGGTGTAGTTCAACTTGGCAATATACCACAACGTGAACGACACAGCCAACAGCAGCAGAAATACGGGCGACACATAGTTACGCAACTTACTCGCCCCAACCTTCAAAAGCGCAATTATCCGTTTCATAACGCAAAGTTAGAAAAAAGAACGGAAAAATGCAACGGAATTATCTACTTTAGGCGTGTACGCGTCATTGCGAGTCTTGGTACAAGACGTGGCAATCTCCTCGCTTAAATGTAGGTAGGAGATCCCCACGCTCACTCCTTTCGCTCGGGATGACTTTCTGGTTTTACTCGCCTAAAGTAGA
>JAZQML010000059.1:0-11476 GCA_045543395.1 Alistipes sp. | reverse complement strand
CCCGAGGTAAATGTTTTTGAGGTTGTAGCCGAGCGAGGCTACATCGTAAGTACCGGAACGTCGCTCCCCGGCTTCGGCAGCGAGGAAGACGATTTGATTTACTAAAAAATTTGCGGGGCCTTCGGGCTCCGCAATTTTTTTGTAAATCAAAAACGGAAAACGGAAAGCGGAAAACGGAAAACTTTTAGCCGAGCGATATCGCTCGGCTTTTTTAGGGAGTTTAGGGAGTTTAGGGGCGCACCTTCGGTGCTTACTGGGGGCGGGCGTTCCGCCCTTTATGGGGTGCGCTGGGGTAATTTTTCATTTTGCATTTTGCATTTTGCATTTTGCATTCTGAATTAAATAAAACTACTCTCTACTAACTACTCTCTACTAACTAAACTAAAAGTTTTCCGTTTTACGCTTTAATCCTGCTTCGCAGGCTTTTCCTCCTTCGCACCTCGGCAAAGTGCGCAAGCGCCCTCTGCCCTCGGTTTGTCGTCGGTTCCGTTTTCCACTCCAAGCGAAAACCGAAAATTTCCGTTTTCCGCTTTCCGTTTTCCGTTTAATTTACTATCTTTGTAGTAATCGATAACTAAAAAAACGCAAAAATATGTTCGACCAATTTGTAAATCGTCACATCGGATGCAACAACCCCGATACACTGAAAGCGATGCTCGACACCATAGGTGTTGGCTCGGTTGATGAACTTATCTCGCAAGTGCTACCCGCAGATATCCGCCTCAATGCCCCTCTGGCGTTGTCCGAGGCGATGAGCGAATACGAGTTTGCCACGCACATCCAAGAGTTGGCGGCTCGCAACCAGCAGTTCCGCTCATTCATAGGTATGGGCTACTACCCAAATGCTGTGTCGGCGGCAATTATGCGCAACGTGTTTGAAAACCCTGCGTGGTACACCTCCTACACCCCATACCAAGCGGAGATCTCGCAAGGTCGTTTGGAGGCTCTTTTGAACTACCAAACCGCTATAATCTCGCTCACGGGTATGGAGATTGCCAACTGCTCGCTGCTCGACGAGGGAACTGCCGCAGCCGAGGCTATGGCGATGATGTTCGCTCTCCGCTCGCGCGAAGCGGTGAAGGAGGGGCGCAACGTACTCTTTGTTGACGAGAACATCTTTCCACAAACTCTCGACGTATTGCTCACTCGCAGCGAGCCTTTCGGCATTGAGTTGATTGTGGACAACTACGCCGACTACACCTTCTCGGGTAAGGAGTTCGGTGCTATTGTGCAGTATCCTGCTGCAAATGGCGAGGTGCGCAACTATGCCGACTTTGTGGCAGCAGCACACGCCGCAGGTGCGCTCGTAACTGCCGATGCCGACCTTCTGTCGTTGGCACTCCTCGCTCCACCTGCCGAGTGGGGCGCAGACATCGCCGTAGGTACAACCCAGCGTTTGGGCTGCCCAATGGGCTTTGGTGGACCTTCGGCGGGATATATGGCTACGAAGGATGCCTTCAAGCGCAATATGCCGGGACGAATTATCGGTGTTTCGGTAGACCGCCTCGGCCGTCGTGCTTTGCGTATGTCGTTGCAGATGCGTGAGCAACACATCAAGCGTGAGCGTGCAACGTCGAACATCTGCACCGCATCGGCATTGATGGCTTCGATAGTAGGTTTCCACTGCGTATACAACGGAGCCGAGGGTTTGCGTCGTGCTGCCCTCACCGCCCACCTCGCAGCGCAGACCGCAGCGAAGGGCATCGAGGCTCTCGGTTATAAGTTGGCTTGCACAAACTTCTTCGACACGCTCGACATCGAGGCGGAGGCTTCGGTTGTGGAGTCGGTGGCAGAGGAGCATCACATAAACTTCTACTACCCTTCGGAGGTGCGTGTACGCCTCTCGTTCGACGAAGTTACTACAAGCGAGGAGGTAGAGGAGGTTATCGCAATATTTGCCGAGGCAAAGGGCAAAAAGATGAAGAAGGTACACCACGCTACCGAGCCGCAACAATTTATGGCTCGCGAATCGGCATACCTCACCGAGCCGGTATTCAACCGCTATCGTTCGGAGAGCGAGTTGATGCGCTACATCAAGCAACTCGAATTGCGCGATATCTCGTTGGCAAATTCGATGATTTCGCTCGGCTCGTGTACGATGAAGTTGAATGCGGCAGCGTTGATGCAGCCACTCTCGTTGGCAGGTTTCCAGAATATCCACCCATTTGCTCCTGCCGACCAGCGTGAGGGCTACACCGCCCTTATCGAGGAGTTGGAGCGCGATTTGGCAACTATAACAGGCTTTGCTGCCTGCTCGGTGCAGCCAAATTCGGGTGCTGCGGGCGAGTATTCGGGTTTGATGGTTATTCGTGCCTACCACCAGAGTCGCAATCAGGGCTACCGCAATGTAGTGCTGATTCCGGCATCGGCACACGGCACAAACCCTGCATCGGCGGCTATGGCGGGTATGAAAATAGTTACCGTAGCGTGTGATGCACATGGCAATATCGATGTAGCAGATTTGAAGGCAAAGGCGGAGCAGTACTCGTCGGAGTTGTGTGCATTGATGGTTACCTACCCTTCGACACACGGAGTATTCGAGAGCCGCATCCGCGAAATCGTCGATACCATTCACGATGCGGGTGGCGAGGTATATATGGATGGTGCAAATATGAATGCGCAGGTTGGTTTGACCAATCCGGGCTTCATCGGAGCAGACGTATGCCACCTCAACCTACACAAGACCTTCGCAATGCCTCACGGTGGCGGTGGCCCGGGTGTAGGTCCTATCTGCGTGGCTTCGCACCTCGCACCATTCCTCCCTTCACACTCGGTAGTACCTACGGGTGGCGACGAGGGTATTACAGCCGTATCGTCATCGCCTTGGGGTTCGGCAATGTTGTTGCCTATAACCTACGGATACATAAAGATGCTCGGAGCGGATGGTTTGCGTAAGGTCACCGAGATGGCGATAGTGAATGCCAACTATATGGCTTCGGCTATAAAAGATGAGTTCCGCACCTACTACTCGGGCGAAACGGGACGTGTGGGCCACGAGATGATTCTCGATTTGACCAACTTCAAGCGCGACTACGGCGTAGATTGTGGCGATGTGGCACACCGATTGATGGACTACGGCTTCCACGCACCTACACTCTCGTTCCCTGTTCACGAGACGCTGATGGTTGAGCCTACCGAATCGGAGCCGAAGGAGGAGATGGGTCGCTTCATCGAGGCTCTGGTGCAGATTAAGCGCGAGGCGGAGGCTATCGGTGGCGAGGCGGACAATGTTGTTGCCAACGCACCGCATATCGCCGAGGAGATTGCAGGCGAGTGGTCGCACCCATACTCTCGACAGGAGGCGGCCTTCCCATTGGAGTGGGTGGCACGTTCAAAGTTCTTCCCATACGTTTCGAAAATCGACAACGGCTATGGCGACAGAAACCTTGTCTGCAAGAACGAGGAGTAACATTTTTTGACTTTTAAGATATTTGTTTGACGTGAAAAATATCGTGAAAATATATTGCGTAAACACCAACTCGACCATCGAGGTTGAGATGGGTACTTCGTTGGTTGAACTCCCCGAAAGAGTCGGTTTGAAGGGGGAACGTCCCTTCCTCGCAGCATTCGTAAACCACAAGTTGAAGGAGTTGAACTATAAGGTCTACACGCCGGCGAAGGTGGAGTTTTTCGACATCACATTGCTCGCCGGATTCCGTGTTTACCAACGCTCGCTGATATTTATTATGCAGGCCGTAGTGTCGAAACTCTATCCGCAGCAGAAATTTCACGCACGTCACGCCATAGGCGACAGCATCTACTGCGAGGTGGAGGGCAAGAGCGAATTTTCGACCAAAGAGTGCCAAGCATTATTCGATGCAGCACACGAGATTGTGGCGGCAGACACCCCTTTTGTACGCGAAAAACTCCCTACCGAGGAGGTTGTCGAAGAGTTCTCACGACGTGGCTTTGACGACAAGATAGACCTGTTGCAAACTCGCCAACGCCTATATAGCACCATCCACCGATTGGGTGATGAGGTGGGTTATTTCTTTGGCGCATTGGCCCCTTCGACAGGCTACATTGACCGCTTCGAGATTCATCCATATTTCAAGGGGTTCTACATCTCGATGCCTTCACGCACCGCACCCGACACCATTGCTCCCGCTCCGAACCTCCAAAAGATGTTCTCCATATTCGATGGATATAGCGAGTGGGTGGAGATTATGGGTGTGCCTACGGTGGGCAAGTTGAACAAGCGCATCGAGCAGGGCGACACAAGCGAGTTAATACAGATTGCCGAGGCTCTGCACGAAAAGCGACTCTCGCGCATTGCCGACACCATAGCCGAGGCTAATCGTGAGCGAGGTTTGCGACTGGTGCTTATCTCGGGCCCTTCGTCGAGTGGCAAGACCACCACATCGAAGCGACTCGGTGTGCAGTTGCGAGTACTCGGTCTGCACCCTGTATTGGTATCTACCGACGACTACTTCGTAAATCGTGAGGATACACCACGCGACGAGAACGGAGATTACGACTTCGAGGCGTTGGAGGCTATCGACTTGGTGCGCCTCAACGACGACCTCGGGCGACTGATGGCGGGCGAGAGCGTAGAGATTCCACGCTTCGACTTCATCAGCGGCACCCGCAAGTGGCACGACAACCCATTGCAACTCGACGACCGCTCGATACTTATTATGGAGGGTATTCACTCGCTCAACCCACGTCTTACACCGAGCATTCCCGACAGTGCGAAGTTCCGACTCTACGCATCGTGTTTCACGTCGGTGGCTATGGATAACACCTCGCGCATACACACGACCGACAATCGTCTGTTGCGCCGAATGATACGCGATAACGCTACACGAGGCATTAGTGCAGCCGACACGATTGCTCGTTGGCCGAGTGTGCGCCGTGGCGAGGAGCGCAACATTTTCCCATATCAGGAGGAGGCAGATGTGATGTTCAACTCGTCACTCTTCTACGAGATTGCGGTGCTGAAACCATTTGCCGAGCCACTCTTGCGAGCCATACCGAATACTCGCCCCGAGTACGCCACAGCGCAGGGAATGTTGAAGTTCTTGGACAATTTCCACACTATCGGCACCGACGAGATTCCGCCAACCTCGGTATTGCGAGAGTTTGTGGGCGGTAGTGCCTTTAAGTATTAGAGAGAAAAAACCTAGTCAAAAGGGTGCGTCCGCAGACACACCCTTTTGTTATTTCTTGTATAGAACCGGAAAGACCGTAAGTCGAAGTTGAGTCAATCCGTAAGGTGTAAGTTCTATATATTTGCCCTTACCCGTAGCCTCGGGTGCAACAGGGAGATTTGGAGTCAGAAGTTCGCCCTTCGGGCCCTTGGCAAGATTCCACTCAATAGGATAGACTTTGAGTTTTAGGCGAGGACCTTTTGATGTTACTATCGCTTTCGCCTCCTCATCGGCTGCTACGGCATAGTTCCAATCGCCGGCAGGGGTGATACTCCAACAAGGGAATGCGTTGTCGTCGGCAGGGTATTTACCATTCATATTTGCGTAGCGAGTGGTATCCTTTTCCCACTTTTCGGGTATGGCATAGGTATATACCAGCGGACCACGTTCGAACCATACACCACTGCCGTGCGCTGTCTTGCGCACCACCTTCATAGGCAGTTCGAGAACGATGCTGTCGCCATCGGCAAATTTGCGGTTGAGAGTAAAGAATGTGCCGCTCTTCAACTCCTCCTCCACACTCTTGCCATTTACCGAAAGCGTAGCACCTTCACACCATTCGGGTATGCGGAGATGAATAGCGAACTTCTTTGCCTTCTCTGCCTCTACGCGGAATGTTATGCGCTCGCTATATGGGTACGAGGTCTCTTGAATGAGAGTCAAATTCTCGTCGTACTTGAATTTCGATGGGCCATAGAGAGCCGCTACCACGCCATCCTTGCTACGGAGCCACATTCTTGCAACGTAGTTCGGCATAAGGCGATGAATCTGTCCGGCGCAACACTCTGTTTGGTGTGTAGGGCGATATGCCATCCACGTTGAGCAGAAGTTATCCTTGTTGTGGTTGGATGTTCCGGTACAGATGAACTGATTTACCGATGAGTAGTACTGCAACGACTTGAAATCGTTGGCAATAGCACCCATTCCTGCGTTGAATACAATCTTTTCGAGTCTATCGGCATACTTCGCCTCTTTCAGAATTTCGAGGTAGTAGCCCAATGTCCAACTCATATCCACCGCATCGCAAGTCTCGTGGCTGTGCATAATACCACGACCTCGTGTCCATTCCGACGAGGTAAATAGTCCGTCAGGGAGTTCGTTTTCGCTGAAAAGACGCTCCAACGAACTCACGCCGAGGTGTTTGTAGTATGGATTACCTGTTGCCTCGTAGAGCATAATCGGCAACTTCAAAATCTCACACATCGTAACGCCGTGCATCTCGTACGGCTTCTCTCGGGTGAGAAACTCGATTGTTACACGCGAATCTCGGTGCTTCTGGTCGCCACCGACATAATCTTTTCGGTTACGGAAGACATAGTCTGCCTTTTCGACAAGTTTCTTATTGCCTGTTCGTGCGGCAGTCCAGAGCAGTCCCTCAATCGAGATAATGTTTCGTCGGTAGGCCAGATGCTCGATGGTGTAGGCTTCGTAGTTTCGTTCCAACGCTTTCAACATCTCCTTCGATGGGTTGGCGTTGTAGGCAGCCTGCATTGCACGGAAGAATACCGCTGTCGGCCACGAAATATCGACCTTCGGGCTACCAAGTGTGCCATCGGGCAGAGGATGATCCAAAGTGTATCGAATACCTGCCATAGCCTTCTCTATCATCGCTTTGTCGTCGATGAGGTATCCCAAACGAATAAGTCCGTCGGTGTAGTAGGCAGTCTGCTCATAACGCCACCAATCTCTTCCGTGCGTTCCCATTCGAGGAATTTCGCCATCCCATAAATTGGTGGTGTAGGGGTAGCACAGCGCCTCGGGATGACCTGTAAGTCCCGATTTCTGGGTTTGCAGGTACTCCATAATCCAGCCTTGCGGCTCGACTTCTTTCAGGCTGATATCCTCCCATTGTTGTGCGCCCGCCACGCTAAAAAAGGCAAAGGCAAGCGTGGTAAGAATAAGTTTCTTCATAATTGTGTATTGTTAGATTGCTGTATTCAACCCCAAATATACAATATATATTTATACTTTCAAAATGTATTAAAAATATACGCAAAAAGCATCTGCGATAAATTATCACAGATGCTTCTTTTTTTGTGGACCCAGAGGGGCATGATCCCACGACCTTCGGATTATGAGTCCGCTGCTCTAACCAACTGAGCTATGGGTCCAAAAAACCTAATGCGAGTGCAAAGATAGAAATAAAAACGGAAAACGGAAAACGGAAAACGGAAAACTGTAAAAAAATATAAAATTTTAGAGATTTACGCTATTTTTCCCACGCCAAATAGCCCATCCACAGGCGCAACAGTCGGCATCGCAGACTGAAATGGAGTTTTGCGGTGAGGATATCGTGCAGAGTTATAAGGTCTATTCTGTCGCTATTATCCATCAGAGCGTTATGTGTTCTCTTGCAGCCGAAATGCTTTACGAGCATACCCACACGATAGCAACGTGAGCGTTTCAACTCCGCTTGGTAGCCTTCGCCCACCATCTCGCGCAATTTGCGCACCACGACCAACGACTGAATAAACTTTTCGATGTTGAGCGTATTCGAGCAACTCGCCTCGTTTGCACGGTTGTAGATATAGCCGTACAACTCATTCAACGTCTTTACACTACGGCTTTTGTGCATTGCCGTTGCCAGCAGAAGCCAATCTTCGCCATAGATAATATTGGTGTCAAGGCGAATGTTGTTCTCCTCGATAAGGCAACGACGATAGAGCGTGCCGGCAATGCCAATCATTGTGCGGTGTCCTATAACCTGACGAAACGCCTCATCCCAATCTTTGGCGTAGCGTACGGGGCGTTTGTGTGTGCGGTCGTTGCCGAAGACGTCAAGTGTGGAGAAGCGGATAATGTCGTACTCCTCCATATAGGGCAGGCACTCTGCCAACGCCCCTTCGGCGAGCCAATCGTCGGCATCGACAAAGGTTACCCACTCGCCCGTAGCGTTGTCCAAACCGCAATTTCGAGCAGAACTCACACCGCCATTCTCCTTTGAGATAACCTTTATACGGCTATCCTTCGAGGCGTAGTTGTTGCAGATTTCGAGGCTATTGTCTTTGCTGCCATCGTTCACGAGCAGCAACTCGTACTCCTCCACGCCCTGCGACGAGATACTCTCGATGCACTTGGCGAGATATCGCTCCACATTATATACCGGCACAATTACACTAATCAACGGCATAAGGCTTCTTTTAAGAAGTTGGTACTTAATTTTTGCCACTTTTGTAGACCTTTCTCGACCTCCTGCCACTTTATAGGCTCGGTAGGAACAACACCTCGCTCTACATCTATTATGGTACGGTCGAGCAGATTGAACTTTCCAAGCAACGAGATAAAGCGACTTGCACCACGATCACGATTTATGATAACGGCAAACTCTCGACGGAATATGGTCGAAAAAACACATCCGTGAAACGAGTCGGTAATGATATACTCCGCATCTCGGAACATAGTCAACCACTCCTCAACCGATAGGTCTGCCTCTTTGTCGGCACCAAATATTTTTGCTACCACGCCTCTCCGCTTCGCCTCACGCTCTACAAGTGCAGTTTTTTCGGGTGTAGGATCCAGGATGTAGGCTGCAACATATCGCTCATTACTCATTTCTGCCGATGCGCATACCGCAGAGTAGTCGTCAGCGGTAAGCAACAAAGTGGGGTCGAGTACCTCTGTGGCTTTAACCCCGAGGTAACTGCGACATAGCGTTACGCCCGATTCCTCGCGCACCGATATATGCTCTATCCGCTTGGCGAGTCTGCTACACTTCTTTGCCTTACGAGGCTTGTACTCCCAATTATCCACTCCGAACGAAGCGGCGTAGGCAATCTTTTTGACATCGCCACTATTCCCCACAAAGTCGAGGAACATATTGGTCAATACTCGACGATTATAACAAGGTCGCCACACTTGGTCGCTACCTACAACTACCGCCTCCAAACCATACTCCGAAATGAGTTTTGCCGAGTACCTTTCAACTTTTCGCGTGGTGGCAATGTTCCTCTCAACGAAGTTCGCAAAGTGCGGTTTTCTCGACTTCACAACTCGGCTCTTTGGCAGAGGGCGTTTCGACGAGTGAAAGAGATTGTAAAAGAGGTTTCGTAGCCACACCTTCACAAACCGCCCCCTCGACATAGTGATTATGTAGTCGATGGTAATGGGGTTGTGTCCCAATCTACGCAAAACGGTCTGTAATGCAAAATTTTGCAGCACACCTCCGTAGTTGTTCAATAAAGGTTGAGTTACAATACCTACTTTCATAACAGTCTGGGTAATCTACAACGCCTACACTCGGCTATACAAACGGCAACTTAACTACCTCGGCTTTGAGCAAGCGATCACGAATAACTACGCAGACCACCGTGCCAACCTTCGCAAATTCGGTTTTGACATACGCCATACCGATACCCACCTTCAAACAAGGCGACATAGTTCCCGAAGTGATGTGTCCAATCTCGTTGCCCTCGGTGTCTGCTACCTTATATTCGTGGCGTGGAATGCCTCGGTCAATCATCTTCAAGCCTACCAACTTGCGCTCTACGCCGTTAGCCTTCTGCTCGGCGAGGAGGTCGCGATCGATAAAATCTTTGCCATCCACAAACTTGGTTATCCAGCCCAAGCCCGCCTCGATAGGCGAAGTGGTGTCGTCAATCTCGTCGCCATAGAGGCAAAAACCTTTCTCCAAGCGGAGAGTGTCGCGTGCGCCGAGGCCGATATTTTTCAGTCCATACTCCTCACCGGCCTTCCACAACTCCTCCCAGATATGGTCGGCATCCTCGTTGTGCATATATATCTCGCAACCGCCCGAGCCTGTGTAGCCGGTCATCGAGAGTATCACCTCGCAACCCGCCAACTGCAACTGGCGGAAGGTGTAGTACTCCATATTCTCGACCTCCTCCTCGCACATCTTCTGCACGATTTTCATTGCGAGAGGTCCCTGAATTGCTAACTGCGAGATACGGGCGGAGGCGTTCTCCAACTCCACACCCTCGCGCATACCGAACGCCTTACCCTGCTCCAAGATGTGCGCCCAATCTTTGTCGATATTGGCAGCATTTACGCAGATAAGGTACTTCTGCTCCGAGTAGCGGTAGATGATAATGTCGTCTACGATACCGCCCTTACCGTTAGGCATACACGAATACTGCGCCTTACCATCGTAGAGTTTCGTCACATCGTTTGTGCCTATGCGCTGCAAAAGGGCGGTGGCATTCTCGCCCTTCACCCAAATCTCGCCCATATGGCTCACATCGAATACGCCTGCACCGTTGCGCACGGTGAGATGCTCGTCGTTGATGCCCGAAAACTCGATAGGCATATTGTAACCTGCAAATTCCGCCATCTTGGCACCATTTGCAATGTGATACTTTGTAAAAACGGTTGTTTTCATAGTTGTTATAGTGTTTTTAAGTCATCGATTACTACAAAGGTAGTAATTTATACGGAAAACGGAAAACGGAAAGCGGAAAACGGAAAACTTTTAGTTTATTGAGAGAGTAGTGAGTAGTGAGTAGTGAGTAGTGAGTAGTGAGTAGTGAGTAGTGAGTGGTGAGTGGATAGGACTAATAGGATTAAATATGGCATCTCCTATAATATCCTATCTATCCTATCACTTCCAAAACCCATAGGCCACCCCTAAAACAGCAGGTAGGAACACCTCGGTAGAAATGCGTAAAATGGCCCATTTCGCTGGTGGGATGGTGCTACTATCTGAAAAAATTATTTACATTTGCCACACAAACAAACCAAAAATAACTATGAAAAGGCTTTTTAGACTGGGCGTTTTCACGCTCGCAATGTTGCTCTCGACAACCGCTTTTGCGCAAAATGCAGCCGATAAAATTCTCGGCATCTACCAAGTAGAGGAGGATGGAAACCTCTCGAAAGTTCGCTTCACAAAGTGCGAGAATGGTACATATCAAGGTCAAATCATCTGGCTCTCGCAACCCAACCATCCGAACGGAGCCCGCAAGATGGATGTAAAGAACCCTAACCCCGAACTCCGCAAGGTGCCAAGCGACCAGATTGTTATCGTCTACGGCATCCGCTACAACGCAAAGGATAAGTGTTGGGAGGGAGGTAAGGTGTACAAGCCAACCAACGGCAAGACCTACAACGTGGAGTGCTCATTCGACGGCGAAAAGACGTTGCGCGTGAAAGGCTCGTGGGGTCCAATCTCGCTCTCGCGCTACTGGAAAAAGTTGGAGTAGTTACAAGGAGTTATAAATAGAAAAACGGACTTATCTACTTTAGGCGTGTACGCGTCATTGCGAGTCTTGGTACAAGACGTGGCAATCTCCTCGCTTAAATGTAGGTAGGAGATCCCCACGCTCACTCCTTTCGCTCGGGATGACTTTCTGGTTTTACTCGCCTAAAGTAGA
>JAZQML010000058.1:0-11738 GCA_045543395.1 Alistipes sp. | reverse complement strand
ACTGAAAGTTTCGAGAATGGATTAAAAATCGGTAGTCAAATTCATTTGAACTATTGATTTTTAATCTGTTATCGCAGTTGCATAGCAACAACTACTATCGCATAACTCGCAGACAACTCTGCCGCACCGCCACCGACTGACTGAATTCGTCAACGGACACAAAAAAAGACGACTTATAAGTCGTCTTGATTTTGTGGGAGGTGACGGATCCGAACCGCCGACCCTCTGCTTGTAAGGCAGATGCTCTAAACCAGCTGAGCTAAACTCCCTTTTCGATTGCGAGTGCAAAGGTAGTGCTTTTTTTATTACTCGCAAATTTTTTTCGCAAAAACTTATTTGTGCGACCAATTTAACCAATGGGACTAATAGGATATTCCTATCACATCTCACAACACCCCATTTGTCACATTTATCCTTCACTTCTATCCGCCAACTGCTCTATATTTGCAATTATTTCTCATTTTCTATTCATTTTATGTAAAATTTACAAATATTTTTATATCTTTGCATACACAATTAAAAAACACAATTAGCCTTATGAGAAATAGAACAGAACGACTCAACCTGATTCGACGTATTGTCGAGGAGGAGTTGATTGGCTCCCAGGAGGAACTTATCAAGCGTCTTGCGGAGCACGGAATTCAGGCGACTCAAAGCACATTGTCGCGCGACTTTAAGGAGATTAACATCTCGAAAATGCCTCACCACGAGAAGGGTTACATCTACGTGTTGAGCGAGAAAATCGGATCGAACGTAGTGACCAACACCTCGAATATCGGAGAGGCTGTTTTGGATATAAAATTTTCGCATAATATTGCTGTAATATCCACTAAATCAGGCTACGCAAGTGCTATTTCGGTGGTTATCGACTCGCACAAATGCAGAGATATCATCGGCACCATTGCGGGCGACAACAACATCATCCTCATCTTGCACGAAGGTGCTTCGCACGAGGATGTTGTCGAGCAGATGCAGCAACTCTTTCCTGCGCTTGCACACTTGTAAGAGTGCGGATGATAGAGAACAAAAATAGGAGGCAGAATTGCCTCCTATTTTTTGCTCCACAATTTATCGTTATTCGACAAATTTTATCTTCGACAAATCGCGCTCTTTTGCCTCGGGAGCCTCGTCGGGATAACCCACTGCCAAGGCGTAACTCAAAGTGTAGCCCTCGGAGAAGTTGAGCGACTCCAAATATCTCTGCATTGCAGGCTCTGCAAACATCATTCGCACGCTGCCCAAACAGCAAGTACCAAGGCCTAACTCGGTGGCTGCCAGCATAATATTCTCGCCCAAGAAGCCGATATTCTCGCCTGCAAAGGCGCACTGCGGAGCAGCAACAAAGATTACTGCCGGAGCGTTGCGGAATATGTTTTTGAAGGTTGGAGTAAGCATATATTTCGCCTTATCCGTACCCTCGACAGCCTTCAAATAGTCTGCCGTTGCGGCATCTATCCACTCCTTACTGTCTACAATGCGAATCTCCCACTCTTGGTGGTTCAATGCGCTCGGTGCTTTCACTCCGCACTCCGCCAAAAGTTGCAACTTCTCGCGCTCGACAGGGGTATCCTTGTAGGCACGAATACTGCGACGGGCCTCGATAGCCTCGATTACCCCACTCTTCTTGCTCGCCGGCAACTCAACGGCCATCCAAATACCTGCCAATGCTGCAATAGCCAAAACAGTCAATAACAATACTCTCTGCATAACTCTCTCGTTTTTTAGGTTTAACGCTCTACAAATATACGAATTTTTCGATAATATTATCACTCTTTCCGAAAAAAGTACTATATTTGCAAACTGCGTATGTGTGTGCGCGTGCGATGAGTGCGCGTACACGTGCGGATGAACCAGAAAAATGATTGATTATGGGAAAGAAAGATAACAAAGAGATTTCATTTATTGAGGAGTTGGGCCTCTCGCCGGATGTTACCGACCAGAAGCACCAAGTAATTCCTATCATTGCGGGCAACGACGACGAACTCGTCGAGGATATTCAGTTGCCCGAGATTTTGCCGATACTCACACTGCGTAGTTCGGTACTCTTTCCGGGTGCTATAACCCCTATCACGGTTGGTCGTGAGAAGAGCATCGCCTTGGTGCGTGCCGTACAGGCGGAGAATGGTCTGCTTGGTGCAGTGTTGCAACGCAATGCCGAGATTGAGACACCTACACCCGACGATATGTATCGTGTAGGTACTGCAGCCCGCATCCTTAAAATTCTCGAGATGCCTAACGGCAACCTCACCGTAATTCTATCGGGTTTGGAGAAAATCGAGGTGGGCGAGTATATATCGACCGAGCCATTCTTCAAAGCCACAGTAACATCGTTGCTCGACTCTGCGCCCGAGAAAAACAGCGTGGAGTTCGATGCGTTGATCGAGTCCATAAAGGATGTTGCGCTGAACATCATCAACACCTCGCCATCAATACCAAAGGAGGCGTCGTTTGCCATTAAGAATATCGACTCGCCACGAGGTATTGTAAACTTCATCTGCTCGAACCTCGATTTTTCGGACGACGATCGTCAATCGTTGCTCGAAGCACCGGGTTTGTTGGCACGTTCACGCAAGTTGTTGGAAGTGCTTATCCGCGAGCAGCAGTTGCTCGAGATAAAGCAGGATATCCACAACAAAGTGAAGGTGGAGATTGATAAGCAGCAACGCGACTACTATCTGCAACAGCAGATGCGCACCATACAGCAGGAGTTGGGCGACGACGAGGATGGCGACATTCAGCGTCTGCGCGAAGCGGCTTCAAAGAAGAAGTGGAACAAGAGTACTGCCGAGTTGTTCGAGAAGGAGTTGGCAAAGATGGAGCGATTGAATCCTGCCGTTGCCGAGTACTCGGTGCAGATGACATACTTGCAGTTGATGGTCGATCTGCCTTGGAACGAGTTTACCGAGGATAACCTCGATTTGAAGTGCGCTCGCGAGCAGTTGGATGCAGACCACTTCGGTTTGGACGAGGTTAAGGATCGTATATTGGAGCATTTGGCTGTGATTAAGTTGAAGGGTGATTTGAAATCCCCTATTCTCTGTCTGTATGGCCCTCCGGGAGTGGGTAAGACCTCGCTCGGCAAGTCGGTGGCTACGGCTCTTGGTCGTAAGTTTGGCCGTATAGCACTCGGTGGTCTGCACGACGAGGCGGAGATTCGCGGACACCGTCGCACCTACATCGGAGCGATGCCGGGCCGTATCATCGAAACAATCAAGCGTTGTGGCTCGTCGAACCCTGTAATCATCCTCGACGAGGTGGATAAGATTACCGTAAGCAATCACGGCGACCCATCGTCGGCACTGTTGGAGGTTCTCGATCCCGAGCAGAACACCACATTCCACGACAACTACCTCGACACCGAGTACGACCTTTCGAAGGTGTTGTTTATCGCCACTGCAAACGATATAGGAGCGGTAAACCCTGCACTTCGCGACCGTATGGAATTGATAAATATCCCCGGCTACATCCTCGAGGATAAGATTGAGATTGCAGAGAAGCACCTTATCCGCAAGCAGTGCGAGGCGCACGGATTGAAGGAGGAGCAGATGGTCATCGAGCGCGATATCGTGCAGAAAATCATCTCGGACTACACTCGTGAGTCGGGTGTGCGCTCTCTGGATAAGCACTTGGCAAAGTTGGCACGTTCGCGTGCGAAAGATATAGCATTCGAGGAGGCATTCTCGCCGATATTCACCGCCGAGCAGGTGGAGAAGGTACTCGGCAAGCCGAAGTTCCGCAACGACGAGTACGAGATTAAGGATATGGTCGGTGTGGTTACCGGCTTGGCGTGGACACAGGTGGGTGGCGACATCCTCTACATCGAGAGCGTCCTCACCCCGGGCAAGGGCAAGTTGTCACTTACGGGCAACTTGGGCGATGTTATGAAGGAGTCGGCAACCATTGCCCACGAATGGGTTATGGCGCACTATAAGGAGTTAGGCATAAGCCCTAAACTATTCGAGAAGTACGACCTGAACATCCACGTTCCCGAGGGAGCAGTACCAAAGGATGGCCCTTCGGCGGGCATTACGATGATAACGTCGATAGTTTCGACCTACACAGGTCGTAAGGTCAAGGAGCGCATCGCAATGACGGGCGAGACTTCGTTGCGTGGTCGTGTATTGCCTATCGGCGGTGTTAAGGAGAAAATTTTGGCTGCAAAGCGTGCCGGCATTCACACAATTTTGTTGCCGGAGGAGAACCGCAAAGATGTGGAGGAGATCACACAAGACTACATCAAGGGTTTGACCTTCCACTATGTACGCTCGAACGAGCAAGTTCTAAAACTCGCATTGCAATAGAGAAATATGAGAGTTCTCGCCGTCATACCCGCTCGCTACGCAAGCACTCGCTTTCCGGCAAAACCACTCGCTCTGCTGGGTGGCAAGCCTATTGTGCAGTGGGTGTACGAAGCGGTGGCGAAGGCGGTCGAGAGGGTTGTGGTGGCTACCGACGACCAACGCATCTATGATGCAGTAGTGGCATTTGGTGGCGAGGCGGTGATGACCTCAACGGAGCATCAGAGTGGCACCGACCGCTGTGCCGAGGCTTTCGAGAAGTGCGGCTACGAGGCGGATATCGTCGTAAATGTGCAGGGCGACGAGCCATTTATCGCGCCCGAGCAGATTGCAACACTTCTGCAATGTTTCGAGAACGAGACGGTGGAGATTGCCACGTTGGCACGAGAGTTCAAAGCCGAGGAGGGCATCGAGGCACTCGAAAACCCCAATTCGCCAAAGGTGGTGATAAGCCCAAAGGGCGAGGCGGTATATTTCTCTCGCTCGGTAGTACCCTACTTGCGCGATGTGGAGCGTAGCAAATGGTTGGAGCATCACACCTTCTACAAGCACGTAGGCATCTACGCCTTTCGTGCTGCGACGTTGGGCGAGATTACACGTCTGCCGCTCTCGCCGATGGAGAGGGCGGAGCGATTGGAGCAGTTGCGATGGCTGGAGAGTGGCTACAAAATTGGCGTAGGCATAACCGACGTTGAGAACGTAGGCATCGACACACCCGACGACTTGCAGCGAGCAGAGATATTGATAAAAAGTTTATAGCCCGATATGAAACCGATATTTATTGCAGGCCCTTGCGTAATAGAATCTGCCGAGTTGCTCGACACGGTGGCAGCAACGCTGTGTGATATAAATGGCCGACTTGGCACCGAGATCGTCTTTAAGGCGTCGTTCGATAAGGCTAACCGCACCTCGTTGCACTCCTATCGAGGAGTGGGGTTGGAGCGTGGTTTGCAGATGCTTGCCGATGTGCGTGCGAAGTGGGGATTGCGGTTGCTTACCGACATCCACGAAGCGTGGCAGGCGGAGGCGGTAGGCGAGGTGGTGGATGTGGTGCAGATACCCGCATTCCTCTGTCGCCAGACCGACCTTATCGTGGCAGCAGCCAAGACGGGCAAGACCATAAACATCAAAAAAGGACAGTTCCTTTCGGGTGCGGATATGCGCTACCCTTTCGAGAAGGCGATGGAGGCGGGAGCAAAGGAGGTGTGGCTCACCGAGCGAGGCAATTCGTTTGGCTACAACAACCTCGTAGTAGATTTCAGAAACATTGCTGATATGCTCGAAATTGCGCCGCGCGTAGTGATGGATTGCACCCACTCGGTGCAACGTCCAAGTGCAGCAAACGGCACTACGGGTGGCGACAGAAAGTTTGTGCCTGCGATGGCACAAGCAGCAAAGGCATTTGGTGCTACGGGCTACTTTTTCGAGGTACACCCCACGCCCGACAGTGCATTGAGCGACGGCGCAAATATGTTGCACCTTTCGGAGTTGGAGGGGGTTATTAAATCACTTTTATAGCGATGATGCAGGGCGATAAAGATACAATTCTTGCAACCGCACGCGAAGTGTTGCAGACCGAGGCGGAGGCTATCTTACGAGTTAAGGAGCATCTCAATGGCGAGTTTGTCGCCGCTGTCGAAGCGATATTGTCGTGCAGTGGTAAGGTCATCCTTACCGGTATAGGCAAGTCGGGACTTGTGGCGAAGAAGATTGCTGCGACGTTGGCAAGCACCGGAACACCGAGTTTTTTCCTCGACCCGAGCGAGGCTTTTCACGGCGACTTGGGTATGATATCGAAGGATGATATCATCGTGGCACTCTCCTACTCGGGCGAGACCGATGAGGTGTTGAAAATTGTCCCTTTCATTCACGAAAATGGCAACCAACTAATCTCCATAACCGGCAATACCGAGTCGGCATTGGCAAAGAATTCCGATATAAATCTCGATGTAGAGGTGGAGCGTGAAGCGTGCATACTGCACCTTGCACCGACCTCCTCAACAGCCGCCCAACTCGCTTTGGGCGATGCGTTGGCGTGTGCATTGATGAAGGTTCGCAACTTCACGGCACAAGACTTTGCTCGCCTGCATCCGGGTGGCAGTCTTGGTCGTCGATTGTTGATGAACGTCGGGCAGATTATGCGCAAGCACGACCTACCGATAGTTTCGGAGGATGCTACGGCGGTGGAGATGATACACGCCATATCGCGTGGTGGTTTGGGACTTATTGTGGTCGAGCGCGAAGAGGAGATTTTGGGTATCATCACCGATGGCGACATTCGCCGAGCGATGCAGAGTCGTCAGGCGGCATTTTTCGATATTCACCCTATGGATATCGCCACTCGTGAGCCAAAGACCATTCGCCCGAACAGCAAACTTATCGAGGCGGAGCGTGCGATGACGCAACACAAAGTAAATTCGTTGTTGGTGGTCGATGATAGCAATCGTCTGGTGGGCGTAGTGCAGATTTACGATATAAAACTATAACTCAAAACTATAATAAACTATGGGATTTTTAGATTTTATGGCACCTCCGGCACACAAACCGGAATTGCCGGCAGAGAAGGTGGACAAGGAGTACAAGTCGATGCGATTGAAGGTATTTCTTGGTATCTATTTTGGCTATGCAGCCTACTACCTTGTTCGCAAGAACCTCTCGTTCGCTACGAACGGTATGATTGAGGATGGACTTATCGACAAGCCGGGCGCAGGTATCGCTATGGCGGGTATTCCTATCGCTTACGCCGTAAGTAAATTTTTGATGGGTAGTTTGTCCGACCGCTCGGATGCACGCAAGTTTATGACCATCGGTTTGATTCTTTCGGCATTGGTTATGATTGTAGCAGGTTTGGTTCCTTACCCGGTAGGCGTAAATGGCAACTACTCGATCACCATAGGCATTATGTTCGTGCTGATGCTCTTTGCGGGTTGGCTTTCGGGTATGGGTTGGCCTCCTTGCGGCCGTATTATGTCGCACTGGTTCTCGACCAACGAGCGTTCGTTCAAGATGTCGATTTGGAACACAGCCCACAACATTGGTAATGGCTCGCTCGGATTTATTATCCCTGCCGGAATCGCAATATTCACAACCCTCGGCATCGAGCAGACTTGGCGTGCTGCATTTATCGCCCCTGCATTGGTAGCGTTGTTGTTTGCTGCAATGTGTTGGTGGTTTATTCGCGACACACCGGAGTCGTGCGGTCTGCCTGCTATTGAGAAGTACCGCAACGACTACTCGGGCGCAAAGGCAAAGAAGGGCGAGGAGAATAAGATTCCGTTCAAGACACTCTTTGTGGACTACATCCTCAAAAACCCTACATTGTGGCTTATCGGCTTTGCCAACATCTTTGTATACTTCATCCGCTATGGTATTGCCGACTGGTCGCCAATATATCTGCAAGATGAGTTGGGAATGTCGAAACTCGACAGTTCGTTGGCCTACACCATTCGCGAATATGCGGGTATCGCAGGAACACTTCTCTGCGGTTGGCTCTCGTCGAAGTTCTTTCAAGGCCGTTGCGCTCCTGTCAACGTAATCTATATGTTGCTCGTTGCCGCAGGCGTATTGGTATATTGGCAGGCACAACCATTGGCAGAGATGTGTGGCATAGATGTTAAGTATGTGGTTTACGCATCGTTGGCGCTTATCGGTGCCGCTATCTATGGCCCTGTTGCTATGATCTCTATTCAGGCCATCTCGATTGTTCCAAAGAATGCCGCAGGTACTGCTGCGGGCTTTATGGGCTTGCTCGGCTACTTGGTGGGCGATGCAATTCTCTCGAAGATTGCCTTTGGATATGTTGCCGAGAGTTCGCTCGGTTGGAACTTCACCTTCGAGTGCTTCCTCGCAACCAGCATCATCGCTGCCGTAATCTGCTTTATCGCAATGGGCAAGGAGAAAAAGATGTTCGAGGAGCGTTTGGCTGCTGCAAAGGCGGAGCAGAAATAGTTTTAGAATAGTATGTACAAATCGCTTGGAGAATTTATCGTAGCACTCGAGGAGGCTGGGGAGTTGATTCGCATCGGCACCCCCGTATCGTCGGAGTTGGAGATAGCCGAGATTACCGACCGTATGGTTAAGAGCGAGGGCGGAGGTAAGGCACTTCTATTCGAGCATACCGACAAGGGGTTCCCCGTATTGACAAACCTCTACGGCTCGGAGCGCAGAATGGCTCTGGCTCTGGGTGTGGAGAGTCTCGACGACATCTCACAGCGATTGAACTCTTTGGTGGGGAGCGTAACATCGCCAAAAGAGAATTTGATGGATAAGTTGCGACTGCTCCCTCTTTTGGGCGAGGCGTCGCAGTGGTTTCCACGCAAAAGAAAGGGCGCAGGAGCGTGTCAGCAGGTCATCCTCAAAGGCGAGGAGGCGAGGTTGTCGTTGCTCCCAATTTTGAAGTGTTGGCCACACGACGGGGGGCGTTTCGTAACACTCCCAATGGTGCATACCATAGACCCCGACCGAGGTATCCGCAACGTCGGAATGTATCGTATGCAGGTGTTCGACGACCACACCACCGGAATGCACTGGCACCGCCACAAGACCGGTGCACGCCACTACGAGGCGTACAAAGCGCGTGGCGAGAGGATGCCTATTGCGGTGGCGATAGGTGGCGATCCCGTATACGCCTACTCGGCTACCGCACCCGTACCCGACAATATCGACGAGTATCTGTTGGCGGGTTTGTTGCGAGGTAAGCCGGTGAAGTTGGTAAAGTGCGTAACAAACGACATCTACGTACCCGAGGATTGCGACTTTGTGATTGAGGGCTATGTCGACACCTCGGAGGAGAGGGTTTTGGAGGGCGACTTTGGCGACCACACAGGCTTCTACTCGTTGAAAGATTACTACCCAAAGTTCCACGTTACAGCCATTACGCATCGTCGTGATGCGATATATCCTGCCACCATCGTGGGCATTCCGCCACAGGAGGATGCCTACATTGCAATGGCCACCGAGCGCATTTTCCTCGCTCCGATACGACTTGTTATGCAGCCCGAGGTGGAGGATATGTATATGCCGTCGGCTGGCACACAGCACAACATAACCCTTATCTCGATGCGACAACTCTACGAGCGTCAGGCCTCGAAGGTGGCACTCGGATTGTGGGGTGCCGGACAGATGATGTTCAACAAATATCTGCTCCTTACGCCTGCCACAACCAACCTTCGCTCGGCAAAGGAGTTGGCTGCGTTGTTGCGTTGTTGCGACGTTCGCTCGTCGCTTATTCGCAGCGAGGGTATCTACGACGTTCTCGACCACGCAACTGCAACGTGCGGATATGGCGGTAAGGTGGCTCTTGATTTGACAAATGTGGAGGTTGGCGAGCGCAAATTCCACCTCGACCGCACCGCACTGCCTTCGGGTTTGGAGGTGCGTGAGGAGTTGCTCGCAGAGTGGGGCGCACTGCTTCTATTCGCCGAAAACGACCTCGCAATAGACCTCGAAGCGGTTGCCAAAGCGACCAACGCCAACTACGTTGTGGTGTTCGACAAACGCGCATTAACGTTGAGTGGCGAGGAGTTGTTATGGCTCGGAGCAGCGAATACGGAGCCTATGCGCGACATCGAGTTGCACGACACGACACTTGTGGTGGATGCTCGTGCAAAACTCCCGAATTTAAGTAGCAAAAACCCATCTCGATGGCCCAATATTGTAACCTCCGACGAGGCTACTATTGCATTGGTGGATAGCCGTTGGAGCGAGTACGGCATTGGCGAGGTACTCCCTTCGCCATCGAAGCGATACAGCACCCTGCAACTCTCGGAGGGTGCCGAATGGAGTGAATAGCAATGTTCAGCAAGCAAAACATACGAGGTTTGGTCTATGTTGTGGTGATGGCTACAATCATCGCTCTCGCCCTCGTTTTTGCCACACCACGCAAAGGTTTGGTGCTTGCCGATAGGGGCGCAGACTCCCCTCAAACCGAGCGACGAGATTCGCTCTTTGTGTTCGATCCCAACACGGTAACCTACGACGAGTTGTTGCTGCTCGGCTTCGACAAACGCACCGCTGTGGGCATTATCAAGTACCGCACGGCGGGTAAGGTTTTCGGCATTGCCGAGGAGTTGGCGTTGTGTTATGGCGTGAGCGATTCGCTGTTTACGCGCGTGCGCCCGTATATTAAAATTGGTGCAACGTATGCAACAAAGCCCTCTCTGCGCACCCACGACTCGCTGCGACACAATCGCAAATCGCGCTTTTCGCCTCGCCCATTCGAGCCGTTTGGCATAGACACCGTAGGCGTTGAGTATCTGCGACTTGTGGGCTTCTCGACACGACAGGCGGAGGCGTTAATCGAGTACCGCAACCGAGGCGGGGGCATCTTTTCGATGAGCGAACTGCGCGACTGCTACGCCGTCAGCGAGGAGATGGCGGACTCGTTGGCACACTTTGTGGTGTTGAGCGTGCGCAATCCTCACGAGGGTTTGGTCGAGATAAACTCTGCCGACTCGGCAACGCTGCGTAGTGTGCGAGGTATTGGAGCAAAGACGGTGGTGGCGGTTATGCAATATCGCAAATTGTTGGGTGGATTCTACTCGAAAGAGCAAATTGCAGAGTTAAAATGCGTTAGTTCCGAGAATTTTAGCAAAATTTCCGAACAAATTTATTGCGATAGTTGCAAAATTTCAAAAATAGATATTAACTTTGCACCCGCGTCTGATTTTGAGGCTCATCCGTATATGAGTAAACGGGCGGTAAAACTAATATTGGAAACACGGGAATCGAAAGGAGGTTGGAATAGTATCGAGGAGATGCAGATGGATGACATATTCAGCGAGGAGCAGGCGAAAGCCATCGCACCCTACATTCTTTTTGGTACTACACCGCAGAAGTTCGATTAACAACATTTCGGTAAACGCCTATGGCAGAGTGGCGTAAAATCTGCCAACACAAACGAATATAAACTATAAAAAACAGAGAATATTATGATTATTATGCCGGTTAAGGAGGGCGAGAACATCGAGCGCGCTCTCAAAAAGTTTAAGCGTAAGTATGAGCGTACAGGTGTTTTGAAGGAACTTCGCGCTCGTCAGTACTTCACAAAGCCTTCGATTGCAAAGCGCGACAAGATGGCTCACGCTATCTACGTAGAGCAGTTGCACCGTCGCGAGGAGGAGTAGTCTTAAACAAACTCCATAAAATGCCGAATCTCATATCGAGATTCGGTTTTTTTGTGCCATTATGCTAAATTTTTCTACTAAAAGTAGAATTGTATCAGAATTTTTTTATAACTTTGTGTACCTATGCGTGGTATTTTTTCGCAAAAAGTATAATTTATATACACCTTTAACATTTTTTTATTAACCAAAAAACCAAAAAAACGATGAAAAATTTGACAAAAATTTTCACGGCGGTTGTGGCAGGAATGCTTGCATTCTCCTGTGTTACAGACACAACCGAGGATTTGGGTATCCAAATCGTGGGGGGGGGTAAAAC
>JAZQML010000057.1:0-6760 GCA_045543395.1 Alistipes sp. | reverse complement strand
ATTATGTCGAAGTTGGAGAAGGGCCAGATCTTGGAGGGTGTTGTTAAGAACATCACTCCTTATGGTGCATTCCTCGACCTCGGTGGCGTTGATGGTCTTATCCACATCACAGACCTCTCGTGGGGTCGCGTAAACAACCCAGAGGAGATTGTTTCGCTCGACCAGAAGTTGCAGGTTGTTATCATCGACTTCGACGAGACCAAGAAGCGTATCGCTCTCGGTTTGAAGCAACTTACTGCTCATCCTTGGGAGTCGCTCGACGAGAATTTGAAGGTTGGCGACACCGTTAAGGGTAAGGTTGTTGTTATGGCTGACTACGGCGCATTCGTTGAGATCGCCCCAGGTATCGAGGGCTTGATTCACGTTTCGGAGATGTCGTGGAGCCAGCACTTGCGTTCGGCACAGGACTTTATGAAGGTTGGCGACGAGGTTGAGGCTGTAGTTTTGACTCTCGACCGCGAGGAGCGCAAGATGTCGCTCGGCATCAAGCAACTTTCGGCTGATCCTTGGGAGAAGATCGAGGAGAAGTATCCTGTTGGCACAAAGTGCACTGCAAAGGTTCGCAACTTCACCAACTTTGGTGTATTTGTTGAGATCGAGGAGGGTATCGATGGTTTGATTCACATTTCGGACCTCTCGTGGACCAAGAAGGTTAAGCATCCGGGTGAGTTCACACAGGTAGGTGCTACTATCGAGGTTGTAGTTCTCGAGATCGACAAGGAGAACCGTCGTTTGAGCCTTGGCCACAAGCAGTTGGAGGAGAACCCTTGGAACGAGTTTGAGCAGCAGTACACTGTTGATTCGGTTCACACAGGTACCGTAGTTGAACTCACCGAGAAGGGCGCAATCGTATCGCTCGGCGAGAATATCGAGGGCTTCGCACCAGCACGTCAGTTGGTTAAGGAGGATGGCTCGACTATCAAGAAGGGCGAGACTGCAGAGTTCAAGGTTATCGAGTTCTCTAAGGCAACAAAGCGCGTTACTTTGTCGCACACTCGTATCTTCGAGGAGGCAAAGCGTGCCGAGGCAGCAGCCGAGAAGGCAGAGCGTAAGGCAGCAGCCGAGGCTACAAAGTCTTCGGTAAAGAAGATTCAGCAGTCGGTTGAGAAGACCACTTTGGGCGACATCGCCGGTCTTGCCGAGTTGAAGGCACAGATGGAGAAGAAATAATCCATTCGACCTAATATGAGAAGTGGGTATCGTTTCCGATACCCACTTTTTTTATGAAGCGATTTGCTAAATCTCCACCTCGTGCGCTACTTTACCGCCACGCTCAATCGTGCAACAATATTGGCGCGAATTGCCTGCTCGGTCGAGAGTATCATACTCTTAATCGCTTTGGCGGTAGATTTGCCGTGACCGATAACCACCGGCGCATTGACACCCAACACCGGCGTGCCACCGATATTTTCGTAGTTCATACCCTCGAGGAAGGCATTTGTAGTGCCGGCCTTCGCATTTATGGCGTAGAGTCCCTCCGATAATTTCAGGATGGTATTGCCCACAAAGCCATCGCAGACAACCACATCGGCAACCTTCGAGGTGAATATGTGCGACGCCTCGACATTGCCTACAAAGTTGTAACGCCCAGCCTCGCTACCCACCTGCATCAGTTCGTATGCCTCCTTCGACTGCAAGTTTCCTTTGGTAGCCTCGATGCCTATATTCAACAACGCCACACGTGGCTTCTTAACCCCCAATACCGACTCGGCATATATCGAGCCGATAAGAGCATACTGCTCCAACACATCGGGGCGGCAATCTACGTTCAAACCCACATCAAGCAACATCACAGGCGCACCCGTAATCGTTGGCACAATGGCAGATATTGCGGGGCGAATAACCCCGTCGATAACCTTTACCACCTGCGTCGATCCAACCATTATCGCACCCGTAGAGCCGGCACTCGCAAAGCCATCTATCTTACCCTCGGCGAGGTGCTGAAAACCCACCACGATGCTCGAATCGCGCTTCTGCTGAAAGGCTCGCACCGGATGGTCGCCCATTGCAATAACCTCCGATGTGGCAACAATCTCGAACTGCTCATCGCTGCATCCCTGTGCGGCAAGCAACGTGCGGATAGCCTCCGCATCGCCATAGAGGACAATGCGACTATCCTCGCTAATTGCGTCGAGTGCCATCACCGCACCCTTCACCACCACCTCGGGGGCAAAGTCGCCACCCATAGCGTCCAATCCGATTCTAATCATAGCGAAAAAATGGTTGTTGAATAACAAAAAGCCTGCTACCTAAACGGCAAGCAGGCTACTTTTATTGTTAAGAAATCGCTTTAATCAATTTCTTTATGCCTCTACGTTCTTCTCGATAGCCAACTTGCCACGGTAAAAACCGCACTCTGGGCATACGCGGTGGTAGAGAACTGCCGAACCACAGTTCGAGCAAGTAACAACTGTTGGAACAACAGCCTTGTAGTGAGTTCTACGCTTGTCTCGACGAGTTGACGAGACTTTGTGTTTTGGATGTGCCATAACTGTACTCTATTTTTTAAGTTTTACTTATTTTATTTATCTCTTTATATATCAAATTTACTCTTCGATATCCTCTGCCGAAGTAAAGCGCGCCATCATCTCGGGATTGCAACCACCCTCCTCGTGTACTCGGCGATATGGCAACGATATCACGATACTCTCGTAGATATACTGTTTAAGCGAGAGTTGATCTCCCTTCGCCATCCACATCACATCGCCATCGTAGTCGTGCTGCAAATCCGAGAAACGGACTGTGAGCAAACCCGAAAACTCGACCGGAATATTGCAATCCTCCAAGCATCGGTCGCACTCTACAACTACGCTACCCGAAATCATCACATTAACATCGAGTTTGGTGTCGGAGCAGTTCACACAGGCGTGTACTTTGCAGTTGCCGCCCTTGATTTCATTCGACTCCATCTCGCCAAATAGCACATCGTCCACCTCGAAATCGAAGGTGTGCAGACCATTCGGCAACGACATATAGTCGATAGAATACTTGTTACCAACTCCCATATTAGCGTAATTAGCGTGCAAATGTACGACAAAATTGCAAATTGTGCAAAGTTTTCTCGCGAAAGTTGCTATATTTGCAATAAATAAGTTCCAAAAGAGGGAAAATAGAGGGTAAGATATAGATTATGAGCAGATTTAAGGTATCCGTATCGAGCGATTTCGAGCAGTTGTGGCGGTACAACATAGTGCTGGTTTGCGAGTTATGCTCCGACAAAGACGAACGTATCGACTACCTCTCGAAGGAGAGTTGGGTGGCTTCCGTAGGCAGCAATCTCGACGCTGCACCAAGCGACTATTCGGCAGATAGAACGCTCACCATAACCACCGCCGAGGGCGAATACATCAACATTTTGGTCTATGTTCTACCCCACACCCTGCCCACTACAAACGATATTATCAAGACCAAACCATTCTCACTCTTTGTGAAGGTCGAGCGTGACGAAAACGAGGCTCTCGTAAATCAAGTTTTCAAAATCAACCAATGGTCGGGCGACAATATCGCAATCGAGAAGGTGGGCATAAACAGATAACAGTCAGTCTATTATGAAACAAAATTGGAAACCCTGCGCAATAGTTAATCCGGTGCCTGCGGTGCTGGTAAGTTGTGGCGATAAGCCCGAGAACTACAATATGCTGACCGTTGCGTGGACCGGAACGATATGCTCCGAGCCGGCAATGGCGTATGTATCGATACGCCCCGAACGCCATTCGTACGAGATTATCAAACGCACAGGCGAGTTTGTCATAAACCTAACAACCGAGGCGTTGGCAGAGGCAACCGATTGGTGTGGCGTGCGCTCGGGCCGCAACTTCGACAAGTTTAAGGAGTGCGGGCTTACAGCAGAGAAATCGGCAGTCGTGGCGGCTCCTTCGATAGCCGAATCGCCCATTTCGATAGAGTGCCGCGTGAAGCAGATTATACCGCTCGGCTCGCACGATATGTTTATTGGCGAGGTGGTGAATGTGGCGGTTGATGAGCAGTACCTCGATGCCGAAACGGGCAAACTCGATGTCGAGAAGATGCACCTTTTGACCTACGCTCACGGAGCCTATTTCACTCTGGGTGAGAAGGTCGGCACATTTGGTTGGACAGTCAAAGGCTCAACACTCCGCAAGGAGTTGAAGCAGGGCAAGCAGAAGGCAAAGAGATAATGAGGAGGCTTGCAATATTCGATTTGGATGGCACGTTGCTCAACACCATTGGCGATCTTGCCGAGGGGTGCAATTATATGCTTGCGCAGCGAGGAGTTGCACCACATAGCCACGAGGAGTACCGCTTTATGGTCGGCAACGGCATTCTGCGCTTGGTGGAGCGTGCATTACCCGAGGAGTTGCGCTCGGCAGAGTATGTAGCCGAGGCACGACGCGATTTTGTTGCCTACTATACCGACCATATCGACCGCTTCACACACCCCTATGAGGGCATTTGCGAGGTGTTGCAGAGATTGCAGGATGAGGGCTGGGCGATGGCTGTGGCATCCAATAAATTCGACGAGGGAACGCAGAAGTTGGTGCGTGGGATGTTTCCGGATATTCATTTCGAGGTTGTCTATGGCAATCGTGAGGGCTTTCCGCTAAAACCCGATGCAGCACTGCTCGAACTTATTATGCGGGAGTGCGGAGCGACCGCCTCGACGACTTGGATGATAGGCGACTCGGGCGTGGATATGCAGTGCGCCAAGAATGCGGGCGTACACTCCATAGGCTGCACGTGGGGCTTCCGCCCTCGCACCGAGTTGGAGCAGTTCGGCGCCGACCATATCGCCAATACCCCCGCCGAGATTTTGGAAATATTACTATAACCCAATAAACAAACAGTGCAGAGCGTTGGCTCTGCACTGATTTTACGTATACCCTCTTTTAGAAATTCTCTTCTATATATTTGATAAGTTGCGCTGCCGATGTGTTGGACAAATTCATTGCGCCTCTTGGAGCCATTTGCAAACCATTCTCCAAAAGATGCGGAAGCGACATTTTCTGCGTATGGCTCTCTGCCAACAAACGCAGTTTTACAAACCTATTATGAGCCTTTGCCACTTCAAAGTCATTAACATCAACATAAAACTCTTTTTCTTTGTCGAACTCCGAACTATATGGAACATCATTGGCCTCTACGAATAATTTATATTTGACACAACTATCTGGGCTTGAGAGGTATATATAGACAATATCGCCCTTCTGAATCTTATAGTTTTGAGTCCAATATATTTCGTTGTATTTTTTCAGACAGCCATCAACATCAAAAAATTTACTATTTGCTGGCAACAGCCAAGTAATCGCATTTTCCCGAACGAATGTTACTTTATCAAGTGAATGCTTCTCGACTTTTCCAACGACAGTCTGCTTAAAAACCTCTTCAATCTCTGCATCATCTATTGTCATAGCACAGTCCTTCAATAGTTCGAGTGCCTTTGTTGGAGGAACATTAAAGAACTCTCTATTGGGCCTAATACGCAAATCGGTCAGACGGTCTATCATTCGATGTAACTGACGCTCAACCTCTTCATATTTTACCGTTTTCAGCGTTGCGAATATCTCGAAGGGCAATGGCACAGCAGTATTATCCAACTCCTTTGAGCGGATATTAACAGGGCGCGAACTCTTACCAATCTTTACCCAATCCTCCTTAAAACTCGGATTAGTCAAAATATATACATAACCGGCTTCTTTCATTGCGTTTTGTTTTGAATTAGACAAAGTTACGCAAAATTTATGACTATACAAATTTTAACAAAACAATATTCTCCCACCAACCACACCCTGCCGAGTATCGAAAACGATACGTACGTTATCGTAGGACCCCCACCGCCCCGATAGGTATCGAAAACGATACCTATGCTGCTGTCGAACTATATGAGTAACTCCCAGCAACCCCAGTAAGCACCAAAGGTGCGCCCCCAGTAAACCCCAGCAAGTGAACCTAACTTGCCGAAGATTGCTCCATTTGTGTAATACGCTCACATATAGCAATATAAGTCCCCCTCACAGGAGGGGGATTTAGGGGGTGTGTAACACACTTGGCTTTTGTGCTAATGCAACAAAAGCCCCTTTACAGAACCGACGCCAAACCGAGGGCAGAGGCTGCTTGCAGACTATGCCGAGGTGCGAAGGAGGAAGAGCAAAGGTCAAAGGGGGTTTAGGGGATAGGTAACACATTACTCTATATGCAACAAGCATATAGAGCTTAACTTGCCGAGGATTGCTACGCAATCTGTTCTCGGCTTCGGGCGGTGGCGGTTCGGCAGAGTGTGCCAGCGTCCTCTGCTCTCACCTGCTGCGCCCGTCCTCTGTTACACAGAGTTGTTAAGCTCACCCGCACCAAGTGGTCTTGCTATTTTCCAATGGAAAATAGCAGTTACCTCTTCAAACCACTCCAACAAATCGGGGTGGTTATAAAAAGAAAACCACCCCGACTTATTGTCGGAGTGGTTTGAAGAGGCGGCTACCTACTCTCCCACGGGAAAACCGCAGTACCATCGGCGCGAGTGAGCTTAACTTCTCTGTTCGGAATGGGAAGAGGTGGAACCTCACCGCTATAACCACCTAAATTATGTTTAGGTCTTGTATTATCAAGAGCCAGGGCGATTTGTTACAGCAGTTACCTTTCTGCTAACTTTGACACTCAACAGGAAATGAGATAAAGATTTGTATAAAAAAGCCGTTCGGGTAATTAGTACTGCTCGACTTTGACATCACTGTCTTTACATCTGCAGCCTATCAACGTAGTAGTCTCCTACGCCCCTCAAGGGAAGACT
>JAZQML010000056.1:0-32036 GCA_045543395.1 Alistipes sp. | reverse complement strand
GGGGGGTGGGGAGGTTGGGGAGGTTAGAGAATTTAGGGGTTCTAGGGGTTCTAGGGGTTCTAGGGAATTTAGGGAGATACGACGACTAACTACTAACTACCAACTACTAACTACTATCTACTATCTACTCACTAAAAAAATCTTTTGCCTCTCGTATTTAGTCTATCGTCTTTTTATTATCTTTGCAATCAGTATGACAAACGAAGATATATTGAGGGGGTTGAACCCTTCGCAACGTGCTGCTGTTGAAGCATATAACGAGCCATCGCTGATTATTGCGGGAGCCGGCTCGGGCAAGACTCGTGTGCTGACCACCCGCATAGCCTATATGTTGGCGCAGGGGGTTGCTCCGCACTCGATTATGGCACTCACCTTTACCAATAAGGCTGCTGCCGAGATGCGTGAGCGTATCGAAAAGATGGTAGGACAAAAGAGTCGCTATATATGTATGGGAACTTTCCACTCCGTATTTTCACGCATCTTGCGCGAGAATGCCGATGTGTTGGGCTACCCAAAGGAGTACACAATCTACGAGCCTACCGACACCAAAAACCTTATCAAGACCATCATCAAGGAGCGTGGTTTGAACGACGACAAGTATAAACCCAACTTTGTTGCATCACGCATTTCGATGGCCAAAAACAACCTTATCACGCCGGGTGCCTACATCCAAAATTCGATGCTTGCCACCGAGGATAGGAAGTTGCAGATACCCCAATTTGGCGACCTCTATGCAGAGTATTGCCGTCGCTGCAAGTTGAACGGAGCGATGGACTTCGACGATTTGTTGTTGCAGACAAATATACTGTTTCGTGACCACCCCGAGGTGTTGGCACGCTATCAGGAGCGTTTCCAATATGTGTTGGTCGATGAGTATCAGGACACCAACAACGCCCAATATATCATTGTGCGCCGTTTGGCACAGCGTCACTCCCGCATTTGCGTTGTGGGCGACGATGCGCAGAGTATCTACTCGTTCCGAGGGGCGAAAATCGAAAACATCCTCTCCTTCCAGCGCGATTATCCGCAGGCAAAGGTCTTTAAGTTGGAGCAGAACTACCGCTCGACACAGACCATTGTGGAGGCTGCCAACTCGGTTATAAACCACAATTCGCGCCGCCTTAAAAAGAAGTGCTTCTCGGAGGGCGAGAGTGGCGAAAAGATACGCATTTTCAAGGCTTACACCGACCGTGAAGAGGCCGATTTGGTGGTCTCGGATGTGCGCGACAGGGTGCGCGAGAGTGGCAAAAATTGGAACGATGTGGCTATTCTCTACCGCACCAACAACCAATCGCAGTCGTTGGAGGATGCGTTGCGTAAGCGAGGTATCCCCTACATCATATATAAGGGTAGTTCGTTCTACGACCACAAGGAGGTCAAGGATATGCTCTCGTATATCCGTCTTATCATCAACCCTCGTGACGACGAGGCGTTCAAGCGCATAATCAACACTCCGGCACGAGGTATTGGCGATACCACCGTTGCCCGTATCGAAGCGATAGCACAGGAGAAGCAGGTATCGATGTGGGAGGCGGTTGATACAATGGTCGAGCAGACTCCGACCGATTCGGTAGAGAGGGCTATTGTTAAGAAGGTTACCGAATTTGTGCAGTTGATACGCTCGTTGTCGTTGGAGCGAGAGCAGAGGGGGCTATATGAGTTCGGTATGGAGGTGGCTGTGCGAAGTGGCTTGTTGCCATTCTACCGCTTGCAGAACACCCCCGAGGCGCAGTCGGCAGTGGACAACTTGGAGGAGGTTGTCAATTCGATGCAGATGTTCAACGAGCAGGTCGATGCCGAGATTCGCAATGGCGAACGAGAGGAGTTCGAGGAGGCGACTATCGAGGAGTGGTTGCAGAGCCTTATGCTGCTCACCGATATGGACAAAGATAAGAACGAGGAGGAGAAAGATAGGGTAACACTTATGACCGTACACTCGGCAAAGGGCTTGGAGTACGACTACGTGTACGTTGTAGGGTGCGAGGAGGAACTATTCCCATCGCAACGTGCACTCGAGACGGTCGAGGGTATCGAGGAGGAGCGACGACTATTCTACGTTGCGCTCACCCGTGCCAAGACGTTGGCTACGCTCTCGTGCGTGGATATGCGCTTCAAGTGGGGAAGTATGCAGTTTTCGAGGCCGAGTCGCTTCCTCACCGAGATTGACGAGCAGTTTGTGGAGTGCGACTTCAACCTCCGCAGACCTCGTGGCGAGCAGGGGAACATAAAGGTTGTCGGAAGCGGTAAGGAGGAGGCAGCGATAGATGTTTTGCGCCGCCGTTTCGATGTTCGCCACCAGCAAAAAACGGAAAACGAAAAACGGAAAACGGAAAACTTTTTTAACAGAGAACCTGTTTCTCGACCTCAGCCGACTCCGCAACGCGATGTATCGGGTATGCGCCGAGTAAACACCTCCACCATCGGGCAGGTTATCTCGGAGCCGTGCGCCTACTCCGTAGGCGAGCGTGTGGAGCATCCTCGCTTTGGCAAGGGCGAAATCATAGAGATTGCCCCACTCGCCACCGACCATAAGTTGGTTGTGCGCTTCGCATCGGGCGAGGAGAAAACCCTGCTATCAAAACTCGCAAAACTCACAAAACTATAAACCTCTATCGCCTGACAGATAATCGGATGGAACCTCTTGTTTCGGTCATCGTAACCACCTATAACCACGAGCCATACTTGGCGGAGGCGCTCGATGCCATACTTGCGCAGCGATGCAACTTCGGTGTGGAGATTATCGTGGGCGAGGATTGCAGCAGCGACAACACTTTGGAGGTATGCAAAACTTTTGCACAGCACCATCCAGACAATATACTACTTATCGCATCGAAAGAGAATGTGGGGTGGCGCGCCAACTACCGCCGATGCGTTGAGGCAGCGAGGGGCAAGTATATAGCCTTCTGCGATGGCGACGACTATTGGTGCGACGAAGGCCGCTTGGCAGAGCAGGTTGCCCTTATGGAGCAGAACCCTGCAATCGGGCTATGCTACACCCTTGCAGAGAGGCGCAACGAGAGAGGGGAACTTATCGAACACTTCCCAAAGGGCGAGGGGCATACCACTTTGGATGCACTCTTGCACGATTGGTGCATCGAGAACTGCACATCGCTGGCTCGACGTGATGCCGTAATGGAGTACTACGCCACCGAGAAGCCCGAAAATCGCAACGAGTGGCTGACCGAGGATCTGCCTATGTGGCTCTATGTGGCAGCGCACTACGAGGTCGCATATATCAACCGTGCAACCGCTGTGCATCGCCTCTTTCCGGATAGTGTGAGCCACAGCACAAGCCTCGCAAAGCGACTCGCCTTTTGCGACTCGTCGTCGAATATAAAGTTATGGTTCGACAAGCGTTACAACCTCTCACGCCAACGTCGCCACCTACTGCGCGAGCGGATGAACACAGCGTTGTGGGTATACTCACACATCGGCTCGGTGGGCGACTTCGTAAAACGGTGGTGGATCGAGGTTCGGGAGGATAAAATAGGGGTATGCAACGTTATTGCATACGGTCTGTTTGTAAAGAAATTGATACGTATCTGCAAAAGACTAACGTCTAAAAAATAGGATTATGAGGAGAGAGGAGCGATATAAGGCGGTGATTGAGTACTTCGAGCGGGAGATGCCCGTAGCGGAGAGTGAACTCAACTTCGAAAACCCCTACCAACTCTTGGTGGCGGTGATTCTATCGGCGCAGTGTACCGACAAACGGGTAAATCTGACCACGCCCGCACTATTCGAGGCCTACCCCACTCCTCACGATATGGCGCAGGCCTCGGCAGAGGAGATTTACGAATACATACGAAGTATATCCTACCCCAACAACAAGGCGAAAAACTTGGCTGCTATGGCTCGTATGCTGGTGGCGGAGTTTGGCGGCGAGGTGCCGAGCGATATCGAGCAGATGATGCGCCTACCGGGCGTAGGTCGCAAAACTGCAAATGTTGTGGGTGCAGTCATCTGGAATAAGGAGGTTATGCCGGTCGACACTCACGTCTTTCGTGTCTCGGCACGCATAGGCCTGTCGGTTGGAGCAAAAACCCCTCGTGCCACCGAGTTGCAACTCGAGAAATATATCCCGTCGCATCTGCTGCCGATAGCCCACCATTGGCTTATCCTTCACGGCCGCTACGTCTGTCTTGCCCGCAAACCCAAGTGCGAGAAGTGTGGTCTAATCCAATGGTGCAAACACTATCAGACAAGGAGATAGAAGTTGGGCGAAGCAAAGAGGCGAGTCCGCAGCATACTCGGCGTATGTGAGGAACTCGACTACTGACGATTCGTGCAAAATTTGCCAATAAGAACGATTTTTTATATATTTGCACTATGGGATGTATGCTCGACAATTCAATAAAGTTTGTGCAAGGCGTTGGCGAGGTACGTGCAAAGTTGTTGGAAAAAGAACTTGGCATTGTATCTATGCGCGATATGCTGTATCATTTCCCATTCAGATACATAGATAGGTCGCGCACCTACAAAATCAACGAAGTGACAGAGGATAACACCTCGGCATACATCCAACTGCGAGTGAAGGTTATCGGTAAATCGTTTGCCGGAGAGGGAAGGAAGCAGAGGTTTACGGTCTACGCTACCGACGAGACAGGAAGAGTTGAGTTGGTGTGGTTCAGAGGCGTAAAGTGGATTGAGAAGGTTATCGAGCATAATCACGAATATGTGGTTTTCGGTCGTCCCTCGTTCTTCCGAGGCGAGATGTCTATGATTCATCCCGAGATTGAGGTTATCGAAAAGGCTCTCTCACGCAAGATGGAGAGCGGTTTGCAGGGCATCTACTCCTCGACCGAAAAACTATCCTCAACGCTCGGAGCAAAGGGTTTATACAACATTATCTGCTCGTTGTGGGGCGTTGTGAAGGATCGCATCGAGGAGACTCTGCCCGAATATATCATTCGCAAATATGGTTTGATGTCGCTCTCGGAGGCTCTCTACAATATCCACTTTCCGCAGTCGCCCGAGAAGTTGCGCCAAGCGCAATACCGCCTGAAATTCGACGAGTTGCTGGGTATTCAACTCAACATTCAGGCTCGCCGTTCGGAGCGCACAGGGCGCAGAGATGGATTTCTGTTTCCGAAGGTGGGCGAGAAATTCAACACATTCTACCACACCAAGTTGCCATTCTCGCTGACCGAAGGTCAGAAGCAGGCGGTACGCGATATCCGCCAAGACACCGTTTCGGGCATACAGATGAATCGCCTGCTACAAGGCGACGTGGGTAGCGGAAAGACTGTTGTGGCGTTGTTGTCGATGCTCTTGGCCGGCGACAATGGCTTCCAATCGTGTATGATGGTGCCAACCGAGATTTTGGCACGCCAGCACTACGCCTCAATCTCGAAGATGTGCGAGGGTGTGCCTGTGCGGGTGGCGATTTTGACCGGCACGACGAAGGCAAAGGAGCGACGCGAAATTCTCGAATTGCTAGCAGCGGGCGAGATAGATATTTTGGTGGGAACGCACGCACTGATTGAGGATAGAGTGCAGTTCTCGAACCTCGGACTTGTGATTATTGATGAGCAACACCGCTTCGGCGTGGAGCAACGAGCGCGATTGTGGACCAAAAATTCGCAACCGCCACATATCCTTGTGATGACCGCTACGCCAATTCCTCGCACATTGGCGATGACACTCTACGGCGACCTCGATGTGTCGATTATTAAGGGGTTACCACCGGGGCGACAGCCGATAAAGACCTACCACTACTACGAGTCGGGGCGACTGACGTTGCAGAACTTTATGCGTCAGCAGATTGCTCGTGGACGACAGGTGTATGTGGTCTACCCACTGATTGCCGAGTCGGAAAAGATGGACTACCTCTCGTTGCAGGAGGGTTTCGACGCCATAGTGCGCGACTTCCCGCTACCAAAATATCGTGTGGCAGTGTGTCACGGCAAGATGAAGCCCGAGGATAAGCAGCGGTCGATGGAGGAGTTCAAGAGTGGGCAAGCGGACATTTTAGTCGCCACATCGGTAATCGAAGTGGGGGTGGATGTTCCGAATGCTACGGTGATAGTAATAGAGTCGGCAGAGCGATTTGGTTTGGCGCAGTTGCACCAGTTGCGAGGTCGTGTAGGACGTGGAACGGAGCAGTCATACTGCGTGTTGATGTCCGACGAGAAGTTATCGAAGGAGTCGAGCAAGCGTTTGGAGGCTATGTGCCAAACAACCGATGGATTCGAGTTGGCAGAACTCGACCTGAAACTACGAGGTGCGGGCGACATAAACGGCACAATGCAGAGTGGCGAGGCATTCAACCTCAAAATCGCCAACCCAACCTACGACAATCAGATTTTACAGGTAGCACAAGCGGTAGCCATAGCGTTGCTGGATGCCGATGCAACACTCGCCCACCCGCAACATCTTGTTCTGCGAGCGTTGCGCGACCGCTATGCGCCCGAAAACAGGGGCGATTTTTCGGAAATTTCATAATAATAGAGGGTGTCTATCGTTTGATTTGTATGGAACGAATAAAGAGAGGTGTGATATTTGCGTTGTTGCTCTTGGTGGGGGGAGGTGCTTCGGCACAGGTCTACCACGATGGCGAGATGCTCTACTACCGTGCCGCCTATCGTGCCAAGTTGATACCCAACATCGAGGCTGGCGAGGTTACCGTTTTGACCTCGACCGACAGCATCAATGGCAAGCCGATGTATCGCGTCACAGGCAATGGTCGCACACTCCCCTTCTTTCGTTGGTTCTTTGATATGAACGACACCTACAACATCTGGGTGGATAAAGAGAATCTGCGTACTCAACGCTTCGAGAGCGATTTGAAGGAGGACGACTACACCTTCCGCAGTCAATATCGCTACGATTGGGACTCGATGAAGGTGCATACTTGGTCGCAACGCCGACAGGAGCCTCCACGCAAAAAGAGTATGACACTGACCAAGGAGAGTATGGATGCCGTATCGCTCTATTTCAACCTCCGCTCGGTGGACCTTTCGACGTTCCGCAAAGGCGAAAACCGACAACTCGATATGGTGTTGGAGGATACTATTCGCCACCTGCGCTACCGATTTATTGCTCGCGAGGAGTTGCACGTGCCGAGGTTGGGCAAGTTCGACACTATGAAGTTTGCCTGCACGATAGGCTCATCGGAGGAGTTCTCGTTTACAGACGGCACAGAGTTTTTCATCTGGATAACCAACGACGAAAACAAGATTCCCTTAATGCTCTCGTCGCCTGTGAGAGTGGGCGAAATCAGGGCATATATTCGCCGATATAGCGGTTTGAAATATCCGCTGACAAGCAAAAAGAAATAAGAAAAAAGTATTATATTTGCAAAAACAATTTTTTCAGTTATGGAAGAGAATAGATTTGATCAGGAGAGAGAAAAGAGCCTTAACGAGCAGTTCGAGGAGAGGGGTACCGACTACACTCCCGAGTACGACGACTACCAAGATCAGGAGCAGAACGAGGCTGCCAAGAAGGCACTTCGTGGCTATCGCATTGTGATAATTTTGCTGGCTGTGATTTTGGCGGGAATATCTATTTTGTATTTCCAAATCAACAAGCGTCAGCAAGCCGAGTATGCACAGTTGGAGGTGGCTCGCGACGAGATTCAGGGCGAGTTGAACAATATGATTTCGGAGTACGACACTTTGAAGGTGCATAGCGATTCGATGGCTATGGCGTTGAACGAGGCACACAGCACCATCGAGCAACTCAAAAATGAGCGTCGCCTCAACTACAACACCATCCGCAAGTATCAGAAGGAGGTGGGAACGCTGCGTGCAGTGATGAAGAACTACCTTCGTCAAATCGACTCGCTCAACAAGATAAACACCAAACTCTCGGGCGAGAATGTATCGCTCCGCAAGGAGGTTTCGATCTCGAACCAGCGTGCCGATATGGCAGAGGAGCGAGAGAAGGAGTTGCAGAACAAGATTCAGCAAGGCTCGGTACTTCGCGCACGCGATATAGTTTTGGTATCGTTGAATGCAAGAGATAAGGTGGTATCGCGCGTGAAGCAGGCGGTAACCCTGCGTGTGGACTTCACCATCGGAGCCAACGAGTTGGCAAAGGCGGGCAATCGCCCTGTATACCTCTGCATAACTTCGCCTGACGGTTTCCTACTCTCGACCGATGCAATGCCTACATTCACCTATCAGGGCAAGGCAAAGGGCTACTCTGCTTCGCGTGAGGTGGACTACCAAAATGAGGACCTCGATGTCAGCATATTCTACAACGGCAAGGGCTTTATTCCGGGCACCTACAAGATTGCATTGTATATGGATAACAACCTTATTGGCTCGACAGAGGTGGCAGTAAGATAGTAAAACACTAAAATTTAATGACTATGAAAAAGTATGTTTGCACAGTTTGTGCGTGGGTTTACGACCCTGCGGTGGGCGATCCCGATAGCGGCATCGCTCCGGGTACAGCCTTCGAGGATATTCCAGAGGATTGGGTATGCCCCGTTTGCGGAGTTACAAAAGATGATTTCAATCCGATAGGGTAACAAAATATAAAGGACTGCGAAATGCAGTCCTTTATATTTTAATCACATTGTGTTCTGATTAATTGTACTTGAAAGTTGCCTCGTCCGAAACAGTCAACTTCTTGCGACCCTTTGCGCGGCGAGCAGCCAACACCTTGCGGCCATTCGCAGTAGCCATACGAGCGCGGAAACCGTGCTTGTTGATGCGCTTGCGGCGCGATGGCTGGTAAGTTCTTTTCATTGCCATAATAGTATCTTTTTTATTGTTTTACTCTCAAATTTAGGCGCATAATGTCCCTATGCGAGGTGCAAAGGTACAACCTTTTTTCAATTTTGCAAAACCTTTTATTAAAAAATCTCTAAAAATTGACGCATAAGGGTAGTACGCTACTCCTTAAACAGGTCTATCTCGCCCCTCTCCACCTTGTGAAAATAGTCGGTGAGGGTGGCAACAAATGGCGATATCACCTCGATGGTGTCGGCTACGGCACTCTCGCCCTCGCCCTTTATGCGGTAGAGCATTGCAGCATAGAGCGCACGGAAGCACAACTCGGTGTCGTTCATATCGCTCGCCTTATCCAATCGTGAACGCAACGCCGGAAGGTGTTGTGTCAGCACCGCATATCGCTGTCGGTACACCTCCGGAATATCCTGCTGTTGCATAAGTCGCAAATGGAGGTCGTGCATATCGGATATGAGATGCAGGGTGTGGTCGAGATGTCCCGACTTCTCCTTACCCTCTTGCGCAAGCAGATGGGCAATATCCATATACCACGCCACGAGTATCTGCTCCTGCTGTGGGGCGAGTCCACGAGGCTTCACGAGTGTCGAGTATATCGCTTCGGGCGAGAACTGCAACGCACGCAACAAATCCTCGATTTGCCACAAATAGAGGATGTATTCTGCTATATTCTCCTTACGTTTTTGTTGTGCTATATCCATAGTTGCCAATATTTTCGACAAAAGTAGCGGTTTTATTTTGAAATAAAAAATTATTTTTCGGGAGGGAGGAGGTGCGCTACCAACTGCGAACTCCGAGGCTTTTCACGGCGCAACGATTCTGGGGGTTACTGGGGGCGCACCTCCGGTGCTTACTGGGGGGCGGGCGTTCCGCCCTTTATGGGGGTGCGCTGAGGTAATTCCGAATTTTGCATTTTGCATTCTGCATTCTGCATTAAATAAAACTACTCTCTACTAACTACTATCTAAACTAAAAGTTTTCCGTTTTAACCCCACTTTGCAGGCTTTTCCTCCTTCGCACCTCGGCAAAGTGCGCAAGCCCACTCTGCTCTCGGTTTGTCGTCGGTTCCGTTTTCCACTCCAAGCGAAAACCGAAAAACAAAAGTTTTCCGTTTTCCGCTTTCCGTTTTCCGTTTTTTACTATCTTTGTGGTATGAATCTGACAAAGTATATACGCCGAGCAACGTGCGAGGTAAAAATTGGAGCAACCACCATAGGTGACAACAACCCTATTGCAGTGCAATCGATGACCAATACCGCAACCGCCGATATCGGGGCGAGTGTGGCACAGATTGAGCGCATAGCCGATGCGGGGGCACCCATTGTGCGCCTTACGGCACAAGGCAAGCGTGAGGGCAAAGCGTTACGCGATATTGTAGCGCAAGTACGCCAAGATGGCTACCCTACCGCCATTGTTGCCGACATCCATTTCGTTCCCGAAATTGCATCTATTGCAGCCGAGTCGGTGGACAAGGTGCGCATAAACCCGGGCAACTATCGCACAAGTGGTGGCGAGTTGGAGGCTCTTATCGAGAAGTGTCGCAAGCGTGGCGTAGCGTTGCGCATAGGCGTAAATCACGGCTCGTTGGCAAAGCATATCGTCGATAAGTTGGGCGACACACCGGCAGGAATGGTCGAGTCGGCGATGGAGTTTCTGCGTGTATGCGTCAGGGAGCAGTTCGACCAAGTGGTCGTTTCGATGAAGTCGAGCAACACCCGAGTTATGGTACACGCCTACCGCCTTCTGGTCGAGGCGATGGAGCGTGAAGGTATGGCATTTCCTATCCACCTCGGCGTTACCGAGGCGGGCAACGGCATTGAGGGCAGAATCAAGAGTGCCGTAGGCATTGGTGCTTTGCTTGCAGATGGTGTGGGCGACACCATTCGTGTCTCTTTGACCGAAGCGCCCGAGAACGAGGTACCCGTAGCGAGGATGTTGGTAGACCATTTCCAAAGTCGTGAGGGCGAAGTGGAGGTATTGCACCCCGAGCGTTACTCCCCTACCGAGTATCGTCGTCGCACCTCGGCACCGATTATTGCACACAGCGAGATTAGCGATGAATATATCGTGGTGGATGCCGTAGGCGGAAACCCTACTGCCGAGTGGCGTGCAGCAATTCTCAATCGTGAGGACAACGCCCCTGTCGTAATTCGTCGTCGCTACGACGGAACGAAGGAGGAGGTTGCCCTGCGTGCTGCTGCCGATATGGGGCAACTTCTGCTGGATGGTCTGGCAGATGGCGTATGGGTGGATGCGCCGCAGATTGCGGAGGAGGAGTTACACGAGGTGGAGTTGATGATTTTGCAAGCCTCACGCGCACGATTCTCGCAGACGGAGTATATCGCCTGCCCATCGTGCGGCCGCACACTATATAACATAGAGCAGGCATTGGCGGATATCAAAGCACGCACCTCGCACCTTAAAGGGTTGAAAATTGGCGTTATGGGCTGCATCGTAAACGGCCCCGGCGAGATGGCAGATGCCGACTATGGCTATGTGGGTGCGGGCGCAAGTCGCATTTCGCTCTACAAGGGCAAGGAGTGCGTCGAGCGCAACATTCCGCAGGAAGAGGCCCTCGAAAGGCTTATCGAGTTGATTAAAGCCAACGGCGATTGGAGAGAAAGATAGAAGTTAGTAGGATAAGGCTAATGCAAAAAGCGGAGAGAGTATGGTTGTTCTACCTTTGACATATTGGGGTTCGATAGAGCATTTTGCCCACCTGTTGCAAGGGGGCGAAGAGGCTGTTATAGACGTGGGCGAGAACTATGTGAAACGCTCCGAGCGCAACCGTACCGAGATTGTTACGCCTACGGGCGGAATGGTGCTGTCGGTGCCGCTCGTCAAGGCAAACCGACCTCGCACGCCGATGCGTGATATGCGGATAGATGACTCGAAGCGTTGGCAACACCAGCATTGGGTGGCGATACTCTCCGCCTACCGCTCATCGCCCTACTTCGACTACATAGCCGACCGCATTGCACCAATCTACGAGCGCAAATGGGAGTATCTGGTAGACCTCAACTGCGAAATATTGCGAGCCGAATTCGACATTCTCGGTATCGAGATGAAGCACCACTTCTCGGAGCGATATGTTGAGCCGAGTGCCGAATTGATAGACCTACGCAACAAAAAGAGAGAGAGCCATTTCGACTCTCCCCAATACTTTCAACTATTTATGGATCGCACCCCCTTTGTCGAGAACGCTTCGATGCTCGACCTGCTGATGTGCGAAGGACGCGAGGCTACTGCACTTTTGAATAGTTGCCTATTGTAAGCGTCATCTCATCCACCTTACCACCCACTGTTGCCTTCACGGCATTCACACCTTTCAACATCAGAGTGTCGGTGCGGTAGATTGTTCGTGCCACATTCTCGCACGCAACGGTATCGCCATTTATGGTCAGCACAGGCCTGCCCAACGACGAATATATGGTAAGCACCTGCTGCTCCTCGTCACGTATATCACGCGCCTTATCCAAGATATGGAGGGTTGAGTTACGGCGATTCCACTGCGACTTGTAGAGGTAGAACAGATCTCTGCGGCACTTGTGGTCACCTGCCACTACGCCCGAGTTGCGAACACCTCGCACATAGCGCACCGACCCCATATCGAACATCGAATTGAGCCATACACCCCAGAACAAATCTTCGTCTACCAAACGTGAATAACCCTCGTGGAATCGCTGTTGGCGGGCATTTGCCGTAGCCACATTTCCGCACATCTTGCCATTGGCATAGCGTGCGCCATTGCTACTCTCGCCATAGCAGACACCCTGACGCAGATGGTTCCAATTTGTGCGCAACGCACCCTGCCACAAATCCAAATCGGTAACCTCGCCGCTCTGCCATCCTACCGCCTGTTGCCAAACAATCAAGTCGGTAATAAAATTTATGTCGCCATCCTGATTGCTCATAGCCACCGTAGGGCGTGTAGCATCGAGTTTCTTTGCCGTATTGTTGAGTTGGCGGATATAGTTCAACTGCTGCTTGGAGTTGCCTCGCAACAACGAAAATACGCCCCACATAGCCACCGAAGGGTGGTTTATATTCTGCAACACAATCTCGCGCAGTTGCTGCAAGCCATTCTGCTCGAAGCGGGCTGTCGAGTAGTATGGAATATCGCTCAAAAATGGCGCACGCACAAATGGGAAGTCCACCCACACCACCATACCGAGGCGGTCGCACTCGTTGTAGAGGTGTTGCGAGTGAGGACCCGTAAGCGAACGCACCGCATTGGCTCCCATCTCGCGAATGAGGTTTATATCCGACGATATCTCTGCCTTCGAAACGGCATTTCCACGTGGCATCCTGTCGTGACCAAGCACTACGCCACGCACTCGCACACGTCGACCATTTATGGTGAATTTCTCGTTCGGAGTGCATCCTATACGGCGGAAGCCTGTCTTGACCTCCACAACCTCTTCGCCCAACGACACTCGCACCGTATAGAGTCGTGGCGAGCCAAGCGACCACAACTCCGCATTCTCGATAGTGAAAGGCACCGAGAGGAGGTTGCCATCGATTTTCGCCTTCACGCTCTTGGACAACGACACATAGCCATCGGGGGCGAGAAAATCTACGGTAACGTTGTGCGAGGAGTCCTTACGTCCCAACAGAGCCACCTCTACACGTCCCGACACACGCTCCTTCGTAACGTCGGTTTGGTGTACCATAACGCCATCGGTGCCGTAGTACAAAGGCGAGATGGTATTCTTCTCGGTAACTATCAACTCCACATCACGATAGATTCCGCCATAGAGGTTCTCCTCGACCGAAGTGGGCAACACATCGCTACGCTGCGTATTGCTCACAACCACCAATAGCGAGTTGTTGTAGCCATACGACACGTTGTCGGTAATCTCCATCGTGAAGGCGGTGTAGCCACCATAGTGGTCGCCAACGTGGCGGCCATTTACGAATACGTCGGCAACGCTCTGCACGCCATAGAAGCGCAGAAAGAGTCGCTTGCCTTTCCACTCGCTCGGAACGGAGAGCGAACGCAGGTAGTTTGCCGAAGTTTGGCGGTATGAACCACTGCCCACAAAGGCATCGATATTCCACGTGTGAGGAAGGCTTATCTCACGAGCATTATCGCTCGAATTCTCCTCCGCATAAAAGAACTTCCAGCCACTATTGAGTGAGTATATTTCGCGTGCCGAGGTGGAGATTGCCACCGTCGCACAAAGCATTAACGCTACGATAAATTTCTTCATAACAGCACTATTGTAGGTGCAAAGATAGGAATTTATGAAATAAATTGCTAACTTCGTGCGGTTAATTAAAAACTTTTGGTATGATTTTATTCGATATCGTAACTATTGCAGTTGTTGCGTGGATGATTTTCAAAGGTATCTCCGATGGCCTTGTAGCACAAGCATTGAGCCTTGGCGGAGTGGTACTCGGCATCTATCTTGCCATAACCTATGGCAGCGAGGTGGGCGAGATGTGCCACATACCCGCATCCTACGCAGCAATCGCCGGTTTCATCATCATCTTGGTGCTTACGATGATTGTATCGTTGCTGCTGTCGAAAATAATATCCCGATCGCTCTCTTTCATCGGTCTAGGATGGTTGAACAGAGTGCTTGGCGTTATATTCGCAGTGGTTAAGGGCGTGGCCATATTGGGCTTGTTCTACGCAGCAATATACTCGGTAAATGCACGATTCAAGATTGTAGACCCTGCATTGTTTGGCAAATCGGTGTCATTCAACATTGTACGCACCGTTGCCGAGCCGTTGATAGAGTATTGGGATGCGAGCGCACCTGCTGCACCAACCACCACGACTAACCCCGAAATCTAACCTATGGCGAGAATCGAAGCGCTTGTAATGCGTGCCACAGGCAGTTGGTACGAGGTACTTCACGAGGGCGAGGTGTTGCGTTGCCGTATGCGTGGTAAATTACGTCTGCGAGGCGTACGCTCCACAAACCCCGTAGTGGTGGGCGACACCGTACACTGCGAGTGTGGCGAGGATGGCGAGTGGGTGATTGTAGACATTGCACCACGACACAACTACATAATTCGTCGTGCCTCGAACCTCTCGAAAGAGTCGCACATCATAGCCTCGAATATCGACAGAGCGATGTTGGTTGTAACTCTCGTCGAGCCTGTTACCGCCGTGGAGTTTATAGACCGTTTCCTCGTTACGTGCGAAGCGTACAAAGTGCCTGTTACCATACTTCTTGCCAAGATCGACCTTTTGCAAGATACGCCCGAGGCCATTGAGGAGTTCCACCGTATATACGAGGGTGCAGGATACGAGGTTATCGACATCTCCGCCACCGAGGGCATAGGCGTAGAGCGTGTGAAGGCGATGCTGGCGGGTAAGACCACCCTGCTATCGGGCAACTCGGGCGTAGGAAAATCTACACTTATCGGGGCGATAGACCCTACGATCGATATCCGCACGGGCGAGATTTCCGACTCGTTCCACAAAGGCAAGCACACCACCACCTTCTCCACGATGTATCGTGTGGCAGATGGTTTCATTATCGACACACCGGGGGTTAAGGGCTTTGGACTTATCGACATCGACGAGAAGGAGTTGTGGCACTACTTCCCCGAGATGATTTCGCGTGCGGGCGAGTGCCGTTTTTTCAACTGCACCCACACTCACGAGCCACACTGCGCCGTAATCGAAGCGGTAAAGCGTGAGGAGATAGCCTTCTCTCGCTACGAAAGTTATTTGAAAATACTCGACGAAGATGACAAATACCGCAAATAATCTCACGATAGAGGAGTGCCGTGAGCGCAACGCGTACCTTTCGACATTTTTGTTGGAGAGCCGCATCGACACGCTTACTCGCGCACTCGATATGCGCACCGAGTATATAACGGTAATGACCGAGAATATGTTTCACGCCCAAAATGCCAGCGCGATTGTGCGCCACTGCGAGGCATTTGGCGTGCAGAATATCCACACCGTAGAGGAGTTATGCCCCTTTTTACCTACGCTGAATATTGCGCTCGGCACCGACAAGTGGATAGATATAAATCGCCACGCCACGACTGCCGATGCTGTGAAGGCGTTGCGTAGCGAGGGCTACCGCATCATCGCCACCACACCCCATCGCCAGAGTTGCACGCCCGAGACGTTCGACGTTACAAAGGGAAAATTTGCTCTCGTTTTTGGCACCGAAAAGACGGGTGTTTCGGAGGAGATTATGGCAGAGGCCGACGAGTTCTTGCAGATTCCGATGTGCGGTATGGTCGATTCGCTGAATGTTTCGGCATCGGCTGCCATACTCATCTATATGCTCTCGCAGCGTATGCGTTTGGAGTGCAACGATTGGCACCTCTCCGACCATAAGCGCACACGCACTCTCTACGATTGGTACCGCTTCGCTGTAAAGGATTCGGAGGCACTTCTCGAACGTAAATTTCCAACAAAATGAGGCTACTGATAATACTCCTTGCACTTGTTGTTGCGGGCTGCTCCAATGCCCCGCAATATCGCACTGTAGATGGTGCAATGCTCGGCACAACCTACCACGTCGTTGCCGAAACCAACCTCACCGCAGAGCAGATTTTTGCCAAGATGCAGCATCTGAACGAGGAGGCGATAGCGTCGATGTCGATATTCAGCGAAACGTCGCTTTTGAGCCGAATAAACCGCAACGAAACCGACATTCTGGATGCACACATTGCGCACAACATCGAGATTGCAACCAAGATAAATGCACTAACCCCTCGCTACGACATTACGGTAAAACCGTTGGTTGATGCCTACGGCTTTGCCGCCAAAAATCGTGAAGCGAAGCCCAACATAGACTCGCTCATAGAGTTTGTCGGCTTCGACAAGTTCCGCATCGAAGGCAACCGCATCGTAAAGCAGGATGCACGCTTGCAGATAGACCTCAACTCGATAGCCAAAGGCTATGTTGTGGATATGGTTGCCAAGTGGTTGGATAGCCAAAACTGCGACAACTACATAGTAGAGGTGGGTGGCGAGATTCGTGCCAAAGGCGTAAACAGCAAAGGTATTCGTTGGCGAGTGGGTGTAGATACCCCATTCGACAACAACTTCTCGCCCGGCGAACATCAGCAGAAGGTGGTGCAGATTAGCGGCTCGTCGCTCGCCACATCGGGCAACTATCGCCGATTCTACTACAACGATAAGGGCGAACGCATATCGCACACGCTCAACCCGCAAACGGGCCATTCGCACACCACCACCCTACTCTCGGCTACGGTCATAGCACCCGACTGCGCTACGGCAGATGGTTTGGCAACAGCCTTTATGGCATCCAACGAGGAGGATGCTATCGCATTGGCGGAGCGTCTTCGTGATAGCGTTCAGGTCTACTTCGTTCTTGCACCCGAGAGTGGCAAAGAGGAGTATCGCGAATTTTCGACTCTCGCAGAGTAGCACTCACAACTCCCTTATAGCAGTTTTGCACCACCGAATTGAGCCTCACAAAGAGGCTCTTTTTGCTCTCTACGCTCCACGCCACCGAGAAAAGCAACCCCACAACCAACGCCACCAACATCGTGGCTATCGACATCAGCCACCCCTGCGAGAGGTGCGCCAAGAGGAACACTGCGGAGGGTATGCCCATAGCCAGCGCAACTCCTAACATCGAACTTTTGCGCCACGCCAAAGGGGTATCGGCACGTAGGCAGACTACATTTGCGCCACTTGCTACATCGCCGCTCTCGAAGCGAGCATCCGCCCCCACAATACTGCGAATCAGCAACACATCTGCAGACGATTGCGTAGCGACGATATTTGCGCAGTAGGCGAGCGCATTTGGCTCGACAATAGACTCACCCGACAGATAGAGGATATTGTCGAACGAGGCGACAGCCCTCGCCACATCCATCGCCTGCCCGCTATATGCCAACGGCAAATCTACAACCACAACACGCCTGTATGCTCGATGGCGTGAGCGATACAACGAGCGTGCGCACGCAAGATGCGAGTGGTTCACTTTGACCAAGTGATACCGCCCGACCAACTCGCCAAGAGGTGTAGAGTTCGCCTTCAAGTCGGCTACAACCACCGCCTCGCTACGAGGGTACTCCTCCTCGAGCAGAGCCACCAAAGGTGCTACCGTTTCGGGGTATATCACCACTGCCGACACCCCGATGTGGCATATATCCTCGTGCAGAGTCTGCACCAACGCGGTTTTGCGATAGGTGCGATGCCACCACGACACGAACAATATTGTTGCCACCAATGCCGTAGCGGAAAGCAGAAATAGAAATAGAGCGATTAGTTGCATACGATTCTACATTTGTAGGAGTTTACTCGTTGCGAAAAGCGGTTGCGCTCCGCTTCCGACAGGTGGTGTGCGCACGAGCGCAAAGAGTAGCAACACTGCACAGCACGCAGAACAAAGGCGTTGCGCTGATGGGGCAGAAGCCGCGCCAAAGCCACGCCCACGTGCGGAGCAGAGATGTCGCCACGAATGGTGCAGAGTGCGTGCAGCGCAAGATACGACACTTCGCCATCTGCCGACGTTACAAGACGTTGCAGATGTGGCTCGGCATCAACAATCGCAAAGTGATGGCAGAGATATATTCCCACCATCTGCAAGTTGCGATTCGACGAAGTGAGCAACGGCGTATAGGCTATTGCAGTGCCTGTGCGACGCATATAGATGACCAACTCCGCCACCTCGTACAACGAGAGCGGAGTGGCGCAACGTGCCACATATCGCATTACCTTCTCGGGGTGAGCAGGGAGTATGCTCATCCTGCCCAACATAACGTGGTCTATTTCGCACACCTCAACCACAATGGCAAGTCGGTGGAGTGCGTCGCCATACACCCTCTCTGCCACAAACTGTACCGAGTCGAGCAACACCCCGAGAGGGTATCGCCGCCGCAACGCCCGCATCCTATGGTTCGTAGGCTCGTCCTTCGCCACAATGATATCCGAAAGTTGCTCTACGCACCGCACCACGGCGTACATTCGCAGCCGCAAATACGCCATCCGCCCAACCTGCACCACACAGAGCGTAACGGGCAGAGCAAACGCTATCGCCACAGCCTCGTTCATACGAAATCTTTGTATTGTGTAGTTACCTTCCCGCTCAAACGTTCGGGTGCTACGGGGAGTGCAATAAACTGATTTACCCCCTCCTCCAATAGTGCCGTTACGGTCTCCTCGGAGAGGTCTTGCGAGAGGACAAATATCAGCGGCAGAGGGGAGCCTTGCCTAATCTGTGCTATGGCATTGGAGCCATTCATAAACATCCGCACATCGTCGGTAAGCAGCAAATCGCACTTCGAGGTTTGGCAGATGCGAAACAACTCTTCGCGCGTGGAGGATGGAACAAAAAATGCCTCGACATTGGATAGCAGACCTCGTATCATTGCACGAAACTCGGCACGCAGTGAATGAATTACAATTTTTCTCATTACGAACAATATTTCTCGCAACCGCATAGAGCCAAAAATATGCCAAGCAGCGAAAAGCCGACGCTTTTTCGAGATTATTTTTGCTTTCGATTGCGAATTAGCAATTTTATTGCTATCTTTGGGAAATAATGAACTTAAAATCTAAAACTACACACTATGTTTAACGAAAATCAGATTCACGAGATTGAGGCGCACGGTCTGACCGTAGCACAGGTGGAGGCTCAAATCGAGGCCTTCAAGCAGGGTTTTCCTTCGCTCGAAGTTGTCAAAGCGGCATCGCCCGAGGATGGCATAGATTGCCTTTCGGAGGAGGAGTGCGAGGCTAACGTAAAAATCTACGATGAGATGGCAGAGCATCTCGAAGTTGTGAAGTTTGTCCCCGCATCGGGCGCAGCAACCCGTATGTTTAAGGAGTTATTCGAGTTTGTCAATGACGACAAGCGTGGTAAGGGCATCGACACCCTATTGCAGAATATCAAAAAGTTTGCCTTCTACGAGGAGTTGAAGGCGACGGGCGTAGATTTTGCCGACGATAAGGCGGTTGTTTCGGCAATCATCAAGGAGGGGTTGAACTATGGCTCGAAGCCAAAGGGTTTGGTAACATTCCACAACTACGAGGAGGGCGCACGCAAAGCGATTGAGGAGCATCTCGTCGAGGGTGCCAAGTATGGGGTATCGAAGGGTATCTCACGCCTGCACTTCACCGTATCGCCAGAACATAAGGCGGCATTCAAAGCGTTACTCGATGAGCGTGTAGCGCACTACGAGGCGAAGTTCGGCATCAAGTACGACATCTCCTTCTCGGAGCAGAAGTCTTCGACCGACACCATCGCCGTAAACCCCGACAACACTCCGTTCCTCACCGACGATGGCAAGTTGTTGTTCCGCCCTGCGGGACACGGAGCATTGCTCTCCAATTTGAACGACATCGAGGCGGATATAATTTTCGTCAAGAATATAGACAATGTAACCACCGATGCTCTGCGTGGCGACACCATTCGCTACAAGAAGGCTCTGGCAGGTGTGTTGCTGACTACACAAAGAGCATCCTTCGACCATTTGAAGGCTTTGCGTAGAGGCACAGCCAACCTCGACGAGGTTGCCACGTTCGTAGAGAACTCGCTTCGTGTGAAACTCCCAGCCGAGTACGATGCAGCGTTGTTGGAGTCGTTGCTCGACCGCCCAATTCGTGTCTGCGGTATGGTACGCAACGAGGGCGAGCCGGGAGGAGGCCCGTTCTGGGTTAAGAATGACGACGGCACACAGTCGTTGCAGATTGCCGAGTCGAGCCAGATTTCTGCCGAGGATATGCCGTTGATGAGGGAGGCTACCCACTTCAACCCTGTGGATTTGGTCTGCGGTGTACGCCGAGCCGACGGCTCGAAGTTCGATTTGATGGGCTACACCGACCCAAAGACGGGCTTTATCTCGTCGAAGTCGAGCGGTGGCAGAGAGTTGCGTGCGCAGGAGTTACCGGGCTTGTGGAACGGTGCTATGGCAAAGTGGAACACCATCTTTGTAGATGTGCCTATCACCACATTCTCGCCTGTTAAGGTGGTTCAGGACTTGCTCCGCCCACAACACCAATAGAATGCTATAACCAAAACATTTTTAGATATGAAGAGTATTAAATTTTTATTGTGTTGCCTCGTAATGGCGTGCAGCGCAGGTGTGCTAACCGCACAGGAGTTGATTCCTACTCCGGTAGAGATTTCGTACAAAGGCAAGAAAAAGGTAAAGATCGAGAACGTGGATGCGCAAGTAGACGCATCGCTCAAACTCCCCGAGGAGGGCTACACACTCGAAATTAAGGGCACAACAGCCGTACTCCGTGCCAAGACCGCACAAGGTTTGGTATGGGCAAAGGCTACCCTCGCCCAACTCCACGACGACGAGGGCTTGGTGCGCGTAGTAAAGATTAAGGACTACCCTGCCTTCCCAATTCGTGGTTTTATGCACGACACAGGTCGCAACTTCCGCTCGGTGGAGAACCTCAAAAAGGATATCGACCTATTCTCGGCATACAAACTCAACGTGTTCCATTGGCACCTCACCGACACCCCTGCTTGGCGTGTTGAGAGCCACTGCTACCCACAGTTGAACGATCCGAAGTACTGCCCAGCAGCACGCAACCCTGGTAAGTTCTACACCTACAACGACATTCGCGAGGTTATCAAGTATGCGAAGGAGCGTGGCGTTATGATTATCCCTGAACTCGACATCCCTGGCCACAGCCAATACTTCTGGACCATATTCGGTTGCCAGATGGAGAGCGAGAAGGGTATGAAGATTTTGGATAAACTCTTTGCCGAGTTCTTCGCAGAGATTCCGGCAGAGGATTGTCCTTACATCCACCTCGGCTCCGACGAGGTACGTCGCAAGATGAAGGATGCCGAGGGGTTTGTTCGCCACTACGAGGAGATTTTGGCAAAGCACAACCGTATTCCTATCGTATGGGATCCGGGTATCAAGCCATCATCGACCACCATTTGCCAGATTTGGAACGAGGCTATCAAGAATAGCATCGCCGAGAATAAGACCTACAAGAACCCTTATCTCGATTCGTATATGGGTTACCTCAACCACAGCAACCCTGTAAACAATATGCACCGCCACTTCCTTCACCAGATGTGCGCTGCCGACAATGGTAACGACCGTGCTTTGGGTGGCATCCTCTGCTTGTGGAACGACGTTCGCCTCGCTTCGGAGGAGCAGTTGTTCCCAATCAATGGTATGCCACTGGTAATGCTCCCATTTGCAGAGCGTGCTTGGGTAGGTGGCGCAGGCTATGGCCTCACTTACGATATGCTTGTTCCGGGACCGGAGAATCAGGGATATCACGACCTCGTAGCGTTCGAGAAGAAGATGGTATATCATCGTGACCACCAATTCAAAGATGTAGATTGCCACTGGGTTGCAAATGCTCACATTCCTTGGCAAGTGACTGTCCCACAGGCGCAGGGCGCAAAGATCGAGGATATGAAGTGGGAGAAGGCTTATGGTGGCTCGGTAAACCTCCACGCCTTTGCGAGAGCCCACGATGGCGACAACGGCGCAAAGAGAATCGCTTGGCTCAAAACCGAGATTTACTCGGAGACAGACCGCGAAATTCGTGCTTGGGTGAGCCTCGAAACGCCATCGCGTTCGACTCGTCGCTCGGCTGGTATCGGCGAGCAGGGCGAGTGGGAGACCGGCGGTAAGGTTACCATCAATGGCGAGCCTGTTGTACCTCCGACACCTTGGGAGGAGCCTGGAATGTATTCGTACCATTTCAGCACCTATAAGTACCCCGATATTCAGAACTTGGCTTGGACAAACGAGCAGTTGTTCTGGATGCGCGAGCCTGCAAAGATTAAGTTGAAGAAGGGCTGGAACACCCTCCTTATCGAGGCTCCGCTCCACTATAAGACTCCATTCTGGTACGTATCGTTCTCGCCGGTAGAGGTGGGTAAGGATGGCCGTTGGACCGAGGTTCAGGGCTTGCAGTACCGATAAGGTTATACCTTTATATATAATAAATAAGGGCCTTCTTTCGAGGAAGGTCCTTATTTGTTTTGTCGCGTATCATTAAGATAGGGTTTTATGGGAGTAATGGGACTTATAGGACTTATGGGAAATTCCTATAAATTCCTACAATATCCTATTTCCCGATTGCACCACGCAGACAAGTTTGCCGAGGCGCAACACGCTGAACGGATCTCGACTACCTGCGAAAACAATAAAAACAAACGATGGTTCGAGCGACCGCAGCAGTAGAACAAGCAATAGTTTGTCGGAGTTGCCAACGGCAACAAGTCGTTGAGTGGATGGGTGTTGGGGGCTTGCACTCATACACTCATACGCTCAATAGCTTTTAGAATGCGGAGCATTTGCCCGACAAGATATTGCTGCTACGCCACCGGTTGAACGAATCTCGCCTATCTGCGAAAACAATAAAAACAAACGATGGTTCGAACGGCGGCAGAAGCCGAGAGTAGACCGAAGTGGGGCGATGGCATTCGTAGATTGTCGGGGTTGTGGAACGATGTGCGAAAACTTGTTTTCGTATAATTTCGTTCCACAAGCACGATTATTTGCGACAGCAAACTACCGCACCACGCAGACAAGTCTGCCGAGGCGCAACACGCTGAACGGATCTCGACTACCTGCGAAAAAAGGCGGCTGTCCAATTTGACAGCCACCTTTTGAGCGGTAGGCGAGATTCGAACTCGTGACCCTCGGCTTGGGAAGCCGATGTTCTACCACTGAACTACTACCGCAACCTTATATTACTCTACGACGCACAACTCTGTTGTTACGCCCCACTACTCCAAAATTGTAAATTAGGAGAGTGTTTTACTTTAATATTTTTGAGAGAGATTCTATATTTTTCTCGTTGTGCAACTGCTTACCCTCGGCGGTGTAGCAGTAGTCGATACGAGCCTTATAGTACGCCTCAACCTTATTGCGAACAACCTTCATCGTGCTATTTACCAAACCATTCTGCTCGGTAAACGGCTCGTCTACGATTGTCAAAGCCGCAGGCAACCATCTATCGGGGAACTCCTCGCCAAACTCGCCACCTGTGCGGTACTTGCGAATCTCCGCATCGAGGATATCTGCTGCTGCCATAGCCTTATCCTCGGCATTTGCCACAGCACGACGCAACGCCTCCTTATTAGGCACTACGATAGCGATGGTGTATGGGTTCTGGTTGTTGTGGAGGATAATCTGGTCGATATATGACGACTTATCCACCATCGCCTCCTCCATACCCTCGGGGCTATACTTCTCGCCATCGCTCGAGATGAGCAGACTCTTGAAGCGGCCCAACACATAGAGGAAACTATCCTTACCCATATATCCCATATCGCCCGTATGGAGCCAGCCGTCAATAACCGTCTCTGCCGTTGCCGATGGGTTTTTCCAATAGCCCGCCATAACGTTCTCGCCCTTGATGACGATTTCGCCCTTCTCGCCCACAGGCATCTCGCGCCCCTCATCGTCGAGGATTCGCAAATCGAGCGGTTGTATCAACTGTCCCGACGAGCCGAAGCGATGCTGCTTCTTGCCGTATGTATTGGTCGAGATGATAGGCGTAGCCTCCGAAAGTCCATAACCCTGATACATCGGGATGCCGATGGCGTAGAAGAAACGCTGCAACTCGGCATCGAGCAATGCGCCACCACCGACAAAGAATTTCAATTCTCCACCAAATGCCTCACGCACCTTGCTATACAAAATCTTATCGAACAGAGCCACGAGTGGTTTCAATATGCAACGCCAACCTTTACCCTTATTGTAGCCATCCTGATTGTAGATATACGAGGTCTTCATCGCAAAGCGGAACAACTTTTCGGTTGCTGCACCCTTCGAGTGAATCGACGACTCTATATTCTTGCGGAAACTCTTTGCCAATGCCGGAACCGAGAGGAGGTAGTAAGGTTTTACCTCGCGGATGTTGCTCGGCACATTGCGGAGCGTTTCGAGCGCAGTTCTGCCCACCTGCACGGTAGCCACCGATGCACCGCAAGCGATGATGATGTAGAAGCCGCAGACGTGAGCAAAGCAGTGGTCGAGCGGAAGAATAATAAGCGTGCGCTTATCCGACGGCACAGAGATACGCGACTGCGCCTGCTCGACATTTGCTGTATAGTTGCGATGAGTCAGCACCACACCCTTCGGGTCTGCCGTAGTTCCCGAGGTGTAGGTGATTGTGGCGTAGTCGTCATTTTCGACGGCACGACCAATAGCCAAAAACTCCTCCTCTCGCTCGGCGAGATGGTTGTCGCCCAACTGCTTCAACGCCTCCAACGACATCTCGTTCTTTTCGAGTGCTACCTCGTCGTAGACGATGATGTGTTTGAGCAGCGGCAACTGCTCCTTTATGCGACGAATCTTTGGCAACTGATACTTCGATACAAAAATTGCCACCACATCGGCGTGACGAAGGCGGAATAGGAGGTCGTTCGACTCCTCCAACTTTATCGACAACGGAACACTGATTGCGCCCGCATACAAGAGTCCCAACTCCGAAATTATCCAATTATTGCAGCCCTCTGCCAAAATCGAAATAGTCTGCTTTGGCTCGATTCCGAGAGCCACCAAACCTGCACCTACACGCAAAACCTCACGCTTTGCCTCAATATAGGTTGTTGATTCCCAAACTTTTCCGTGCTTCTCGATGAGGAACTCTTTGCTGCCATACTCGGCAACCGCCCCCTCGAATAGATCTATAATTGTTCTTTTCGCCATAATTTAATCCATTTTTAACACTGCGAGGAAGGCTGTCTGTGGCACCTGCACCTGTCCAATCTGGCGCATACGCTTCTTACCTGCCTTCTGCTTCTCGAGCAACTTACGCTTACGCGAAATATCGCCACCGTAACACTTCGCCGTAACATCTTTACGCACTGCCTTCACGGTCTCGCGAGCGATAATCTTCGCACCAATAGCCGCCTGAATGGCAATATCGAACTGCTGACGCGGTATCAACTCCTTCAACTTCTCGCACATCTTGCGACCAAAGTCGTAGGCGTGGTCGGCGTAGATAAGCGACGAGAGTGCATCCACCGGATCGCCATTCAACAAGATATCCAACTTCGCCAACTTACTAACCTCGTAACCCGTACGGTGGTAGTCGAACGAGGCGTAACCCTTCGAGATACTCTTCAACTTATCGTAGAAGTCGAATACAATCTCCGACAACGGCATCTCGAAATTGACCTCCACACGGTCTTGGGTGATGTAGGTCTGATTTTTCAACACACCACGTTTGTCGATGCAGAGTTTCATCACAGGACCGAGGAAGTCAGCCTTTGTGATTATCTGTGCGAGGATATATGGCTCCTCAATCTTCTCAATCTTGGTCACCTCGGGAAGTCCTGATGGGTTGTGTACCTCGACAACATCGCCCATAGTGGTGGTAATCTTGTACGACACGTTAGGCACGGTTGTGATAACATCCATATCGAACTCACGATAGAGTCGCTCCTGAATAATCTCCATATGCAGCAGTCCGAGGAAGCCGCAACGGAAGCCGAAGCCGAGAGCCAACGAACTCTCCGGCTCGAAGGTTAACGAGGCATCATTCAACTGCAACTTCTCGAGCGAAGCACGCAAATCCTCGTATTGGTCAGCCTCCACAGGATAGACACCCGCAAAGACCATAGGCTTAACGTCCTCGAAGCCGGCAATAGCCTCGGTGCAAGGTTTTGCCACCGAAGTAATCGTATCGCCCACCTTCACATCCTTCGACTCCTTGATACCCGAGCAGATATATCCCACATTGCCGGCCTTCAACTCGGCACAAGGTTGCATCTTCAACTTCAAAACGCCAATCTCGTCGGCATCGTACTCCTCGCCCGTGTTGAAGAACTTAACATGTTCGCCCTTCTTGATTGTGCCGTTGAATATACGGAAGTAGGCGATAATGCCTCGGAATGGGTTGAACACAGAGTCGAAAATCAACGCCTGCAACGGCTCGTTCTCGTCGCCCTTTGGAGCGGGAACACGACTTACGATAGCCTCCAAGACCTCATCTACACCCTCGCCCGTCTTGCCCGAGGCGCAAAGGATGTCGTCGTGGTCGCAACCGAGCAAGTCGACAATCTGGTCCTTCACCTCGTCGATCATTGCCGACGGCATATCTATCTTGTTGAGTACGGGGATAATCTCCAAGTCGTTGCCGAATGCGAGGTAGAGGTTCGAAATGGTCTGCGCCTGAATACCCTGCGTAGCATCGACTACCAGCAACGCACCCTCGCACGAAGCGATAGCACGCGACACCTCGTAGGAGAAGTCGACGTGTCCCGGGGTGTCAATCAAATTGAGTGTATATTGTTCGCCATCACGCGCCACATAGTTCATCTGAATGGCGTGCGACTTAATCGTAATACCCTTCTCGCGTTCGAGGTCCATATCGTCCAGCACCTGCGACTGCATCTCACGCTGATTGAGCGTGTTGGTAGCCTCCAACAAGCGGTCTGCCAAGGTAGATTTACCGTGGTCGATATGGGCAATAATACAAAAATTTCTTATCTTCTTCATAATCGGGACAAAGATAGTAAAACAAACGGAAAACGAAAAGCGTAAAACGGAAAACTTTTAGTTTTTCGTTTGGAGCGGAAAGCGGAACCGACGCTGCGGAGCGAGAGCAGAGGGCAAACTTTGTTTGCACTATGCCGAGCCGCGAGGAGGAAAAGCCCACAAAGTGGGGTTAAAACGGAAAACGGAAAACTTTTGTTTAGATAGTAGAGAGTAGAGAGTAGTTAAAGATATGCCGCGCACCCCATAAAGGGCGGAACGCCCGCCCCCAGTAAGCACCGAAGGTGCGCCCCCAGCAACCCCCAGAATCGTTGCGCCTTGACAAGCCTCGGAGTTCGCAGTTGGTAGCGCACGCCATAGAGGACTAAAAGTCCGACGACATAAACCGCTGCGCCTACAACCCCATATTCTTGACTATTCGTTCGGTGGTGCCACGATGTTGCTCGACATAGAGTTTGGCAACAATAGAGAGGCGGGCGAGATAGTCGGCATCGCCCTTCAACTCGGTAAACCACTCCTGCAACTCTCGCTCATTTTTGACCGAGCGACCTACACCCAAAGCAATCAAATCACGAGCCTCCTTAAACTTGTGATATCGCTTGCCAAAAGCGACCGGAATACCATAGACCGCAGCCTCCAAAGTGTTGTGAATACCGGCTCCAAAACCGCCACCCACATACGCCCACTCCGCCGAGCCGTAGACCCTCGAAAGCAACCCCACCGTATCGAGGATAAGCACCTGCTTATCAGACAATTCCACACCTTCGCACTGTGTATATCGCACCGCCTTTGTTTCGTGCAGAATGCGCTCTATGCGGCGTTCGTCCATCTCGTGCGGAGCGACGACAAATTTCACATCGGGGTTTGCCTTAATCAGCGGTAAAAGAATATCCTCGTCGGGAGCCCACGTTGAGCCTGCAACAAAGAGCCTTGCATCGCCCTTAAATTGCTCCACGACCTCCACATTTTCGGCTCTATCGGCAATCGTCAGCACCCTATCGAAGCGGGTATCGCCCGCCACCACTACATTCTCCACGCCAATCTCGGCAAGCAACTCTTTCGAGTGTTTGTCCTGCACGAAAATCTGCTCGAAAACAGCGAGCGATTTACGCCAAATTCCGCCAAACGGGCGGTTGAAAAAGATGGAGTTGCGGCGGAAAATTGCCGACACAATAAAGGTGCGCACATTGCGACAACGCAACTCGGCAAGCATATTGAGCCAAAATTCGTACTTCACAAATATGGCAACCTCGGGATGCGCCACATCCAAGAAGCGTTTTACCTCACGAGGAGTGTCGGCAGGGATGTAGAATACATAGTCGGCATTCTGATAGTTCTTGCGCACCTCATAGCCCGAAGGCGAGAAGAAGGTTAGCAGAATTTTGTACTCGGGATGGTTGGTTTTGATATAGTCGACCAGAGGGCGGCCTTGCTCGAAATCGCCCAACGAGGCGACGTGTATCCAGACTATATTGCGTTGGTCGCCTATGGCCTCGCGCATACGATCCACCATACCTCTGCGCCCCTCGCACCACTGCTTCGCCTTACGATTGAAAGGCGAGGCGAGGCGAATGAGTGCAGCGTAGACCGCCATACATATATTATAAAGTAGTCTCATCCTCTACCAACTATATTGCAAAGCATCCTCCACAAAGCGCAACGACACAACTTCGTTGCCCACAACATCTATGGCAATGAGCGAAAAGCGTGGCTCGAGCATTGAGCGGTGTTGCGCCATATATGCCGATGCGGCACGACGCATAGCACGCAGTTTCTGCTCGGTAAGAGCCTCCTCGGGCGCAGTCATCGAGCCTGCCTTGCGGGTTTTGACCTCCACAAAGTGCAGTTCATCGTAGCGTTGAGCGATAATATCCACCTCGCTACGACCTATGCGGTAGTTGCGCTCGACTATCATAAAGCCATTCCGGCGCAGATAGTCCACCGCTGCCGCCTCGCCCAATGCTCCACGTTGTTGCCTCTCGGTCATCATATTAGCCGTTAGCCTTTTGCCCTTTTATATATTACAACAAGAAGGAGAGGTCGTCGCCTGCATTTACCTCGTAGGCAGCAACGCCCTTCTTGAAAATTCGCATCGGACGCGCTCCTATCAACTCCAACTTGCCATCGATGTAGCGAAGCATACACCCCTCGCGAAGCCCTACCACGTAGCGACGAGGGTTTGCCTCGATATACTCCTCGATACGCTGTTCACGGGTTTCGCCTGCGTGGCCCTCGGGGTTTGCATCGAGATAGTGCGGGTTGATTTGGAACTTAACCGCCCCAATCGCTTTGAACGACTGCGGCTCCACGATAGGCATATCGTTGGTGGTGCAGATGGTTGGGCAACATACGTTGCTACCTGCCGACCAACCTACATACGGCACACCCTCCTTAACACGCTTCAATATGGCAGACATCAACCCCTGCTCCTGCATCTTTTTCGCCAAAGCAAATGTATTGCCACCTCCTACGCAGATTGCTTGCGCCTCTTTAATCGCCTTACGCGGGTTCTTCTCACGATGAATCGAACGCACCTTCACACCAATCTCGTTGAAACGCTCCTGCACCTTGCGCTCATACTCGTTATAGGAGAATGTAACAGCCGCATACGGCACAAATATCACCTCGCTTACGCCATGCAAATGTTCGCCAATACGCTCAATCGGGTATTTCAGGTACGCCTCGCCGGCGTTTGTCGAATTGGAAATAAGAAGTAGTTTCATATTATGTTGATTTTCAATATGTTACTGCCCAAGCAGCAGTTTTTGTTCATAAATTATTGTTAAATTTATGCCAAAGATAATAAAAAAGTACTACATTTGCACCGTTGAGTTACTATATTTTCGAGTATTTCCCATTGAATTACTCGCGTGTAGTAACGTACAACACCATTTTAACGAAAATTATTGAAAAAGAATTTTATACACAACTAAACTATTGTTAAATTAAAAACTGAAAGTTATGTCAGAGATTCAAGAAAAAGTTGTTAAGATTATCGTTGACAAGTTGGGCGTTAAGGAGACAGAGGTTACTCCGGAAGCAACCTTCACAGGCGACCTCGGCGCTGACTCGTTGGATACCGTAGAACTCGTTATGGAGTTCGAGAACGCATTTGGTATCGACGTTGACGACGAGGATGCAGAGAAGTTCCAGACTGTAGGTGACGTTATCACTTACATCGAGGCTGCACAGAAATAATCTTATCATTATTTAGAAAACAAATCTCACAAGCGGGGAGTAAAATGAAAGAGGCAAGAAGAGTTGTCGTTACTGGAATAGGTACTATAAACTCTATCGGCAACAACATTGAAGAGTACTTTTCAAATTTAGAGAAAGGAGTTTCAGGTGCAACCGAAATAACTCTTTTCGACCCTGCCAAATTCAAATCACGAATCGCTTGCGAGGTAAAAAATTACGATTGGACACAGTACTTCGACCGTAAGGAGGCTCGCAAATATGACCGTTTTTGTCAGTTTGCCCTCATTGCTGCTACGGAGGCTGTCGAGAATGCAAATTTCGACTTTGACACCCTCAACAAAGAGCGCGTAGGCGTAATTTGGAGTTCGGGTATCGGAGGTATCCAATCGTTCCACGATGAAGTTGTGGGCTGGGCCGAGGGCGATGGTACACCTCGACACAGCCCATTCTTTGTACCCCGCCTTATCACCGATATCGCTGCCGGACACATCTCCATTAAGTACAACTTTATGGGCCCGAATTACAGCGTTACATCGGCTTGTGCTTCGTCGAACCACGCAATGATCGACGCTTTGAACCTCATCCGTTGGGGCAAGGCCGATGTTATAGTTACGGGTGGCTCGGAGGCTCCAATCACTATTGATGCCGTAGGCGGTTTCTCCTCTATGCACGCACTCTCAACCCGCAACGACAACCCGGCAACTGCCTCGCGTCCGTTCGACGTAGGTCGTGATGGTTTTGTTATTGCCGAAGGTGCAGGTGCGCTCGTATTCGAGGAGTACGAACACGCCAAGGCTCGAGGTGCAAAGATATATTGTGAAGTTGCCGGCGGCGGTATGTCTGCCGATGCTCACCATATGACTGCACCACACCCCGAGGGTAAAGGTGCTATAATTTCTATGCGCGAGGCGTTGGCTGATGCCGAGATTGAGGCTACCGAGGTGGACTACCTCAACGCTCACGGCACTTCGACCACGCTTGGCGACCTTGCCGAATTGACCGCCGTGCAGGCATTGTTCGGGGATCACGCCTACAAGATGAACATCTCCTCCACAAAGTCGATGACCGGACACCTTCTCGGTGCTACCGCTGCAATAGAGGCTTTGGCGTGCATTATGGCAATCGAGCGAGGTGTTGTACCACCAACAATCAATGTCGAGGAGTTGGACCCACAGATTGACACGAAATTAAACCTCACTCTCGGCACTGCGCAAAAGCGCGAAGTGAAGTGTGCTATGAGCAACACTTTCGGCTTTGGAGGTCACAACTCGACCATTGTTTTTCGCAAAATCTAATTACCACGATGATTGACTTTATACTCCGTCCGATACGCCGTAATTTCGGACGCAACAAATCATACTATCGACTCATCGACGATATGTTCGGCTTCATTCCGAACAATATCGAACTATATAAGTTGGCTCTTGTTCACAAATCGGCTTCGATAGACGTCGGAGGTCGTGCAATAAACAACGAGCGACTTGAATTTTTGGGCGATGCCGTAATCGAGAGCATCACCTCGGACTACCTCTTTATCGAGTACCCCGACTACGACGAGGGCAAGCTGACAAAGCTGCGCTCGAAGTTGGTGTCGCGACAATCGCTCAACGCCATAGCCTGCAAGCTCGGTTTGGACAAGCATATCATCTGCTGCCGCTCGATAAACGCTACGCAGAAGCACATCTTCGGCGATGCGTTCGAGGCGATGATAAGTCGGATGTAGCCATGTCGTTCTGTGAGCCAAGG
>JAZQML010000055.1:0-53155 GCA_045543395.1 Alistipes sp. | reverse complement strand
TATCCCGGGTACCTATCCGAAGCAATTTCCTGCCGGCGAATTTAATGTTGCCTGCGCCCTGATTATCGGCAAGCGCAAAGAGTCCACCGACAAGAAGACGACGCTGAATGATGCATTACGTGACTTTGGTGTTCAAGCGTAAAAATCGTTCTGATGAGTTCTTTTTGCACGATTGCGTCGGTCGCCAAAATGCTCACATAGGTATACTATGCTGCGCTTTTGTCGCCTTGCATCGCACAAAAATAATCTCATCATAAGCGATTTTTAAGTAGGCAGAGTTCTGATGAGTTCTTTTTGCACCGCACTTCGGATAACGAAATGCTCACATAGGTCTACTATGCTCCGCTTTCGTTCCCTCGCTTGGCACAAAAATAATCTCATCATCGACGATTTTAGTCGCTAATTAAAAAAATAAGCCAATGGCTAAAAGCCAATGGCTAAAAGCCAACAAAAATGATTTTTCATTTTTCCACTACCACTTCGACCAACGACGATGCTCGCGACGAGAAGTACCGCGAGGGGGATGTTGTGTGGGCAGATTTCCAGAGTGCGGGGCGAGGTCAGCGTGGACACCTGTGGCATAGTCGCAGGGGCGAGAATCTCACCTTCTCGGTGGTGCTTGAACCCACTTTTGTCCCTATCGCCGAGCAATTTGCAGTGTCGGAGGCGGTGGCATTATCGCTCGTGGATATGCTTGCCGACTACCATATCGAGGCTCGTATAAAGTGGACAAACGACATCTACGTGGGGGACAAGAAGTTGGTAGGCATACTTATTGAACACTCGCTTGCTCCCACCACCTTACGTCGCACGATTGTGGGTGTGGGCATAAATGTGAATCAAACCGAGTTCGATGCTTCGTTACCTAACCCCGTTTCGATGGCACAACTGCTTGGCAGAGAGTTGAATGCGGAGGAGGTGCTGCAATGTTTTCTGCACCATCTGCAACGCAACTACAACGCCCTGCGCGAAGAGCCGAATGCGCTGCACGAAAGGTACAATTTGTTGCTGTATCGCCTTAACGAGTGGCACACCTACGCTTTGCCTACGGGCGAACGATTTGAAGCCAAAATTCTTGGCACGGCATCAAATGGAGCAATTAGCCTCGAAGACAAGAGCGGCAAAATCAAAGATTATTTGTTCAAAGAGATTGAATTTGTAATATAGCCATTAGCCATTAGCTTTTTTGAATAGACGAAATTGACGGCAATTTGCTTTTTTCGAGAAATTTTTGTATCTTTGTAAAACAACGAGCCATTAGCCATTGACTTTTATATGAGAGATTTTCGAAAATATGCGGTTTGGAACTTGGCAGTGGAACTTGCTACTGATATATACGGCTACACTGCAAATTTTCCAAAAGAAGAAAAGTATGGTTTGGCTGGGCAGATACAGCGAACTGCGGTTTCAATATCTTCTAATATTGCCGAGGGTGCTTCTCGAAAATCGGAGATGGAATTTATCCATTTTTTGGAGATAGCATTAGGCTCGGCATTTGAATTGGAAACACAACTTATAATCGCTAATAGGGCCGGCTACATTTCAGAGTTGGATAACACTCAATTATTGGAGCGGTTACACACAATACAAAAGGGTGTAAACCATTTGGTATCGGTTATCCGTAAATAGTATAATGGCTAATAGCCAATGGCTAAAAGCCCAATAAAAAGATAACATGTAGCTAATTAGCTACAGAGTACACGAAAACTTAACAATTAAAAACAACTATAACTATGTCAAACATTCCTGCTGAATTGAAGTATTCGAATGACCACGAGTGGTGTCGAGTAGAGGGCGAGTACGCCTATGTTGGTATTACCGATTTCGCACAGAGCGAGTTGGGCGATATCGTATTTGTTGATATCCAGAGCGAGGGCGAAACCCTCTCTGCCGGCGATATATTTGGAACTATCGAGGCTGTAAAGACCGTATCCGATGCCTTTACTCCTGTTTCGGGCGATGTTGTTGAGGTAAACCCTGCAATCGATGCCGACCCTGCGTTGGTTAATACCGATCCTTATGGTGAGGGTTGGATGGTGAAAATCAAGATGTCTGCACCCGAGGAGGTTGATGCGTTGCTTTCGGCAGAGGATTATGCTGCCTTCATCGCAAAATAAGAAAATTCGTTTTTATCGGGCAACTACTGCGTTGCACGGCAATAACCCACTTGCTCACATACTTCGAGTATGCTGCGCAGTGGTTTTTTTGTACGCTTTGTATTTGCCACGCTAAAAGACAAATTTTGTCGCTATCGGTTTTGCCCCCCCCCTTACTCCCTCCTCTTTTATAGCCTAAAAGTCAAAAGTTCTATCTTTTATTTGTATTTCGACAAATGTTTACTAACTTTGTATGAAATACAAAGCACAATCCTAAAAACTAACAGATATGAGAAAACTATTTCTTTCGTTGATTCTCTCTTTGGTGGTGTTTGTGGCTTCGGCTGCGGGCATCAAGAACTACAAAGAGTTGGCGGCCTTTGCCAAGGCTGTGAATAAGGAGGCGGATATCTCGATGTGGCAAAATGAGCAGGGCGTAGTGTGCCTCGAGGCCGACATCGATATGAAGAAGGGTAAGAAGTTCCCTACAATCAAAGTGTTCAACGGCAAGTTCGACGGTCGTGGCCACAAGTTGTATAATTGGAATGCGCAAACCACCCTCTTCGGCAGCCTCGAAAAGAGTGCAGTAGTGCAAAATATTGTTATCGACGCATCGTGTAAGTTGGTTGTCGAGACATCCTACAACGAGGAATATGAGTTTATAGCCTTCATTGCAAAGCAAAATCGTGGTCGCATTTTCAACTGCGTAAATCACGGTAGCGTGGAGCATATTGGAGAAAACTCCAACCGCGAGATTATGGTTGCAGGTATCGTGGCTGCCAACTACGGCATAGTCCACAACTGTAAAAATACGGGTGCTATATCCTCGCGTATCACCCTCTCCGACACTGCCGGAGGCAAGGCAACACGTATCGGTGGCATCATAGGTACTTGCTACAACAAGACGGTTGAGCCGGGTACTACAATCTCGTGTTGTGTGAATACGGGAAATATCTCATTTATGGGCGACTATCCGAACAACAACATTGGCGGTATTGCGGGCGAGGCGTCGCGTGCAACCGTTAAGTACTGCATCAATCGTGGTAACGTTGTGGCTGTGGGTATGGCATATGCCGGCAAGACCAAGCCTATTTCGCGTGCCGGAGGTATTACGGCCTACGCCAATTCCGACATCATCTGTTGCGACAACTTCGGCGTAGTGGCTGTATCGGGTGCTCACGAATCTGTCGTTGGCGGTATCTGCGCTCGTCCAAATAATGGCTTCGCAATGGTTGATTGCGTAAACTACGGAAAGGTATCTGCCAACTCGTCGCGTACGGGTATTGTGGGTGGCGTTATGGGCCGCACCATTCAGGCAATTCACGTTTCGCGCTGCTTCAACTATGGCGAAGTGGTAAACGAGGGACTCGAGGCTCCGGGATGGGCTTCGGGCTTCTGCGGCACAATATCTCTACGTAAGGGTTTGCGTACAGGTGCCTATTTCAGAGATTGCGCCAACTATGGCAACGTAACCAACAAGTCCAAGCACGCAAAGTCGGCTTCGGCGGGCTTTATCGCTTCGGGTGCGGGCTACCGAGCAAAGAATGTTGTAGTGCCTGTTATTGTCAAAGATTGTTCTAACTACGGTAAGATAGATGATGCACTCGGTGCGTATGCGGGCGAAATTTTGGGCTGGTACAAGGATATTAAGGTTAGCGGCTCGTTATATAACGATGTGGCAAAGAAGGTGAAGCCGTTGCAAGATGGTAGCAACATCTATGGTCGTGTATCGGACAAGAGCGGTATGCCTATCGAGGGCGTGATAGTCAGCGATGGCGTACAGAGCGTTAAGACCGATGTGAATGGCGAGTATACGATGAAGAGCAATATGCCGAACACCCGTTTCGTGATGATTTCGTTGCCTGCTGACTACCAGATGCCGTTGCGTGAGCAGCGACCTCAATTCTTCCGTCGTGTGCCACGCTACACGCAGGCCGTACGTGCCGACTTCGTACTCACCAAGCGTGAGAAGCAGAGCGATGACTTCGTGTTGGCTATGGTGGGCGACCCTCAAACACGTGGCTTGAAGAGCGATAAGGCGGTGGAGCGTTTCCGCGATATCATCGTTGCCGATATAAACAACTATGCGGAGAGTTCGGGTAAGGATGTTTATGCCATCCACCTCGGCGACATTGTCTACAACTATATGACATCGTACGACCACTATTTGGATGCTTCGGCAACGGCTAACGTGCCAATGATTAACGTTATTGGTAACCACGACGTAGATCAGCAGACTCTCTTTGATTCGAGATTGGGAACACCATATTTCGAGTCGTATGTTGCTCCGCAGAACTACTCGTTCAACATCGGCAAGATGCACTTTGTTGTTGTGAATGATATTTTGTATGACCGTCAGGATACAAGACATAAGTACAAGTCGGGACTCTCGGACGAGACTCTCGCGTGGTTGGAGAGCGATTTGAAATATGTGCCAACATCCACTACTGTGGTCATTTGTAGCCACTCGCCACTATTCAAACGTCGTGAGAACTTCTGCGAGAAGAATGTAAACTACAAGAAGTACACCGAGTTGCTCTCGAAGTATGACAACGTCTATGCGTGGGCGGGACACACCCACCAGAACTATGAGTACGACTTTGCTTCGGCTCCTGCCAAGTATTCGTCGCTCAAAAACGTTAAGGCTATTATCTCGGGACGTTGCATCGGTCAGATTCGCCTCAATCGTGAGTTGAATACCTGCGGAACACCTAACGGATATATGGTTGCCGAGGTTAAGGGTAACACTATGGAGTGGTACTACAAGACTGCGGGCAAAGATCGTAGTTACCAGATGCGAGTTTACACCCCGGATGTAGAGGGAGGCTATGTTAAGGCCAATATCTGGAACTACTCGAAGGATACGTGGAGTGCAATAGAGTGGTGGGAGAATGGTCAGAAAGTTGCGGAGATGGAGCACGCCAAGGGCGAGTTCGATCCCGACTATTTGAAGATTTATGCCCAGCACCAGCAGCAGAAACTCGGCAAAACCGAGCGCGACTACTCAAAACCGGATAGGACTCCGTTCCTCTTCCGTGTTAAGCCGTCGGATGGCGTTCGCGAGGGCGAGATTCGTGTTACCGACCACTTTGGTGTGACCTACACCGAGAAGGTTGCTTGGTAATCTGCTCCGTTTGCAATACAAAGCGTTACACTCTGATCGGGTGTAACGCTTTTTTGTCTACTTCTCGCCGAAGAGGAGTTTTACTCCCCACTCGACACATTGGCGCAGGGTGCGAGTTACTTCGTATATGGTTGCGATGCGCTCGTCGATTTCGCGCATAATATCCCGCAGCGATACCTTATATATTATAAAGGCAAGCAGTGCAAATATTCCACCCAGCAGGATGCACGGGTAGATGAGCGATCCCATCAACTCGGCAAGCCAAACCACCAATGCCACCACAAATAGGAATGCAGCCGCCGGTGCCGCCAAAGCAACGATGATGAGCGGTGCGAAGTAGGAACGGTTCTCGCGCATAGGTTGTTCGACTATTTTTCCTCGCATCCGCACTTATGGCCATCTGCACCGCAGGTGCTGAATTTGTTGATGCCTTCGTTTACCAAGTCGCGTACCATACCGCGCATTTCGCTTCCGGACTTTGGCGCAAATGCCAACGCCACAATCGAACCGATTACCGCTCCGCCGAGTAGCGAGAGCAGACATAATGAACTCTGTCTCATAGTTGTTCTTTTTTTGTTGTTAATACTCCTTTGTCTTCACTCTCTGCCCGTACAAAACGCACGCCAAATATGGGCAAAAAAGTGGGGGACTAAATATTTTCTGTTTCAACACAATAATGGAGCCTGCGGAGCGTTAATTTGTTGTTGCGAACAGATACTCTCGGGACTTCTTGTTTTGAATGCGAGAATTGGATTACTTTTTGCGTGTAAAAACTTTGAAAACTTTTTTGGTGTTTTGAGTTTTCTTTACTATCTTTGCAGCGTAGAAAAGCGTACAGAAGTATGTCGAAACGAGAAATTGTTATAAAACGAGCGGCGGAGATGATTGCCGATTTGGGTGTTAAATCGTTGCGTGTAGACGATTTGGCGAGCGATTTGGGAATCTCCAAGCGCACTCTCTACGAGATGTTTGGCGATAAGGAGCAGTTGCTCTATCACAGCATCAAAGAGATATTGCAGAGCGAGGCTGTCGAGATTCAGACCAAGGTTGCTGCCGAGCAGTCGGGCATTCCGGCGTTGTTCGATATATTCGATGCGATGATGTCGCGTAGCGCAGTCCGCAAACGTATTATGGAGAACTTGGCGAAGTTCTACCCTGCGTTGTACGAGCGAGTGATGACCGAAAATCGTGACTACGGCTTGGCAATTCTGCGCCAGAAGTTGAACAGCCTCGTCAAAGAGGGACTTATATCGGAGATTGTGAATATCGACCTTTCGATAACGATGTTCTACTACACCTCGATGGGTTTGATGCGTCGCCACGGACGATTGGTTTTGCCTGATGGAGTTACAGAGTTGGAGGCGTTTCGCTATACGATAATGAACTTTTTTCGAGGCATAGCAACCGTGAAGGGAGTGGAGCAGATTGATGCTTACATCGCCTCAAAAAACAGAAGTTAATAAACAATAATATATAATGATATGATGAAAAAGTTAGGTCTATTTTTGGGTTTTATCTCCTTGGCATTGACCACGATGGCACAGGAAACAAAGCCATCGGTTTTGACTTTGACGTTGGAGCAGGCACTCGAAATTGCTTTGAGCGAGTCGCCAACAATCAAAGTTGCCGAGCAGGAGATTGAGGTTAAACGTTATGCAAAGCAGGAGGCGTATTCGTCGCTCTATCCTCGTTTCGATTTGACGGCGCAGTATCAGCGTGTGTTGGCGAAGCAGACTATGAGTATGGACTTTGGCGGTCAGACACAGACCATCAAGGTGGGTAGCGACAACTCGTTTAATGGCGGTGTTTCGGCTTCGATGCCTGTGGTGAACGCACAGTTGTGGGAGAGCCTGAAGGTGTCGGTGGCAGATGTGATGCTCTCGATAGAGAAGGCTCGCTCGTCGCAGATAGATATGATTGAGCAGGTGTCGCAGGCATACTTCTCGGTGCTATTGGCGAAGGAGTCGTTGATGGTATACAAGCGAGTATACGAGAATGCCGTAGAGAACAACAAGAATATCGTTATGCGATACGAGGTTGGTTCGGTGTCGGAGTTCGACTACATCTCGTCGAACGTGGCGGTGCAGAACGCTATACCTAACGTCATCGAGGCGGAGAATAGCGTGGTGCTTACGCTTTGGCGTTTGAAGGCGTTGCTCGGCTTGGATTTGAAGAGGGAGATTGACGTTGTAGGCTCGTTGATGGACTACGAGAAGCAGATGAACTACGCTACAACGCTCGCCGACTTGGATATGACCAACAACACTACGTTGAAGCAGTTGGATATTCAGGAGGGTATGCTCGAGAGTGCGCTTCGCATTGCAAAGTTTGCGAATATCCCTACGCTTTCGATAAATGCTGCCTACCTCTACACCGCACTCGGTAACGATGGCAAGTTCTTTCAGGCAAAGGCGTGGAACCCATACTCGTATGCGGGTGTGCAGTTGAATATCCCTATTTTTGCGGGTGGCCAGCGTCGTGCAGCCATCAAGCAGGCAACACTCAACCTCTCGAATTTGAAGTTACAGCGCGAGAATGCCGAGCGACAGTTGCAGGTGGCTGTGGTGCAGTCGTTGAACAATATGCAGACCAATGTCAAGAAGTTCGCTTCGGCTGCTGCAACCGTAGGTCAGGCACAGCGTGGCTACGAGATTGCCGTAAAGCGTTACGAGGTTGGTCGTGGAACGTTGGTGGATGTGGATAACTCGCAGTTGCAACTCACACAGGCGGAGTTGGGACGCAACAGTGCCATCTACAACTTCCTCGTTGCCAAGATTGCGTTGGATAAGATTGTCGGCAAGCACGAGGTAAAGAGCAATCACGACTACATCGATCGCTACGAGCAGATGTACGAGAAACGATACGGAGAGAAATAGTAAAAAAATAAAAATATAGAAAGAGTTATGAAAAAGATTTTATTTGTAGTAGCAGCCGTAGCGATGGTGTCGTGTGGCTCGAACAAGGGTGCTGAACAGCAGGTAGAGGAGGTTGTTGAACTTCCGAAGATTGAGGCTGAAACGGCGACTAATCGCTCTATTGCGCAGGTGATGACCTTTACAGGTACCGTAGAGGCAGAGGTTGTGAACAACATTGCACCACAACAGCCATTGCGTATCAAGGAGATTCGTTACGATATTGGCGACCACGTAAAGAAGGGCGACGTATTGGTACGCCTCGACAACTCGTCGTTGTTGCAGGCAAAGTTGCAGTTGGACAATGCCAAGACCGAGTATGAGCGTTCGGACAAACTCTACAAGTCGGGTGGTGCTTCGAAGTCGGAGTGGGACTCGCGCCGTTTGCAGTACGAGGTGGCTCAAACTGCATACAGCAACTTGGTTGAGAACACCACACTTATCTCGCCAATTACGGGTATTGTTACTGCACGCAACTACGACAATGGCGATATGTATGCCGGTCAGCCTGTGTTGGTTATCGAGCAGATTCGCCCTGTCAAGATTATGATAAACGTGTCGGAGCCACTCTTTGCAAAGGTTAAGCGTGGTATGGCTGTGGATATCGTTCTCGATGCTTATGGCAACGAGGTGTTTGCAGGTAAGGTGGCACGAATCTATCCTACAATCAACAAGAGTACTCACACCTTCCAGGTTGAGGTTACCATTGCCAACGAGAACGAGCGCGTACGCCCTGGTATGTTTGCACGTGTAACTCTCCCTTATGGTAAGGAGAACAACGTGGTTATCCCTGACCGTGCAGTGCAGAAGTTGATGGGTTCGGGCGACCGCTATGTCTATGTCTACAACCCAGCGGATAGCGTAGTGCGCTATTCGAAGGTTGAGTTGGGCCGTCGTATCGACACCGAGTACGAGGTGTTGTCGGGTGTTAAGAGCGGCGAGATGGTCGTAACTATGGGCCATATGAGTTTGACTAATGGCGCAAAGGCAGAACTTGTTAAATAGTAAAAGCGTAAAACGATGAATATCTATAAATCAGCAGTCAATAATCCGATAACGACAATACTGGTATTTGTCGCTATCTCGATATTGGGTGTGTTCTCGTTGGCGAAACTGCCAATCGATATGTTCCCGCACATCGAGACCACCAATATTATGGTAATTACCGCCTATCCGGGTGCGAGTGCTATCGATATCGAGGAGAATGTTACCCGTCCACTCGAGAACACCCTGAATAGCGTAGAGGATTTGAAACATATCCACTCGCAGTCGAAGGAGAATATCTCTATCGTAGTACTTGAGTTCGAGTATGGTATCGATTCGGATGTTGCAACGGCAAATATTCGTGATAAACTCGATGTTGCAACCAATATCCTTCCCGACGATGTGGACAAACCAATCATCTTTAAGTTCTCGACCGAGGAGATGCCTATTATGCTTATGTCTATCAAGGCAAACGAGTCGTGGAGTGGTTTGTACAAGATTATCGATGAGCGCGTTACAACGCCTTTGGCACGTGTGAATGGCGTAGGTTCGGTGTCGGTTACGGGTATTCCGGAGCGACAGATTCAAATCTACTGCGATCCATACAAGTTGGAGGCTTATGGAATGACTATCGAGCAGATTGCACAGATTGTGGCGCAGGAGAATATCTCGATGCCGGGTGGCCAGATGGATGTTGGTTCGAACACCTACTCGTTGCGTGTCGATCAGGAGTTCACCGGTGCCGAGGAGATGCTCGACATAGTTGTAGGCACACGCAATGGCGCAAATATCTATCTGCGCGATGTGGCAACCGTAACCGATACCCAGCAGGAGCGTGCGCAGGAGTCGTTCAACAATGGTACCCGAAGCGGTATGATGATTGTGCAGAAGCAGACCGATGCTAACGCTGTGCAGATTTCAAAGAAGGTGCAGGAGCGTCTGGTGGAGTTGCGTAAGGACCTTCCATCGGATGTAACTATCGAGCCATATATCGATATGTCGGACAACATCCTCGATACGGCTTCGTCGTTGGCAGAGACCATTCTCACCACTTTCATCGTGGTTATGTTCGTGGTTATGATGATGTTGGGACGTTGGCGTGCGATGTTTATCATTGTGCTGACCATCCCTATTTCGATGCTCTCGTCATTGATCTACCTCTTGGCTACCGATTCGACACTCAACATTATTACTATGTCTGCCATCTCGATTTCGATTGGTATGGTCGTGGATAATGCGATTGTGGTGTTGGAGAATATCACCACCCACGTCGATCGTGGTGCGCGTGTTAAGCAGGCGGCAATCTTCGCTACAAAGGAGGTTGGTGTCTCGATTATCGCCTCTACATTGACCACTTTGGCGGTGTTCCTCCCTCTGACTATGATTGATGGTATGGCCGGAGTGTTGTTCAAGCCTATGGGTTGGATGGTTACAATCACGCTGACCGTATCTATGGCAGCCGCATTGACCTTTACGCCGGTACTCTGCTCGAAGATTATGAAGCAGAACCCGAAGAAGTCGCGTATGCAGAAGTATGTCGATGGTGCAATGGGTTGGTTGGAGAATATCTACGGTAAGGCGTTGAGTTGGTGTGTAAACCACCGCAAGACCTTCCTCGTTGGCTCGTTGTTGCTCTTTGTGGGTGTTGTGGTAGGTATTGGACCACACATCAAGACAGAGTTCTTCCCAACGCAGGATAATGGACGTATCGCCGTTAAGATTAAGTTGCCTATCGGTACTCGTCAGGAGATTACACGCGATTTGGCGTTGCGTATCGACGAGCAGTTCCGTCGCGACTATCCGGAGATTATCGCTATCGGTATGAGCGAGGGTACGGCCGATACCGACAACACCTTTGCTTCGATGCAGGAGAATGGTACACACTACATTTCGATGAATATCCGACTCTTGAAAAAGACCGAGCGTGAGCGCACTTTGACACAGATTTGCGACCTTATGCGTAAGGATTTGGATCAGTATGCCGAGATTCGTACCTACGAGGTTATCGAGTCGGGACAGAAGGGTGGTGCCGGAGGTCAGCAGTCGGTAGATATCGAGTTGTATGGCTACGACTTTAAGACCACCGACCGTGTTGCAGCCGAGATTAAGGAGAAGATGCTCTCGGTTGAGGGTTGTACCGAGGTTACCATCTCGCGTGACGAGTATACACCGGAGTATCAGGTAGTTTTCGATCGCGATAAGTTGGCTCGCAATGGTTTGAATGTAGCCACCGCAGCCACCTACCTCCGCAACCGTGTGAATGGTGCCGTAGCATCCTACTATCGTGAGGATGGCGAGGAGTACGACATCTTGGTGCGCTACGATAAGCCTTTCCGTGAGTCTATCGAGGATTTGGAGAATATCACCCTCTATGGTTCTGCCGGTCAGTCGGTTAAGGTTCGTGATGTGGGCCGTGTTATCGAGGCGGAGACTCCTCCTACAATTCAGCGTATGGACCGTTCGCGCTACGTGAAGATTTCGGGTGCTATTGGTCACGGCTACGCTATGTCGGACATAATTCAGGGTACTGTTGCCGAGTTGAATAAGATGGATTTTCCTGCGGGTATCACTTGGGAACTTGGTGGTTCGTACGAGGATCAGCAAGATACATTTAGCGACCTCTTTATGTTGTTGGTGTTGATGGTTATCCTCGTGTTTGTGATTATGGCTTCGCAGTTCGAGTCGTTGACCTATCCATTTGTGATTATGTTCTCGTTGCCATTTGCGTTGGTGGGTGTTATCCTCGGTTTGTGGATTTCAAACACAGCAATGGGCGTTATGGGATTGCTCGGAGTGTTGATGTTGGTGGGTATCGTTGTGAACAACGGTATCGTGCTTGTCGACTACACCCGTCTGCTTGTGGGTAGAGAGATGCCGATTCTCGATGCTGCAGTTGCAGCAGGCCGCTCGCGTATGCGTCCTATTTTGATGACCACACTGACCACCGTACTCGGTATGGTGCCAATGGCAGTGGGTACGGGCGTAGGTGCCGAGATGTGGAACTCGCTCGGTATGACTGTGGCTTGGGGACTCTCGTTCTCGACATTGGTAACCCTATTCCTTATCCCTGTACTCTTTGCAATGTTTGCACTTCGTGGTGAGCGCAGAAGAGCAAAGCAGGCGGCAAAGGAGGCAGCAAAGTTAAACGCGTAAAATACAAAAGGTACAGAAACATTATTGGAGCGAGGTTTAGCCGAGGGACAATAATGTGTCAAAAAAACATTAAAGGTACAGAAATTATGAAAGCACTATTTATAGCCTGTGATCAGGCACTTCACGACGAGGTTATGCAGAAGATGAGCGAACTTGGCGTTCGTGGCTACACCTCGTGGGAGGAGGTTAAAGGTTGCGGTATGGAGAGCGGCGAGCCACACCTTGGTGATGCTGTATGGCCGATTATGAACTCGGCGATACTCTCGGTTACCGACGATGAGCATTGCTCGAAACTGCTCGAGGCGTTGCGTGCGCTCGATGTGGCAAACCCAAAACTCGGAGTGCGAGCATTCTGGTGGGAAGTAGGTGGAACATTCTAACAGATAACTATGTCCAATCGTAGTATATTTCCAAATTACACCGAGGCGTTGCATAAGGCTGTTGGCTTCGACGTTTCGGATGTCGGTGGCGCAGCGATGATGCACTTCGACCACGTCGATGCCAATCGAATGCAGGAGTTGCGATACCCCTGCCGCATCGATGCGCTGATTATCGCTGTTTGCCTGCGTGGCGAGGTGTCGTTCTCGTCGCATCTGAACAACTACACGTTGAGCGAGAATCAATTTTTCATCTCGTCGGCATCGGTGTTTCAGTTCCACTCGTTGGCAGATAGCGAGGTCTATCTGATGGCATTTACGTCGGAGTTTTTGGCGAATATGAATATCGACGTGCGCGTTATTGGGCAGTTGATTTCTCGTTTGGGCGCAGGTGCCTATATTGCCAATCTCAACAACGACGAGGTGCGGGGTGTGTCGCGTTTTTTGATGACTCTGCACGACCATCATCGTACCGATTCGATGTCGGAGTATAGGATGGCCTCTTTGCGGCACGTCTATTGCGCTATGATCTACCGCATTGTAGACGCTTTGGTAGGAAGAGGTGTGTCGGTTGCACCATTGGGTGTCAAGGAGCGTAGTTCGGAGTATTTCGAGAAGTTGATGACGTTGCTCGCCGAACACTATCGTGAGGAGCGAAGTGTGGAGTTTTATGCCGAGAAGATGCACATCTCGTCGAAGCATCTTTCGCGTGTTATTCGCAACTTCACGGGCAAGTCGGTGCATCAGTGGATAGATGAGTTTGTTGCGTTGGAGATCAAGAACTTACTCAAATATTCGACTATGAGCATACAGCAGATTTCCTACTATCTGAACTTCCCGAATCCGTCGTTTATGGGGCAGTACTTCAAACGCATTACGGGAATGACTCCCGGCGAGTACAAAAAGAGTTGATAAACAACAAAAAGACCGAGGTTGCCTCGGTCTTTTTGTTGCAGAATTCAAAATTCAGAATTCAAAATTCAGAATTAGTTGGTAGCGCACCCCAGAACCCCTAGTAAGCACCGAAGGTGCGCCCCTAGTAACCCCCAGAATCACTGCGCTGTGATATGGGTAGGAGTTCGCAAAACTGAAAGACAAAAGTAATTTCCAACGCACCACATCACCCTCCTGTCCTATCCTTTTAGTTTCACTAAACCCCTTTCGTTATAGAAAATTGCCTGTTCGTTGAAAAAATTTTTTTATAAAAAATAGAGATTTTATATTTGCAACCGATTTATTGCGAAAAGTATAGTAACAGTTAAATAGATTTATTATGAATTTACACAAAGGAAATGAGGAGTACATTGCGCCATCGGTTATGATGGTGGATGTTGCTTGCGAGGCAGGTTTTAAGGCTTCGACAGGAGATTTAACATTTGTTGATGGTGTTGATGACGGTTGGTACGGTTTGTAGAGGTTAGTAGAAGGTTAGGTTAGGGCAATGAAAAAGATTTTTATTTTAATACTTTCCGTAGCAACAATCGCAACACTCCAAAGTTGTTCGAGTGCGTCGGGCCAGCCAAAGGGAGCATCGGGCTCTTTTTCGGCGGAGCAAGATAGCGAGGACCTTATGGAGTACAGAAGAGCGCAAGCCCAATTTGGCGAAATATTCCGCTCGCTTATGGAATCTTTCAACGATGCGTGCGACATTTTTGGCGAATACGTTGGTGAAGATGATTACTATGTATCGCAGTCGTACTCTGGTTTACGCGACTTTTTTTCGAGCAACGAAAGTACCGATGTTTATTAAAAAAGCAAATTAAGAAAAACTAAAAATATGAAGAAGTTATTTGTTTCGATTATGGCTCTCGCAGCATTGGCTGCTTGTCAGAGCGATTTTAGCGATGTGAACTTGGATGCACCACAGGGCGGCAACGCAAATGTGGGCGGTTCGCACACTATTTATGCCGAGGTTGGTGTTGGCGAGGACGACACAAAGGCGACCTATGGCGATGGTTTGAAGGCTACTTGGGAGGAGAACGACCAGATTGCACTCTTGCAGGAGCACGCAAACTACGGCGCAACTTTCGGTGTAGTAAACAAGTTGAACATTAAGGATGGCTGGGGAACAAGCAAGGCGTTGTTCAATGGCGAGATTTCGGTAGATGCTACCGAGCCTCGTGTATACCACATCGCTTACCCTGCATCGGCAGTGTCGTTCAACACTGCAAGTGAGTTGTCGTTGGTAGGTAGCGTTACCTACGAGAACAATTCGCCTATCGCAGGATACCAACTCAAAGCACACGGTACTTACAACTACATCTACAACTCGACTTTGAGCGTTACAGTTCCTACAACCCAGAATGGTAAGTGGGAGCCATATATGTACGCTTCGACGTCGGAGGCAGTAGATGCAAATGCTATTGGTGCAAAGACTTTGAATACTTTGACCGGTGCTATCGCAATTCGTGCTTTCGAGGCTGATGGTGTAACTCCGAAGCAGTTGAAGCAGATTGTTATCAAGTCTAACGATGTTGCTCTTGCCGGTGCATTCTCGGGTACTGCACAGAGCGTTGGCTCGTTGGGCGAGGTTGTAGGCGATGAGACTGCTTGGCACACTTCGTTCGAGGAGAGTAGCGCAAAGAGCAAGGCTCTCGCAAGTCTTGAGTCGAAGGTTAAGGCTATGGTTCCTGCAACAGTTTCGCAGACCAAGGCTTTGTCGCTTTCGTTTGCTGGTAGCGATAAGACCATCACTGCAACAAATCTCGACGCTATCGCAAGCGAGGCTGACGGCAACTATACCTATTATATCAATGTAGCCCCTGCAACTCTTGCAGCAGGTAGTTTGACTATCGAGGCTACCGATGTTGATGGCTCGACTTTGACACGCGTTGTAAATAAGGAGGTAGCCATCGCAGCAAGCCACCGTGCAGGTTTCAACCTCACTTGGGAGGATGCAACTTTGAAGGGTGCAACCATCGAGACTTGGTACAACAACTGGAATACAGGTTCGCAGTTCCAGTTGGAGGGTAGCACAATCTATGTTGATAACGTAAGCGTTGATGGTAACATCTCGGCTGATCAGGTTTTGGCTATCGGTGTTCGTATCAATGGCGTGTTCGACGAGGCTACGCAGCAGAGCGGTAAGTTGGCTATTTCGCCAATCGTAATCTCGGGCTTGTCGAGCGGTGTTTATAAGGTACAGCCGGTTGCAAAGGTATCGCTCAATGGCGAGGAGAAGTGGTTGGAGTGTGCCGAGGTTGAGAAGACCGTTACTTCGATTCCGCAGGTTATCGACTACTCGGTTCGTACATCATATTCGAGCAATGGTAACGTTGCAAAGACCAACGATATCAATGGAGATATTTTGAGGGTTAAGGCTAATATCTCGGACTCGTATGTAGCCAATAATCTTGTTAATGGCAAGACCTATACTATCTGCTACGGCTCGAACACTGCAACGCAGACCCTCGGCGCAGAGAAGGATATTACTCTTGCGTACGGTGCTTGGGGACAATATGTATGTTATGTTAAAATCGCTCTCGCAAACGGATATGTCTGTGAATCAACACAATACACCACTCACGTAACGGGTATTCCTTATAGCGTAGCAATGCAAGACCACTCTAATGATGCAAGTTCGAAATGGACTTCCTATAACTGTTCTTATAAAACATACTTTATTGATTTATTAAAATCGGCAAACAACAATGGTTATATCATTTCGCCAAAGTTCTCTTGTCCGGACTGCAATATAGTATACACTGTTGCAGCCAAATACTATAAGGGTGCTGGCGTTGGTTCAAGTTACAATAGCGCAACTGTGTATGTTGGTGCAACTTCTAATACATCAACTGCAAATAAGTCTGCGAATAATCATAGCATTAGTGGCACAGTAGATACAGATGCCAGAGGCTTCACCACTGTATCAGGAAGTATAGTTCTATCTCCAAGTAATCCGTATATGTCGATATCTCACAATAACCCAAAGAGATATTCACTTGCACCAAACGGATATCTTGGCGTACGAAATATTACAATCAATTACTCATTGTAGTTGGAATAGTATTAGTATTAGCAAAGACCGCCCTGCAATTACGCAGGGCGGTCTTTTTTGATATTTAGGTTTATGAGTGATTACAACTGATAATCCACAGTTACAGACTTCATAATAACACCCATTGCGCCACTACCAACACTCCACGAAGAACCCGAGCCGGTTGAGTAGATGCTAACGCGAGGTGCGCTATTCGAAAGGGCTACGGTAGGGGTCCAGTTGGTATAACTTGCACCGCTATTAGGCAGGTAGTTGCTACCCTTCAACTGAATTGATGTGCCCGATGCGCTACCCGATGTAGAAGAGGTTGCCGAAGCATATACTGTTGGCTTGTAACTACCGCTAATCGAGCCTCCGTAAGCGTACATAGGGATGGTTACAACCACATTGCAAGCAGCAGGAACACCATACTTCATCGATACGATATAGGCATTCTTACCCTCCTTCATACAGAGATATCCGTTTGTGGTGGTGTTGCTTGCGCTCCAACCAGAAATAGACGAAGTACCCGACAATGATACCGTACGATATGGAATACCTGTTACGCTTGTTGTATATTTATTCGACTCAACTTCATATCCATTTTCGAGCAAAATTTTAACATAACATACATATTGCTTGCTACCAGCGAGTTAAAGTGTGCGACAAATTGAACATTACACGAGTGAAATAGAATAAATATGCGGTATTGGGGGCGATGGGAATGGATGGGACAAGATAGGAATAGATAGGAATAGATAGGAATAGATAGGACTTGATAGGAATAGATTGCTTCCTATACTATCCTATGATTTCCTATCGAGTGCCACAGGCACAAATCCTATAAACTCCTATGACTCCTATAAAGTCCCCACAACCTCCCGCAACTTTCCATTCTCAACTTTCATCTCGAAATTTTCCGTTTTACAATTTTTTTGTTATCTTTGTGCGATTATTGTATAATTGAATTGTCTCTTTGAAGTTATGTTGAGCAGAAGAGTTCTACGAACAAAGGTCGTGAAGGCGGTTTATGCCCATTTGCAGTGTGAGGGCCTAACCCCCGTAGTGAGCGAGAAAAACCTCGTGCATTCAATCGACGGCGCCTACGACCTATATTTTCATCTACTCGCACTCGTTCCCGAGATTGCCGAGTATGCTGCCGAGCGCATCCGCATCGGCGAGAATAAGAAGTTACCTACATACGACGACCTTCACCCAAACCGCAAATTTGTGGAGAATAGGGTTATTGCACGTCTGAACGAGGACGAGGGTTTGCAGGCGGAGTTATCACGCCGTAAGTTGTCGTGGAAGGATAATCGCGATCTTATAGTTGCCCTCTACAATATTCTCGTGCGCCAGCCGTTCTATATGAAGTATATGGCATCGACCGAGCATTCGTTCCGCGAGGATGCACAACTCGTGTCGGACATCTATATGACGATGCTCGAGGAGTTCGAGCCACTCGAAACGGCGTTGGAGGAGAGGTCTATATTGTGGAACGACGACTTGGGATATCTGCTGACGATGGTATCGCGCACGGTGTTGTCTATGCGTGAGAGCCACGATGCGATAAAACTTATGGAGCAGTTCAAGAGCGAGGACGACCTCGAGTTTGCGAAGTCGTTGTTGCGCAACACCATTGCGGGCTACGAGCGTATTGCGCTTATGCTCGACAACGCTATGAATAATTGGGATATCGAGCGTGTGGCGTTGATGGATAGAATTATCCTCGTAACAGCCATCACCGAGGCGGAGAATTTCCCTTCGATACCTGTGCGTGTAACGATGAACGAGTATATCGACATAGCCAAGTGCTACTCCACAGAGTCGAGTGGCGGCTTTATCAACGGCATCTTGGATCGCATCATCGCACGCCTTACCGAGGAGGGCAAGATTGTGAAGTCGGGTAAAGGATTACTCTAAAAACGAAAATATTAACACTTAAAAACTAAAAAACTATGATTACACTTTTGCAGGCAGCCGCAGGCGCCGGAGAGCAAGCAGCACAACAACCGGGTGGCGGTTGGTCATTCTGGGTGATGATTGCAGCGATGATTCTTATTATGTATTTCTTTATGTGGCGTCCCGAGAAGAAGCGTCGTAAGGAGGCAGAGGAGTTTCGCAACAATCTTAAATCGGGCGATAAGGTTATCACCGCAGGTGGTATCTACGCCGTAGTGAAGAAGGTTGAGGAGTCTACACTCTTGATTGAGGTGGACAGCAACGTAACCCTCCGCATCGATAAGGGTATGGTTATGGCTGCGCCGGTTGCAAATCAGGAGCAGAAGAAATAGTGCCGAAAATCAATTTCTAATTCTAACCTAATATAACTATGAAAAAACTTATTCTTTCGTTTGTAGCCCTCGCGTTGGCGACAACAACATTCGCAGCGAAGAAGGCGGAGATGATGACTTGGGAAGAGGCTACTGCCAAGGCTAACGAGGTTTTGGCTACGCTCTCGCTCGACGAGAAGATCGAGATGACTCACGGTCACAACAAATTTTTCCTTCCGGGCGCACCGGCAAAGGGTTTGCCGCACGTATTTATGGTGGATGCTTCGGCGGGTGTACGTATCAACCACTCGTTGCCTGATCAGAACGAGGTGCGTCACCCTGCAAAGACTACGCAGTTCCCTGCAACTATCGCTCTCGCTTCGACCTTCAACCCCGAGTTGGCAAAGGCTTATGGCGAGGCCGTTGGATACGAAACCCGTATGGCTGGTGCAGGTGTGTTGCTCGGTCCGGGTATGAACATCTATCGTTCGTCGCAGTGTGGCCGTAACTTCGAGTATATGGGCGAGGATCCATATTTGGCTGCCCGTATGGTCGAGAACTATGTTACAGGTATGCAGGGTACAGGTACAATGGCTTGTTTGAAGCACTTTCTATGCAACAACACCGAGTTGTACCGCAAACTCTCGAACTCTATTGTTGACGAGCGTGCTATAATGGAGATTTACACCCCTGCATTCAAGGCGGGTATCGACGCAGGTGCAGGCTCGGTTATGACTTCGTACAACCTCGTAAATGGCGAGTGGGCAGGTCAGAGCAAGTATGTTATTACGGACCTTCTCCGTGGAACGCTCGGTTTCAAGGGTTTGGTTATGACCGACTGGCGTTCGGTATACGATTGGCAGAAGATTGTTCTTTCGGGCCAGAATGTTGAGATGCCGGGTACTCCTAACGAGTACTACCACATCAATCAGGTTCGCGACCTTTTGAAGGAGGGCAAATTGACCGAGAAGAATATCGAGGATATGATTCGTCCTATGGTTGCAACGCTTATTCGTTTCGGCTTGTACGAGCGTTTCAAGAATGGTCAGCCAAACGAGGATGCCCTCGAAGAGAAGTTCCCTCATCACGAGGCTGTGTCGTATCAGACTGCTGCCGAGGGTTCGGTATTGTTGAAGAACGACGGCATTCTCCCATTGAAGGAGGGACAGAATGTGTTGCTCGTAGGCCGTTGGGCAAAGGTTGCACCGCAGGGTGGTGGCTCATCGCGCGTTAAGGGCTTCAATCAGGTAACTTCGGAGCAGGCTTTGTTGAGCGCATTGCGTTCGAAGGTTCAGGCTGTCGAGAAGCCAAACTTTATCCAGTTGCAGAAGGCCGATGTTGTGGTTGTAGCAACCGGTACTTACGACACCGAGGGTCAGGAGCGTCCATTCCAGATGATGGAGGAGGACGAGGCTTTGGTGCGTATGGCTTGTGCAGCCAACAAGAAGGTTATCGTTTTGATTCTTTCGGGTTCGGGTATCGATATGAGTGCTTGGAACGATAAGGTTTCGGCTATCATCTACGGCTGGTATCCGGGTCAGGCAGGTATGCAGGCTATTGCCGACATTATGGTTGGTAAGGTAAACCCATCGGGTAAGTTGCCGGCAACTATCGAAAAGTCGTTCAAAGATTCGCCGGCATACGGTATGGTGCCAAAGGGTTTGTCGGTTACCTACAAGAGCCGCAATACCAACGAGTTGTGGACTGCTCCAAAGCACTACGACGTACACTATCACGAGTCGGTTTTGGTTGGCTATCGTTGGTACGAGGCGAAGGGCATCGAGCCTCTCTACCCATTCGGTCACGGTTTGTCGTACACCACTTTCGAGTTGAGCAAGGCGAAGGCTGCAAAGCAGATTTCGGCAGAGAAACCATTGAAGGTTACTGTTCGCCTGGAGAATACAGGTAAGATGGCGGGTGCCGAGGTTGTTCAGTTGTATGTTCAGGAGAACAACCCAACCGTTTTGCGTCCAAAGAAGGAGTTGAAGGCGTTTAAGAAGGTACACCTCGAGGCTGGCGATAAGACCACCGTTACTTTCGAGTTGAACCACAATGATTTGGCTTTCTGGAACGATAAGACTCACGCGTGGGAGGTAAACAAGGGAACCTACACTATTCACATTGGTAACTCTTCGGCAAATATCGCACAAACCCTCACTGTCGAGGCGTTGTAGAGATTTGCAGTGAGAAACATAGAGATGGGGAGTTGAGAGCATCTCGACTCCCCACCTTTTTTCTCGGACCACTTTCCGTTTAGGTAATTTTTAGTTTTCCGTTTTCCGTTTATGAAGAAGGTTATCTCCTTTTCGTTGATGTTGATGGTAGGACTTGTGCTGTCGCAGATGTTGTCGCCCGCACAGGTAGGTGCGGAGCATTATGCTGTTATACACGAAGTTGTAAACATAATGCTCGGTATCTGCTTGGCGTTTATTATGATAAACGTTGGGCGAGAGTTCGAAATCGACAAGACGAATGTACGAGGCTACGCCAAAGACTATCTGGTGGCAATGTTTGCCGCCGCTATGCCTTGGTTGCTTATAGCCTTCTACTACATCTTCGTGCTGCTTCCATCCGATATGTGGAGCAATGGCGGAGTATGGAAGGAGTCGCTTCTTTTGAGCCGTTTTGCTGCACCAACATCGGCTGGTATCCTCTTTGCAATGTTGGCTGCACTGAATATGCAGAAGAGTTGGATATACCGCAAAATTCAGGTGTTGGCTATATTCGACGACCTCGACACCATACTGCTGATGATTCCGTTGCAGGTGGCAATGATTGGTATGAAGTGGCAGATGGCGGTAATTCTCGCTGTTGTATGTCTGCTTTTGTGGGTTGGTTGGAGGTATATGTCGCGCTTCGATGCGCCACAATCGTGGCTTCATATCTTGGCGTATGCCGTAGTGACCTATGGAGCCACCTTTGCCATCTATTTGGCAACGAAGTACTACTTTGGCGAGGAGGGTGCAGTGCATATCGAGGTGCTGCTGCCGGCATTTGTTGTGGGTATGATTATCCGAAATCGCCACACCGAGAGCGATAAGGAGGAGCGTGTTGCTACGGGCATATCGTTGTTGTTTATGCTGTTGGTGGGTATGAGTATGCCACTTATCAATATGAGCGACACTGCGCAAGGCGACTCCACGAGCCTTCTCGGCTCTATTCCGATGATCTCGTGGGACGAGTTGGCACTGCACGTCTTGACGGTAACGGTGCTTTCGAATGTGGGCAAGTTGGTACCTATGTTTTTCTATCGTGACCGCTCGCTTACCGAGCGTTTGGCGTTGTCGGTGGGTATGTTCACTCGTGGCGAGGTTGGTGCGGGCGTTATCTTTATCGCTATCGGCTACAATATAGGAGGTCCGATACTCTTGATTTCGGTGCTTACGTTGGTGCTTAACCTCATCTTTACGATAGGCTTTGTTTATGTTGTAAAACACTTGGCGTTGAAGACACAAAAAGGGTAGACTATGCGAAGGAGCGTGACAATATCTATACTCTTGCTCGGGTTATTTTTGCTCGGGAGGGTAGACGCTTCACCTATGGTGACGGATGTTGCGCACGAGGTTGCAAACCAAACCGAGCAAATATCCATCTCGCATCATCGCTATGTGGATGCCGACCAACCATCGTCGGTGGTTGTGCCTACGGCACGCACAATAACCATAAATGGCTCTCGTACGCACATTTCGCGTGCGCCACAAATCGCTACGACGGGCCATTTCCATACAATTTCTAACTATGTTGTGGCGCATTTTGTTCATCGTTTGGGGTCATTGCCTCGGGCGGTAGATTTCTATCTCTATACTCTTTGTAGGTTACGTCTGTGATTGCAACCGCACCCATAAAATTGCAATCATAAATGGAGTAACAAACAGATTAAAGTATAGAAAATCAAATGGACTTAAAAGAGATTAACGAGGTGCTTTACGCCTCGTCGAATGGTGCTGTTGTGGAGCGCCGTAAGGGTGTACTTATGCCCGTAATTTTGCTTTTGGTAGGCGCAGCAATGCTTGTTGTAAACTACTTTGTGGATAATGGTGCGGATGCCAACAATCTGAAATCGGTGCTTGTGCTTACCGGAGGATGCCTCTCGTTGGTAGGCGTGGTGCTATGTGGTGTTCGTGTTTTTGGTGGTGGCGAGCCATTCCACAAAGGCGAGAATGCCTTTCTTGTACTTCGCCAATATTCGTTCGACCGCGAACAACGAGGTGCGGTAGTAAAGGCTGTGAACGATGTTGATGTGGCGGCACTCGACGCTATTGGCGAGAGCGATATAGATGCAATCATTGTTGTGTCGTACTGCTCGCCAAGTGGGGCTTATGTGGTAATGCAGGCATACGCCTACGATGAGTTTATCTACAAACCAATTACAGAGGTTAAGATAAAGTGCTAATAGACAGTTCTAAAAGATAAGAGTGTGTCCCCAGAAAAAGACACACTCTTATTTTGTATATACGTAGGAACTATTTGTTGCCTCGTGCTTTGAAAACCTTTGACTTGTAGAGGATCTCGTAGTCGAGTGAACGGTCGTTCAGTACAAAAATCTGATACTTTTTGCCGCCGTTGTAGACACGAACTACGATATGCCCGTCGGGGCGAATAACATCGGCAAGTCCCTTATCCTTCAACTTTGCCAAATTCTCGTCGGTCATACCCGCAGGGAATACCTCGGTTACACCATTTTTGATGATGCGCTTCATTGCGTTAGGGTGTGGGTGGTACAAATCCCATACGGGCAACACTATGGCGTTGGCGTTGAGTGCTTTGAGCAGGTTGTCGTTCATCGAATCACGATAGCCGTGATGGTCGGCAACAGCCACATCCACATTGCCAATCACCTTACTTACAGGGGTCTGCACGTCAGCCCAATAGTTGTTCTTCTTTTTGGAGTATGTTCCGCCGATATCGCCACCCATATAGTAGGCAAAATTGCCATATTCGAGGCGGAAAACGCAACTCGACGAGTTCTCGTTCAACGCAGCACCTTCGGGAGCGTCATCCGAAATTACGGAGCGAACGCCATTGCCCTTGCCTGTCCAGATTTTGCCGTTGCCGGCAACGTTCCGAATGCGGAATGTAGGGTAGTCCGAAGCGGCAGTTTTCAATACCAACTGTTTGTCGGAGCCTACGGCAAATTGCTCGTTTTTCAACCCCTGCGCTTCACGCTCTTTGAGCAACTTCTCGTAGTTTGCAAACAACTTTCCGTTGCGTTTGCGGAACGATGCGGGAGTAGGGTAGTCGTAGTTGGGGTAACCTCTGTCAATCATTGTGCGAATGGGTACGAGGTTTGCCAGATGCGTCATTCCCGTATATTTGTAGGGCTTGCCCTCCACCGAAATTGCCAGATGGTCGAGTCGGCCATAGTGGTCGGTGTCGAAGTGGGTAATTATCGCATAATCGAGGTATAACTCCCTCTGCAATGGCTTCGAGAAGTGGTCGATGTAGCGTGCAATCCACTCGGCAGGGCGTTTGCTGTCGTTTGGTACGGCCGGCATAATCTCCTTATGCTTGTAGCGCGTAGCATCGCCCAAATCGCCTGCATCTACCAGCAATCGTGTGCCATCGGGGAGGAGGTAGAATATCGCACTACCACGACCCGTGCTGATGTGGTGAATATCCAACGTGCCTTTGCTCCAAGGCTTCATCTGCTTGGGCTTCGCCTCCACGCTTGCAATGGCAAGAATCAGGCACGCAAGTACAAGAATAGTTCTTTTCATAGTGGTAACTATACAATAAAGGGGCAATCCGAGAGTAGATAGCCCCTTTTGTTATCAAATTTATTGAATGCCCTTCAACTTTTTGAAGAGTGCGTTGTACTTGTTGTACTTATCCATAATTCCCTCCTCGTTGCGAAGGCGGAAGCAGAGTCCCTTCAAATACTCGGCGCAGTCTACGCTGTCTGGCTTCAACTCCATAGCCTTCTCCAACCAAGGCAATGCCTTCATATATGCGGCATTTACGCTATTCAAACCTGCCTGATACTCCTCCTGTGAGTTGATGCTGTCGAGACGTGAGTTGAATGCACGGTTAGCCTCGTCGCCCTTTGCCATATAGAAGTAGCCGAGGTAGAAGTTGGTGTCGTAGTCGTTTGGCTTCAAATCGTTGATTTTGAGGAACGACTTTATACACTCGTCAAAGTTCTTCAACTTGAAGAATACCTGACCACGAGCAAACCACAAATCGGCGTTGTCAGGCTTCTCGGTGAGCATCTTGTCGATGCGGCCAACCAAGTCGGCAGGGTCGCCTATGCCATCCTCCGATGTGTAGAGTTGAATCAAACCCTCCATAATACGCTCGTTGCGTGGGTACTTCTCGATACCCTCCAACAAAGTGTTCTTTGCCTTCACAACATTCTCTTTATTGTCCTCACGCTGACCATAGTAGCAGTGGAAGAGGAAGTAGTAGAGGTTGCCCTGCTCGTCGCTGTAACCCAATTTGAGAGCCTCGTTGAGGTACTTCTCGCCGTCGATGAAGTATTGCTTATCCTGTGCGCCAAGGAATGCAGCCAACTGACCTGCAAAGAAGAAGTAGCGAGGGTCTTGCTTGCCGATGGCAGGGTTGTTCTGCAACTCTACCGCCTTCATATATACGTCGATAGCGGTCTTATACTGCTGGATGTCGAGGCTCACCGAGCCCAACTCCGAGTAGTGGTTGATCAACACATTCAACGCCTCCTTAATCTTTGGAGCCTGTGTGTTGTCCAACTCGTAAGCCTTCAAGAAAGCCTCCTTTGCGATGTCGTAAGCACCTTCGAGTACCTCTTTCTTAACCTGCCAAGCGATAACCTTACCACCCTTTGTGTAGACATCGATCCACTCGAACGAGTAGATGTCGTTATTAACCTCGTTTGGTGCAACGCCAACGCTCATCTCCAACATATTGGCATCGAGGCCCGCAAAGATATTCTTTGCAGGTGCAACGATAGCATCAACGCAAACCTTACCTCGGCTAATCCAGGTTGCTGCCTTTGCAGCCTTCTTCTCGTTTGCAATAGCGGCATCGCTCTTTACCAACTTTGCTTTGTGAGCGTCGCTGCTGATTTTCTGCGCCATAGCGGTAGGTGCTGCCAATACTGCAGCCAAAACTACCAATGTTATAATCTTTTTCATATTGATATAACTGTTAATTGTTGTTTTTTATTGTTCATTATCGGTTGTAGCCTCTACTACTGCTGCTTCGGTTGTCTCGGTAGCACCCTCTGCCACAACACCTTCAACTACTGCGTTCTCTGCGCTCTCCTCCTCGTCGGTTACAGGAACTACTGCTACCGATGCAATCTCGTCGCCCTCGCGGAGGTTGATGATGCGTACACCCTGTGTAGCACGACCAGCCAAGCGAATTTGTGCGATAGAGGTGCGGATGGTGATGCCCGAACGGTTGATAATCATCAAGTCGTTGTCGTCGGTTACAGCCTTAATAGCCACCAACTCGCCGGTCTTTTCGGTGATGTTGATGGTCTTTACGCCCTTACCACCACGATTAGTGACACGATACTCGTCTACGTTGGTACGCTTTCCGTAACCATTTGCCGAGAGTACCAATACATCCTCGTTCGACTCCGGCTCGATGCAAATCATACCGATAGCCTCGTTGTCGCCCTCGAGCGATACGCCACGCACACCAATCGAAGTACGACCTACCTCACGTACGGTTGTCTCGTTGAAGCGGATAGCCTTACCCTCGCGGGTAGCAATCATAATCTCGGCTGTGCCACTCGTGAGTTTAGCCTCGATAAGACGGTCGCCCTCACGAATTTCGATAGCGTTGATACCGTTGGTACGAGGACGCGAGTAAGCCTCCAACTTGGTCTTCTTGACTGTACCGTTCTTGGTACACATTATAATATAGTTAGAGTTGATGTACTCCTCGTCGTTCAACTTCTTGCAGTTGATGTAAGCACGAACCTTATCGTCTGGCTCGATGTTGATGATGTTCTGGATGGCACGTCCCTTCGAAGCACGTGTACCCTCCGGAATCTCGTAAACCTTCAACCAGAAGCAACGACCCTTCTCCGTGAAGAACATCATTGTGTTGTGCATCGAAGCAACATAGATATGCTCGATAAAGTCCTCGTCACGAGTAGCCGAGCCCTTCATTCCTACGCCACCACGATTCTGTGTGCGGTAGTCCGCCAACGATGTACGCTTGATGTAGCCGAGGTGCGAAATGGTGATAACCATATCCTCGTCAGCGTAGAAGTCCTCCGGATTGAACTCCTCCGAAGCGTAGACAATCTCCGAACGACGCTCATCGCCATACTTCTCCTTAATCTCAACCAACTCGTTCTTTACGATCTCCAACTGCATCTCCTCGCTGCCGAGTACGGCTGTGAGATAGTCGATGGTCTTCTGCAACTCGTCGCGTTCTGCGGTAAGTTTGCCGTGCTCCAAACCTGTCAAAGCACGCAAACGCATATCCACGATAGCGGCAGTCTGAATGTCGGTCAGACCAAAACGCTCCGAAAGGGTAGCCTTCGCCTCGTCAACGCTCTTGGCGTTGCGGATGATGCGGACAACTTCGTCGATGTTGTCCTGTGCGATAAGCAAGCCCTGAACGATGTGCATACGCTCCTCCGCCTTGCGCAAGTCGAAACGGCTGCGGCGAACAATAACATCGTGACGATGCTCTACGAAGTAGTGAATTTGGTCACGAAGGTTCAACAACATTGGGCGACCATTTACGAGGGCGATGTTGTTTACCGAGAACGACGACTGCAACTCGGTGTGCTTGAACAACATATTCAACACCACGTTTGCCACAGCATCCTGCTTCAGCGTAACAACAACGCGAGTTCCCTGACGGTCCGACTCGTCGTTTACATCGGCGATACCCTCCAAGCGGCCCTCCTTGATAAGGGTGGCAATGTGCTTGATCATCTCCTGCTTGTTTACCATATAAGGTATCTCGGTAAATATCAACTGCTGACGACCTGTCGAGGTGGTCTCGATATCGTGGCGAGCGCGGATAACCACACGACCACGACCTGTCAGGAGAGCCTCCTTAACACCCTCGTAGCCATAGATGATGGCTCCGGTTGGGAAGTCCGGACCCTTAACATATTGGAGCAAATCCTCGCAAGTGCAGTCGCGGTTGTCGATATAGGCGCAACAAGCATCGATAACCTCCGAGAGGTTGTGCGGAGCCATATTGGTTGCCATACCTACTGCAATACCGCTGGCACCATTTACGAGCAACAACGGAATCTTTGTAGGCAATACGGTAGGTTCCTTCTGCGTGTCGTCGAAGTTCATAGTCCAATCGATAGTCTCCTTATCGATGTCTGCCATAACCTCGTTTGTAATCTTCTGCATACGAGCCTCGGTGTAACGCATCGCTGCTGGCGAGTCGCCATCCATCGAACCGAAGTTACCCTGTCCCTGAACGAGTGGGTAGCGCATAGCCCAAGGCTGTGCCAAACGCACCATAGCGTCGTAAACCGATGAGTCGCCGTGTGGGTGGAACTTACCGAGTACGTCACCGACAATACGGGCCGACTTACGGGTTGGTTTGTCGTAGTAGAGGTGCAACTCCGAGTTCATATCGAACAATATTCGACGATGAACCGGCTTCAAACCATCTCGAACATCGGGCAATGCACGCGACACAATCACCGACATCGAGTAGTTGATGTAGGACTCCTTCATATGGTCCTCGATATTGATGCGCTCGATACGACCTGTAGGAGTTACAATTTGTTCTTCTTGCATAATGTTTGTGTTTTATTGTTTAAGTTTTGTATACTTTCGTTTTTATGATACGCGCAAAAATAGCGATTATTCTCCGAATAATCAACTTTTGACTCCTAAATTTTGCGATTTGGAAAATATTTTTCGAGAGAAATGCGATTTTTGCCCATTTTTAGGCGATTTTAGCCACTTTCTAAAACTCTTTCGACAGGGTGTCGGGCGGAAGAAACTGAAAACTGAAAACGGAAAGCGGAAAACGGAGAGAAATGCAAAATGCAGAATGCAGAATGCAAAATGCAAAATTACCCCAGAACCCCCAGAACCCCCAGAACCCCCAGAACCCCTAGTAAACCCCAGTAAACCCCAGTAAACGCCCTCGGTAACCTCCAAGCACCGCCCCCGGAACCCTATTCTCTCCTCAACTCCAACTTGATACTCTCTGCCGAAACCACCCCTTTCTCTATCAAATTGCGTACCGCTTCGAGTATGGTCTGCTCGTTGCCTACGATTTTCGCAACGAGTTCTTTGGCGGTCAATGGCTCGGTGGCGAGAAGCGCACGAATCTGCTCCTCGTAGGCGGTGGTCTGTGTGCGACTTTTGCGCTTTCTGTCGAGGCAGTTATCGCAAATTCCACACGGCTCCGACATCGTGTCGCAGAAGTAGTGTTCGATGATGCGACTGCGGCACTCTTTCTCGTCGTTGGCGTAGTGGAGAATGTGGTTGAAACGCTCCAACATCAACTCTTTGCGGTGCGAGTAGGTGGCGGGTGCAATATATACATCGCGTGCCGGCAGACGCTCCTCGTCGAGGAAAATAAGAGGGTCGTGATTGGTTGGTATATAGCGAATTACGTTGGCACGCCACAATCTTTTCAGGAAGTCGTGTACCTCCTGAATAGAGTACTTCGAGTGCGATGCAATCTCCATCTCGTCGATAGGGCGGAACTCGCTGAAAATGCCTGTGTAAAGACGTAGTATGGTGCGCAAAATCTGCTCCTCCTTTTCGTTCTGCATCTTTACGTTGTAGAGTTCGTCGCGCGAAACCATAAACATCACTCTTGCCGGGTGTTCGCAATCTTCGACAAGTGTCATATATCCGTTCAACTGCAACAACTTTATGATGTTGTGAACGATTGCTACGGGTTGCTTTATGTGGCGACAAAAGTCGTAGATATTAAAGACAAACGAAGCCTCTTTTCCGTCGCCAATCGCTACACCGAGGAAGGAGCAAAGTTCGTGATATACCGACTGAATCAGGGCGATGTCGGGGAACTCTTTGTCGAATAGTCGAAGGATGCGCTCGTTGTCGTCGGAGGCCATCAAAATTACGGCATAACTGCGTTTGCCATCACGACCTGCACGGCCCGCTTCTTGGTAGTACGATTCGAGCGAGTCGCTCATTGTGTAGTGAACAACAAAACGCACGTCGCGTTTGTCGATTCCCATACCGAAAGCGTTGGTAGCCACCATAATACGCGTTTTGCCGCTAACCCATTCGTCTTGTCGAATCGAACGCTCGGCATTTGGCAAACCACCGTGATAGAACGAAGCCGAGCAGCCCTGTTCGATTAGAAATTGCGCCACCTTCTCTGCCGTTTCGCGCATATTCACATAGACGATTCCGCAGCCGGGAACATTGTTTACAATTCGCATCAACTGCTCCTCCTTATCGTCGGTCACTCGCACGCTGTACGAGAGGTTGGGACGGAGGAACGATGTCTGCAAAATGTTAGGCTCGGCAAACTCCAACTGTGCCATAATGTCCTTCGCAACCTTTGGCGTTGCCGACGCTGTTAGTGCCAATACGGGGGTGTCGGGGATAAGTCGTCGCAACTCCTTTATGCGGAGATAGGCGGGGCGGAAGTCGTAGCCCCATTGCGATATGCAGTGCGCCTCGTCTACGGCAAGCAGCGCAACATTCATCCTGTCCACTCGCAGTCGGAACATCTCGCTCGAGAGTCGCTCGGGGGCAACATATAGAAACTTTACATCGCCGTAAACGCAGTTGTCCAGAGCGATGTCGATCTGCCGGCTCGAAAGTCCCGAATGAACGGCTACTGCGGGGATGCCCATACGGCGAAGCCTGTCCACTTGGTCTTTCATCAGGGCAATGAGCGGAGTTACCACGATGCAGATGCCGTCGCTTACGAGGGTTGGAATTTGGTAAATCAGCGATTTGCCACCACCCGTAGGCATCAGTACCAGCGTGTCGCGCCCCGACAACACCGACTCCATAGCCTCGCGTTGCATAGGGCGAAACGAGTCGTAGTGCCAATACTTTTTCAGTGCATCGAGTAATCTCTGTTCCATAGTTGCGAAGGTAGTGAAATTTTTTGTAAAAATAGCCTATTTTCTCGGAAAATATACCTATATTTGTGGTATGATTCTGAAAGCCAACTGCAAAATAAACCTCGGACTTGATGTTCTTCGCCGTCGCGAGGATGGTTTTCACGACCTCGAAACGGTGATGGTGCCTGTGTCGGGGGTGTACGATGTGGTTGAGGTGGAGAGGGTAGAGGGGACCTCTACTTTCTGTCAGAGCGGAATCGTGGTCGATTGCTGCGTCGAGGATAATCTCTGTATGAAGGCTTTGCGCCTGATGCAGAGGTTGTATTGTGTTGGCGAGGTTGCTATCCGCTTGGATAAGCGTGTGCCTTTTGGTGCGGGCTTGGGCGGAGGTTCGAGCGACGCTACGGCGGTAATCTTGGCGTTGAATGAGTTGTTTGCACTCGGTTTGAGCGAGGAGAGATTGGTTGAGGTGGCTGCGATGATTGGTAGCGATACGCCATTCTTTGTCCGCAACACTCCGCAACTCTGCGAGGGCAGGGGCGAGGTTATGACACCCGTCTTGTTGCCGTTGGGGGGTAAGTATCTCTCCATTGCAAAGCCCGATGAGGGTGTTTCGACCAAGGAGGCGTACTCTGGCGTAAGACCTGCGGTGCCTTCGGTGCGATTGGTCGATGCTCTGCAACGCCCTATTACGGAGTGGCGCGAGGTGGTAAAAAACGACTTCGAGAAGCATATTTTCGAGTTGCATCCATCTATTGCTGCGCTCAAACAGATGATGTACGATGCCGGAGCGATTTACGCTTCGATGTCGGGTTCAGGCTCGGCGGTGTTCGGCATTTTCGACCACGAGCCCAAATTGGAAAACAATACGATTAAATACCTAAAAATTACAAAATTATGAGAAAAATTTTTCTTTGTGCAGCGATGGCGATGTTTGCCCTCACTGCAGTTGCACAGGAGTTGAATGTTGGTTCGTTCAATGTTCGTAATGGTAGCGCACTTCGTCCGGGACGTGAGCGTCCAAAGAGGGGCGACTACTCGAAGTTCAATGGTTGGGACGACCGTAAGGAGATGCTTTGCGATATGATTAACCTCGAAGCATTCGATGTGTTCGGAGCGCAGGAGGTTAAAAAGGGGCAGTTGGACTATATGATGGAGAAGTTGCCCGACTATGAGTATATCGGCGTAGGTCGTGATAACGGTGCCGAGAAGGGCGAGTTCTGTCCGGTAATCTATCGCAAGAAGGAGTTGAAATTGCTCAATGGCGGAACATTCTGGTTGTCTGAAACTCCCGATGAGGTGTCGAAGGGCTGGGATGGTGCTTGCTATCGTGTCTGCTCGTGGGGATATTTCCAGCGCAAGAGCGATAAGAGTCGTTTCTACTTTCTCTCTACCCACCTCGACCACAAAGGCAGAACTGCCCAGATGGAGGGTGCAAAGTTGATTGTGAATTGGATTAAGGAGAACTGCAAGGGCGAGAATGTAATCGTTGTGGGCGACTTCAATATCAATCAGAATAGCGATGTTTACAAAGTGTTTGTCGAGAGTGGTATTTTGACCGATACCTACGACTTGGCGAAGTATCGTTTTGCTCCAACCGGAACATTCAACGGCTTCAACCCTCGTCGCTACACCACACATCGTATCGACCACATCTTCGTAACCAACGGTATTAAGACGAGCCGTTATGGTGTTTTGACCTACCACTATTTCCGCGATATGAAGGCGCAGGAGGAGGATATGGACACCCTTGCTCCAAAGGATATCAAGGGCGAGAATCGTGATACAAAGTGTATCTCCGACCACTATGCAATTCAGTCGTGGATTACTTTGAAAAAATCGGGAAAGAAGTCTAAAAAATAGTTCGATATGAAGCGTGTTGCAATAGTACTTTTTGCAGCGTTTGTGGCTCTTTCGGCATCGGCGCAGGAGTTGGATGTATTGTCGTTCAATATTAAGTGCGGAACTTCGCACGGCAAGGGAAATGTTAAGAGTTTCAATGGCTGGGATGACCGCAAACAATATATGTTCGACCTTATCAACTATGCTGCGTTCGACATTTTTGGTGCGCAAGAGGTGCGATATGGTCAGTTGAAAGATTTGGCAGATGCATTGCCTCGCTATGCCTATATTGGTGTAGGACGAGATGATGGAAAAACCAAGGGCGAATTTTGTCCGGTATTCTATCGTCGTGATAGATTTAAATTGCTCGATAGTGGCACATTTTGGCTCTCCGAGACGCCGGAAAAGGTGTCGAAAGGTTGGGACGGAATGTGCTATCGTATATGCTCGTGGGGTTATTTTCAGGATAAGGTAACGAAGGTGAAGTTCTATTTCCTGAATACTCATCTTGATAACAAAGGTGCTGTGGCAAAAACCAAGGGCGTAGAACTGATTTTGAAATTCATAGAGGAGCGTTGTAAAGGTACGAAGGTGATTGTAACGGGCGATATGAATGTCAACCAAAATAGCGAGTGGTACAAAATGTTTGTAGCAAGTGGTGTTTTGAAGGATTCGTTTGTTGAGGCACGATACCGCTTTGCTCCTTCGGGAACATTCTCTACTTTCACGCCTACACGCTACTCCACAAATCGCATCGACCATATCTTTGTGAGCGATGATATTTCGGTTGAGAGTTATGGCGTATTGACACTCCACTATTGGCGTGCTACCGAAGAGGAGAATTATCAGGATACTCGATTCCCTGCAAATATCGAAAAGAGAGAGATACATCTCCTCTCCGACCACTATCCGGTACACGTGAAAGTGTGGTTGAAGGAGTCAAAAAAGAGGTAACGGTTATAACCTGTAAGATGAGTTCGCAATACAATAACAACTTAAATAAATAAAAATTATGAAACGAATTGTGATTACATTACTTGCTGCTGTCGTAGCCTTGTCGGTGTCGGCGCAGGAGATGAATGTTGCAACTTTCAATGTTCGTGTAAGTTCTCCTCTTCGCGAGGGACAGGCTCGTCCAAAGAAGGGCGACTACTCGAAATTTAATGGCTGGGATGATCGTAAGGGCTACCTTTGCGATATGATTCAGTTTGAGGCTTTCGACATCTTTGGTGTGCAGGAGGCTCGTTATCCGCAGATTAAGGATATGCTCGAACGAATGCCGGAGTATAAGTATATCGGCGTAGGTCGTGACGACGGCGTGCAGAAGGGCGAGCATTGCGCGATATTCTATCTCAAATCGAAATTTAAGGTACTCGAGCAGGGCAGCTTCTGGCTCTCGGAGACTCCCGATGTCCCTTCGAAGGGTTGGGGTGCAAAGTATCGCCGAGTATGCACTTGGGGCTTGTTCCAGAACAAAAAGACCAAGGAGTTGTTCTACCTTATCAATACCCACGTGAATTGGGGTTTGTCGTCGGTAAACAGCGCAAATATGATTGTCGAGTTTGTTAAGGAGAAGTGCAAGAAGACTGACAATGTGATTGTTATGGCGGACTTCAACGCTACGCAGACCAGCGAGTTGTACCAAATCATCACAAGCAATGGCTTCGAGGATACCTACGAGTCGTCGAAGTATCGTTTTGCTCCAACCGGTACAGGTCAGGGCTTCCGTCCTAACTACTTTACCGAGCGTCGCATCGACCATATTTTCGTATCGAAGGGCATCAAGTCGAGCCGTTACGGAGTGTTGAACTACCACTATCTCCGTGATATTAACGCCGAGGAGGAGGCTATGGAGACAGCCGCTCCGAAGGAGATTAAGGGCGAGAATCGCGAGATTAAGTGCATCTCCGACCACTATGCTGTGCAGTCGTGGATAACGTTGAAAAAATAGGGTGTAAAACAAAAAAATAATCAGATATGAAGCGTGTAATTTTAACACTTTTGGCTGCAATCGTTGCTCTTTCGGCATCGGCGCAGGAGTTGAACGTAGGCTCGTTCAATATTCGTACGGGCGGCCCTCTCCGCGAGGGACAGGCACGTCCCGAGAAGGGCGACTACAAGAAATTCAATGGCTGGGATGACCGTAAGCAGTATGTTTGCGATATGATTAACCTCGAAGCATTCGACGTTTTCGGTTCGCAGGAGGTTAAGAAAAAGCAACTCGACTATATGATTGAGAATCTGCCCGACTACGACTACATTGGCGTAGGTCGTGATCACGGCGACGATAGGGGTGAGTTCTGCCCTGTATTCTATCGTAAGGCTGCGGTGGAGAAGTTGGATGGTGGTACCTTCTGGCTCTCGCCAACACCCGAAGTTCCTTCGAAGGGCTGGGATGCAAAGTATAACCGCATCTGCTCGTGGGGCTTGTTCAAGCATAAGGCTACCGGCAAGAAGTTCTATTTCTTGAATGTTCACTTCGACCACCGAGGTGTTCAGGCTCGTTTGGAGGCCTCGAAGCAGATTTTGAACTATGTGAAGAAGGTATGCAAGGGTACTCCGGTGATTATCTCGGGCGACTACAATGTAGCACAGAATAGCGAGAGTTATAAGGTGTTGTCTACAAGTGGTGTTGTTAAGGATGCGTACGATGCAGCGAAGGTGCGTTTTGCTCCTACGGGAACGTTCAATGGCTTCAACCCTCGTCGCTACACCACATATCGTATCGACCACCTCTTTGTGTCGAAGAAGTTGAAGGTTAGCCGTTATGGCGTTCTTACCTACCACTACTACCGCACTCCAACTGCCGAGGAGGCAGCAGCCAAGGAGGCTAAATTCCAGGCTGCCCTCGCCAAGAACCCAAAGAAGAAGCGTCCGGGTGGCGAGAAACGTGATATTAAGTGTATTTCGGATCACTATGCAATCCAAGCGTGGGTAACGCTTAAATAAGCGGAAAACTTTTATTAGTGAATAGAGAGTAGTTGAAACTTACAGCGCACCCCAGTAAAGGGCGGAACGCCCGCCCCCAGTAAGCACCGAAGGTGCGCCCCCAGTAACCCCTAGAACAGTTGCGCCGTGATAAGGGTAAGAGTTCACACAACATAATAAGAAAAGCGATGAGGCAACTCATCGCTTTTCTATTTATATTCGCTCTAAAATCTCGTCGAGTGGCTTTCTCTTTTTGGGGGTTGGGGTGTCGGTGGAGTAGCCGAGTGGCACTATTACTACGGGGTAGACCTCGCCTTCGAGTCCCAGCACCTCGTTTACCACCTGCGGGCGGAAGTTGCAAACCCAGCACGAGCCGAGTCCTACTTCGGTTGCTGCAAGGCAGATATGCTCGGTGGCTATCGCTGCGTCGATGTCGGCGTGGTCGTGTCCATCTCGTCTGCGAGTCCACGACTGCGAGCGGTCGGCACAAACCACAATGTAGAGTGGTGCCTGCTGAAACCACTCCTGCGCATAACAGGCGTGCAGGGCGGTGCGTTTTGCCTCGCTCTCCACGATATGGAATTTCCAGGGCTGGAAGTTTACTGCCGAGGGCGCAAGTCGCGCACATTCAAGAATATAGTCAATCTTCTCCTGCTCCACCTTCCTGTCGCTATATGCACGCGACGAGTAGCGAGCCTCAATCAATTCCAAAAGGTTTTTCATAGTTGTTTATCTCTTTTCGGCGACAAAGATACAAAAAAACTGCAAAAATCGTTTTGATTGACTCTTTTTGCTCATTACTTGCCGTTATTAGATTGCGCATACTCTCGTCTTTCCGCTAAAAACTAAAAGTTTTCCGTTTTAACCCTGCTTTGCAGGCTTTTCCTCCTTCTTGCAAGGCATAGTCTGCAAGCAGCCTCTGCTCTTGCTTCGTGCGTCGGTTCCGTTTTCCACTCCAAGCGTAAACCGAAAAACAAAAGTTTTCCGCTTTCCGCTTTCCGTTTTCCGTTTATTTCACTATATTTGCACGATTGTATCTTTGATACAATTTTTGCTTTTGAAAATGAGAGAGGAAAATATAGATATCAAAACCAAGATTGAGGAGTCGGACTACAAGTATGGTTTTACCTCCGACATCGAAACCGAGTTCATCCCGAAAGGATTGAACGAGGGGGTTATACGCCTTATTTCGGAGAAGAAGGAGGAGCCGGAGTGGATGCTCGAACTCCGCTTGAAGGCGTATCGCCATTGGCTCACATTGAAGCACCCTACGTGGGGGCATCTCGATATTCCCGAGATAGATTTCAACGACATTATCTACTTCGCAGCACCTAAAAAGAGGAAGCAACTCGCCTCGATGGACGAGGTCGATCCCGAGTTGAAGGCCACTTTCGACAAACTCGGCATTCCGTTGGAGGAGCAGAAGGTGCTGGCAGGTGTGGCGGTAGATGCCGTTTTGGACTCGGTGTCGGTGAAGACCACCTTCCAAAAGGAGTTGGCAGAGAGGGGTATTATATTCTGCCCAATATCGGAGGCGATACGCGAGTATCCCGAGTTGGTGCGCAAGTATCTCGGCTCGGTAGTGCCTTATGCCGACAACTTCTACGCAGCGTTGAACACGGCGGTGTTCTCGGATGGCTCGTTCTGCTACATCCCGAAGGGTGTGCGTTGTCCGGTGGAGTTGTCCACCTATTTCCGCATAAATGCGCAGGGAACGGGACAGTTCGAGCGTACGCTTATAGTGGCTGACGAGGGTGCTTACGTAAGTTATTTGGAGGGTTGCACCGCTCCGCAGCGTGACGAAAACCAACTGCACGCCGCAGTGGTCGAAATTGTCGTTGAGAGAGATGCCGAGGTCAAGTACTCGACAGTGCAGAATTGGTATCCGGGCGATAAGGAGGGCAAGGGCGGAATCTACAACTTCGTAACCAAGCGAGGCCTTTGTAAGGAGAATGCCCACCTGTTCTGGACACAGGTTGAGACCGGCTCTGCCATAACGTGGAAATATCCGAGTTGTGTGCTTTTGGGCGACAATTCGGTGGGCGAGTTCTACTCGGTGGCTATGACCAACAACTTCCAGCAGGCGGACACCGGAACAAAGATGATACACATAGGTCGCAACACCCGCAGTCGTATCATCTCGAAGGGTATCTCGGCAGGAGAGTCGCAGAATGCCTATCGTGGTTTGGTAAAGGTTATGCCGAAGGCTGTTAATGCCCGCAACTACTCGCAGTGCGACTCGTTGCTCATTGGCGACAGGTGTGGCGCACACACCTTCCCTACGGTGGATTGTCGTAACTCGTCGGCTCAACTCGAACACGAGGCTACGACCTCGAAAATCTCCGAGGAGCAACTCTTCTACTGCAACCAACGAGGTCTTTCGACCGAGGATGCGGTGGGCCTGATTGTTGGAGGTTACGCTCGCGAGGTGTTGGCGAAGTTGCCTATGGAGTTTGCCGTCGAGGCACAAAAACTGCTATCCATCAGCCTCGAAGGCTCGGTGGGGTAAAATATAGACGAAAGACGAGCGTTTTTTGAATTAAGAATAAAAAATAAAATAGCTAATGGCCAATGGCTAATAGCTAAAAGCAAAAAAAGAAATAATATATGTTAAAGATAAAAAACCTTCGTGCAAGTGTCGATGGTAAGGAGATACTTCGAGGTATAGACTTCGAGGTTAAGGCGGGCGAGGTACACGCCATTATGGGCCCTAACGGCTCGGGAAAGAGTACGCTTGCATCGGTGATTGCCGGTAGCGAGAAGTTTGCTGTCGAGGCGGATGAGTTATCGTTCGATGGTGTAGATTTGCGTGATATGTCTATTGAGGAACGCGCTCGCAGAGGACTGTTCCTCGGTTTCCAATATCCGGTGGAGATACCCGGAGTTACAATGGCAAACTTTATGAAGATTGCCGTAAACGAGCAGCGTAAGTCGCGTGGCGAGGAGCCACTCACCGCAGCCGAGTTCTTGAAGATGATGCGCGAGAAGGCGAAAGTTGTGGAGTTGGACCCAAAGATGACTTCGCGTGCTGTGAACGAGGGCTTCTCCGGTGGCGAGAAGAAGAAAAACGAGATTTTCCAGATGGCGATGCTCGACCCGAAGTTGGCAATACTCGACGAGACCGACTCGGGCTTGGATATCGACGCACTGCGCATTGTGGCTACGGGAGTTACGAAGTTGCACACGCCGCAAAACGCTACGGTGGTTATCACCCACTACCAGCGTTTGTTGGACTATATCGTGCCGGACTTTGTCCACGTGCTGTATAAGGGCAAGATTATCTATTCGGGCGATAAGACGTTGGCGTTGAAACTCGAGAAGGAGGGCTACGATTGGCTTATTAACGACTATAAGGAGTAGGCGATGAAGGTCGAAAATTTGATATCGGAGGGTTTGTTGCGAGAGTGCAAGGTGGGGCGCATAGACGAAAAGTGCGACCTCTCGTTGCCACTTGTTGTGGTAAATCCCCGCAAAGGAGTAATCGAAATCTCTACACCGCAAAGGGTGTCGTTGGTGCTGTGGCACGACGATGCGAAGGAGTCGGCTTTGACCATTCGACTCGCTCCGCACGCGCACCTCTCGCTTACGGAGGTCTACGCTTCGCAAAAGTACGCTTCGGTTGCAATAGAGCAGGGCGAAGGTAGCGAATGCGAGGTGGTTACAGTTTTGTTGCGAGGGGCGCATACCGCCTACGAAACTATACTCTCGGCACCGCATTCGTCGTTCACGATGAACGCCGCAGTTGTCGCCTCGGGCTTCGACCACGCAGCACTGTCGCTCGTTACACGCCACAATGTTGCCGACTGCAAGAGCAACTCGGTGGTCAAGAGTGTCGCTTCGGGCAGAGCGGTGGCAGAGTTTAAGGGGCTGGTCTATGTGGCGCAGGATGCACAACGCACCGATGCCAAGCAGTTGAATCGCAATGTGGAGATTGGCGGTGGACGTGTTGTGTCGGAGCCGCAGTTGGAGATTTATGCCGACGATGTGAAGTGTTCGCACGGCTCTACCGTCGGACAACTCGACGACGAGGCTATATACTATATGCGTCAGCGAGGTATCTCGCAGGAGAGTGCCGAGCGACTGATGTTGGAGGGCTTTGTGGGCGATGTGGTGGCAAAGTGTGAAGTTGAGGCTTTGCGCGAACTGCTCGCCGACGAACTCTCGCAAAGATTAAACGGATAAGTTTCAAAATGTTGGATATCGAAAAGATAAGGGCAGAGTTCCCGATACTCGCGCGCGAGGTTTATGGCAAACCGCTCGTATACCTCGATAGTGCTGCTACGGCGCAGAAGCCACGTTGCGTGGTGGAGCGTATGGCGGAGTTGCTTTTGCACGACAACGCCAATATTCATCGTGGCGTGCATCTGTTGTCGGAGGAGATGACAGCCGAGTACGAGAATGCTCGTGAAGTGGTGCGCCAATTCATAGGTGCGGAGTGCCGTGAGGAGGTTATATTTACCTCGGGTGCTACGATGTCGTTGAATATGGTGGCTACCTGCTGGTGCGAGAGATTTCTGCACGAGGGCGACAATGTTGTTGTTAGCAACATCGAACACCACTCGAATATTGTGCCTTGGCAGTTGGCTACCGAGCGTAAAGGGGCAGAGTTGCGAGTAATTTCGGTGGCGGAGGATGGCGCATTGGTGCTTGACGAACTCGATGCGCTTATTGATGAACATACGAAAGTCGTTGCCGTCACGCAGGCGTCGAATACCCTCGGCACACGCCCCGACCTCGCTACGATTATCGCAAAGGCACACTCGGTGGGTGCAGTAGTTGTGGTGGATGGCTGTCAGGGTGTTGTTCACGGTGGGGTAGATGTGCGTTTGCTCGACTGCGACTTCTACGCCTTCTCGGGACATAAACTCTATGGGCCTACGGGCATTGGAGTGTTGTATGGCAAGCGCGATTTGCTCGATAAGATGCCTCCATATATGGGCGGTGGCGATATGGTCGATAAGGTAACGTTTGCAAAGACCACCTACGCACCATTGCCACTGAAATTCGAGGCGGGAACATCAAACTATATCGGTGCCGTAGGCTTGGCAGAGGCGATAAAGTTTTTGCAGAGGTTCCCGGCAGAGGAGGTTGCACAGCACGAAAAGGAGTTGCTCGACTATGCCACCGAGCAGTTGTTGCAGATTGAGGGGTTGCGAATCTACGGAACTACGGAGAATAAATCGCCGATTATCTCGTTTAATGTAGAGGGGTGCGACCACTACGACATCGGAATGATTTTGGATAAGATGGGTGTTGCGGTGCGTACCGGACACCATTGTGCCGAGCCTGTTATGGCACGCTACAACACAAATGGCGTGGTGCGTGCTTCGATTGCACTCTACACAAATAAAGACGATATTGACGCACTCGTAAAAGCGGTTAAAAGAGCAGTTTCGATGCTGAAATAAGAAAAATAATTTTGCATTTTGAATTTTGCATTTTGAATTTTGCATTTTGAATTTTGCATTTTGAATTATGTTTATAGTACTTGAAGGACTTGACGGTGCGGGTAAATCAACCCAAATAAAGAAGTTGCGCGAAATGTTTGCCGAGCGTGGCGTGGAGAGCGAGTATGTTCACTTCCCGCGCTTCGATGCGCCGATATATGGCGAGTTGATTGGTCGCTTTTTGCGAGGCGAGTTGGGCGGTGTAGACCAAGTAGACCCCTACATCGTGGCACTGCTCTATGCAGGCGATCGTGCCGATATGGCTCCTCAAATTCGTAAGTGGCAAGAGGAGGGCAAGGTGGTTATTGTCGATAGATATGTCTACTCGAATATCGGCTATCAGTGCGCTAAAATTGCCGACAAGGAGGCTCGGATGCGACTTAACGAGTGGATTTTGCACCTCGAATACGAGGTAAACAAGATTCCACGTCCCGACCTTTCGTTGTTCCTCGATGTGCCGTTTGCCTTCACAAAGAGCCGTTTGACCGAGCAACGTGAGGGCGACGATAGGAGTTATCTGAATGGCGCAACCGATATTCACGAACAGTCGTTGTCGTTGCAGCAGCGTGTACGTGAGGTCTATATAGAGTCTGCCGAGCGGGATAGCGAGTTGGTGGTTGTAGATTGCAGCAACGCCGAGGGTACGATGGCATCGCCCGATGAGATATTCGCCCGCATCGAGAAACAGTTGTCCACTCTGCTACAATAGAACGTTATGACAGTGCAGTTGAGAAATCGTTTTTGGTTCGTGGTGTTGTCCACCATCTGCAAATTCATATTTGCGGTAACCTTCATCGCATCGGGAGTGTTGAAGGCGACGGATCCTTGGGGAACAGTCCTTACAATCGAAAACTATTTCGCTGCCTACGACATTGTTGCACCCGATTCGTTCGTAGCCATCGCCTCGGTGGTGTTGAGTGCCTCGGAGGTGTTGCTGGGTGTGATGCTGTTGTTCAACATCTTTATCCGCATAGCCTCGGTAATGTCGGTTGTGGTGATGCTCTTTTTCACTACGCTCACACTGCTGGATGCCACGATAGTGCCTGTGGAGAGTTGCGGATGTCTGGGCGAGATGATTCCGCTCACACCCTGGCAGTCGTTTGCCAAGAATATGGTGCTTCTGCCGATGTCGCTCTGCATCTGGTACTACCACCGCCAAGAGCGGGTGTGCGAGATGTGGCGTAGCGATTTGATGTTCACGCTTCTGTTCTCGGTTGTCACCTACGGAGCGAGTTGGTACATACTGCTTCATCCTATAAACGGTATGGATAACTCGGCATATAAGGTGGGAGTGAACATATCGCAGGAGATTGGTGCCGAGAGCGAAACGCAGCAACAAGAGGAGGTGGTACTCGTCTATCGCAATCTGCATACGGGCGAGGTGCGCGAGTTTGAACTCGAAGATAAGGCGTGGCAGGATGAGACGCAGTGGGAGTGGGTTGATACCCGAGTTAAGAGCGGCTCGACCATTATGCCTATAATGTCGGAGTTCTACATCTTCGATGAGGATAAGGTCAATCGTACCGACGAGTTGCTCGCTCTGCCGAAGTTGTATATGCTCTTTGCGGCAAAACCCGACTACGACGACGAGGTGCGCAATCGCTTTGCTGCGGTGGAGCAGTTTGCCAGCGTAAATGGCGGAGTCGTTGTCTATATCTCCTCCGAGAAACCCTCGCTCTTTGAGGGGTTGTCGTATCCGTGCTACAATATGGACTCTAAACTTATGCAGACCATCCTTCCTGCCGACTATGGATTGTTGGTACTCGAAAACGGAGAGGTTGCCGAAAAGTATAGTTACCGCGATATTCCATATTAAGGGGGTATTTGGATTATGGTAATATTCGGTAAACTTATCGTATATGCAAAGCCTTCCATTTTGGGAGGGCTTTTGTTGCGTTAGCACAAAAGCCAAGTGTGTTACCCACCCCCTAAATCCCCCTCCTGTGAGGGGGACTTTTGTTGCGTTAGCACAAAAGTCAAGTGTGTTACCCACCCCCTAAATCCCCCTCCTGTGAGGGGGACTTGTCGCTTCGCGATAAAAGGCGCCAGATCGTAATGGTTTGTAGCGGCAAGTAACGGCCAGTAAGGGTTATTAAGGGTGGCGCAGAGAATGCGCGCGAACATTACTGGCCTTTACCTGCCCTTACTAGCCCTTACTCTCCCTTATAAAAAATTCGCGCTTCATCTTGCTCAATCAAAAATAAATTTCTTATTAAGGGTATCTGGATTAGGGTAATATTCGGCAAACTTATCTAAAATATCAGTTTTCCGTTTTCAGTTTTCCGTTTTAATCCTGCTTCGCAGGCTTTTCCTCCTTCGCACCAAGGCATAGTCTGCAAGCAGCCTCTGCGCTTGGCTTGGCGTCGGTTCAGTTATTCACACTCCTCCGCCCAATGCTTTGCAGAGGGTTATGTAGTTTATGTATTGTTGTGCCACCAGATTCTCGAACTGCATCTGCGACGAGTAGAGCGAACGCTCGGCATCAATCACATCGAGATAGCCCGATAGTCCGTTGCGATAGAGTGCGTAGGTCTGAATTGCGATGTTGCGGTACGATTTGACCAACCCTGCATAACGCAGCAACTCCGCACGCGAGGTGGTAATTGCCACCAATGCGCTCTCCACATCGCTCAATGCCTCGATGTAGCACTGCTCGTAGGCGAGCAGACTCTGCTTGTACGCCTCCTTTGCTGCCAACTCGCTACGTCGTAAACCTCCGAAGTTGTATATCGGTTGCGCTATCGAAGCCAACACGCTCGCCACCCACCCTTTGCTCGTAAAGAGTTTTCGTATGTCGCCCGTAGCGGAGCCTCCCGATGCCGAAATGGTAACCGAGGGGAGTCGTGCCACGCGTGCCAAACCTACGGCAGAGGCACGTTGCACCATTGTGTAGTACGCCGACATCACATCGGGGCGGCGGTGCAGAATATCCGATGGCACACCTATGGTAATATCGTAGGGACGATAGTCGTTGGTGATGGCTCGACTGCCTGTGTCGCCTATGGTCAGCAAATTTTTAGGATTCTCGTTGATGAGAGTTGCCAGCGAGAGCAGTGTTTGAGCAATAGCCCTCTCGTAGAGCGGAATATCGGCTTCGGCTGTGTAGAGCAGACTCTGCGCCTGTTGGAGGTTTACGCCCGAAGCAAAGCCGTAGCGATATAGCGAATCTACTAACGTAACCATTTCGCGTCGCAACCCGCTACTGCGCTTGGCTATGGCGAGGTCTTGCCTATATTGCAACAGTGTGAAGTAGGTTGTTGCCACCTCCGCTTCGAGTGCGAGTTCTACACCTCGGCGTTGCCAAACCTCGTATTCGATAGTCGCCTTTGCACCTTTTGTGGCGTGGCTCAACGAGCCAAATAGAGGAACTTCCCACGTTGCCGAAGGTAGAATCTTGTACCCCTGCGTGAAATCTTTTACCACACTTTCGTAGTTGCCCTCGGCAGATATAGTACCCGAAAATGTGGGCCAATATGCGGAGCGTGTAACCACCAGATTGTGGCGAGCCTCCTCGATGCGTGACGCAGCGATGGCTATGTTCTTGTTCTGCGAAATGGCTCGCTCGACGAGGCGGTTTAGCGTTGTGTCGCCAAATATCAGCCACCACTCCCTCGGCAGGGCAAAGGAGTCTTGCGAAAATCGTTCGCCATAGAGGTACTCCTTTTGCTCTGCGAGTTGAGGTTGCCCGAGGTTGGGGTTACATCCCGCAACCACGCACGCCATAAATAATATATAAGGTATCCTACGCATAGTTATCCTCCTTTCTCTTTTGTTCAAATCGTGCCACCTTACCCACCAAGTAGTAGAGTGCAGGGTAGAGCATAACACCAAATATGGTGGCAAAAAGCAGACCTCCGACCAACGACACACCCATAATGTTGCGTGCGGTGGAGTAGACACCCGAAGCGAAAACCAACGGCAACATTCCGAGAATTGATGCGAAGGCGGTCATCAGAATTGGGCGTACTCGCATCTTTGCGCCATTTATGGTGGCTTCGAGTAGCGACTGTCGCTCCTCGTGGAATAGTTTGTCGGCATACTCAACTACCAAAATGGAGTTTTTAGCCGCTAAACCTATCAACATAGCCAACGATATCTGCATATAGATGTCGTTTATGAACTTCGGTGCAATGAGGTGTGCCAACTCCACTGCACACAACGCTCCGACCACCGCCAACGGCACACCCAAGACTATGCACAGCGGCAGACTCCAACTCTCGTAGAGCGATGTGAGCGTGAAGAATACAAAGATGAAGGCGATGAGAAACACCCAGCCACCTTTGCCGCCCTCCTCCTTCTCCTGAAACGACACACCGCTCCACGCAATGGCAGTGTCGTCGGGCAGTACGTCGTCGGCTACACGCTCTATATCTGCCATTACATCGCCCGACGAAGCACCTTCGACAGGTGTTACATTTATGCCCACCGAGCGGTAGAGGTTGAACTGCGATAGGTATTGCACACCGGTTGTGTCGCGTACCTCGACGAACGATGTTAGTGGCACACTCTCGCCCTTGCCGTTTTTGAGGAAGTACCCCTCCAACGAACTCTCGTTTTGCCGAAATTCGGGCGAGGCTTGCAAATAACTTTGGTACAATCGCCCAAAAAGGTTGAAGTTGTTTATCATTCGCCCTCCGAGCAACGCTGCCGTTTCGGAGTAGAGCGACGAGAGCGACACCCCGCTCATCAGAGCGTGCTGCTTGTCGATGTCGAGGTGCTTCTGCGCCACACCATCTCTAAACTCGGTTGTGGCGGTGCGTATGCGAGGCTCGTTGCGAAGTGCCGTGAGGAGTCTATCGCTCTGCTTGGCGAGGTAGGCAGTACCTTTGCCACCCCTATCCTGCAACTCGAAGGTTACACCCGAAGTTACACCCAAGCCGGGTATCGAAGGCGAAACGAATGCTCCGCACTCCGCCTCGGGTATGGCGGAGTAGAGTTCCTCGTTCAGTAATGCCACCGCCTCCATAGCCGACATTTTGCGCTTGTCGAAATCTACGAGTTTTACGAACACCACGCCGCAGTTTGTTGCTGCCACGCCCGATATGAGGTTGAAGCCCGACACTACGCCCGTACTCTCAACTATGGGCAACGTCGCTTTGGTTACCGAATCGACCTTCGCCATAATCTGCTCGGTGTGAGCAAGGGCGGTGTTGTCGGGTGCATTTACCGAAATCGTAAAGAAGCCCTGATCCTCCTCGGGCAGAAAACCGCTCGGCAGAAGTTTTAGGAGTGCGCCTATCGCCACACCCATAATTGCAATCACGGCGATAGTGGTACGCCAACGGCTTACGATGCTGCCGATGCTCCTGCCATAACTCCCCATAGCCCTGTCGAATAGGCGGTTGAAAGCCCCGAAAAAGCCCGAAGTTCGCTCTTTGCGTGGGCGCAGCAATAGGGCGCACAACGCCGGCGAGAGCGACAGAGCGTTAATCATAGAGAATACAACCGACACCGAAATGGTTACGGCAAACTGTTGAAACAGTCGTGCCGAGATACCTCCCGAGAAGGATATCGGCAGAAATACCGCCAACAGCACTATCGTGGTGGCGATGATTGGCGATGTAACTTTGCTCATAGCCTCCTCGGTGGCGTTGCGAGGCGATAGACCCCGTTCGATGTTGGCTTGTGCCGCCTCGACCACAACTATTGCATCATCCACAACCAAGCCGACCGATAGCACCAAACCGAGCAACGAAACGATATTTATGGTGAAGCCCAATAGCGGAAAGAGCATAAATGTTCCGATGATAGATACAGGAATGGCTATAAGCGGTATAAACGTGGCACGCCAATCTTGCAGAAAAATGAATATTATGGCTATGACCAACACCAGAGCGATAACTAACGTTTCAAAAATCTCGCGAATACCTGCCGAAATACTCTTTGTGCCATCGACCAAGACCTCGTACTGCACGCCATCGGGCATACGCTCCGACAACTCCTGCATCTTTGACTTTACCGCCTCGCCGAGTGCTACGGCGTTGGAGTTTGGCTCCTGATATATCGTAATAATCGTGGTAGGCTTGTCGCCAAAGCGGGAACTCGCACCATAGTTCTGGTTGCCCAACTCTACGGTCGCCACATCGCGCAGCCTTACCTGCGTACCTGTTTCGGTGGTGCGTAGCATAATGTTGCCAAACTCCTCGGGTGTGGATATTTGGCGAGGCATCGTCACCGTGTAGGTGTATTGTGTGGAGAGTGGGGTAGGCTCGGCTCCGAACTTGCCCGCAGGGTAGATACCCGCCTCGGTGGCTATGGCCGAGAGAATTTCGCTCACCGAAATGTTGTAGTAGGCGAGCAAATCGGGGCGCAACCATACGCGCATAGCGTACTCGCCTGCACCCATAATCTCGACCTTTCCTATGCCGTTTATCTTCAAGAGTTCGTTTTCGAGGTTTATGTAGGCGTAGTTCGAGAGAAAATTCTCGTCGTAACGTCCATCGCTATATAGTGCGTAGACCATCAAAAAACCTGTCTGCGTCTTGCGTGTTACCACACCCTGCTCCACCACCGAGGTGGGGAGTTTTGCCATCGCCGTAGCGACGTTGTTCTGTGTGAATATGGCATCCAAATCGGCATTCGAGCCGATGTCGAACGTCACTTGCAACTTCATCGAGCCGTCGTTGGCACTCGTAGCCTGCATATAGAGCATATCGCTCACACCCATCACGCTCTCGGCTATTGGTGTTGCTACGGAGTTGTTCACTGTCTCGGCATCGGCACCTTCGTAGGTGGCGGTAACCTCCACTACGGGCGGAGTGATGTCGGGGTACTGCTCGATGGCGAGATTGCCGATAGATAACACGCCCAACAATACGATTATCACCGAGAGTGATATGGCGAATATTGGTCTGCGAATAAAAAAGTTTTTCATACCTCTGCTATTTTGTTGCTAAAGTGACCTTCATCCCGTTGCGTAACTTCTGCAACCCCGATGTTGCAACCACCTCGCCCTCGCCTATGCCACTCTCTACAATCCACCACTCGCCTGCGGTGTTGCCGAGTGTCACTTTGCGATATTCGGCAGTGGAGTCGGGGCGTATAACCCACACCGACGATATGTTTTGCGTTTGACTCACAGCACGTTGAGGTACTAAAATGCGCTCTCGGTCGGCTCCAATCGAGGCCGATACTCTCGCAAATTGCCCCACCTTCAATGCGTAGTCGGGGTTGCGGAAACCGATTACCAGAACAATGCTCCCCATCTCGCTCGCAATGCTTTGACGGGTGTAAAGGTAGAAACCCTGCTCGGGGTATTCGCTGCCATCGGCAACTCTCAACTTTATGTCGGAGAGCAGTGAGTCGTTCTCGTAGGAGAACGCCCTACGCCCCGAAATGGCGAGATATTCGCTCATCGGGATGGCCAAATCTACGCCTATGGTGTCTATGTTTTGAATGGTTGTGAGTGTTGCGAACTGCGTGCCGGGGCCGACGTAGTCGCCCGCAGTGGCCGCCGACGACGAGATGATACCGCTTATTGGCGCGTAGATGCGTGTGTAACTCTCGTCAAGACGGGCGTTGTGCAGTGTCTGCTCTGCCGACTTCACGGCAGCGAAGGCAGATAGATTCTCCGCCGTATATTGGTCGAGTTGCGTCTGGCTTATGGCGTTGATGCGTGCCAGCGGAATAGCACGTTCGTAGTTGCGCTTTGCCTCTGCCGCTTTCGCCTTTGCGGAGGAGAGAGCCGCTTCGGCAGCCAAACGATTGGCACGCTGTGGCGCATCGTCGAGCGTAAATATCAGTTGCCCTCGCTTTACGGGCATTCCGTTTTTGAATGATGATGCGTTGAGGAACCCCGATATGCGTGGTTGTATGGTTGCCGAGTAGTTGGCGGCAATTGGTGCAATAAACTCTTTGGAGTAGGGAATTTTCCTACATTCGGCTCTTTCCACCTCAATTACGAGAGGTTTGGCAACATCTTTGGCGTGTTGCTTGCACGAGGTTGCAATGCTCGCACAAGTCAGCACAATAGATAGGTAAAGTTTTGCAGACATATTATGAAATACTCTTTTTATGTAAAAAACAGTGATACAAAGGCGTTTTTAACAAAAAATATACCCCAAATGGCGAATTTTTTAAGAAAAAGTGCATAATTAATGTAATTTTATTTGAAAAATTTTTTGTTTCAAAAAAAATAATTTATATTTGTATCAGATATCACGAAAACCATTAACACTAAAAATTAAAAGGTTATGAAAAATTTAGTAGATCAGATCAATGCACAGGTTGCCGCTTTCCAGGCTAACGCTGCTGCTCAGGTAGAGAAGAACAACAAGGCTGCAGGTACTCGCGCACGTAAGGCCGCTTTGGAACTTACAAAACTCTTGAAGGAGTTCCGCAAGGTTTCTGTTGCTGAGGCGAAGAAATAGTTTTTACTACTTGCAAAAGGTAGGCACATTCCCATTGGGGGTGTGCTTATTTTTTTGAAATTATCTACTTTTGGCGTGTAAAACCAGAAAGTCATCCCGAGCGAATGGAGTAAGCGTGGGGATCTCCTACCTACATTTAAGCGTGGAGATTGCCACGTCTTGTACCAAGACTCGCAATGACGCGTACGCGCCTAAAGTAGATAATTCCGTATTTTTTTGGCGCAATAATTGCGATACGGAGTGGTTGTTATGGTAAAACAACTTCTCGAAATATTGAGCCAGTATCGTTACATCGATAGAGCGATTCTCTTTCTGCGACTCTTTGTAGGAGTGTTGATTGCGCTCCACATCATCAACAAATTGCAGACCTACAACTTTGTTTTGACCGGATACCCGGCACTCCTTTTCGATAGCAGTTGGGCAACATTCGTGATATTTACCTTTTTGGAGGCGGCATTTGCCGTTATGATTATCCTCGGCTATGGCACTCGTTTCGCATCGTTCATTATGGCTTTGGGTATGTTTGTCGAGATTTTTATCATCTTTTCGTCGCTCGGGTGGTATGGCGTGGAGCGTCAAGTTCTATACATAGGTATCTACACTACGTTGGTTATCTCGGGAAGTGGTCGCTATGGCTTGGAGGCGCATATAGACCGCCGGCGAAAAAATGTTAAGTTGTAGTAGGTTTTTATATTTATAAAAAAAGTATTATCTTTGCCGCGCTAAAAAGCAGTGGAGATATGAAAATTAAAACCCTTTTTGTAGTTGTATTATTGATTTTTGTCTGCGTAGATGTGCAGGCTCAAAATAGACGAAAGTCGAAGGAAGTGGTAGATGTAGACCTTCTTATGCCCGGCGATACGGTGAAGAATCTCGTTATCCGCGACTTGCTCGGCAATCCGGCCTCGTTGCCATATTGGGGCGAGAAGAATATACTTATTTTCTATGTCGATCCGGATGCGTACCTCAATGGTAACGATACTGCCGACTTCGCAGCCGAGATTGAGGAGAATAAGCGTGCCGCAGGCCCTGCTATCGAGGGTTTCGGAATTTTGGACTTTCCCGACACTTGGTTGCCAAAGGAGTTGCTGCGCAAGATTTGCTACAAGCGCACCGAACGAAATGGCGCAATCATCATCGAGGATAGCCAACACTTGGTTAAGAACCAGTGGCGTTTGGGTGACTGCAATGGCAAGTTCCTCCTTATCCTTATCAAGAAGGATGGCACCGTAGGTTATATCCGTCGTGAGCCTATGGACGATGCCGGTAAGGTGGAGTTCTACAATATGATTAAGAACTATACACACGAATAATGTTTAGGCGTATAGCCATATTTGCCACATTTGTTTTGACAGCCTTTGGGGCTGTGGCGCAAAATGATACTATCCTTGTCGCAAGCAAGGATAGTGTCGTATATAGGTATACGCCAATCGAAAATGTCCTACCCAAAAGTCGCAAGCAGCGCAGTCGCGAGGCGTTTATGCGCTACATCATCGGTAGCGGCAAGGATGAGAGTTTCGAACGTAAGGTCGATATAACCTTTCTGCCTACCATCTACTACACACCTTCAACCTCGGCAGGTCTGCTCGTTATGGCTTCGGGCCGCTATCGTCTGGATAAGCAGAACCGCAACATCCCTGCGTCCGACTTCTCGGTCTATGCCACAGCCTCGATTACGGGCTTCTATCGTGTGGGCGTTCGGGGCTGCAACATATTCAAGAACGACAATCAACGCATCGTCTACAATGCCGAGTTTTCGGCAATGCCTACCTCGTTTTGGGGTGTAGGCTACGAGGCGGCAATGGCTAACGAGCCACTGCGATATGTGGCATCCCGAACGATGGTCGATGCTCGCTTTCTGCAGAAGGCGACCAAAGGGTTGTATGTGGGTGCAGGAGTAGATTTCAACTACCACTTCGGAAAATTTAACCGCAAAAATTGCTCTGCAGAGAGCGATTTTGTGGCACGATTGAATGGCGAGCGAGTTAGTTATCTCGCTACGGGAATATCCCTCTTTGTGGAGTTCGATACACGCGATGTAATCTCTGCGCCACAGAGAGGTGTCTATGTCGCTCTGCAAGCAAAAATTCGCCCGAAGGGTATGGGCAACGTTGGTCAGACGCTCTGGATGGGACGACTCTCGGCAAACTACTACCAGCGATTGTGGAAGGGTGCCGTTCTCGCCTTCGACCTTCAGGGCGAGATTAACAGCAAAGGAACGCCGTGGGTATATAACGCCACCTTTGCCCCCTCCATCCGAGGATACTATGGTGGTCGTTTCAACGATTTGTGTGCCATAACTTTGCAAGCCGAACTGCGCCAACATATCTATAAAGGCTTCGGAGCAGTAGCGTGGGGTGGTGCAGGCAATCTGTTCCACGACTTCGGCACATTCCGTTGGGACAAGACATTGCCGACCTACGGCGTAGGTCTACGCTACGCAATTCGCAATGGTGTAAATATCCGCTTCGACTACGGCTTTGGCTCTCGCGACAATCGTGGCAAACTCATTCACGGAGCAGTGTTCTCGCTCAACGAAGCATTCTAAAACAGTTCGAAATTATGAAACAACGTATACTTTTTGTCTGCCTCGGCAATATATGCCGCTCGCCTATGGCAGAGGAGATTTTCCGCACAAAGGTCGCCGAGAGAGGGTTGATCGAGCAGTTCGATATCGATTCGGCAGGCACCTATTCGGGCCACGCTGGCGAACTCGCCGACCCTCGTATGCGTGAGGCTGCCCACTGTCGTGGCTACAACCTTACTCACCGCTCACGCCCACTCCGCGCAACAGACTTCTACGACTTCGACCGTATTGTGGTGATGGACGACAGCAACTACGAGCGTGTCTGCCGCCTCGCGCCCGAGCGCGCGCATATAAATAAAGTATACCGTATGCGCGACTACTTTACCACCTTTCGTACCTCCTACGATTATGTTCCCGATCCCTACTACGAGGGGAGAGAAGGCTTCTATCTCGTTATCGATATGCTCGAAGAGGCGTGTGAGGAGTTGCTCAACGAACTAAAATCGTTCTGATGAGTTCTTTTTGCACGAGTGCATCGGTCGCCAAAATGCTCACATAGGTCTACTATGCTGCTGTTACCCTTAATTATTAAAATTTTTGAAAAATTCTATTTTTGTAAATTGCTGATAACTAACGAGGTGCAAAATAAGGTGTAAAAAATGGGGAAAAAAGTGCTGAAAACATTTGGAAGTATCAAAAATTTGCCGTTACTTTGCATCCGCTTTCGCGCCTAAAAATGGTGTAGGAGATACACCGGAGAGGGGTGAAAGAGGGGTAAAAATAAGGTTCTGAAAATTTTTTCGAAAAAAGTTTCCCAAAAATTTGGAGGATTAAAAAACTTGCCTTACCTTTGCACCACTTTCGCGCTGATAAAACGGCGGAGAGCAAAAACAGAAAGATTCGGACAACGGTCCAATCAAATAAATGCGTTCTTTGAGGTACTTGAGCAGCTAAATAAGTTTTCCTTCACTTCGCAAGAAGTGATATTTCAAAACAATACCTTTGAGATAAGAGCTAAGATTTAATAATTTCTTTTTTTACAATGGAGAGTTTGATCCTGGCTCAGGATGAACGCTAGCGGCAGGCTTAACACATGCAAGTCGAGGGGCAGCGGAGATTGTGCTTGCACAATTTGCCGGCGACCGGCGCACGGGTGCGTAACGCGTATGCAAC
>JAZQML010000054.1:0-3012 GCA_045543395.1 Alistipes sp. | reverse complement strand
AGATGTAGAGCGGATATGCCAAAACCACATTTACAACAAAGGCACTCAACTCATTAAGCGGATATTTACCAAAGTCTTTTTTCTCGCCCATCAGTCCGATGTTCATCGCCGCAGGAAAACCGCCTGGTAGGACATACTCCTCGAACTCGTGGAGAAGGAGCAACATAAAGAATACCGACATCAGTCGCTGGGTGGGTGCGAGCAGGTCGCCAAATGTTCCCACAAGGATTGCCACGACTGCGAAGATTACACCTCCGACTGCGGGCCAATAACGCATATAACTTCTTAACATAATTTGTTAGGTTTTTGAGTTTATGCAAAGTTCGCCATTTATGTGCGTTTGGCAGTTATCCTACGTAGGTTGTTTATTATCTTTTCAACACTTAATTGCTATTTTTATAGCGAATTAGACTCTTTTATATTATCTTTGCAATATGACACAGATAAACAAAATTGCGATAGATACTCTTGCGGAGTTTAAGGATTCGACACTTATCTCGCACCCCGATTTTGCCATTAACCGAGGTATTGAGGTCGCTGCGGCTATTGGGCGAGTAATGAAAAAGGGCGAGCCATACCGCTTTATGGAGAACCGCATCGTCAGGGTGTTGCGTGGTTTTGTCCGCTTCTCTATCAACCTTCGTGAATATCTAATTTCGGAGGGTGAGGCACTCTATATAGGACAAAACTCCGTGGCGGAGATTCTCGACTATGATACCAACTCGGTTGTCGATTTGTTGGGTTTTACACTCTCTGCGGAGAATGAAAACATTAAAGAGGAGTACCTCGTTGGTGGAGAAAATGAGCAGTGGATGGAGGAGTATTTTCGGCTGATATACTCCATTTCGGCTATGCAACCATTTGACAGACGAAGCGTTGAACACCTGCTACTCTCTCTGCACTATCGTATTGTAGATAGCACAGCAAGTAGCCACCACTCGAAAGGACGAAAAGAGGAGTTATTTCGCCTGTTTATTAAGCAACTCAACACACATAGTGGCAAGCACGACCTTTCATTCTATGCCGAAAGAATGAATATATCGCCTCAATACCTCAGCCGTTTGGTCTTTGAGGCGAGTGGCGCAGCGGCGAGCGATTGGATAAATCGTGCGGTTACCATGCAGGCAAAACTGCTTCTACGCTGTTCAGGGCTTACTATTGAGCAGATTACCGAGGAACTTAATTTCTCAACAACACCATATTTTTGTCGTTTTTTCAAACGCGAAGTTGGCATAACACCTACAAAATATCGTACAACTCAAAAATTATAATTGCCAATGTTCGCCCTTGCCGACTGCAACAACTTCTTCGCCTCGTGCGAAAGGGTATTTCGCCCCGACCTACAGGGAAAGCCCATCATTGTTTTGTCGAGCAATGATGGCTGCGCCATTGCGCGAAGTAACGAAGCGAAGGCGTTGGGCATAAAGATGGGGGCACCGCTATTCAAAATTCGCGATATTATAGAGAAACACAACGTCGCCGTATTCTCGGGCAATATGGCACTCTATGGCGATATGTCGCAGCGAGTTCGATGGGTATTGGAGGAGTATGCACCATCGGTTGAACCCTACTCAATAGATGAGTGCTTCCTCGATTTTAGAGGCGTTACAAACATCGATTTCGATGCCTATGCAAAGGAGATTTCCGCCCAATGTTGGCGACAGACATCCATTCCGGTATCGGTAGGCATTGCCCCGACCAAGACGCTGGCAAAGATTGCATCGAAACTCTGCAAGCAGTACCCCAAATTGCGAGGTGGCTGCTATATGCACCGCCCACAGGATATCGAAAAGGTGTTGCGAAAATTCCCTATCGAGGATGTTTGGGGCATTGGTCGTAGGTCTGCTCCGAAGTTGAAAGATAGGGGAGTACACACCGCCTACGACTTTACGCAACTATCCGAGAATGTTGTTCACTCGTTGTTGGGTATTACGGGCGTTAGAACGTGGAACGAACTAAAAGGCACGCCTTACATCGAGTTTGAGGATGGTTTCGAAGCGAAACAGTCCATTTGCGTATCTCGCAGTTTTTCGTCAGAGATATACGATATTAAAGAGTTGCAGGAGCAGATTGCCAACTTTGCCGCCACTATGGCAGAGAAACTGCGCAAGCAGGGTAGTGTCGCTGCGGAGATGGTAGTCTTTGCCTATACCAACCGCTTCAAAGAGTCATTGCCGCAAACCCACTCTAATGATCTGATTTCGTTCGAAACTCCCACTGCCGATATGCGAACAATCGTATCTCGTGCAGCACACGCTATAAATAGGGTGTTCAAAGAGGGGTATGGCTATAAGAAGGCGGGCGTTATAGCCACCAAGATTCAGCCCGAGTGCAACGTTATTCGCTCGCTATTCGAGGATACGGCGACTATTGAGCGCGAACAGAAAATTACATCGGCACTGGACAGCATCAACGCTACATTTGGCAAGGGAACTATCCGATTGGCCATTCAGGGCAGCGGCAAAATCAAGAGTTCGAGCGACAGCCAATCACCCCACTACACCACCCTCTGGAGCGACATTCCGAAAGTGAGCGTAAAGTAAAAAAGGAGGAACTGCTTTGTTCCTCCTTTTTAGTCAGTGACTTACGTCGATTTAATACTCCTCCTCGTTAAAGTCATCTTGTGTCTTCATAGACCTTTGATTGACAAATTAATATAACTAATTATACCACAGGGGCAGTATTAGGGCAGTATCTGGCATATTGAGCAGTGCCGAAATGCCTTTTTAATCGCCCTGAAATCGCTCTCTAAATCAACTACTCTTCTTCAAGGATGATAATCTTTGTGCAAAGATACGAAAAAATATTTTTTTTAGAGCATAACTGCTGTTACTATATTATACAAAGGGTTCTTGATTATGATGTAACGCACTTATAATACCAAGTTGAACAAGTAACCCGAAACGATGATGAGTAGGGTGATAACAACGAAGAAGATACCTATCAACCTCCAAGTCATAACCTTTTTAAGCATTGTTGCTTCGGGTATAGACAAACCGATGACCGCCATCA
>JAZQML010000053.1:0-3743 GCA_045543395.1 Alistipes sp. | reverse complement strand
GCCGCCAACACCCTGTTGCAAGCCAAGTCGGACAAGCTCCGTGCCCGCCTGCAATATATCGTCAAGAGCCGAATGGTCGATTACTACAACGGAATGCCACTGATAAGATAAAAGTCCTACATCCCTGAAGGTCGTGATTAGTGAATTTAGGGAGATTAAGGAATTTAGTGATTGACAATAATAAAACTTAAATAAAATGGATATCAAACTTGAAAAGAAGAAAGGATGGCGTGCCATCTTTCAAAAGAAGAATCTGCCCTATGCAGCAGTTGTAGTGCTGATTGGCTTTATCGGCTGGCTCATTTTGCGTGATAACTCCTCGACCTTGCGTGTCGATGCGGGCTTGGTGAATATCGCCACCGTTGAGCAAGGCGAGTTTAACGACTATGTACGCCTGACGGGTAGCGTTCAGCCGATGACCACCGTGCAGCTCTCGCCCCTCGAGTCGGGCGTTGTGGAGCGTATCGTTGCCGAGGAGGGAACGCAAGTTAAGCGTGGCGATGTGATTCTTGAGATGTCGAACAACTCCCTTTCGATGCAGATTTTGCAGTCGGAGGCGGACCTTGCCGAGAAGCAGAACATCCTGCGTAATACGATGATTTCTATGGAGCAGGAGCGTCTTGCCCTCCGTCAGGAGAAACTACAACTCGACCTCGAAGTGTCGCGCCTACACCGCACCTATCAACAGAACGAAAACCTCTACAATGACAACCTCTTGGCGCGTGAGGAGTATATCCGCGCAAAGGAGGATTACGAGTTGGCGGTGCGTAAGCGTGATTTGGTCTTGGAGCGACAGAAGCAAGATTCGCTCTACCGCACCTCGCAGGTGGATCAAATGGAGGAGAGCCTCCGCTCAATGCAGCTCAATATGGAGCTTATCCGCCAGCGAGTGGATAACCTCAAAGTGAAAGCACCTATCGATGGCGAGGTGGGTATGTTGGATGTCGTGCTTGGTCAGTCGTTGCAGCAGGGCGCAAATATCGGTCAGGTGAACGACCTAACGACCTACAAGGTGCAGGCGCAGGTAGATGAGCACTATATCGACCGCGTAACAACGGGTCTTGTGGCATCGTTTGAGCGTCAGGGAGCAGAGTACGAAATGCAGCTCCGCAAGGTCTATCCTGAGGTTAGAAATGGTCAGTTCAAGGCGGACTTCCGTTTCAGCGGTGCTGCACCCGAGAATATCCGTAGCGGACAGACCTACTACCTCAACTTGCAGTTGGGCGAGGCTGCCGAGGCTATCTTGATACCTCGTGGCTCGTTCTATCAGGCAACGGGTGGTCGTTGGATCTATGTTGTCGATGCTTCGGGCGAGAAGGCATACCGCCGAGAGATTCGCATCGGTCGCCAGAATCCGCAGTATTATGAGGTTATCGAGGGCCTTCAAGTTGGCGAAAAAGTTATAACTTCGTCGTACGATAACTTCGGAGAGAATGAAGTGCTAATTTTGAACAAATAATATTTGACTTATGTATATTCGTAATTTTCTAACCCTGCTTCGCCGTTACACCACATCGTCGGTGCTCAACATCGTGGGTATGGCAGTGGCCTTTGCAGCGGTATATCTTATCGCCGTGCAGGTAAAGTTTGACCTATCGTACAACCGTGTTATCAAAAACTCGGAGCGCATATATCGTTTGGATCACCCATCGTGGTCAGAGGAGGGACACTGGGTATATTTTTGGAACAGACGTATTCCAACCGAGATGTGTGCCGCATGCCCTGAGGTGGAGGCTTCCGGTGCGATAGATATGGCAGGTAGTTATGGTAATTCGCAATACCAAAATGAATACTCTATAAAGCGTAATTCAACGATTGAGAATTTCACCATCGGAGTTGGTGGCACTGAACTCAGCGGTTTGGATGTATTCCCCTTTGAGTTTATAGCGGGCGGTATAGACGATGAGTTCAAGGCAAACTATGGTATGATTATATCGGAAAGTGTGGCCAAGCGTTGTAACCTGAATGTAGGTGACAGAATCAACTATGGTCGCGGAGCAACAAGCCAAGCACAGCGCATCATCTCTGGCATCTACCGAGATTTCCCAAAGCCCTCAACAATGGCACATAGCGAGGCTTATGTGATTATGTCCGAATATGGCCCTGAAGATGAGCCTAACTGGGGGATTTCCTACTATGTACTGCTTCGTGAGGGTGCTTCACGCGAGGAGGTAGAGCAGCGAATGCTCCAATATGTTATAGATGACTGCGAGAAACGAGGTTTTTCAGAGGAAGAGAAAAAAGAGCAACTTAAACTTATTACCCCTCGACTGACTCCAATTGCTGACCTCTATTTCGCTGATGACACCGAGCCAGAGTGGTATCACGGCAGTCGTAGTACCACTTACACGCTGATCGCTATTGCTGTGTTGATTCTCGTTATCTCGTTTATCAACTTTGTAAACTTCTTCTTTGCGTTGATACCGAGCCGAATCCGTGCGGTCAATAACTACAAAATCTTTGGAGCTCCAACTGCAAAACTGCGTCTGAATTTCCTCTTTGAAACCGTAGGCTTGATTCTCGTATCGTTGTTTGGTGCAGCAGTTATTGTGGTGCTCTTTGCCGATACACCACTTAAAGAGTATATCTCTACCTCAGTGGCTATTAACGAGAATTGGTCGTTGGCAGGTGTAATGGCATTGTGTGTTGTACTGCTCGGTGTGGTGGTATCGCTCTATCCAGCGTGGTACATTACCAAGTTCTCACCGGCATTTGTTATCAAGGGAGAATTCTCGGCATCAAAGTCCGGCCGCATCTTGCGTTATACGCTCGTGGGCATACAATATACTATCTCCATTGCGCTGATTATCTGCTCCTTCTTTATCTATCGTCAGCATCAATATATGCTCTCGCGCGATATGGGATTCGACAAGGAGAATCTGTTGGTGGCCACATTGCCTTATGAGGCGGTAAATGGTCAGTGGTCGCAAGTATTGGATTACACAAAACGCGATGCACTCATCGACCGTCTGAAGCAGAATCCTCAAATCAAGGATATTGCTATGAGTCGTGGTCAACTGACACAGTCTGCTATGGCATGGACACGCGAGCTACCAGATGGTACAAGACAAGAGTTTCAGGTTCATGTAGTGTCGCATAACTTCTTGCAGGTAATGGGTATTGATATTATCGATGGTCGTGACTTTATGCCATCCGATGAACTTACCGAAACTGGTGCGTTGATTTTCAACGAAACGGCTGCAAAACAGTTTGAGTTAACCGCAGAGTCTGCTATTGATGGACATATAAGCGGAGCAAAAACACCTGTTGTCGGTATCTGCAAGGATTTCAACTTCCAGTCGGCACACTACGAAGTCAGACCTTTTTCGTTCCTTATTTATGGTAAGTATGGTTTCGATTTGCCGCGTGTAGCCTATATCCGCACGGTGGCGGGGGCAGACATTGCTGAGGTTAGAAAATTTATTACCAATACGGTGTTGGATATTTCGCCTAATAGCGACCCAGAGAAGGTTGATGTAAAATTCTTCGACAATGAGTTGGAAATGGTGTATCAGCGTGAGGATAAGCTCTCGACACTCGTTACCTTGTTCTCGTTCCTTTCGATTGTGATTTCGATTATCGGCGTGTTTGGCTTGGTACTCTTCGAGACGCAGTATCGCCGCCGCGAGATAGGTATCCGTCGTGTGCACGGTGCATCGGTGGGTGGCATTTTGCAGATGTTTAACCGCAAGTACCTCTACATTGTGGCCGCGTGCTCGGCAGTGGCCATCCCCGTAAGCTAC
>JAZQML010000052.1:0-27191 GCA_045543395.1 Alistipes sp. | reverse complement strand
TGGGTTGTTTACGCGACCCCACGAGAGGTCTGTGATGTGGATAAGACCATCAACGCCACCGAGGTCGAGGAATGCACCATAAGGAGTGATGTTCTTAACAACACCCTCCAAGATCTGGCCCTTCTCCAACTTCGACATAATAACCTGCTTCTGTGCCTCCAACTCGGCCTCGATGAGAGCCTTGTGCGAAACGACAACATTGCGGTACTCCTGATTGATCTTAACAACCTTGAACTCCATTGTCTTGTCAACGTATACATCGTAGTCGCGGATAGGCTTAACATCGATCTGCGAACCTGGCAAGAATGCCTCGATGCCGAATACATCGACAATCATACCGCCCTTTGTGCGGCACTTAACATAACCCTTAATGATCTCGTCGTTCTCCAACGCCTCGTTAACACGATCCCACGATTTGAGTTGACGAGCCTTCTTGTGCGAGAGAATGAGTTGTCCACCCTTATCCTCAACCGACTCAACATAAACCTCTACCTTGTCGCCAACTTTGAGGTCTGCATCATAACGGAACTCGGTTGCTGCAATAACACCCTCGCTCTTGTAGCCGATGTTTACGATTACCTCACGCTTGTTAATCTCGGTTACGGTACCCTCAACTGTCTCGCCTACTGCGATGTTCGACATCGACTGACCATAGAGAGCCTCAATCTGCTCCTTTGGCTGATCGTAAATACCCAACTCGTTCTCAAACGCTGCCCAATCGAAATTCTCGACTGCTACTTTTGTATTTTCCATACAATTAAAATTTGCGATACAATCGCTCGTTAAAAAGTTAATAATTAGTGAATTACGCGTATGCGCTCACGTGTGTGAGTGCATACGGACTGCAAAGGTAAGTAAAAAAACGGAAAACAAAAAGCGAAAAACAGAAAACTTTTAGTTTTGCGGTTGGAGCGGAAAGCGAAACCGACGATGGTTGAAGGCTTTTTTTGAGGGGAACTATCCTCTTTATCCAAATTATTCGTTATTTTTGTACGAAAAACCTCCCCGAGGAGTGTGGTGCAGCGAATTTATAACTATCAACCAAATATTGTATGAAGAAGATTGTTGTATCGTTGTTGGCGGTTGCGGTAGTAGTTGTAACCCTACTTATCGTGTTTCGTTCGGAGCCATCGTTGAAGTTGATTGAGGAGTTGCCCACCGAGGAGTTGCTCCCATATAGAGGTTGCTCTATGGAGGTCGCCGATGGGGCAATTCTGGTAACCCCTGCCGATGGAAAGATTGATGCAGGATTCGAGATTCAGGGTAACTACGACCTCTCGAAGTACAAATGTGCGCGTTTCACCATCGAAAACCTCAATCTCGCACCTATGCGTCTTTATGTGTCGTTCTCTCACGAGAATACATCCTATGTGCGAGATCGCACCTCTCGTCGTATGTCGGTCGGACACCTCTATTATCTGCGTGAGGGCGAGAAGCGGGAGTTTGTGCTTCCATTCCCTCGCCCACTCGAACACCCCGATGTAGAGGCGGCACTCAATCTCTATGACAAAAGTATGAATATGCACTATACGCCATACGCTCACGCCTTTGGCTTCGCCTCCTATGCGGGCGACCTCACATGTGTGAAGCAGATTCTCTTTGCCGGCAAGATGCTCGGTTTTGGCACAACCGAAGTGAATGGGTGGCGTATCTCCGATTTCGAGATTGTCGAGGGTGAGCGTGCCGAGAATCCCGACGTTGTGAAGATGCCATACGATGAGTTCTTTCCGTTTATCGATAAATACGGACAGTATAAGCACCACGAGTGGGAGGGTAAAATTCACTCGGATGAGGAGTTGCAATACGCCCTCGCAAAGGAGGAGTCCGACCTTGCGGCTCACGTAGCCCCGGCGTCGTTCAACAAGTATGGAGGTTGGGCTAACGGCCCTCGTCAGGAGGCAACAGGGCGATTCTATCTCAAAAAGGTGGATGGCAAGTGGTGGTTTGTGGACCCCGAAGGATGCCTTTGGTGGTCGCACGGCGTAGTGCGTGTTACTCCATCGTCGGCGGTAACGCCACTCGACAACCGCAAGTTCTACTTTGAGGGTTTGCCCGAGAGTGGTAGCGACTTCGAGAAGTTCTACTACACAAACGACGATCTGCTCAAACCATATTACGTGCAGCGTGGACACAAGGAGACCTACGACTTCTCCTCGGCAAACATCTATCGCAAGTATGGCGAAAACTACCTCGAAAAGTATGGCGAAATGGCGCACCGCCGTCTGCGTAGTTGGGGACTCAACACCATTGCCAACTCGTCGGATAAAGATATCTGCCTGATGTCGAAAACCCCATATATCGAACGTCTTGAAATTCACTCTGCACCGATTGATGGCACAGGTGGTTTGTGGTGGCAGATTTCCGACCCATTCGATCCTTCGTTTAAGAGGGAACTTATCCTACAACTCAAAGCACGTGAGAAAGAGTTGAAAGACCCATATCTCGTAGGACTCTTTGTGGATAACGAGTTGAAGTGGGGCGAGGAGAGTTATCTCGCCGAAAAGGCTGCTCAAAACCCCGCAACTGCGGCAGTTAAGCGCGAGATGGTGAAGCACTATCAAAAGAGATATCTCTCGATTGAGAAGTTGAATGCAGCGTGGGGAACATCCTTCTCGTCGTGGAAGGCTCTCCTGCACAACGATAAGGAGTTGCCAAAGCAGGCGAGTGCTGACCTTGTAGAGTTTAACGACCTTATCATTCACGGCTACTTCCGCAATATCCGCGAGGTGTTCAACGAGTACGCTCCGGGTGTGCTATATCTTGGTTGCCGTTTTGCCGGCCGCTCCACAAACCAACGCGCACTCTATATCGGTGCCGAGTATTGCGATGTTATCAGCCACAATATGTATAACTACGACCTCTCCGACTATGTTCAACCAAAGGGTATCGACAAACCTATGATTATTGGCGAGTTCCACTTCGGCACGATGAAGCAGGGTATGTTCCACCACTCGTTGATACGTGTGGATAGCCAGAAGGAGCGAGGCGAGGCGTATGCCCAATATGTGCGTACGGCGTTGGAGAATCCGCAGGTCGTAGGAACACATTGGCACCAATTTGCCGACCAAGCCACAACGGGCCGTTTCGATGGCGAGAACTTGCAGGTGGGCTTTACCGATGTCTGCGACACGCCATACTACGAAACCATCGCCGGCATACGTGAGGTGGGATACAGTATGTATGAGATTCGCTCGCAGGCGAAGTAGTTTTTGCCTATGTAGCGAATAAGATAATTGAACTCAATTAACAAAAAGGCATTGTGAATAGACAACGGTGGCGTATGAGCGAACTACAAGGTTCACTACATACGCCACTTTTGTCTTGAATTTGTTAACGGAATTATCTACTTTTGGCGTGTACTCGTCATTGCGAGTCTTGGCACAAGATGTGGCAATCTCCTCGCTTAAATGTAGGTAGGAGATCCCCACGCTCACTCTATTCGCTCGGGATGACTTTCTGGTTTTACACGCCTAAAGTAGATAATTCCATTTGTTAATGCGGACTATTTTGCAATCGTACTATGATAAGGTTAATACTCCCGACTCCTTGATTTGTCGGATAATGCGGTTTGCTCGGTTAAAGCCGATGCAGAACTTTTCGCTTATGCCCGAAGCGATCAATCTTTTCAGCCCTCGAGCATACGCTACGACCTCGTCAAACAAAGGGTCGCAGTTGCTTCTGTCAAAAGTTTTATTCTCCATCGGTGTCCACTACATTTATGGTTTGCAATCTGGTAAGTTTCAGGTTGTGCGAGAAGAGTATCTCGCCCTTGTTGGTCAATAATGTTGCCTCTGGACCGTCGATAATCGCTCTCGATTCTATGGCTGTTGCAACACGAAAAACCACTCGCGTAGGCATCTCGATGCGCAATCGTGCCGGCAGGAGAGTATGCTCTGCCCGTGCAGTTACTAGTACGATGTAGATACCTACTCGGGGACCTTGTTGAGCAATAGACACAATCTTCTCTATGATACTCTCGTCCATCAGCACAAGGTGGTCGAAGTCATCAATCAAGAGTGCTATTGGATAGCGCGACATCTTCTTATCGGTCTCTCGTTTGACGATTCTCTCTTGCATCATATCAATATGTGCTTTGATATCCTCGATAGTATTGAGGTGAATATCAAAATATGGTGAAAACTCCTCGCCACCTTTCGGGTCAATGTAATATACGATGCAACCCATACTAATCTCTGGTGGAGCATAGAAACACGACTGCGCAAAGGCGTGCAGTAGGTTGGTTTTACCCTGCCCCGTTGCCCCTCCGACCAAGATGTTGCCCACCTTTGCCAAATCGACAATCAGGGGCTGGTTGTTACTATCTATGCCTAACACTATCGGTAATTTCATTTTTGCCACTTTCTCTTTGTTGGCTTTCAAAATCTGCTTTATCATGGTTATTGTTTGTTGATTTTGCGACAAAAGTAAAACCCCTCTCTGCCATATCAGGTCAGAGAGGGGTACGATTTGAAAATTTTGCTCTATTATTTCGTCTTTTTTACCTGCTTGGTCGTAGGCATTCCACAATAGTCTTTGCGTTTGCAGGTTTTGCAGTGCTCACCCGACCATACAGCGTTGAAATGGTCGGCAGCGGCATCTACCAACACAAGGTCATCGGTCAAAATTCCCGCCTCGAAGTTGCGCTTGCCGTCGGACTTCATTCCTATGCCCGCACCCGTAAGATTTGCCGAACCGATATATGCCACCTCGCAATCGAAAACCATCATCTTGAAATGGACTCTCGGGCAGAGTTTGCGCTGCAACTTCTTAATGAGAGCAGGATACTTGTCGAAATCCTCACGGAAGTTCGGCCCCGGCTCTTTGGCGTGCAACAGCCGCACCTCCACACCTCGCCTTACGAGTAGGTCAAGCACAGCAAGGAATGGCTCACGACCCGCCCCAACCTTCATATAGAGGTCTTTGATATCGGCAGTACCAATCACCAGCGAATGCTTAACACTCGCCACCCGCGCCAGCACCTCGTTATAGTGCGCTATGTCCGCAATGTAGGTGGTCATAGGTTATTGCTCACTATATGGGAAATTGCGTACAATTCGTTTTAACCCTATTTGTGCAAGAATACCTTTTAGTTCCTTTCCCATAATGAGTGTGATATTATTTTCTTTACAAGATGTGACCAACTCTATATTCTGCTCTTTTTCTGCTTGTGTTACAATTAATATCTTCTCAATTAGTTTATATCCATTTTTATCCCAATAAGAGGCTTTATTAGTTTGGTTGATAATATCTTGTATATTCCAGACCATATTTTTGTAGTCTTTTATTTGAATCGCAATTATATAATCGATTTGCGAAAGAGGGTTTGAAAATTTGATGACAACATCAGTTCCGTGCTCGTCTTCAGTGATGCCACCCGTTCTTTCAATAGTAAAAATTGGCTCTGGAAATAATTCTTTCAATCCACACACTAATGCATCTTCCCACTCAGATGCTTGAAACTGTTTCTGAATATCTTGGAATAGTGCATCCTCAAACCGATCCTTATTAAAAATTTGCTTGTAGCAATTCTCTATTGTTCCTGCTAAACGATTCTCTACACTCTGATACTCTTTCAAAGCGTTTTCATTTCCTTTCGACTCTACAATCGTTTCTATATCGTCAGCAAGGTGTTTTATATTCCAAAAACGCCCCAGATTTTTCAGCGTGGATCGAATGTCCCCAGACACCACCTCGCTATGGCGATTAAAGACACAAATAATTTTGGCTGGAAAGATATGTCCAAAATCTTCAAGGTCTTCGTCTATTTCAAACTTATAACCATCTCTCCAATCTTCTGTAGCCTCAACTATGGCTACATAATCCCATTCCGGTAATCTTGGCACCAATAAATAATCGCCTTTTTTAACCTCTAACATTCTAAGATTTCTCGAAGCATCACCATCGTATGTCATATTACGCAAGTCTTGTCCTTCGTTATAACCCCAACCTTGGCGTAATCTCCCAAGATTGAGTTCCTTGGCAAAAAAATCGATATACTCTGTGCAAATTCTATAACCCCAATAGTTTCTATCTCTTTCCATAAATATTATATATTATACACCTTAAATTTATACTCTTCGTTTTGTTGTGTGGACTTGGCAATGCCCTCCTCGCGAACTTTTGTAATGAGTTTTGTTGGGGCAAGCACCTCCGTTGTCGCCCCCATAGACAAAATCTTCTGTGAGGTAAGTGGTAAGCATTGCTTCCAATTCTTCCAAATATGGACGTGCCATATTCCCAAGTCCTCGGTTCGTAGTTGTTAAGTTTAATAAGTTATCCTAAAATTTCAAAATCAAAATCGCCTTTTGAGCAACAAGATTTTTTGTAGTCGAAGCCGTACATTCGCATATATTGCTCTTGAATCTCCTTTGCGCCGTTGTAGAACGGGTCGTAGGTGTGTGAGCGAGTAGTTACAGTAATCTCCATATCGGGCGTAAGCACCTGTCCGTTCACTCGCTTAATGCGCTTTGGTGTAATACGAAATACTTTCATAGTTTATTAGTTTTAAGTTTTGTTTACAAATTTACCCCCCCCCGCGAATTTTCCAAATTTTCGGAAGGAAAGTTGCTGTTATTTCTTACTTTTTATACACCTTAAATTTATACTCTTTGTTTTGCTGTGCGTGTTCGGCAATGCCCTCCTCGCGAACTTTTGCAATGAGCGTTGCCGGTGCAAGCACTTCCGTTGTCGCCCCCATAGACAAAATCTTCTGCCTGAAATCGAATGATGGACACAAGCGATACTCAAAAATAGAATACTCCTCGTTGCGCACAACTTCGACTTGCGAATGGTGCAGAGGCAGGGTGCGGAGATACTTGCTTTGCCACGAATCGACCTTCAATGCCACAGGCTCGACATCGAAATCCTCATCGCCGATGATTATGCCGTAGGAGTCCTCGAAGTACTTTGCTGCATCGAACTTCTTGGGTAGTTTGAATTTGCGCTCGGTCGGCTCCAACGCTTTGATGCGGTCGAGGGCATAGATGCGCAAGTCGTCATAACGCTCGCTCTTGCCGAGCATATACCACCTCTGCTCAAAGAGTTTTACGCAGTAGGGCTCAACCTCAAAGGTCGAAGGCTCCTCACGATGAAAACTATGGTAGGTCATCGAGAGTGCCACACTCTCGCGCATTGCATCCACGATGGTTGTTAGGTGTTGCTGTCCCGAAGGTACATTTTCGAGCAGTATGCGGTTTTTGAGATCCTGGCTTTCGTGCAGAATGTTATTGACAGAGAAGGTCTGAATCAGCCACTTACGCATACCCATATTGTCGATACCTTCGCGGTCGGCAATGACATAGCCTCGCTGCGAGCGACTATATTTGATCTCAATATCGAACAACTCCTCCACAGCATCGGTGTAGCGGTGGAACTGACGCTCCGACAACTCATCGCCACGCCCAAAATGCGACTCGAAACGATGTTGGAGGTCAGCAAGCGAAATCGGACCTCGATTATATATGGTCGTAACAAACCACACATAGCGATTGATAAGTCCTGCGGTACTCATAACGGTCAGAATTTTAGGTAAAGTTACAAATTATAATCGAATCCAACGCTCGGGCGAGGATAAAAGATGCATCGCCAATGCACCGATAACCACCCCAACCACGACCGCAATAGCAATGCGTATGCGTTGTTTGCGCTTATTTTGCGGCAACGAATCAGCCGCACGACCCCACAAATCGGCAAGGTCATACGGCTGATTTATAACACTTTGTCGCAACTGCTCACTAAAAGGCAACTGCTCTTGGTTTTGCTGCTGATGTTTCATCTGCCCCATACTCTTTGCAATTAAATTTTGCTGCAAAGGTACAACGGCAGAGTGACAAAACGCGACAGATTAAAATTGGGCAGCCTCTTTTGTTGTTCTCTGTTTTACTACTTTATAAAGAGTTCGCCTTCTGGCTTCATCAGTGTCGAAACAGGCTGCAAAACCTCCTTCGTGATGGTTACCGTATGGCTCAAAGGACGTGTCTGCGAATCGAAGCCGAGCGAGAGAGCGTAGTCGCCCTTGGTGAGTTTCCACGCATTTGCCTTCTCGTTGTAGGTCATAAGGTCGCTCTTGTTGATTGCTATCTCGACTACGCACTTCTCGCCTGCCTGCAAAAGCGGGGTTTTCTTGAAGCCGCGCAACTCGATTGCAGGGCGGTCAACCTCCGGTTTGAGTTCCGACGAGTAGAGTTGGACAACCTGCTTTGCCGCAACCTTGCCGATGTTCTTAACTTCGCACGATACCTTATAGCCATTCTTGCTCTCTTTGACCTTCATATTGTTCATCTCGAACTGCGAATATGTCAAACCATATCCAAAAGGATATGCTACCTCCACATTGCGAGTTGCATAGTGGCGATAACCGATATAGATATCCTCCTCGTAGTTGGTGTAGTCGATGTTCGGAATGTCGTAATAGAGTGGTTTTGGCTGGTTGAACATTCTCGACAGATTCTTACCCGACTCTGCGCACCATTCAACCTCGTTGTGAGGGAAGTTCTGCGACGGAACGTCTGCATACTTCATAGGGAATGATATTGGGAGGTGTCCCGATGGCGAAACCTTGCCGAGAAGCACATCGGTAATCGAATTTCCTGCCTCCTGTCCTGGCAACCACGTTACGATGATGCCATCCACCTTATCGCGCCACGATGCAATCTCGATAGGGCTGCAAATATTCAAAACCACAATCACCTTTTTGCCCAACTTGTGGAAGTCGCGCGATACGGCAGCAATCATAGCCTGCTCCATAATATTGAGGTTGAAATCTCGCTCGATGTGGCGGTCGAATGCCTCCGACGAGTTACGACCAATGGTGATAACCGCAACGTCGGACTCCTCGGCAGCACGAGCGGTATGGTTGCGAATATCTCTCAACTCCACAGGGCGAAGGTCGTATGTGCACCAGCGGCGTAATTTCCAGAATGGTGCCAATCGTTTCATCTCGCTCTTGAGGTGCTTGGTGTAGAGATTATCCAATGTGGCATTTATCTCCACGCCTGCATTGGCAAGTCCCTCGTTAAGATTTACTCTTCGGCCATTCAACGAACGTACCGATACGCTATTCGACACAATAAGATTGTAAGCGTCTGTTCCGAACAGAGCCACCTTCTGCTCCTTTGCAAGAGGAAGGGCATTCTGCTCATTTTTCAACAATACATACCCCTCCGGCTCAATCTCGCGTGCCATTTGAGCGTGCTTTTCGAGCGGTGGGTTGTTCGAGAATGTGCGACCATTGTGGCGTGCAGACTTAACCACCAATTCGAGTACTCGGCGTACGCAACGGTCGAGATCTGCCATAGCCAACTCGCCACCTTCAACTGCGCTCATAATGCGCTTAACCTCGGCGTAGCGACCGGGTTCGATAAGGTCGTTACCCGCCCAAATCTGCTTTGCGGCATCGTATCCTCCGCCCCAATCCGAAACAACCATACCTTCGAATCCCCACTCGTCACGAAGGATGGTTTCGAGCAGACCACGATCCTCCGATGCGTGGCGACCATTGATGTTGTTGTACGAGGTCATAATGGTCCAAGGTTGGGACTCCTTAACGATGATTTCAAAGTTTTTCAGATATATCTCGCGCAATGCTCGCATCGAAACTCGTGCATCGTTGTTGAGTCGGTTCAACTCCTGATTGTTTACGGCGAAGTGCTTTACGCTTGTTCCAACACCCTGACTCTCAACTCCATTTACGAATGCTGCACCAATCTTACCCGTAAGCAGAGGGTCCTCCGAATAGTATTCGTAGTTGCGACCGCAGAGTGGGTTGCGCATAATGTTTACGCCCGGAGCGAGCAATACATCGATGCCGTACTCGCGGGTCTCGTTGCCGAGAATCTCGCCAATGCGGTATGTGGCATCGGTATTAAACGACGAAGCGAGGAGAATTGCCGATGGAACATTTGTGGCGAAGTAACTTCTATTCTCGCCCTGACGGAACGGCGACAGACAAACACGCGAAGGGCCGTCGGCCATAACAACAGGGGCGATGCCTAATCGCTCAACGGGGTAGGTTGTGCCTGCAACGCCCGGAACGAGTTTCTTGGTGTAGCCAATCTCGCCGGCAGCATCCTTGTTATCGCGCAGACGTGCGCCGACAACGAGGTGAGCCTTCTCTTGGAGCGTCAACTCCTTGATCACTTTGTCGATGTTCTTCTCGGTGAGTTTAAGCCCTTCGGCACTTGCCGAGAATGCCAAAATTGTTGCAAAGCAACAAAGTACTAATCTCTTCATATCAGGTTGTAATTTAGTGGTTGTAAATTTTTACAAAGATAACAAAAATTGGATAAACGATAAATAGGTGATGCAAAATATCACTATTTCGCGATAAATTACTATATTTGCACTTTGGTATGTGTGCGCGTGCGGTGTGCGTGCGTATATGTGCGGGAGAGGAGAGAGAAAAAGTATGCTCGAAAAACTTGCAAAACAGACGGCAATCTATGGTATCAGCACCATCATCGGCAGGATGTTGAGTTATCTGCTGACGCCATTCTATACCCGCATTTTCGGGGTGGAGTCGTATGGCATCATTACCGATGTCTACGCTCTGATTCCGTTTGCGTTGGTGTTGCTGAATATGGGTATGGAGTCGAGTTATTTCCGCTTCGCCACAAAGGCCGAACAGCAGGGTGGCGATGTCGAGCAGAGCAAACGCAGACTCTTTGCTACCACGTGGGGCATAACCTCGCTGGCGGCTCTCTTGTTCTTTGCAGTGATTACCATATTCCGCCACGATGTGTCGGCGTTTATGGGTGCCGACTATGTGGCGCATCCGCTCTATGTGGTTACCGTTGCAGCCATTGTTATGATGGATGTTATGGCGTGCATTCCGTTTGTGCGACTGCGCGAACAGGGCAAGTCGTTGACCTATGTATTGCTGAAACTCCTTAATATCGTTCTTCAAGTCGGCTTTGCGGTGCTGTTCTGGGCCCTAGGTTTGTTCGACTCGGAGTTTGGTGTGGGTTGGGCATTTGTTGCCAACCTCGCAGCAAGCACCATAACCTTTGTTGCGGTGTTGGTGGCATCGGGACGTGTGTCGTTAAGGATGGATGGGGCGTTGCTCGTGGCCGTTCTCGGCTATTCGTTACCACTGCTTTTGTCGGGCATTGCAGGTACGGCAAACGAGTTTATCGACCGCCAACTCATCAAGTATCTCGTTCCGGAGGCGGCAATGGCGCAACTCGGCATCTATGGCGCAATTACCAAGATTGCCGTAGTTATGACGCTCTTTACGCAGATGTATCGTCTGGCGGCAGAGCCATTCTTTTTGGCCAATTTCAGCAAGTCGGAGTTTAAGGAGATGAACGCTGCGGCACTCAAATACTTCGTTATGGTGTCGATGTTGATATTCCTCGTCATAGCCTTCTATCGCGATCTGTTTGCGCTGCTTGTAGGTCGTGATTTCCGCGAGGGAATACACATTCTGCCGGTGGTGTTGGGTGCCAATATTTTGAGTGGCGTGTGGCTCAATCTTTCGTTCTGGTATAAGCGAGAGGAGAAGACTAAATATGCCCTCTGCATAACACTCGCAGGGTTGGTTGGCTCGGTGGGGTTTGGCGTGTTGCTTATACCGCAGTTTGGCTACTATGGCGCAGCGTGGAGTCGCTTTGCGGCAGAGGTAGTAATGGTGGCGGTGAGCATTGTGCTGAACAGATTGTTCTATCCTACGCCTTACCAGTTTGGGCGTATGGCAGAGTATGTGGTTTTGGCGTTGGCTGCATTCCTCTTTGCGGAGTGGTTGCCACTGTCGAATGTGGTGTTGCAGTACACTATTTACACCCTCTTAATCGTTCTCTATTTGTGCTACGCAGTGTGGCGCGAGCGGATAGATGTGAGGGGTATGGTAAAACATATTTTAAGAAGGGGTAAGCGATGAAATTTTGCGATGTAAAGGGACACGCCGAGTTGAAGAAGCGACTTGCTGCCGGCATCGACGGTGGCCGTATCAGCCACGCACAACTCTTTGTGGGTGCGGCAGGCTCGGGAACGCTCGCTTTGGCTTTGGCGTATACGCAGTATCTGCACTGCACTAACCGCCGCGATGGCGATTCGTGTGGCGAATGCCCATCGTGCCGCCAGATCGAGAAGTTGGCGCACCCCGACCTCCATTTGGTCTATCCCGTAAACAAGCAGGGCAAGAAGCCAACCAATGGTTTGGTGGCAAGCGACTTTATCGAGGAGTTCCGAGCGTTGGCAGAGCGTACGGGCGGATACTTCTCGGCGCAGCAGTGGTACGACTCGCTCGATTTGGGCAAGACGTTGAAGGGTGCTATTGCTGTGCGTGAGGCGGAGGAGATGATTCGCAAACTCTCGTTTAAGAGTTTCGAGTCGAAGTACAAGACGATGCTTGTTTGGTTGCCCGAAACGATGAACGAGAGGGCGGCAAATATGATATTGAAAATCTTGGAGGAGCCGTGGGAGGATACAGTTTTTATTCTGGTTACCGAGCAGCCCGACAAGATTCTCGGCACGATACTCTCGCGTACGCAAGAGGTTACCGTGCCACGCCTTTCGGTGGAGGATTTGATGGCGGAGATTCGTGAGAGAGGCGTTACCGACGAGGTGCAGGTGCGTGAGATGGCTCGTTTGGCGAGTGGCGATTTGTTGCAGTTGCGACAGATGCTCTCGGGCGAGGAGGATGAGATAAAGAGCGAGAATTTCAATCTGTTCTGCACGATGATGCGCCATTGCTACCTGAACAAGCACCTCGAACTGCTCTCGTGGGCAGACGAGGTGGCGTTGCTCTCGCGCGAGCGACAGTTGGGACTTATGTCGGACTTCGCACGTTTGTTGCGTGAGGCGTATATCTCGCACGCAGGTGCTGCGGGGGCGACCTACCTATGGGGCGAGGAGGCGGCATTCTGCACAAAGTTCTCGCCATATATCGGCTCGGAGAATATCGAGCCTATAATGGAGTTGTTGGAGGAGGCGGTGCGCCGCTTGCGACAGAATGGCGATCCACGCATCGTGTTCTCCTACTTTGCGTTGGCTACGAGCCGTTATATAAACTTTGGAAAGTGATGCACCGAGCGATAATTCTTGCAGGGGGCAACATTGGCGATGTGGCGATGCGCTTTGTCGAGGCGGAGCGATTGCTGGCGGAGCGAGGAGTCGCTATTATGGCGAGGTCGCAGAACTACCAGAGTAGTGCGTGGGGTTTTAGGAGTGAGTTGCTCTTTGTGAATTGCGCTTGGGAGGTGGCTACCGAGTTGGAAGCGGAGAGGTTGCTCGATGTTCTGCAAGAGGTTGAGGCTCTGCTGGGGCGCAACCGAGAGGCGGAGATGGCAGAGAAGGCGCAAAAGGGGGCGAGGTATTGTTCGAGAACGCTCGATTTGGACATCCTCTTCTACGACGAGCAGCATATTGCGACCGAGCGATTGAAGGTGCCACATCCGCTCATTATGGAGCGTGAGTTTGTTATTACGCCATTGTGCGAGTTGTTGCAGTGCGACCGAGCGCAGTTGGCACGAAAGATAGATGAGATTTATGGTTAAGTTTTTCCGAAATATGGCGATTGTGGCGGTTGCTATGATTGCTCTTACAGGGTGCTTCAAAAAGGTTACCACCGACACCACATTGCGCATTAAGGTGTTGTCGGAGGAGGTGTCCGGTGGCGATAGGGTGGATGCCGAAGGGTGCTACGCCTACGTCTACTACACCGCAAAGGAGGATTGGATGGTCGCCTCGTACGAGGATGCTGCGGCAAAGGTTATAACCCACCCCGAAACGGGCGAGACGCTCTCCGAGCCGGATGGCGAGAGCGAGGTGTGGACGGCAGAGGGTACCACCTCTCCGCAATACCTCTCGTTGTTTCAGGATAAGGCTCCGGCGTTGGTTGTAGTGGTCTATCCTGCGGCGCAGATGTACGCCTACATCTACCGTAAGGCGGAGGCGGAGAATTTGCACTACACCTACCTTACGCTCATATTCCACAAGTGGAAAACGGGAACATATTACGAAGGCTCGAAAGAGGGTTACAGATGGACTGTGGTTGCGCCCGAGGTGCCTTCAACTAACAATTAGCGATGCAGAGATGACAAGAGGATGTAAAATATTTTTGCGTGTTGCGGTGTTGCTCCTGTTCGGGGGAATGCTCTTTTCGCGTTGCGCCAACATTATGACACCCGATGGTGGCCCGAAGGATACACTTCCGCCCGTAATTGTGAAACTCGAACCCGGTAACTTCGCAACAAACTTTAAGGCGAAGAAGATATATATCGAGTTCAACGAGTTTGTGCAGATCAAGGATCAGAACAAGGAGATGTTCACCTCGCCGGCGATGAAGAAGTTGCCGCTGCTCAACACTCGTGGCAAGGGTATCGTCATCACCATTCGTGATACGTTGAAGGAGAATACCACCTACGCCATAGACCTCGGCTCGGCAATTCGCGATAACAACGAGAGCAACCCTATCAACGCTATGCGTTATGTCTTTTCGACGGGCGATAAGGTCGATTCGATGATGTGTTCGGGCTACACTGCCGACTCCTATAAGGCGGATAGTGTGAGCCGCACCTTCATCTGGTTCTATATTGCCGACTCATTGCCGAATACTCCGGGTTACGACTCTACGATATTCAATCGCAAGCCCGACGTTATTGCTCGAGCGCAGAACAACGGAATATTCATAGCGCAGAATCTCAAACCCGTAAATTATCGCATCTACGCCATTGGCGACAAGAACGATAACCAACTCTACGAGGCGGGTACCGATATGGTGGGCCTGCTCGATACGGTCTACAACCCTGCCAAGATGCCGGAGTTTGCCATTTGGTTCGACTCGTTGCGTATGTATCCGACTGCCGAGCCGCAACTCTATTTCAGAATGTTTACCGACAAGGCGTTTGTAAATCAGCGATTGGTGGATGCGCAACGCCCCGAGCAGAAGAAGGCGATGCTCTTTTTCAATGCCGATTATCCACGTATCGACTCGCTTGTCTTCGACAATATTCCGAGCGACAAGGTGTTGATTGACCCGCAGACCAATGGACGCGATACTGTGGCGTTGTGGTTTAATGTCGAGGCGGAGAAGTTGCCCGATACGATTAAGGGTAAGATTGTCTACTATCGTCACGACTCGTTGCGCCAACTCTCGAAAACTCGTGAGCCGTTGAAACTCGCTTGGAAGTTGGTCGAGACCAAGGAGCAGGAGAAGGAGCGAGAGCGCATAGAGAAAGAGAAGGAGAAGGCAAAGGCAGAGGGACGCGAGTACAAGGATCCGAATGCGAAAAACCCATTCTCGCTGAAATTCTCGGCAAGCAAAGAGGTTAATCCCGAGACGGGTTTTGATATAACCTTTGGAACACCTGCGGTGAAACTCGATACGGCAGCAATGACTATATCCATCGTAGACGACAAGAAGGTAAAAACTCCTATAAAGTGGCACCTCGAACGTGATACGCTGAATATGTGTCGCTGGCGTGTGGTGGCAGATTGGAAGGAGAAGTCCAACTACTCGCTCTACATCCCTAAAAAGTCGATTACCGACGTTATGGGCTACGAGAACGACTCTACGGTTATGGAGTTTACGACCTTCGACCCCGAGAAGTTCGCCACCGTAACGTTGAACGTTCAGGGTAGTGGCAATAATCGTTATATTCTGCTTTTGACCGATGCGTCGGGCAGAACCCTGCAAGAGAAGCGGGATGTTACCACAGGCAAGTATCGCTTCAACTACGTTTCGCCGGGCGAGATACGCCTGCGAATTATCGAGGATAAGAATGGCAATGGAGAGTGGGATGCCGGCGATGTGTTGCAGGGGTTGCAGCCGGAGCGTGCCGAGGCCTACTTCAACGAGCGTGGTGAGGACCTCTTTACCACCAAGATGAATTGGGATTTCGAGATAAACATCGATATGAACAGTGTCTTTATGCCGATGACTATGGAGAATTTGGTAAAGATGCTCGACGATAAGGAGGAGTCGCGACTGAAGAAACTCTACGAGGAGTGGCAGAAGAAGCACGCCGAGGGTAAGCACAAAAATGAACATCAGCACCAGAGTAGCGGCGGCGGTATGGGCTTCGGCGGTATGGCAGGAGGCATCCGAAATGCAGCAGGCACAATAAGATAACCGAAAAGAGGATGAAGAGATTTATCAAAATATTGACCATTGCGTTTATGCTCTCGGCTGTGGCCGTCACCAAGAGTTCGGCGCAGCATACCCTTGCCATAACGGGCGGTACGGGTTTCGCTACGGCACGCCCCTATCCGGCGCAGGAGATGAAGGCGATTTGGGGTACCTACCAAGCGGGTTTTTCGTGGCGTTACTACTCGTTGCCACGCTTTATTGCGTGTGTCGGTATCGATATAGATGTGATGCAACGAGGTTTCTCGTTTGCTCCATATCCATACCTCTATGAGGATAAGAAGGATTACAGATACTACACCCGAACGCTCAACTCCATTGTCATTCCGTTGGTGTGGCAACCTCACTTCTATCTCTTCAAGAATCGTCTGCGAATATATTTGGAAGCAGCACCTACATTCTCGTTCAACTTCTGCTCGAAGTTCTACAACGACGAGAGATATAGTATCAACATCGACGGCTCGGTGGATGCGCCGATAAGTGGTGACTACGAGTTCCGCCCCGAGCGCGATAACCGCTTCTCGTACGGATTGCGTGGAGGTTTGGGCTTCGATTTGATATTCGGACAGTTCGAGTTCGGAGTGCGTGCGATGTACGACTTCGGCTACTCGGATATTCTGCGAAACAGAAATAAATACTACGGCAACAACCTCGATTGTTTGACCAAACCGGGCGAAAACCCATTCTACTATACGCCGTTGCGCTCGCCGTTGGACAACCTCAATATATCGTTGAGGGTGGGCTTCCGTGTGGGTAAGGCTCGTTTCAAAGAGTGGGATTGGAAACGTCCGAATTTGCCGAAAAACAAAGAGGTGTTCAAATACGCATTATAAAAGAAAACACAATAGATTATGGAGAATACACGTCAAGAGAAGATTGCAAAACAGATTCAACGCGACATTGCGGAGATTTTTCAGCGCGATATAGCCGAGTCGTTGCGAGGGGTGCTTACAACGGTTACGGCGGTGCGCGTATCGCCCGATTTGGGCTACGCCAAGATATATGTCAGCATCTTTCCGTTCGATAAGGCACAGGCAACACTCGCCATCATCGAACAGCAAAACAAGCAGATTCGTGGTGCGTTGGGACGTCGTATGCGCTTTCAGGTAAAGGTTATTCCCGAGTTGCAGTTCTTTATCGACGACTCGTTGGAGTATATCGACAATATCGATTCGCTGCTGAAGAAGTAACACCGGAGTGGGGGATGCAGTGGAGATTTGCCATAAAGTACCTTACCGCGCGTAAGTCGCACTCGGTGATAAACATCATCGCAACGGTCAGTCTGTTGGCGGTGGTGGTGCCGGTTGCCGCTATGGTGATTCTGCTCTCGGTGTTCAATGGCTTCGAGGCGTTGGTCCACGACTTGTATAGAGTTGTCGATGCCGATGTTGAGATTACGGCAGAAGGGTACATAAACGACTCTCTGCGCTCGAAGGTGGAGAGCATAGAGGGCGTTGAGGCTGCATCGGCGGTGGTTGAGCGACAGGCGTTGCTCTCCTATCGCAACAATCGAACGGTAGTGCGTCTGCGTGGCGTAGACGAGACGTACGGTAGGGTAGTGCCTATCGGTGAGTATACCTCGGCGGGGAGTGCCACGTTGCAGAGTGGCGACATCGACCATATTCTGCTTGGCGATGGAGCAGCCTACGAGTTGGGGCTCTACGCTATGACTATGGGGCGTGTTGAGGTCTACGCACTTGGTGGCGGACACATAGGCTCGCTATTGCCGACCTTCGCAATGAGTGGCGAGGAGGTGGATGTGTCGGGCAGATTTACAATGCCGCAGCAGGAGGCATCCAACATAGCAATAACGTCGTTGCGTGCTGCGAAGCGATTGTTCGGCGTTGGCGATGGGGCAGACAAACTCTATGTTAAGGTCGCTTCGGGTGTGTCGCACAAAGCGGTCGCAGAACGTCTGCGCAAAGGGTTGGGCGATGCGTATAGGGTTACGCTGAGAGAGGAGAAAAACGAGAGTTTCTATGCCATTATGCGCTACGAGAAGTGGGCGATATTCTTTGTGTCGCTATTGGTGCTGGTGGTGGCCTCGTTGTCGATTGTCGGCACGGTGGTTATGCTTATAATCGAAAAGCGCGACGAGCGAACAACACTCTATGCTATGGGTGCCGACAACGCCTTTATTCGGGGTGTTTTCGTGCGCGAGGGGTTGCTTATAGCCGGCGTAGGTGGAGCGATAGGTTTGGTGTTGGGAGTGGCAATAACCTTGGCGCAACAGCACTTCGGCTTTGTCAAGATGCCAAACGGCAACTTTCTGGTTGAGAACTACCCTGTGGAGTTGCAGGCGATAGACTTGGTAGTGATTTTTGTGGTGTTTGTGGCGGTGGCACTTGCGGTGTCGAAGGTGGCAACATCGGCAATGATAAAGAGTAAAGAGAGATGAAAAGGAGAGTTTTACATATAGTGCTTTTGGCGGTGGTTATGCTCGGTGCCGTTTCGTGTAACGAGAAGAAAATCATACCCGACGATGTGCTTGCCGACATATTCCACGATGCCTTTGTCGTGAATGCCTATGTCGATGAGGAGCGCATCAATATCGACTCGTTGCATATCTACGAGCCTATATTCCGCCGCTATGGCTATACCACCAATGATGTTTTGCATACGGTGGGTAACTTCTCGCGCCGAAAGAGTGTGCGCCTCGGCTCTATTGTGGAGGAGGCTATTTCACGATTGGAGCAGGAGAGCAGAGAGTACGAAAAGAGGGTTGTCATACTCGACACCATCCGCAATGTGGCAATGCGGAGGTCGAAACGCGAGATATATCGTGATACGCTTATTGTGGCAAAGAAGCGTGCCGACTCAACCGACTTGCAGATTGTTATTACACCTGCACCACGAGGCGAGTACACGATTCTCTACAACTACGAGTGTAAAGACGATTTGAAGAAGTATAGCCGAGGTGCCGAGTTCTACTTCACCGACGAGAATGGCTATCAAATGAGTCGTACTTCGATAACACTCCGCGAAAAGGGAACGGTAAATAGAACTCTGGTTACCAACGACAATCGCCGCAATTTGGTTATCAAGTTGGGCAAGTACACCAACCTCGATAACCTCGATAACAATTCGAGAAAGAAGGGAAAGAAACAGACAAAACGTCGCCCACCGAAGGAGCAGGACCTCACCATACGCAATTTGAGGGTTGTCTACAAACTCAAGGAGGCAGATGCAATAGATTCGCTCTTTAAGCACTATGTTGATGTAAAGATTTTTGCCGATGGATTTCTCATACAGAAGGATAGCCTCGCACTATCTGCTGACACCACAAGGGTTTCAACCACGCCCCCTCATAACGATTAAGTGCTTTGCCGACGGCAGCCACACTGTGGCGGCGGTCGAGCAGTATGGCGACGACTTGGACTCAACCGCCGAGGTGGAGTTCTATTCGGGGGTGCTGTGCGCCGGCTTCGTAAATGCCCATTCACATATAGAGTTGTCCTACCTTCGTGGTGCTATTGCCGAGGGTGGTGGCTTTGCGGCGTTTGCCGAGAGTATAGGTCGGGTGCGTGGCAACTACTCCGACGAGGAGCGATTTCGCGCTATTGCCGAGGCTGACCGGGCGATGTGGCAGGAGGGCGTAGATGCTGTTGCCGATATTGTAAATGGCGAAACGTCGTTTGCCGTAAAGGCGCAGAGCAAGATTTTCTATCACTCTTTCGTTGAGGTTTTCGGCCTGCGAGAGTGCAACTTGGAGCGACAGCGTGCGTTGTTGTGCCATCCCAATACATCGCTAACACCACATTCGACATATTCCGTTCCAGATGCGCCATTTAGAGAGGTGTGTGGCGAGTGTAACAATGCTCCGCTCTCCATCCACTTTATGGAGACGGCAGACGAGGCTGCACTGTATCGTGGTAGCGGCTCGTTGCACGAGTGGTACAAGAGGGTAGGCTTCGAGTGCGATTTTCTCCACTATGGCTCGCCTGCCGAGCGAATAGTTGCCTGCACCCCAAAGGAGCGCAGCGTGTTGTTGGTTCACAACTGTGCCATAACACCAAACGATGTTGCTACCATCACCAACCATTTCTCTGTGCCTCTCTATTGCGCCCTATCTCCTCGCTCCAACGCCTATATCTCGGGTATTGCGCCTCGTGCGGTGGAGTTGTTGCGCGGTAGTAATATAAATATATGTATAGGTACCGACTCGCTCGCATCTAATTGGTCGTTGTCTATGATTGAGGAGTTGAAGATGTTTCACGACGTTCCGCTGGCGGAACTTCTGCTGTGGGCCACGCTGAATGGTGCAAAAGCACTCGGAATAGATGAAGAGTATGGCTCTGTCGAGGTGGGTAAACACTGCGGAATAGTCAATATCTCGGGCGTAGATTTGGAACGCCTCGCCCTCACGCCCCACTCGAAGGCAACGAGGGTGTTGTAAGCAAAAATAAGCCCCGAAACTCCTTCGGGGCTTATTTTTTTACTCTATTTTGTTTTGTACGAGCAACTATATTGCCCTTTCGAGAGTTTCAGAATCTTGCTTTTGAGCAGGTTGCGACGAAGTGGTGAGAGGTGATCGGTAAAGACTTTGCCTTCGAGGTGGTCGTACTCGTGCTGAATAACTCGTGCCGGATAACCCGTAAACTCCTTGTCGTGCTCTACAAAGTTCTCGTCGAGGTAGCGCATACGGATAGATACAGGGCGCACCACATCCTCGTGAATGCCCGGAATCGAAAGACATCCCTCCTCAAAGTGCGAGGTTTCGGCAGAGCGTTCGTAAATCTCGGCGTTCACAAACACCTTGCGGAAATCTGCCAACTCCGGCACCTCCTCTGCCCAAGGGGTGCAATCGACGATAAAGAGGCGGATGTTCTTGCCAATCTGCGGTGCTGCCAAACCTACGCCACTCGCCTCGCCGAGCGTGATCCACATATCCTCTACCAACTTCTTGAAGTCGGGATACGAAGCGTCGATATTCGCACTCGCCTTTCTCAAAGTCGGATTACCATATATTACAATCGGATAAATCATACTAAAAAAGTTTATATGAGGCTTTTGCCTCGTTATGCTTGGTTGTCAAATGCTACATACGCAAAATATTACCTCGCCGAGTCCATATAGGACTGCAAAATTATCGTTGCAGCGACCTTATCCACCAACGCTTTATCGCGGCGGGCCATCTTGCCGATGCCGCTTTCGCGAATGGTGCGCTGTGCCAAAACCGAGGTAAATCGCTCATCGTATAGAACGATCTCCTTATCGGGAAAATTGTGTCGCAATCGCCCAACCAACGGCTCTATAAAGCGCATTGTTTCGCTATTCTCGCCATTCATTTGTGTAGGCTTGCCCACGACAATCGTCGTAACATCCTCCTTGGCACAGTAGTCGGCAACAAACTTTTCGAGTTGTTTGGTATCGACGGTTTCGAGCGCACCGGCAATAATCTGCAACGGGTCGCTAACAGCCAAACCCGTGCGGCGAGTGCCATAGTCTATTGCCAAGATTCGCCCCATCTGCCTGTCGATTACTTCAACTTCTTATACAACTCACGGAACGAAGTCTCCTTCTCGACCATCGAGTACAAATCGTCGATGGCGATACGCTCCTGCTGCATCGAATCGCGATGACGTACGGTTACGGTGTTGTCCTCCAAAGTCTGGTGGTCAACGGTTACGCAGAATGGAGTACCTACGGCATCCTGACGGCGGTAACGCTTACCGATAGAGTCCTTCTCGTCGTATGCTACGTTGAAGTCGTACTTCAAAGCGTCGATTATCTCGCGAGCCTTCTCTGGCAGACCATCCTTCTTCACGAGAGGCATAACGGCAACCTTCGTAGGAGCCAAGCAAGCAGGTATGCGCAATACTACACGCTCCTCGCCATTCTCCAACTTCTCCTCGCAGTATGCGGCAGACATAATCTGCAAGAACATACGATCCACGCCAATCGAGGTCTCCACAACGTATGGAACATAGTTCTCGCCACGCTCCGGATCGAAGTACTGAATCTTCTTGCCCGAGTACTCCTGATGACGACCGAGGTCGAAGTCGGTACGCGAGTGGATACCCTCCACCTCCTTAAAGCCGAATGGGAAGTTAGACGCGATATGGGTTGCTGCATTTGCGTAGTGAGCCAACTTATCGTGATCGTGGAAGCGGTAGTTCTCGTCGCCGAAGCCCAATGCACGGTGCCAAGCCATACGGGTGTTTTTCCACTCGTTCCACCACTGCATCTCGGTGCCGGGCTGAACAAAGAACTGCATCTCCATCTGCTCGAACTCACGCATACGGAATATAAACTGACGTGCAACAATCTCGTTGCGGAACGCCTTACCTATCTGTGCGATACCGAATGGCAACTTCATACGACCTGTTTTCTGCACGTTGAGGTAGTTCACAAAGATACCCTGCGCAGTCTCCGGACGAAGGTAGATGGTGTTTGCACCCTCGGCAGTCGAACCCATCTGTGTCGAGAACATAAGGTTGAACTGACGCACATCGGTCCAGTTGCGAGTACCCGATATAGGGCAAACAATCTCGCAGTCGAGGATAATCTGCTTCAACTCTGCCAAGTCGTTGTTGTTCAAAGCCTCTGCAAAGCGGTGGTGTACGCCGTCGCGCTTCTCCGAAATCTCCTTCACACGTGGCGAAGTTGCACGATACTGCTCCTCGTCGAAAGCCTCGCCAAAACGCTTGCGAGCCTTCTCCACCTCCTTCTCTATCTTTTCGTCGAGTTTTGCAAGGTGGTCCTCGATAAGCACGTCGGCACGATAACGCTTCTTCGAATCCTTATTGTCGATCAATGGATCGTTGAATGCTGCAACGTGTCCCGAGGCCTCCCAAGTGCGTGGGTGCATAAAGATGGCAGCGTCGATACCCACGATGTTCTCGTGCAGTTTAACCATCGAATCCCACCAATATCTCTTGATGTTGTTCTTCAACTCCACTCCGTTCTGGCCATAGTCATAAACTGCGCCCAAACCATCATAAATCTCGCTCGAAGGAAATATAAAACCATACTCCTTGCAGTGTGCGATCAATTTCTTAAACAATTCTTCCTGTGTCATATAGTGCTATTTTTTCTATGTTTTCCTTTTCAAAGTGCAAAGATACTAAAAAACCGATAGACTTTTCATTAAATAATGAAAAAATAGAAACTACACCCGAATATTTCACTCGGCACTCTCCTCCTCGAGTTTTGTGCGACGGATAATCTCGCCCTCGTAGTTTAGCGTATAGCGATAGTTGTAGCGGGTGGCGGTAAAGAATCCCGTCTTGATGTCGAACTCCAAACTATTATAGACCACAGGCACAACCTTTCGCCCATTACAGTCTATCGCACCCATCTTACCGCACTTGGCAACTATGGCTCGTCCCTCCCGAAAATTGCTCGCCTCTGTATAGATAAATGGCGTAATTTGTCTGCCATCGCTATCCACAAAGCCGAAGCGATTGCCTCTGCGAAGGCGTGTTATACCATTGCATTTGTTTGGATAGGCGCAGTAGTCCGCCTTGCACTCCTCCACCACGTTGGGTGTCGAAAAAGTGTCGTACCCAACAATGCAGTGGCGGTCGATATACTCCTCCAACTGCGATATGTCGTTGTCGGAATAGACCTCCCACTCGGCATACCAATAGCGCAGAGGGCAGGCCGCTCCGTTTGGACAAATTACAACATTCGACGGTGTTAGGTTGCGATGGTGAAAACCAATGGCGTCGAGTCGCTGTTTCATCCTCGCAACGGCATCTCTCAACATCGTTGCATTGTGGTGGTTTACAGCGCATTTCAATGGCTCACCTTTGGGAAGTTCTTGCAGTATGATGTCGTAGTGGTGGTGTTGCCCGAGTGCATCCTTGAGAGTCAACTCCTCGCCGAAAATCATCACCTTCATAAGAGGTCCGCGACTGCGCTCGCGAGCCACAATTTCCAACTCCTCGATATGGCGTGTGCTGGAGTGGTGCAACGGCAGAAACAGTAGATAGTTGCGCCCTTCCCACCGTATCTCCGACTCGAAGGCGAGTTGTGTGCGACGCACCACGACCGTACCGTTGCAAAGAAGAGGCTCTGCCGACCTCAAACACTTGAAATGGCGTGTCGGAGCCGATAGAGCCTCTCTGAAATATGTCATTGTAGGTATCACAACCTACGTCGTTATCTTGCAAATGTTACACCTTTGAGTTTGTTCCACTCGCCACGAGTGAAGTCGGGAACTGCCACCGGCATAGAGTTGTTTTCGATGGATGCACGCGACAACTCTCCAATGCACGACCACTCGGCTGCATCGTAAACATCTTGGTCGAGTGGCAAGCCGTTGTTCAGACAGTAGATAAGGCGGGAGTCCATAATATAGTCCATACCTCCGTGACCGCCCACCTTCTTTGCCTTCTCCATCAACTCCTTCTGGATAGGGTGGCGATACTTCTCCATCAACGCATCGTAAACATCCTTCGGCAGGAACTTGTGCGACGAGAGGTTCTCGTGGTCGGGAGCAATATTGTTGCCCTTTATCACGTCGCCCTCCAAGAGGATGCCTGTTGTCGGATACTTATTTGCGAAGCCCTTTGTGCCGGTAAGTTGGTGCAGACGATCGTAAGGGCGTGGGGTATAGACGTTGTGTTGCAACTCTATAGTCTTGCCCTTATGGGTACGGATAAGGGTAGAGGTGTGGTCGCCATTGGCAAACTTATCTGTTCCCAACTGCTCCTTTGCCAATCTCTTTCCAACCCACGAATCGGTATCCATCGACACGAGGTAGGTCAGGCGGTCGCCACGATGGATGTTCATAGCCTGGCAGATTGGGCCAAAGCCGTGAGTAGCGTATACATCGCCACGATGCTTTTGGTTGAACTTCAAACGCCAATTATCGTAGTATTGATCCCAGAATATATCCAAGTTGTGGATGTAGCCTCCCTCGCCGTGAATAATCTCGCCGAAGAGACCCTGCTGCGCCATATTCAGCGTAGTGAGTTCAAAGTGGTCGTAGATGCAGTTTTCGAGCATCATACAGTGTTTACGAGTGCGCTCCGAGGTATCCACCAACTGCCAGCACTCCTTTACGGTCATAGCCGCCGGCACCTCGATAGCCACGTGCTTGCCCTGCTCCATAGCGTAAACGGCCATTGGGGTGTGCAACTCCCACGGGGTGACGATGTAGATGAGGTCGATGTCGTTGCGCTGGCACAACCTCTTCCACGTCTCGGCGCCAACATACTCCTCTGCCGGTTTGCCACCGGCCTTTTTGATTAACGCCTGTGTCTTGTCGAGGTTCTCCTGCAGCACGTCGCAGATAGCAACTACCTCCGAGCCTTCAATCAGCGTCAAGCGACGTGCGAAGCCCTTGCCACGCATACCCAAGCCGATAATGCCTACACGAACTTTCTCGATAGGTTTTGCGGCGAAGCCGAGCATCGAGGTTTGGCCCTTCTCGCGTGCCGGCTCTTTGAATTGAATCATACCCCTCTTTACGGAGTACTCTTTTGAACGGCTACCGCCATAAGCGGTGGTGTTTACACCTGCCACAAGGGTGGCAAGCAAAAGAGCGATACAAAGCAATCTTTTCATAATCAGTTATAGTTTAGTTGGTTTTTTGTCAGTTACCCACAAAGTTAGTAAAAATTGGGTGGAATTGCAAAAAGAAAAGGCAGAAATAAATCTGCCTCTATAACTTACCGCTACTTTTGAACGAGAAACTCTCGGTTGCGCTGATTATTATGTGGTCGAGCAACTGAATGTCGAGCGTTGCTGCCGCCTCTTTCAACCGCTTGGTTATCTCAAAGTCGGCACCACTTGGCGCAGCACTACCCGAAGGGTGGTTGTGTACGAGTATCATTCGTGTGGCGGACAACTCTACGGCCTTTCGCAATATGATGCGATTATCGACCACTGTCGCTTGCACACCTCCTTGGCTGACCATCTGGCGTTCGAGAATGCGGTTGGCATTTGTGAGATACAACGCCCAGCACTCCTCGTGCTGCAAATCTTTGAGCATAGGGCGCATAATGTTTACCACATCCTCGCTCGAACCTATTGTATCCTCGACGGCTCGGTTTGCACGAACCACTCGCCAACCAATCTCCACAGCACTCAATATGCGCTCGGCTCGCTTATTTCCCAACCCCGCAACCATACGCAGGCGCGACGGTGACATCGTGGCGATATTTGCCAACGACACACACTCCTTTAACACCCTCTCGGCAAGAGCCTCATCCTCCAATAGTACGGTGAGCAACTCCACCTCGGAGAGCGACTTACAACCTCGCAACGATATCTTCTCGTGGATGTCGAGCATACGTTTCGCTATTTACTTATCCTGTCCAACTTATCCAACATACGTGCCACCTCCGCGTCGCTTGGCTCGTAGGTTGCCGACTCGGCAGCCCTCTGCTCCGCCTCCTTCTTCGAGGTGCCTATGCCGTGTCCCACCTCCAAGTTGTCTACCAATACGGTGCAGTGGAACGAGCGTGTCGCCCCCGCCCCCGTAGGAGTACCTTTGGTGCGGAACACTACGGTATGGTGGTTCTTTTGTCCCCACTCAATAAGGCGACTCTTGAAGTCGGTCTCGGTTTCGTCAACCTCGTCGAGCGAGAGTTTTGTGGCGTATATGTTGTTGATAAGCAATCGGTTGGCAAAGTTGTAACCTTGGTCGAGATAGATGGCTCCCATCATCGCCTCGAAGGCATCGCCAAAGACGTGCTTCTGCGTAGCGTTCACCGAGCGACAACACACAATCTGCTTGTCCAAGCCCAACTTGCAGGCTATGGCATTGAGCGATTGGCGCGACACCAACTTCGAGCGCAACTTTGTGAGTTTGCCCTCGTCGTAGTCGGGATACTCGATAAAGAGATAGTCCGAGGTGACGCTCTCGATTACGGCATCGCCCAAGAATTCGAGTCGCTCGTTGTTGATACTACGCCCTTCGATATCTATTGATGCCGACTTGTGAACAAGAGCCAACTTATATAGTTCGATATTGTTCGGGATAAAACCGAACATATCGTCGATAATTCGATAGTATAATCTATTGCGTCCGAAATTACGGCGTATCGGACGAAGTATAAAATCAAACATAACCTTGTAATTAGATTTTGCGGAACACTACGGTCGAGTTATGACCTCCAAAACCGAAGGTGTTGCTCATTGTGCATCTTACATC
>JAZQML010000051.1:0-5455 GCA_045543395.1 Alistipes sp. | reverse complement strand
CCAAGAGCAGATGCGATTGTCGGAGCGTGGCGACGACGAGGCTATGTTTATCGATATGGACTTTGTGCGTGCATTGGAGTATGGTATGCCGAACTGCTCGGGTATGGGTATGGGTATCGACCGTCTGACAATGTTTATGACGGGACAGACCTCTATTCAGGATGTGTTGTTCTTCCCGACAATGCGCCCCGAGAAGAAGGTTGTTGCCGACGGCGAGGAGGTATATACCGAGGCGGGCATTCCTGCCGAGTGGGTTGAGGCTATACAGAAGATGGGTTACATCACCCTCGAGTCGTTTGCCAACACCGCAAAGAGTGGCGGTATGAAACTCTTTAACGACCTTTGCGGCTTCAACAAAAAGAATAAGTTGGGCTTGGCAACCGCCGAGATTAAGGCGTGGATTGAGTCGCAGAAGGAATAAAATGCAAGATTGATTAAAGATGTAAGATTTGGAGTTGTCTGATAAGCGAAATTTGAAAGCATTATTAAACTTAAATTAAATATTTGAAACTCCCACCACCTTGTCGAATGGCTATTTAATGGAGCGCAGCGACAAGTCCCCTTTCCCAAAAGGGGATTTAGGGGAAATGTAAAAATGTTCATCTGACAGTTTTTTGCTTGCGACTTACTTATTGCATCGTTTCGATGCATAATTTAAGTTTAGTAATGCAAGATTGATTAAAGATGTAACATTGAGAGTTCCTAATAAATGAGATTTGAAAGCATTATTAAACTTAAATTAAATATTTGAAAACTATGGCAAGAAAGAAGATTGTTGCAGGTAACTGGAAGATGAATACCCTTCCTGCAGAGGGTGTTGAGTTGGCAAAGAATGTTGTTGCCGGTCGTGGCGAGGTTTGCGAGTGTGTAAACTTTATCGTTTGCCCTCCATTCACCCACCTCTCGCAGGTTGTTGAGGCTGTTAAGGGCTCGGATATCGCTGTTGGTGCGCAGGATTGTGCTACCGAGGCAAAGGGTGCTTACACAGGCGAGATTGCAGCACAGATGATTGCAGCACTCGGTTGCAAGTATGTTATTCTCGGTCACTCGGAGCGTCGTCAGTACTACGGCGAGACTTCGGAGACTTTGAACAAGAAGATGGCACAGGCTTATGCTAACGGTCTTACTCCAATCTACTGCGTAGGCGAGAACTTGGAGGAGCGCGAGGCTGGTAACCACTTCGCAGTTTGCAAGGCGCAGATCGAGGAGGTAGTATTCAACCTCACCGAGGAGCAGTTTGCTAACCTCGTTATCGCATACGAGCCGGTTTGGGCTATCGGTACAGGCAAGACCGCTACCGCTGACCAGGCGCAGGAGATTCACGCTTACATCCGTGAGGTGTTGCGCTCGAAGTTTGGTGCTGCTGCCGAGGAGTGTCCAATTCTCTACGGTGGTTCGTGCAAGCCATCTAACGCTGCCGAGATCTTTGCAAAGGCTGATGTTGATGGTGGTTTGATTGGTGGTGCAGCACTCGTGGCTACCGACTTCTTGGCTATCGGCAAAGGCTTCTAGTCGAAATTGTTTCTAACGGTTTTTGCTGCCTTCCTTGTAACATCGGAGTCGGTTACATACGCTTTGTATGCGCCCTCCTCCTCTGCTACGAGAGCGTTGCAAAACCTCGTTATAAAGCAATTTCGGTGGACCAAAGATTTATACTCTGGGCTGCTCACACGAGGGCAGCCCAATTTTGTAGAAAAAAAGCTAATGGCTAATGGCCAATAGCTAATGGCTAATCTATGGAGAGATATATCAACATAAACGACTACGACTATCCGCTGCCCGACGAGCGAATTGCGAAATTTCCGCTCTCGGAGCGTGATTCGTCGAAGTTGCTCGTATATCGTGGTGGCGAGATTTCGGAGCGACACTTCTCGGATATTGGCGAGGAGTTGCCGGAAGGCTCTCTGCTCGTATTCAACAATACAAAGGTGGTGCGAGCAAGACTCGTTATGTACAAGCCTTCGGGTGCAAGGGTTGAGGTCTTCTGCCTCGAACCTCACGCTCCTGCCGACTACGAACACGCCTTTGCGGTAAAGGGCGAGTGCGAGTGGTCGTGCATTGTAGGCAACCTCAAAAAGTGGAAGGAGGGGGCTGTCGAGATACCGTTCGAGTACGATGGTGCAGACTACACCCTACGTGCCTATATAGCCGAGCGAGGTACGCGCGAGCATATTGTGCGCTTCGAGTGGGCAGCACCGATGACCTTTGGCGAATTGTTGGAGTATCTCGGTCGTATTCCTATTCCGCCATATCTCAACCGCGAGAGCGAGGAGATTGACAACACCCGCTACCAAACGGTATACTCTCGCTTTGAGGGTTCTGTGGCTGCGCCAACTGCGGGTTTGCACTTCACCGAGCCTCTTATCGAGCAAATGAAAACCAAAGGCTTCGACTTTGCCGAGGTGACACTACACGTAGGTGCCGGCACGTTCCTTCCCGTAAAAGATGAGGATGCGACCAAGCACGCAATGCACACCGAGCATTTCGATGTAACTCTCGCAACACTGCGTAAACTGCGTGCCAACTACGGAAAGATTGTTGCTGTGGGAACAACCTCGGTGCGAACTTTGGAGTCGCTGACAGCGTTGGCGTGGCGCATACAAAATGGTCGTGCCTACGATGATGGGGTAGTGGGGCAGTGGGAACTCTACGACATACCTGCCGACTTCTCGGGCGAGAAGGTACTCGATATACTTATATTATATATGGAGCAGTCGGGGTTGCAACATCTGCGTGCTGCCACCGAGATTATGATCACCCCTCTTGGCTACAACTATCGCATAGTTTGCAATATCGTAACCAACTTCCACCAACCCAAATCGACACTCTTGCTTCTTGTGTCGGCGTATGTTGGCGATGATTGGCACAAAATTTACGATTACGCACTCTCGCACAACTTTCGCTTCTTGTCGTATGGCGATTCGTCGCTGCTGATACGATAAAATTCAAACAATAGACCCTCTTAGAATAGAAGTAAATTGTCTAACCCAAAAAAACTAATCGCTATGAAAAGTATTCTGAAAAGTTTTGCTGTGGCGGTATCTATGCTGGCCCTGTCTATGTCTGCATCAGCGCAAAAGTATGAGGTGTCGCAGGATAAGATGCTCGACCGATTGTTGAACTATGTGAAGATTGATAGCCAATCGGATTACAATCTTCCAATAACCAAGGGACAAGAGGAGATGGCGCAATTTCTCGCAGCCGAGGCAGCGTCGCTTGGAGCAAAGGTATATGTTTGCCCAGATAGTTATGTCTATGTGGAGTTGCCATCGAACGTTAAGTTTGACTTGCCGACACTCGGAATCAGTTGCCACTATGATGTAAGCCCCGAGGCTGTGGGCGGAAAAGTAAAGCCTATTGTTACAAAGTATCAGGGTGGTGTCGTTGTACAGAGTAAAGGGCGAGTTATAAGCCCGGATGCTATTATTGGTCAAGACCTTAAAAATCATATCGGCAAGACGCTTATTCATACCGATGGCTCAACCCTGCTTGGCGGTGACGACAAAAATGGATGCGCTATTACAATGTCGGTATTGGAGTCCTTGATTAAGGGTGGAGATAAGGTCGAGCACGGCAAAGTTCAATTTGTTTTCTGTCCGAATGAAGATGTCGGTCGCTCGGCTGAAAAAATTGACATAAAGCATTTTAACCCTGATATACTCTTTGATATGGATGGCGAGGGCGGTCAGGATGTTACTGTGTCGAATTTTACGGCATACGGCTACAATGTTCGATTTACGGGCACTTTGGCACATCCCGGTGAAGCCAAGAAGATGAAGTTTGGCGATGCTATGGCTGCGGCTGCAACATTTGTCGCTTCTGTGCCTGTGGAGTATCGTCCGGAGAATAGCGAAGGCAGACAAGGTTATATCCATCCTTTCCAGATGGAAAAGGTAGAGGCAAAGAGCAAGACGCAAAACAATACAGCGGATGATAGTGTTGTATACGAAGTATCAACCCGTATTCGCTACTTCGATAAGGCCGATGGCGAGAAGTTCAAGAGTATTATGAATGCTGCTGTTGCACAAATCAAACGCGATTTCCCGAATGTGAAGACCGAAGTGATATACGATGATGTTCAGTATGAGAATGTTGAGTATACGATGCACCCCAAATCAAAGGATATAATCGCGGTTGCTGCTACTAAGTGTGGTGTAAAGTTGAATTTTGTTGATGGTCGAGGAGGTACTACCGCTTCGATGTTCTGCACAAGAGGTTTGAAGGGTGGTATGAATGTCTTTACGGGACAATATGTAACTCATTCGACAAATGAGTATTCGGTGCTCGAAGATATGTACGATGCTTATCGCTTGATGATGGAGGTTGTAAATCAAGTTGTCTTGCAGAATAAGTAGAACGGTTACTCTCAAAATTAAAGAGGCGGTCTATTAAGTCCTCGAATAGAAATCACCCCTGTCAGATAATGCTTCTGACAGGGGTGAAATCGCGAAATTTATACTTGTTGGACATTACCAAGAAAAACGGACCCGAAATTCGAGTCCGTTTTCTTATTGGTTGCTAAAAGATTACGCCTCTGCAACAACCGAGAGAGTGATCTCTGCCTTAACCTCGCGGTGGAGTTTAACAGCAGCCTTGTACTCGCCTACGGTGTTGATTGCCTCAACGGTAATGTTCTTCTTCTCAACCTCTACGCCCTTCTCTGCAAGTGCAGCGGCGATGTCAGCCGAAGTGATGGTACCGAAGATGCGGCCCTCCTCTGCCTTAACAGCAAAGGTGAGTGGAAGGTTAGCGATCTTCTCGGCAAGAGCCTGTGCATCAGCCAAAATCTTTGCGTCCTTGTGAGCACGCTGCTTGAGGTTCTCTGCCAAAATCTTCTTTGCCGAAGCGGTAGCGCTCTTTGCGAAACCCTGTGGAATGAGGTAGTTGTTCGCATAACCAGGCTTTACGTCAACGATATCGTTTGCGTAGCCGAGGTTCTCTACATCCTTAATCAAAATAATCTCCATAGTCTCGCCCTCCTTTATTTCATACAATCGGTTACGAATGGCAAAATTGCGAGGTGACGCGCACGCTTAACAGCCTGTGCCACCTTCTTCTGGAACTTCTGCGAAGTACCGGTCAAACGACGAGGAAGGATCTTTCCCTGCTCGTTGAGGAACTTCTTCAAAAATTCGCCATCCTTGTAATCTACATACTTAATGCCGAGTTTCTTGTAACGGCAATACTTCTTTTTCTTAACATCAACCGTTACTGGGTTGAGGTAGCGCAACTCGCCACCCTGATTCATCTCTGCCATAGTTTACTCCTCCTTGTTTTTGTTAGCAAGTTTAGCACGACGCTTCTCAGAGTACTCTACTGCGTACTTGTCCTGCTTGAAAGTTAAGAAACGAATGATTCGCTCATCGCGACGATACTGGGTTTCGAGGGTGTTGATCAACGAGCCCTCGCCGGTGAACTCTACCAAGAAATAGAAACCGGTTGTCTTCTTCTGAAT
>JAZQML010000050.1:0-48467 GCA_045543395.1 Alistipes sp. | reverse complement strand
GGTTGGCTATGGCCGTGATAAGTTTGGCAAGGTGGCTATGAATTTCGGTCCGCTCAACCGTGATGGTGGCGAGCGCCGACTGAATGTTGCAGTATCGCGTGCAAGATACGAAATGAAGGTATTCTCATCACTCAAAGCCGAAGATATTGACCTCTACCGCTCAAATGCAAAGGGTGTGCAGTATCTTAAATCGTTCCTCGAATATGCCGAGCGAGGCAAGGTTGCACTAATGCATATGGAGTATGGTGTGAAAAAGAAAGCAAAGGATGCCTTTGTGGAGTCCGTTGCAAAGGCACTGCAAGCAAAAGGCTATGCCGTGAATACAAATATCGGCTCATCGGAGTATCGTGTTGATATCGGTATTATCGACCCTGAAAATCCTGACCGCTACTTGTTGGGGTTGCTCTGCGATGGCTATAACTATGTGGCATCTCACACTGCCCACGACCGTGATGTAACTACGCCTGCTGTACTCTCACTACTCGGTTGGCAGACATATAACATCTGGTCAGTAGAATGGTGGGACACTCCAGAGCATGTGCTTAATGGTATTATCCGAGAGATTGAGCGAGTAAAGACAAAAGAGAGTGCCGAAGATAATGCCGAGGACATCGATTATGATGATATTGAAGATTCGGAGCAAACGCAAGTGGTTGACAAAGATGATATTGTTGTACCTAACTCTAATGCGAAGGAGTATATTACAGGTAATTTACCAATTCGTTTTGCAGATTCTGCAATGTTCTCGCAGGGTTACTATACCGACTCCGTTGTAGAGGATATACGCGCTATTTTGGATGCCGAGGCTCCCATTAGTCGCCGACTGCTAATCAAGCGACTAATCAATAACTATGGCATAAGCCGTAACGGTGTCCGCATCAACACCTACCTGACCGAGGTCTTTGAGGATATGGGATTGGTTACAAGTGGCACAGAGGATATTTTCTACTGGAAAGACAATGAACAACTTGAAAACTATTCGGGTTATCGCCTGGTATCAGAACGCGAGGCTTTGGATATAGCCCCTGAGGAGGTAGCACAAGCAATCTTGCAAGTGCTAAAAGAGCAATTTGCCATTGACGAAGATGGTCTCATCAGCGAAACTGCCCGACTGTTTGGCTACGCCAGCGTAAGGGATAATATCCTTGCATCGATGAAGCGAGGGATAAAGTATGCACTTAAAAACAATATGATACAACTTGATGGAGAACGATACAAAATATCGTGAGTAGACTATGAAACTAGAACTTGAGGATTTCAGACACGCCAAATATAAGTACGAGCCAAAACCAGGCGAACTGCGTTTGGTGCAAGATAATAATATGTGGGGATATGCGGATGATGAGGGCAATGTCGTAATCCCCGGGCAATTCCACATTGCTTATGAATTCAATTCGCGAGATTATGCCGTAGTTATGAAAGACGGGTACTATGGTGTAATAAACAAAAAAGGTGAAACAGTAGTTCCTTTTGAGTATCACAATATGCTATATTGTGGGCTATACGATGATAACTATATTATTGTCCATAAGTACCTGAAACGAGGAGTCATCAACCTCAAAAATGAAATAGTTATTCCTATAAAATATGACCACATTTTTCAATATGGCCCCAATATATTCCGAGTTAAAGTCGGTAAGAAGTACGGACTTATTAATGATAAAGGTGAAGTTGTTGCCCCTATTATTTACGACTCTATAGACCGTATGGGTTGCAATAGCGGGATATATAGATTGAAACTCGATAACAAGTACGGAGTTTTCAATATCAATAGTAAGGATACAGGTCTAATTTACGATTATATCGCGCGCTCGGGTGATAACCTTATTAGAGTGCAGTTGGACGACAAATGGGGTTTCATAAATCAAAATTTTGAAGAAGTTATTCCTATAATTTACGAACGGGCTTGGGACTTTGAAGATAACTTCGCCCTTGTAAAGGAGGATGGCGAGTGGTATTTTCTCTTCTATATGAGCAAGGAAGAGAAGCAAGAACGGAAAGAAGAAATGAAAAAGCATAGTTGGCTGTACAGGCTTTCAAACAAGATATTCAACTCTTTTAATAACTATGACAAGATCTCAGTAAAAGAACAAGTCAACAACAGAAGTTTGTTGGGTGAACATTCGTCTCATTTCGTAAGAACAAAAAATGGGACCTTGTATGTTGATGATTATATTACTGCCCGTAATGAAAGCGCATTGGTCCCCATTGAGATAGACGAGGTGACTTATTTTGATGATAACGGGTACGCAGAGGTAAGAAAAGATGGTAAATATGGACTTATCAATGCAGATGGAGAGTTTGTTATTCCGTGCATATATGATGAGTTGCGCAGATTGAAGAATGTCCAATATGCTGTAGTCCGCATAAATGAAAAATGGGGCGCCGTGGATTTACAGAATAACACTCTTATAGAGTTTGTGTACGAAGATGCGTTTGATGACAAAGATAACTATGTCGTAGTCGTTCAAGATGGTAAAATGGGTTGCATAGGTATCCTAGACAAAGCAGGCGTTAATATACCATGTAAGTATGATATGATGGGACATTTCAATGAAAAAGGATGCGCCGCAGCTTGCCTCAATGGTAAGTGGGGCGTAATAGATATTAACGACAATGTGGTTGAGCCATTTATATATGACAGAGCCTACAATCCTGGGTATAAGGATACGATAGGGTTAGAGAAAAACTATTTATCATCGCTTTGTATTTAATTTGATGCTGGTATAATGAAAAAAGCACCAGAAATTTGCTTATTATAAATAAATTCCCTATTTTTGCTTGTCAACTAAAAAAAACCGTGCCAAACAGGGTTATATTTGGTGTACTAATATGAAGAAGCATTTCATTGAGATTATTGAAGAAGGAGAGAGTTGCACTGTAGTTAATGATGTATTTATGTGCAGAAACAAGGATTACAAAGATCAATATATGTGTCGTAATAAAGATTTTAAGGACCCTTTTGTGCTTGATAAAGAAATTTCTCCTTGTATGTGTAGAAACAAAGACTTCAAAGATCCATATATGGAATTGGAGCAGATCAGCAAGGTTGCATAAAAAATCTAATGCATAGTCATACAACCTTATCTTAATCGTTATCGATTAGGATAAGGTTTATTTATATATGTTTATGGCGTATACAGTTTCAAAATATACTTTTTTCTTGGACTTCCATAACAAGTTCTTTACTTTTAGTAGCTTAACGAAAGCCTTGTTAAGAATAGATAAAGATACATACGATTATCTTATCATATCACAGAATCAGCATACTAATATTATAGATAGTTATCTTCCTAAGAATGTTATACGAGTCTTATTAGACAATCGCATCATATGTCTTAATAATGATTTAGAGCAATCTTATTGCCATTCCCTTATAAGAAGTACAAGAAATATTAGCACTTTCCAGCATATTACCATTGCACCAACTATGGATTGTTGCTTTTCTTGTTATTATTGCTTTGAGAAGAATAAGAGCAGGGCTTACATATCAACTGAAATTATAGATGGCATTGTAAAATATATAATAAGTAAGAATGAACTGGAAAGACTTCATCTCACGTGGTTTGGAGGGGAACCTCTTATGGCTATTGATGGGATGGTAGAATTTTATAAAAAATTAAAATTAGGCTTTAGGGGGCAATATTCATCAGATATCATCACAACAGGTTATCATCTCAATGATTGCGTAATCCAAAAATTAAAAGAGATTGAAGTAACAGAGATTCAAATAACATTAGATGGATTACCTGAACGTCATAATAAAATTAAGCACATCAAGGGTTGCTCAGATGTATTTAATCAGACGATATTAAATATAGATAAGCTCTTTGTGCAATATCCAGAAATTCGGGTATGTGTTAGGATTAACCTTACAAAGGAAAATGCTCATGAATATAGCACTCTATACAAATTCCTTCATCACAGATATTCTGGAAACAGAATTTCTGTATCTCCTGGCTTTGTAATAGATACAGGCCTTCTTCATAAATGTGAAACATTTACCCATGACGAATGTGCTGAATTTTCACTATCGCTGTGGGAAAATGAACACATACCAACTCCATGGATACTTATGAATAAAAAGGATACAGAGTGTGCGATACGAAACATTAATTCCATTGCCATTGACGCTGAGGGCTATTTTTACAAGTGTTGGGAAAAGATTTCATCCCCTAAACACCGTTTTGCCAAAATTAATCAAAATGGGGAAGTCAAACTTACAGATATAGAAGTGCTAAATAGAGCATTGAATGATTCAGATCCTTTAAAAGATTCGGGGTGCTCAGAATGCGAATATCTTCCTTTGTGCTTTGGGGGTTGCCCTATGCGCAGGATAGAAAAATCAATAGATAATTGTACATCGTACAAGAATAATCTACAAAATTGGTTAATTGCATATATGCAACTTAAGGGGATAATATAGATACGAAATGATACACAACATATAGATGTTGTTAGTATAAAATAACTAACATGATATTGCATCAAGATATTATATTCTAGCATTTGAGACCCTATCAAGTGATATCCATTTCTTTAGAGTAGATAAGAGAAGGTAAATAAAAAAGTGGGGCTCCACCCCACTTTAACAGTCATTCCCAAGTATTGCTTTTGGGGTATTCACCTATTTTTCTGAAATACAGGCGCAAACGTATCTCTTAGAGCCTGCTTGTATGTCAAAATTAATGGCTCGGCCGATACTAGATTTGTGTGCTCCTACAACAGATGCACTTGGGTGTTGACCCTTTGAGTTTGAATTTGACTTAATGATTCTCATAAAAAAATACAGTTAAATGATTAAACATCTGTGATATATGTTTTGTACATATAGGTCTAAATTATCTTTTTCAAATATGCATTGTTTCTTGCCTTCAAATCGGAACTTACGACACCCACCATTGCATATAGGCAACACCTTACAGTTTAGACATTCATGATCATTTAAAACAGAGGTGTTTTTAAATGAATAAAACTCGGCTTGTTTAGCTTCAATTATCCCTTCAACTACATTTCCAACTGCAAACTCTGGCTTATAATCATGAACGCAAAGGTATATATTACCTAATGGATCTATAGTGTAAAATCCTAAATTATCAGCCTCGCAAAACCCAAAATCTTCGTATTCACATCGATTCTCTATACGATACCCTTTTTCGTGAGCTGTTTTTAGCAAAGAAAAGATGCCTTTGTATGCAGAATCTGCCTGTTTCTCCTTTGAGAACTCTTTCCAATTTGAATTATTATTAGAGTATAACCATCTGAAAAAAATAGAGGAATGTTCTTTTACAATATCTGGTAAATCATCTAACAACAATGATATGCTATCATAGTTTTCGTCAGACAGATTAACACGAATACGTAGCGGTGAGTGGCTGGTGGATATAGTGCAATAATTTTGCATATTTGAAACAATACGTTCGTATGTACCTTTGCCGTCTGCCAAAAACTTCATAGCATCGTGGAAGTATTTATTTCCGTCAAGTGTTACTTGCACATCAAAAATATTATATTTTTCCAGTATTTGAATAGTCTTCGTATTTAGCAAATAACCATTTGTAGTGATACTTGCCTTGTATTCAACATTGTATTTATCACAAAGACGCATAAATTCTTGTGACAAATATTCAATAATATTTAATCTCATAAGAGGTTCTCCACCGAACCAATTAATAGATAAAGTTTTTTTACCTAAAAGGCAAGAATCAACCCACTTTATAATTTGGTCGGCTACTTGCTCTGTCATAAATGAGTTAGTTTTTGTCTCGTAACAATAAGGACAAGCCATATTACAAGCCAAAGTGGTTAAAATTGACAATGATAGCATTGTATTGTCAAAACACGAGAGGTTGTAATGATATTTATAATATTCCAATTCATTAATGGCAGGATGTACTACAAATTTATATTCAATCAAAACCTTTCCCAAATCAGAGTCCAAGTCAACTTCTCCATATTTTATAGTTTTGTATTCTTCTGAATTTAATTCTATCAAGTTTTTATATAGACTATTATAGAGTAGAATTATTCCATCTTCTGTTGAACATAGAATGTTGTATTTCGATTCAACATATCCAACTATATTTATGGCAGCATCCAGTAGCATAAGTCAGTTAAATATTTAATATTATTCTCAACAATAAGTAGTTCCACGAAAGAAATCCAAATCTTGCGTAAAGTTAATAATATTATTCTAATTTGACGCCGAAATCGCAAACTATTTTTCTGTACCGTTCCACGAAAGAACAACCACACATTCAATTGGCAGACAAATTTTTATGAGCGAAACAAGCAACTAATTTGCTGATTTATACAATGATTGTAGCAACTACATAGAATGGAAGTAATATTAACAATTGTAATTACTCAAAAAAACAAACGATAATATTGTTTCAAAATCATCACACATTCTTACTTGTAAATGATTGTCATATAGCGATTTAAGCAAACGGCATGGTTATTTCGTGGAACACTTACCCCAAACATCCTATTATCCCCCTATTCGCCTCGTCAATCACCGAGTTTTCTAACATTGTTAGATAAATCTGGGTGGTTTGTTCCGATGTGTGTCCTATGCCTTGACTGATGACCGAAATTGGTACATTGTGATTTCTTGCAGCTGTTGCCCAGCTGTGGCGCGAAGTGTATGAGGTCAGTTTGCAACCACACCCCAACATCTCTGATAATCTGCCGAGTAAGCGATTGTGAGTGTTTAAGGCAACCTGATATTGCTCGTATGCTTCGTTGGCGTCAAGTGAGTTCAAAATCGGGAACACATAAGGCGAATAAGAGTCGGCATAGCGGTCAATTATTCGCTGGATACTCGGCTCTATACGCACACTCAACAGTTGCCCCGTTTTGCGGCCGGCATCGTAGGCTCGCTGTCCTGCTCCTGCTCGGCAATGCCTACATAGCGGCCCGGGGTGAGGATAAAGTCCTGCTCCGCAATATTCTGAATATCGACCACAGCGCAGAAGCCCTTTTCATCGGCAAGCGTGCCATCGGCAAACGCCTTATAGGTGTTGGCGATACGCATAATATCGCCCTCCGCGCCATCGGTCAGTTCACGCAGTTTGCGTGTAACCATCGTGCCGAGGTTGCGAGCATCGATAAAGAGGGTCTTGCCCTTCTGCCTCTTCGCCTTATTGAAAAACCAAATCGAGACGGGTATCTGCGTAGTGTAGAACAACTGCGACGGCATAGCGACAATACAATCGACCAAATCCGCCTCGACAAGCCTACGGCGAATTTCGCCCTCGCCACCGTTTTGGCTCGACAGCGAGCCATTGGCAAGCACAACGCCCGCCTTGCCCATAGGTGCGAGGTGGTGAATAATGTGCTGAATCCACGCAAAGTTGGCGTTGCCATCGGGTGGTGTGCCGAACTTCCAGCGCACATCGTCAGCGAGTTTGTCTGCGCCCCAATCGCCCAAATTGAAGGGTGGGTTTGCCAAGACAAAGTCCGCCTTCAAGGTCGGGTGGCAGTCATTGAAGAAAGTATCGGCGTTATATTGTCCGAGGTCTGCCTCGATGCCGCGAATAGCCAAGTTCATCTGCGCCATCTTCCAAGTGGTAGGGTTGGAGTCCTGGCCATAGACCGAGATTTGGTTGATATTGCCGGCGTGGCTCTCGATAAACTTCGCCGACTGCACAAACATACCGCCAGAGCCGCAGCAAGGATCATAGACACGACCTGCGTAGGGCTCCAAAACATTAACAAGTGTCTTGACGATGCAGGCAGGGGTGTAAAACTCGCCCGCCAACTTGCCCTCCGCCTCGGCGAACTTCGAGAGGCAGTATTCGTAGGCACGACCGAGGATATCCTTCGAGTCGCCGTGCTCGTGCATCTTGATATTGGTGAACAGATCGACCACATCGCCCAAACGGCGTTTGTCGAGTTCGGGGCGGGAGAAGTTTTTGGGCAGAATATCTTTGAGTCGGCGGTTCTCCTTCTCGATAGCACGCATAGCATTGTCGATAGTAGTGCCAATCTCTGGCGTATGAGCCGCAGCAGCGATAACTGACCAACGAGCCTCCGATGGAACATAGAAGATATTTTCGGCGGTGTACTCGTCCTTATCCTCCTCGAAGCCCTCGCCCTCGTTTATGAGTTCCTCGTAGCGAGCCTCGAACTTATCCGAAATATACTTCAAAAAGATAAGACCAAGCACCACGGATTTATACTCCGAGGCGTCAATATTACCGCGCATCTTATCCGCCGCCTTCCAAATCTGATCTTCAAAACCGATATCTGCAGTATTGAGTTTAGCCATAGTAGTTGAAATTTTGTATAAAGGTAGTAAAAAATCCGATGCAAAGCCGTTAGAAGCGGTTAAAAATTTATATATCTCACTCTTTTATACTCTTTAATAGTTATTTTCTATTGTTGTTTTGAGATTATTCGTAACTTTGATGTGGCATACATCTTGAACGATTCGGAGTAAAAACAGAGCGATATGAAAAAGATTGTGATTGTGGATGGTGGTCCGCGAAAGAATATGAATACCGCGCAACTGTTGCAGCTATTTACCGAGGGTGCAAAGTCGGTTGGTGAGGATGTCGAGGTAAAGACTGTGCGACTCTATGACATTGATTATAAGGGTTGTATGTCGTGTATGGCTTGCAAACTCAAAGGCAAGGCGTCGAACATCTGCCGCTTTCGGGATGCGCTCTCGCCCCTCTTGGACGATATTGCCGAGGCGGATGGCTTGGTGCTTGGCTCGCCCATCTATTTCGGCGAGGTGACGGGCAAGATGCGTGCCTTCTTGGAGCGATTGGCATTCCCGTGGCTATCGTACAACGATTACAGTCTGACTGCGCCAAAGCGTATGCCTGTGGTGCTTGTCGAGACGATGAACGGCACGCCCGAGCGCAACAACAGCAACCACTTCGGCACGATGGAGTGGTGCCTCACAACGGCCCTCGGCGAGCCGGAACGCATCATCGGCTACAACACCTGCCAAGTGGCGAAATACGACAATTACGAACTCGGCAGTTTCTCCGAGGAGGCGAAGCACGCTTGGCGCGACGAGCATTGGGAGGAGGATTTGCAACGGGCGTACGATGCCGGCCGCAAGATGGCAGAGCAGTAAGAGGTTGTGGTTTGGAGATTGAGAGAAAAAGTTTTGGCTTTTTCTCTTTTTTTATTGCCGATTGTCAAAAGCGAGAAATAGCCATTAGTCACAATTGCAAGGCTCAATTGATTCCCTTATTTTACCAACAAGTCTGTAACTATCTGATTATCAGAGGGGTTTACTTTCTGCATCGGCACGCGACTAGCACCTTGCAGATATCTCTACAAAGTTATATATGTCCTTACTTGAAGATTCTCTTTAAGTCTATATTTCCAAATACGACTACGTTAAATGAAAAAATATCAGATTAAAATAAAGTTTGTTAAATTATTTTTTACTATATTTGTACAGTAATTAGCATATTACGTTTACGTAACAAATTTATGCGTATGGATAATAATACTTTCAGTAAAATTCAAGCGATGAAATCTGGCGAAAGTTATTGCATAGATAATAATTTATTACAAATGCAGCAAGAGTGCGCCAATGCGTTGATAGAAATTAACCAACTGCCATTAAACTCGCAACGAAGAAATGATATACTAACATCTCTTTTCGCAAATTACGGAAAGGGGAATATTATTAAAAACGGGTTCCAGTGTAATTATGGGTTTAATATTTCTATCGGAAACAACTGCTACTTTAATTATAATTTGGTTATTCTTGATAGTTTTGAGGTCTACATCGGAAATAATGTATTCATTGCACCAAATGTTGTAATTTCACCTGTCACTCATCCACTACAAGCAGAAGATCGCAGACAGTTAATTGGCGGAAAGATTATCATAGAAGATGATGTGTGGATTGGAGCAAATTCGGTAATATTACCAAACGTCACAATTAGGCGTAAAAGTGTTATTGGGGCAGGTGCTGTTGTAACTCATGACACAGAAGAAAATTCTCTATATATTGGAAGTCCCGCAAGATTTGTTAAACACTTATGAAAAAGAAATACACATTATTTATTGCTTACCACGGCACAAATAGTGAGACCGGGTCATACGAGGTCGCCAAAAGATTGTGCGACTATTTAAGCCAAGACGAGTTTGGATACAATGTATATCTCCACGGATATTCGTGCCTACCAGAACACCAAAACATACAATGGAATAGGACTTGGGAAATCATCGATGATTGCCAGTGTTTTTTAGCAGTGGTCAACGATAATGTTCCTCGTAATTCACAGGGTAAGATTGGCAATGACTCGTCTTCTGAATTTGAATCTCAAATTAGGTCAGAAATAGATTCGTTCTATGATCTGATTTGTAGAAATATGAGGAGTAGAGATGACTTTAATTTTTTATATACAGGTAATATTCACAAGGGAGCAAATCAAGCATTGTTCTTTAGAGAACTACACGCCCAAATTCTCAATGGTCACAACAATATTATAACTTACAACAACGAACAAGAGTTATCTCAATTTGGTCTCGTTCACAATTGGTTGGGAGGAAGAGGATGTGCTATTAGTCCAGAGGAGAAGCAATTAAGAAAACTTCGTGAACTACTTGAAGGCTTGGGCTGGGGGAAAAGCATATTATTTTCCCCAAAAGAGTTATTCACTTATGAGAAGAAAATTTCCAAAGAATTACAACGCGTAACGTTAATCGCTGCTCATACTACAGATGACATAAAGGGAGGTGCTATATTCCCTCTTGTTGAACAAAACTTGTCCAACAATGTCTATTATTCATACCTTTTCTTCAATTATCCTGGATCAAAAAAACAGTTGGAGAATATATTAAATTCCCATAAGAAGGAGAACATAGAACGTCTTGATTTGAAAATAATAAAGAACAAGATATGGATATGTGCAGACATACTCCTCATAAAAATATATGAGTACACTACAGATAGAAGATCTGAAATTTTTTTCCGAATAAAGATGTCAACAGACAACAAAGCAGAACAGTGCATCTACATCAAGGTTGACGAAAATAAGGTGGCAATAATCCAACAAGAAGTAGAGGAGTTACTTGAAGAGGAAATTAATATTGAAACCTTAACTCCTAATGGTTGGGTAAAAGGATAGAATAACCACGATGTGGCTGTCTTCTTTTGAATGTGAATAGTAAAAACACTTGTAATGCACAATCTTTCAATGCGATGCAATAATTGAAAGTGAAACGACTTTGTAAACAAACCCGTTTATCGCTTTTCTGAACAGAAATTCAGGTAAAAACCGAAGACAAAAGCAGAATCGAGAATCATAAAGGGCAAGAGAGATAAACTAAATTTAAGTATAGTTTATCCCCGAAAATAGGGCTTAACATATAACATGAATATTTACAACTTTCAGGGTTGTAAAGTATGTTATCGAAAAAGTTTTCCGTTTATTTGCGTTTTACAACCACGCAACTTGATACTCGGCGTTCGCCGGCGTGGTCAAACTTCTTATTGCGACAAGGATAACTAACTGTACCCTCTGCTGCGGTCCACATCGACGACGAGCCTCCACCATCGAGGTTTATTGCATCGCGCAGGCCAAGCCACGCACAAATTTTTGTCAATTCGCTAATCGTAACGCCCTCGGCATTTCCCATCGAGCGACCATCAACCACAATCAGGTAGACATTGCCCCTTCGGTCCGTTCCAATAGCGGTGCGAGGGTGTCGCTGCGTATAGGTGTAGAATGCACCCACAGGCTTTCCTCCCGCATTGTCCACCATACCTCGTGTGTAGGCATCGTGGTCTACGCACTTGCCTTCGTCGATAAGCACCGGGCCCGAAGCGAGGATATTTTTGAACTTTCGGGCGTAGGGTGCCTCCTCGCCCGCCTTGCAGTGGTCGAGCAAAACTTTGCGTCTGCCCACGCACACCACGCCATCCACACGCTCCTTCTCGAACTCTGCGGTTACGGCCATCTGCTTGCCATCGAGTTTCAGGAAGGTCGAAGGCTTATTTATGCGCACATCCCAATAGCCCGCATTCACGCCGAAGTCTGCCCCTGCGCCCGTGGCTGTTGCCGAGAGGCGAGTGTTCTTTTCGGGTTGAACGATCTCGGTTTTGAATCGCTTTGGCGAGTAACAGATAACAGAAATTGTCTGCTTCGAGTTGAGAACGTCGGTGCGCACAATGGTGTAGCCCGTAGCCCCCTTCGGGAGTTTCAACTCGTGGCGAGGAGATGTAACCAACTTCACCGAGTCGGCGTTTTGTGCCGTTGCCGAGAATAGAAACAATGATGCGATAACAAACAGTAAACTCTTTTTCATAATACTTGTGGTTTAATTTTGTTACAAATTTATCTTTTTTGCAGGAAACCACCAAATTTTAATAACTTTGCACTACGATATAGCAGATATGGCAAAACAAAACATAAATAAGACCAACGCAGCACGTCTGCTCGACAGGGCGAAAATCGCCTACGGGTTGATACCTTACGAGGTAGACGAAAACGACCTTGCTGCAACACACGTTGCGGAGTCGCTCGGCGAGCCTATCGAGCGAGTATTCAAAACGTTGGTGTTGCGAGGCGACCGCAACGGACACTTTGTATGCGTCGTTCAGGGCGACAAAGAGGTAGATTTGAAGGTTGCAGCGAAGGTGTCGGGCAACAAAAAGTGTGACCTTATACCTATGAAGGAGTTGCTGCCTACCACCGGTTACATTCGTGGAGGTTGCACCCCTATCGGTATGAAAAAACCGTTTCCGACCTTTATCGACGAGTCGTGTTTGGCGTTCGACTACATCTACATAAGTGCCGGTCAGCGTGGGTTGCAGTTGCGCCTTTCGCCCACCGATTTGATAGCCTACACTCGTGCCAAAGCCGAAAAACTAACACTCTAACTATATGAAACGAATTTTAACATCGCTTCTTTTGCTCTCCTCGCTGGTGCTTCACGCCGAGGAGCGTATGAATCACGATTGGTTATTCCGCATCGCCACCGATGCTACGGCGGACTACTCTGCCGAGCGACTCGACTGCACCGATTGGCAGCGAGTGCGCCTTCCGCACACCCCACGCTACGAGAAGTACTACCCTATTGAGCAGTGGCAGGGTATCTGTTGGTATCGCCACACCGTCGAGGTGGAGAGGTTACGAGGCGAGCAGTGGTGGCTCAATATCGAAGGAGCGATGAATGTTGCCGACGTGTGGGTAAATGGCGTGCATTGCACCCACCATCTTGGAGGTTATCTCCCCGTAGCGGTAGATTTGACCAAGCACCTGCATAAGGGCAAGAACACTATTGCCATACGACTCGACAACAACGACAACCCTACGACAGGCCCGCGCCCGATAAAGAAGTTGGACTTTATGTTCTACGGCGGTTTATACCGCAACGTATCGCTTATCCGCAAGGGCGAAGTGGCTATAACCCACCCATTTATAGACACCACACCCGCCGAGGGAGGTGTCTTTGTGTCGTACGATAAGGTTAGCGAGCGTTCGGCAGATGTAAATGTTGCCGTTTCGGTGGAGAACGACGGCAAAAAGGCCAAAAATATCGTCGTGGTAAACCGCCTGCTCGATGGCGAGAGGGTTGTTGCCGAAAGTCACAACGAGCAGAACGTCGGTGGCAGAAGTCGCACCACCGTAAAGGCGAATATGGTGATTAAAAACCCACGCCTTTGGTCGCATCTCTCGCCGGCACGCTACACCCTGCAAACCGTAGTCGAGGTTGATGGTAAGGTGGTAGACGAGGAGAGTCGCAAAATTGGTATCCGTTCCATCGAAATTAAGGATAACGAGTTGTATGTAAACGGCAAAAAGACCTTTTTGCGAGGTGTAAATCGACACCAATGCCACCCATACGTCGGCTACGCCGTATGCGACAATGCACAGGTGCGCGATGCGGTGCGCATCAAAGAGGCGGGCTTCGACTTTGTGCGCCTTTCGCACTATCCGCAATCGACCGCCTTTTTGGAGGCGTGCGACTCGCTCGGAATCTTTGTGCTGAACTGCGTATTCGGCTGGCAGTATTTCAATAAGAAGGAGCCTGCGTTCCGCGAGTTCTGCTATCAGCAAACTCGCGATATGGTGCGCCGTGACCGCAACCACCCTTCGATTTTGGCGTGGGAGGCTTCGCTCAACGAGACCAAGCAACCTGCCGACTTTATTGCCGAGATGAGCCGACTTGTTCACGAGGAGTACCCTGCGCCATACTGCTACTCGGCCGGCTGGCAGCGAGGTTACGACATATACGTCGAGTCGCGCCAATTCCGCATTTTCAACCATATTAAAGATCACGATGTGCCGCTTATCGTGTCGGAGTATGGCGATTGGGAGTACTACGCCAACGATGGCGGCTTGACGCAATATGTTCGTGGTTGGCGACAGAAGCCCGAACTTACCTCGCGCCAACTTCGTGAGGATGGCGAAAGACGAATGGTGCAGATGGTCGAAAATCTCAACACCGCACACATCGACAATCTCACCTCGGTAAAGGCTATGGCGGATGGTTTTTGGGTTATGTTCGACTACAATCGCGGCTACACCGCCGAGATTGAGGCTTCGGGTGTTATGAGCCTCGACCGCCTGCCAAAGTACGCTTACTACTACTATCGTTCACTGCGAACAGAGGGCGAGCCTATGGTATACATCGCATCCTACCTCGACAAAAACTCCCCTGCCGAGAAGGCTATAATCTCGAACTGCGAGGTGGTAAAACTTATCTCCGACGGAGAGGTTGTCGGCGAGTTGAATTTCGACACAAAGGCTACGCCAATGCGAACCTTTCGGAGGGTTGCTCTGCCAAACTGCAACAACCTAACCGCCATAGGCTATCGCAATGGCAAAGAGGTGGCACGCCACACCGTTCTCGCACCCGAGAAGGCGGAAAATATCGCTGTTGAGGTGAGCGACTGCGGCGTTGCACTCGGCAAGAACGACCAAGCGTTTGTCTATGTATATTTGAAAGACAAGAACAATACTACGCCCGATTTTACAGGTGGCGAGGTGCGCCTCTCGGTTGAGGGCGATGCCATAGTTGAGGGCAGCAGTGTTTCGCCATTCCGCGCCGGCGTGGCATCGTTTGTGGTGCGTACGGGCGACAAGGGCGGCAACATCAAAGTAAGAGCCGAATACGGCGCAATGACCGACTCGGCTCAAATAACGTTCTAACCCACGACACCGATATTATTTCTCGAATGAACTCTTCTGCGGGAAGAGTTCTTCGAGAAATTTTTTCATTCTCAAAGCATCCTCATCCGTTGTTCGCTCGGAGTCGTTGGCGCAAATCATTATCGGGTTGTACTTGCGGAGTTGATTGTGGTAGTTGCGCGAGTAGTTGTTGATGCAGCGCGAATCGTTGGCAAAGCGACTTGTAAGCACTGCTCGCATACGCCCAAACACCCCTTCAACATTGTTGTAACGCCCCACCTTACGCATTATGGCGTGGCCCGAAATGACCATATAGTAACTAACATAGGCTCGGTGCATATCGCTACCGGTGCGGAATCGGTTTTGCGAAGTTGCCTCCCACTGCTCGGCTCGCAAATTATTCACGCAGTATTCGTAGTCGGAGAGCAGGTACGCATCGAAATTGTGGTGCGGAGCAAGGTATATTTTTTTGCCAAAATCCTCAACTATATAGTCCTGCATTCGACGAATCATCTTGAGGTAGTTGCCACGTCGCAACGCCTTTTGGCGATCAAATCGCATAAAGCGAACTATCGGCCTGCCTTCGGCTGCAAAAAAGGTGTCGGAGGTGGTAGGTTTTACAAAAAGAGTATCGTCATTTCCTAAAATGAAATGCTCGCTCAAACCCGGTATGCGATGGATACAACTCTCGATTGCTGTGCTGCTAAATGTCGGCAACGCCTCCTTTGGCATAATCTCGGAGTGGTCTACAATCGAAATTTTGGGATTCGAGGTGTCGAGCCACGCAGGGCATTGACCATCGGTTACGATATAGATGTGGTTTATCCACGAGGCGTATCGCTCGACCGAACGCAACGAGTAGCGCAACTCGTCGTTATCGCGCCAACGGGCAGCCCCCACAACCTCCTGCGACTGGTCGGTACTATCGCCAATGTAGCGATTGCGCTTCGCCTGCCACTCGGGGTCGTTGCCATCAACCCACATATATACCAAATCTACTTTCAGCACTATTTGAAGCGGTTATAAATCTTAACAAAAATCTGGAACAAGAGTGGAGTGCGATAGTTTACACTCAACTTCGCTCTACGGATAGCCCCCTTCAACCACGGAAACTCGGCATACATATCGCAGTCGTGAATCATCGTATGCCACCCTGCACGCAACACCACACCATCCGCCACAAACTCCATAGGCGACCCTTCGAGGTTATCTTTGAACGCCTCGACCACGCCCATCATATTGCGCGAGGAGGCTACGTGGCGCACACTGCGCTTCTGCGAACACATCGCCGCAGGGTTGTCTTTGCGATAGTGGTACAACGGCTCGGGCAACTGCGCTATCGACTGCGCATAGAATATAATCTGCGCCATCAGACAGATATCCTCGTGCATACCCAACTTCGGGAAAACAATCTTGTTCTCGGTGTAGAGTTTACGACGGAAGCACTTTGTTACCGTATAGCCGAACGAGCGATAGTTAAACATATTCTCTATCCAGCGCAGGCGATTTTCGGCAGTGTAGTGTCGCTCGTGCTTCACGCTACGCTTGCCTCCACCATACTCCTTCACGAGGTCGAAATAGACTATATCGGCATCGCTCTGCTCCGCCTTTGCCACAACCTTCTCGACCGCATCCCTGTCGAGCCAGTCGTCCGAGTCGGCAAATAGGATATACTCGCCCTCGGCACGCTCCAAACCCGCCTTACGAGCCGACGGCAGACCGCCATTCTCCTTATCGATGATGAGGATGCGCTCTTCGAGGTGTGAAAACTTCTCGGCAATGAGCGATTGCAGAATATCCACCGAGCGATCCTTTGTACCATCGTTTACAAAGATAAACTGAATGTCCCCGTAAGTTTGGTTCAGGACACTCTCGGCAAATTGGGCGATATATGGTTCAACCCCATATATCGGTGCAATCAACGATATTTTATAGCGATTACTCATTTTCGTATTTCGACTTTTGTGGAAAACGCTCCTCGAAGGCGTTGAGCAACGCCGTGCGCAACTCTGCGTATCGTTCCTCGGAGAGTTGCACGTCGTTTATGCAAACAAGGGCGTGCGAAGGGTTGGTTATGAAGGTGTGCAACCTTCTTGCAGAGGTCATTCCCACCGAAAAATGCTTCTTCGAGAGTCGCTTATTCACAAGTCGCCCCGTCAAGTAGGCGTAATCGAGGAAGAGGTATTGGTTGAGGTTGTCGTCATTGCGCACCTTCGACATCGAAGTGGCGGCAATCTCCTGCGGCACCTTTGCGTACAACTCCTCGCAGACGCTCCGAAACATTGGCGTGCAGATATGTTGCGGACGAAGAAACCAACGCCGAGGCTCCAACCCCAAAGCCTTGCGGGCAAGCCTATCGGAGTTGCGACAAATGCGTTTGAACATATCCCACACAACAAAGTGGCGCGACATCCCGAGGAAACATTGTCCATCCTTGAAGAAGTCGGTAGCCTCGCACCTCTTCATCGGAAAGAGGTCGTCGTTGAAGTAGAGATACTCCTCGTCCAACCCCTCGATGCGATGCAGGTGCATCTCGATAGGGTTGCAGTTGAATGTCGGCAGATACTCTTCGGGGATGATATCTTTGTGGAGAACAATATGCACCTCTTTGCGGTTTACCCACTCCGGCACTTGGCTCTCGTGCGAAACAACAAGATGCACACGACGGATGAACGGCATATTCTCCGCTATGCCACGAAAGAGGTAGCGCAGCGTACCCCAATCACGAAAACGCTTCTCCAACACCGGTTGATTGGTGTACTTCTCGTAGTCGCTCTGCCACACAGGGTCCAAGCCATTGACATAAGTGATAACTATATCCATCCCTTATTGTTTTTCGATAAAAACAAACTGCATTGTCCACAAATTTACGCATTTTATTTCTTTTTGCAACGGCAACTGCTCATTTTGTTGCAAAATTCATCTGTCGTGGCATAGTTTTTATTTATGAACGGATAAGAATTTATGATTTGTTTTGTCTAAAATTGTTTTGTAACTTTGTCATAGCAAACAAAACTAATAGTGTTAAACCTTAAAAAATAAAAATAGTATGGCTGTAAAATTTTACGTTTGCCCTCATTGCGGCAATGTTATTCAGAAAATAGTTGATTCGAAGGTGCCGGTGGTATGCTGCGGCGAGAAGATGCAGGAGTTGGTTCCAAATACGGTGGATGCCAGCAACGAGAAGCACGTTCCGGTTGTAACAAAAATTGACGACTGCCACATCAAAGTCGAGGTGGGAAGCGTGGCACACCCTATGTTGCCCGAGCACCACATCTGCTTCATCTATGTCGAGACCGAGAAGGGCGGTATCCGCATCGACTTGACCGACAAACCCGAGGCTGTTGTTTGCGTCTGCGACAGCAAACCTATTGCCGTTTACGAGTATTGCAATCTGCACGGCCTCTGGAAGACCGAATTGTAGAGCGAACTAAAAACCTCATATTAAAAACCAGCCCCAAACGGGTTGGTTTTTAATTTATTGTTACTACCTTTGTCGTTGATGAAAAGGTTGCTTACAAATTTGGGCTTTTGGATTCTTGTGGCTATGGTTGCAGGAGTCGTCGTGGGCGTAGCGATGGGCGGCGATGCGAAGGTGTTTGCTCCACTTGGTGCGCTATTTATTCAACTTATAAAGATGTTGGTAGTGCCATTGGTAGGCATATCCATAATCTCGGGTGCTGCCTCGCTCGGCAGTAGCCGCTCGGCTGGCAAAATAGGCGTTGCAAGCATCGGCTACATCCTTCTAACAACCATCATCTCCATACTCATAGCCATTGCTGCGGGGCTGATTTTCACCCCGGGTGCGGGTTTGAATGCCGATAGCATTGCATCGCTCATCCCACAGGGTGCCGATGCCGGCCGTGCCACCGAACTCTCGTTTTGGGAGACCGTAATAGGTATGATTCCCGCCAACCCGATAGCCGCATTTGCCGAAGGCAACATACTGCAAATCATCGTTTTCGGACTATTTCTTGGCTTTGGTATTACCGCCCTCAACGAGGATAAACGCACGAAGGTGTGCAACGGTTTGAACTACCTGCTCGAAGCGTTGATTTGGTGCATCGGCAAGGTTATGTGGGTGGCTCCGCTCGGTGTTTTCGGCTTGATGGCAGAGGCGATGGGCACATTCGGTTTCGACATTTTGTTGAAGGTTATAAATCTGCTATGGGTAGATCTGCTGGCGGTCATCGTTATGGGCATTGTGGTCTATCCGCTAACTATAATGTTGTTCTCGAGGGTGGGTATTAAGGAGTTTTTCTCGGCTATGTTGCGACCGCAGATTGTAGCCTTTTCGACCGCCTCGTCGATGGCTACGCTCCCCGTAACTATGGCGGCGTGCGATAGGATGGGCGTAAGGAAAGAGGTTACAGGCTTTGTGATACCGCTCGGTGCAACTATCAATATGACAGGCAACGCCATATACTACACTTTGGTGGCGTTGTTCTTTGCGCAGATTTACGGCATCGAACTCGGTGTTGCGCAGTATGTAGCCATAGCCATAACCGCCTCGTTGGGCAGTATTGGTCAGGCTGGTGTTCCGGGACCAACGTTGATGGTTGTGGCGGTGTTGGTGGCTGCGGGCATTCCGATTGAGGGGTTGCCGTTGTTGTACGCCCTCGACCGCATTTTCGATATGATTCGCACCGTGCTGAACATTACGGGCGATGCGGCGTGCGCTGCCGTAACCGACAAATTTGCAAAGTAAAAACTATAACTATATGGAACAGATTGAGTATTTCGACACATTCGAAAACAACCTTTTGAAGGAGTTGTTGCGACTCTGTACCTCGCACAAGATGTTGGAGGGTACACTCCTCTCGTCGGAGGATTTGGACGAGCGTTGGAAGGAGTACGCTCCCGAGTATATGGCGGATGCCGTACCGCAAGTAAACGCCTTCCCTGCGGCGGCTATTGCGTGGGCAGGATATGTGGGTATGGCTGTGGCACACCGTTGGGATGAAAATTGGGAGCAGTACGCCACAGAGCCTTACGAGAAGTTGCACGGCGAGCAGGGCTTCGACGATATGGACGAGCATATCCTACAAAACATTTTGGGGGTGCCGCTCGATGACGAGCAGTCGAAGAAAATCGAGGATATGATGCGCCGTTGTGCCAATACCGCCATAACCTTCATCCGTCGCGAGGATACCGAGGCACAAAGCACCAAGGCTTTCTACATATTTGCCCGCACCACTCGTGTGCTGTTCCGCATAGGCGCAGCGATGGAGTTGCACCGCCTCGGCTACAAATTCGAGAAGGTGAACCTCGGCGAGGAGGCGAACTAACCCATATCAATGGAGCCGTTAGTTTTGGGGGTTGATAGGAAAAACTACTATCTAACAAAAGCGGGGTTCTCCCCGCTTTTGTTTTGTATGAAGTTGTATAACAAGAGGGATTTCAAGAGTTGCGTAGCGCAGAAATCTCCTTGTAGCGACCATCTCTATTCGTCCAATCGGATGATATTTGCACCGATAGCGTTCAATCTGCCCTCGATATCTCGATAACCTCTATCAATCTGGTCTACGTTCTGAATGGTGCTTACGCCGTCGGCACTCATAGCCGCAATCAGCAACGCCACACCCGCACGGATATCGGGCGACGACATCTTTGCCGCACGCAACTGGTGTTCGTGGTTTTGTCCGATGACCGCAGCACGGTGAGGGTCGCAGAGGATAATCTGTGCGCCCATATCTATCAACTTATCGACAAAGAACAGACGGCTCTCGAACATCTTTTGGTGTATCAGCACCGTACCCTTCGCCTGTGTTGCCACGACGAGGAAAATGGAGAGGAGGTCAGGAGTCAAACCCGGCCACGGAGCATCGGCAATGGTCATAATCGAACCATCGATGAAACTCTCGATGCGGTAGTGGTCCTGCTGTGGAATGTAGAGGTCGTCGCCACGTCGCTCCATAGCGATACCGAGGCGGGCAAACTGTGCCGGAATTATGCCGAGATTCTCGAACGACACACCCTTAATGGTCAACTCCGAGCGGTTCATTGCCGCCATACCGATAAAACTACCCACCTCAATCATATCGGGCAGCATAGTATGCGTAGTGCCTCCGAGCGACTCCACGCCTTCGATTTCGAGAAGGTTCGAGCCTACGCCCGTAATCTTTGCGCCCATACGGTTGAGCATCTTGCACAACTGCTGCAAATAAGGCTCGCAGGCAGCGTTGTAGATTGTGGTCTTGCCTTTGGCAAGCACCGCCGCCATAACTATGTTGGCAGTACCCGTAACCGAAGCCTCGTCGAGCAACATATAGCAACCCTTCAACTCCTTTGCTCGCACCGAGAAGAACGACTCGGCAGCGTCGAAGTCGAACTCGGCACCGAGTTTCTGGAAGCCGATAAAGTGGGTGTCGAGGCGGCGGCGACCAATCTTATCGCCACCCGGCTTTGGTATATATCCCACACCGAAACGAGCCAAGAGCGGACCTACAATCATCACCGAGCCACGCAGACGAGCGCAGCGGTTGCGGTAGTCCTCGCTGGTTAGGTAGTCGATGTTTATATCCTTTGCGCAAAAGGCGTAACACTCCTCCGACAATCGCTCCACCTTCACGCCCATAGCCTGCAACAGGTCTATGAGTTGTATGATGTCGAGTATCTGCGGGATGTTGTCGATAACCACCCTCTCCTCGGTGAGCAACGTAGCACAAATAATCTGCAACGCTTCGTTCTTTGCTCCCTGCGGCTTAATCTCGCCCGATAGACGACGTCCGCCTTCAACCTTAAAAATTGCCATATATCAAATTTTTCTATTTCAAAAACTTATTGTGCAACCACTTTCTGCGGTCGTTTTCCTGCTCCTCGTATAGCCAATGACCTATCTCGTTGTAGAGTGCCAACTCTTTCGGTGCCGAGATAACGTTATAGACCGAGAACATTGAGGTCGGACAGCAAGTTGTGTCGTTGTAGCCACAAGCCATAACGCCCGGAACCTTCACACCACGAGCAAAGTTTACTACATCGTAGTAAGGAATGGTCTTCAACGCCCTCTCCTTATCCAAATTCTTATCCAACTCGGTGCGGAAAAGGTGTGGCCAACCGCCACCACGACCATTCAAATAGCCTGTCAAATCGGCAAGGGCTGGATAGTGGGCGTAGTAGTACTTAACCTTCGGGTTGAGGTAGGTGGTAACAAAACTCAACGCTCCGCCCTGACTATGTCCGCAAACACCTATACGCTCGGCATCGACAAAGTCGAGTTCGGCAAGGAAATCGACTGCTCGCGCACAACCGATATAGACACGCTTGTAGTAGTAGAGGTCGCGATCCTGAATGTTGAAACGGTTGTAGTTTACCAACGCTCCACGCGAGAGGTTTTTATACATCTCCTTCGGGAGGTTTACGGGTATGCCGTGAATGCCCACCTGCAAAACCACGAAGTTTGCCAAATCCAACTCCGTCATCGGAGACAACGAACGAACGCCCGCACCCGGAACACGCAAAAGGGCAGGGTGCTTGCCCGGCTTGGTCGGTACGGTCATCAAACCGTGAAAATAGGCCTTTTTCTTATATGTCTGATATTGAACATAGTAAGCGGTGTATGTGCCGGTGCTGAATTCGGGAGCAGGGGTTATTTTTGGCTCCATCGGAATCTGTGCGCTCTCCGCCAAAGCATTCTGCCAGAACGCCTCGAAATCGGCAGGGTACTCCACCGTAGGTTTAATCTTATCCACCTCGAAACCTGCCGTAGCCAAGCCGGTATAGGTGTAGTCGCCATCCTTAACCTTCACGGCGCAGCGCAAAAAGCCGGGCACCTTCATTGTGCCGAGTTTAACCACACCTTCGCCCTTTGGTAAAATCATCTTACCGCTCTTGTGGGCAGGCATATTATCCTCCGACAACTCAAACTGCACCTCCACATTCTGCATTGGCGAGTGGTGTTTCAGCACCAACACTCTGAAAACAGGCTTTTCGCCACACTTATAGTTCCAATCGAGATGGTCGGGCATAACAATAACCTTCACCGAGCGATCTGTTGGCGTTGCTGCCGAGAGAGTAGAGATGTTCAAAAGTGCAACTATTGCAACCATTGACACCAAAATAGATAGTAGTTTTTTCATAATATTTATGTAAAAAGGTTTCGTCTGCTACGAAGGTAGTGAAAATTTCTGGAAAATGGTATGTATGTTTCACACTTTTTTCAAAATGTTCTACTCTTTAAGCGCAGATTCTACTCTCGCCACATTGTATCGCTTGTCGGGTGCTACGGTTTTGCGGTTTCGGAAATTTTTGCTAAATTTGTGAAAGCAACGAATGTTAAACCCCTAAAACACTCCATTGTTATGAAGAGATTTTTTACGATTGCAACCATCGCATTTGCGGCGTTGATGGTTTCGTGTACCTCCGTTGAGGAGAAGGCGAAGCAGTTTATTTCGGAGGGCTTCGAGGCTGGCAAGGCAGGCAACACAACACGTATTAAGGAGTTGATACAGGAGGAGTCCGCCTACTTCGAGTCGCTCTCGGAGAAGGATAAGGTGCGCTACAAAGCCGCTATCGAGAAGGAGAGCAAAAGAATTTTGGAGGAGAACAAAGAGGATCTCTACCTTGATGAAAAATAGGCAACAACTCTGTTTTTTAAGCGGGGCGTTCCCCGCTTTTATTTTTTGTGGCTTATAAGCACCATACCGACAAAGGTTGTTGCTGCGTTGAGCAACAATATCTCAAACCCAAACTCGTAACCACAAAAGAGTGTTGCCGAGAAGTGGTCTACAACACCACAAATAATTGGCGACACGACCGCCACAACGGGTACTACCCTATCGCGCACCGCCCGCTTCGACACCACACCAAAGCCGAACATTCCGAGCAGAGGGCCATAGGTGTAACTCGCCAAGCGGTAGAAAAGGTCGAGCGAACTCTCATTGCTCCACCCCTCGAACGCCAAAACCAAAGCAACGAATACCGACGCCATTGCCGCGTGTATAAGTTTGCGCGTCGATGCAGATACTTCTTTTTTTCGCAGAACATCCACCATAAAAGATGTTGTAAGGGCTGTCAGCGCACCTCCCGTAGAGGAGAACGATGCCGAGACCACACCCAACACCAACAACACCGCCACCACCGCAGGCATACCCTGCTGTGTTGCCACAAAGGCGAAGGTTTCGTCGGGAGATGTCGCGCTCAAACCTTTGGTTGCGAGGTAGAGATGAAGTAGTGCGCCCACGCCGAGCAACAGCACAATAATCGCCATCTGCAGTAGCGACGACACCACCATATTGCGTTGTGCCGAGCGCAGGGTGCGACTGCTCAACGCCCGTTGCATCATATCCTGATCGAGTCCGGTCATCGCAACAATCATAAACAAACCGGCAAAGAACATCTTGGCAAAGTGAAGCGGGGAGGCAGTATCATCGAAAAACAACACTTTGGTAAAGCCCTTCTCGGCGGCTCGTGTAGCAGCCTCCGCCACCGAAAGGTCGAGTTGGCGCAGCAGAAATACTCCGCCCAACACCACACACAGCACCATACAGATGGTTTTCAGGGCATCGGTCCACACCACCGCCCCAACGCCGCCACGATAGGTGTAGAGCCACGCCAACGCAATGAACATCACCACCGTAACCCAAAACGGCACACCCAACGAATTGCAGAGGAGTTGTTGAATAACCAGACACACCACAAATACTCGCAACGATGCGCCCACCACCTTTGCCACAAGAAACAACCACGCCCCGACAGTGTGGCTACACTCGCCAAAGCGGTTGTCGAGATATTCGTATAGGGATGTTACATTGTAACGATAGTACAACGGCAGAAGAAGGTGGGCAATAACCACACTGCCCACAACAAAACCCAACACCATTTGCAGATAGGCGAAACCCGAAACACCCACTCCTCCCGGCACCGAGATGAAGGTTATGCCGGTCATTGGTGCGCCCACCATAGCCAACGCCACCACCCACCACTTTTGGTTGTGTCCGCCTGTGAAGCGGTTGTTGCCACTACGCGAAAGTCGCGCCACCACAAAGAGCAGTGCGATATAGAGCGAAATGGTTGTAAGGGTTAGCAGGGCGGTCATTCGCAGAGGTGTTACAATTTATCGAGTACTCGTCGGATAATCTCCGCACTCTCGCGTACCTCCTCGTCGGATATTACAAGCGGAGGCGATATGCGGAACGCCGTAGCACAATAGAGAAACCAATCGCTCAAAATTCCCTCCTCCTTGAATAGTTCCATTGTGCGGAACAACCGCTCCTCCGAGCCGAGTTCCACCGCCATAAGCAGGCCACTGCGACGAATCTCCCGCACCGCAGGGTGCTCTTTTAGCAACTCCTCGTATAGTGCGCCTTTGCGCTCTACCTCCTCGACAACGTTGTGTTTTTTGAGGTAGCGGAAAGCCGCCAAGCCCGCTGCACAACATACCGGATGACCACCGAAGGTGGTTATATGACCGAGTACGGGGTCGGTTTGGAGCGAGTCCATAATCTCCTTCGACGAGATGAATGCTCCGAGAGGCATACCCCCACCAAACGCCTTTGCCAGACAGATAATGTCGGGTGTAACGCCATATTTCACACAGGCGAACATCTCGCCCGTACGACCTAAACCGGTCTGTATTTCATCGAAAATCAACAATGCCCCCACCTCGTCGCAACGTTTGCGAAGTGCCTGCAAATAGCCCTCGTCGGGTAGGCGTACTCCCGCCTCGCCCTGCACCGGCTCGCACAACACGCAGGCTGTTCGCTCGGTAATCTTTTCCAAATCGTCGAACGAGTTGAAATCCAACGCCTTGCAGTCGGGCAATAGTGGGCGGAAGGCATTTTTCCACTCCTCGCCTTCGGGTTCGCCCATCATACTCATCGCTCCGTGAGTAGAGCCGTGATAGGCTCGGCGCATCGATATCATTTCGGTTCGGTGGGTATATCTCTTTGCCAACTTCAACGCCCCCTCGACAGCCTCTGCTCCCGAATTTAGAAAGTATACACTCTCCAACGGCGCCGGCAACGCCTCGGCTATCGCTACGGCATACTCCACCTGTGGTCGCTCTACCATCTCGCCATAGACCATAATGTGCATATATCGCTCGGCCTGCTGTTTCACAGCCTCAACAACATCGGGGTTGGCGTGTCCGACATTGCTTACCGAAACACCCGACACAAGGTCGTAGTAGCGTTTACCCTCGGGGGTGTAGAAAAAGACACCCTCGGCACGCTCCACCTCAACCAACATCGGCGATGGAGAAGTTTGACCTACATTTGTAAGGAATTGACGACGTAGAATTTGTGAATGCGACATACTATTTATCTCTTTTTCAATATGCAAAGTTACAAAAATTGTCTATATTTGCGCTACTAAACCTATATAAAATGAAACGTCTTTTTACACTTATCTTATCGCTCCTCGTTGCAGGGGTTATGTTTGCTCAATCGCCAGAGGCCGTTTTGAAGAGTATTGAGCAATATCCAAATCTTGCCGTTACCATCGGCTCTACCTACCCAAGTATCCCTTTGGGCGAGGTTGCCAAGGCTCCGAGAGGCTTTAAGCCTTTCTACTTCTCGATGGTTGGTCGCCACGGCTCTCGCTACGAAATTTCTAAACATCTTGAGTGTTACGACCTGCTCGAGATATACGATAAGGCGGAGCGTCTCGGCATTCTGACTGCCGAAGGTAAGGCATTACACAAACAAATAGCCGAGATTTGCAAAGCGCAGAAGGACAACAACGGCGAGATTTCTCCCCTCGGAATAAGGCAGTGGGCAGGAATTGCCGCTCGAACATACGAGCGTTTCGGCTCCATATTCCGCAGTGGCAATATCGAAGCAAAGTCGAGTACCTCTTTACGTTGCGTTCTCTCGATGGTAAGTTTCAATCAGACCATTAAAGGATTGTACCCGAAGGCTAATATTTGGCAAAATTCGCGTGCGGTGGAGTTGCAGATGCTCCGCCCTCTTATCGACAACCCTTACATATCGAAAGAGGCAAAGGCGTTGTGCGATGAGTACAAAACAAATGGTGCGTGGCTCGAGGCGCAGGATAAGTGGTTACACTCCGCCGATGCCTCCTCTTTTATGCAGAAAATAACCACCAACCGCGATGCTCTTATCAAAGAGTGCGGTGCCAAGTCGGATATGTATTTGGCATACCTCTCATCCTATGTCCTACTCTTTGCCGAGAATTTCGAGAAGGGCGACCGAGCAATGCTCACACGCCTATTCACTCCAAAGGAGTTGTACAACGTATATGTATACAAAACAGCGACGTGGGTAAATGTATTCTTTGGTCGTGGCAACGAGTATGTTGAGATGCGCCAATCGCATATGCGCCCTCTGATCGAGGATATACTGAACAAAACACAAACTGCTGTAGATGGCAAAAACCCCGACGTTGCAAACCTTCGCTTTACGCACGACTCCTACATTGGTCCACTCCTTTCGGTTATCGGCTACGAGGGTTGTGTGGCACAATGGAGCGAGGATATCGAGAAGGCTACAACATCTCTCAACCACGCCCTCAACTCGCCTATGGCGGCTAATTTGCAGATAGTTCTCTATCGCAACAAAAAGGGAGAGGTGTTGGTACGCTCGCTGCTAAACGAGCGCGATGCCTACTTGCCTATCGAGTGCGAAACTGCTCCTTTCTATCGTTGGAGCGATTTTTGCAACCACATAAACAACAATATGAACTATCTTGACGGAGTTCAAAAGCGAGTTCTGCAAAAGCACGGTAAATAATGGGTATACAAAACAGTTCCATCGAGTACATCTCGCAAATCATAACTCTGCAACGCGACTTTTTCCGTAGCGGAGCAACCCTCGACTTAAAGTTTCGTAGGGAGATGCTGCATCGCCTGCACAACGCTCTGCGTAAGTGGGAAAAACAACTTGCCGAGGCGTTGTGGAGCGATCTTCACAAATCGTACGAAGAGGCTTATATGACCGAGTTCGGCATTCTCTATGGCGAGATCAACAACCATATAAAACACCTCTCATCGTGGGCAAAGCCAAAGTGTGGAGGTTTATCGTTGAAGACCTTTCCTTCACGCGCAAAGATTATGAGTGAGCCTCTCGGCAATACTCTCATCATCTCGCCTTGGAACTACCCCGTTCAGTTGCTGTTAAATCCTCTCGTCGGAGCAATCTCGTCGGGTTGCACCGCCCTTCTGAAACCATCGCCCTACACCCCAAATGTAGCAAAGGTTTTGGAGGAGATGGTTGCTAACACCTTCGACGAGGAGTATATTGCCGTAGTTCAGGGCAACCGCGAGGTAAACCGTTATCTGCTCGAACAGCGTTTCGATTTGATATTCTTTACGGGTAGTCCTGTGCTGGGTCGTGAGATTATGGCGGCAGCGGCAAAAAACCTCACTCCCGTAATTCTTGAATTGGGCGGCAAAAGCCCTTGTATAGTGGACAAAGAGGCGAATATTAAGGTTGCGGCAAAGCGTATTGCGTGGGGAAAATCTCTAAATGCAGGGCAGACCTGCATCGCTCCCGACTACCTGCTTGTTCACGAGGATATAAAAGAGGAGTTTGTTGCGGCATTGGAGAGATCGTTTACGGAGTTGCTAACCCCCGAACCACGCCGAGCAAAACACTATGTACGCATTGTGTCGGACAGGGCTTTCGACCGCTTGACGGGCTATCTCAACGATGGCAACATCCGCTTTGGTGGCGACAACTCCCGCGAGGAGCGTTTTATTGCCCCAACCCTTTTGGAGGGTGTTGCACCCACAGCACCCGTTATGCAGGAGGAGATTTTCGGCCCTATATTTCCGTTGCTCACTTTTGGCGAGACGGAGGAGGCTATTGATTTTATAGTAAAGCGCGAAAAGCCGCTCGCCCTCTACTACTTCGGCTCGGAGCAGAAGGGCAAAGAGGTGTTGCGCCGTACTTCGTCGGGTGGCGCGTGCTTAAACGATGTGATTATGCATATCGCCAACGAGAACACCCCATTTGGAGGTGTTGGCAACTCGGGTATGGGGTCGTATCACGGCAAGGAGAGTTTCAATGCCTTCTCGCATCGCAAGTCGGTGCTTTCTACCACCACCCTACTCGATGTTCCTTTCCGCTATATGCCCTACCGTCTCTTTTCGCTTATAAAAAAGATGATATAGACTACCCCACTTTCACCATAGCCTCGATAGATTTCGAGGCTTTTTTACGCGTCTGCTCGTCGAGTTCTATGGTTGGCGACTCATTCTCGAGGCAGGCTATAATACTATCGAGCGTAATCATCTTCATATATTCGCACTCGTTGCACTTCTTGCCCTCGATGGATGGCGCAGGGATAAAGTTCTTGTCGGGGTATCGTTTCTCCATCTCCGCCAAAATTCCCGGCTCGGTAACCACGATGAAGGTGTTGCAATCGCTCTTGCCACAGTAGGAGAGTATTCCCGCCGTAGAGCCGCAATAATCTGCCAATTCAGCCACTTCTCCCCTACACTCGGGGTGGACAACCACCTTTGCCTCGGGATGCAATTTTTTGAGGGTTAAAACGCCCTCTTTCGAGAACTTCTCGTGTACGTGGCACGCACCATCCCACAAAATCATATTCGTGCGGCCTGTTACCTTTTGTATATAGGAGCCGAGGTTTCTATCGGGAGCAAATATTATACTCTTCTCTTGCGGGATGCTCTGCACCACCTGAAGTGCATTCGACGAGGTGCAGCATATATCGGTCAGGGCTTTTACGCCTACGGTTGTATTTACGTACGACACCACCAGAGCCTCGGGGTGTTGAGCCTTAAACTTGGCAAACTCCTCCGCACGGCACGACTCTGCCAACGAGCAGGTTGCCTCGGGATTAGGAATAAGCACCTTTTTGTCTGGCGATAAGACCTTTGCTGTTTCGCCCATAAAGTGTACTCCGGCAAAGAGAATAGTCTTTGCCTCTATCTCGCGAGCCTTGATCGAGAGGGCGAGAGAGTCACCCAAAAAGTCAGCCACTTGTTGCACCTCCGGACGGCAATAGTAGTGAGCGAGTACGACTGCACCCTTCTCTCGTTTCAACTTTTCGATTATTGCAATTTTTTCTTTCATAGTATCACAACCCTTAACAGCATTTATTCTCTCCTAACGCAAAACAACGACTTGCCGATTGCAGTTGTTTTTTTGTTATTTTTTATAAAATTAAAATTAAATAATGAATTAAATAAATATTAAACAACAACAATAATTGCTGTTGAAAGTGTTGATAAATTTTTCTCAAAAAAAGTTGCTAACCTCTTACCCTCGAAATTTCCGAGTTCGCCACCCATAACTCGCTGATAGAGTATGCATATCCCCTTTTTATCAACAAATGTTAATAAGTGGTTTCAACAAATAAACACCGATTATTTTTAACAATTCTTATTAAAACTACCCCAATAAAATATGGAACAATTTTTAATAACTCGAGTCTTTTGTCTCAACCTCAAAAGTTGTTACAACTTATTAAAAGTTTTCGACCGCTTATCAACACCTTTTCTCCATCTTATCAACAACTTTCCGAGCCACCTGTTTATATATGTCGGCAACCTGCGAAATAGTGTTTACTGCCGGCACTCCATCGTCTGCACCTTGCATAATGTCTTGAATTATAGGTACTTCGCCCAACAAATCAACACCTACCTCCTCGGCATATCGTGCTGCACCGCCTCTGCCGAAAATGTAGTAACGATTCTCGGGCAACTCCGCCGGAGTAAACCACGCCATATTCTCGATAACGCCCAAAACAGGAATGTTTACATTCGGGTTGCGGAACATCTCCACTCCTCGAACTACGTCTGCCACAGCCACTTGCTGCGGGGTGGAAACTATAATTGCACCACCAATGCGCAACTCGTTAATTATTGACAAATGAATATCACCCGTACCCGGAGGAAGGTCAATTAGTAAAAAATCTAAATAACCCCATTTTGTCTGGTGTATAAGTTGGCGTAAAGCACTGTTAGCCATAGTTCCACGCCACAACAGAGCGTCGGTTTTTTGGATAAACATAGCGATGGAAATCAACTTAATTCCATCCACCTCGGCAGGCACGATATAGTCGCGACCATCCACCTGTATTGCATCGGGCAGATAATCCTCTACGCCAAACATCTTCGATTGCGAAGGGCCGTAGATGTCGGCATCCAAAACCCCCACTTTGTACCCCTCCTTTGCCAATGCCACAGCGAGGTTGGTGGTAACGGTCGATTTGCCTACTCCACCCTTGCCCGAAGCAACCGCCACGATATGGCGAATATCGGAGGTGGTCGAAAATTGGTGCATCTCCTCTATTGCTGCATTCTTGGCGGCACGCTCGGCACTCTTTTCTCCCTCTTTTACGATTACGCTAACCTTATAAGAAGGAAAGGCAGAGGAGATGGTCTCCTCTACCCTACGCTTTATCTTTGTGGCAAACGGATCACGAGCCTTGCGGAAGATGAGCGATACAACCACCTTCTCCCCCTCAATCTCGGCACCCTCGAAAATAGCAGCCGTTACAATGTCCTTTTCCAACTCGGGATGAAACACACCTCCGAGCAACTCTTTTATGCGATTTCTCACAATTCTTGATTTTTAATTTTTAGTTTATACCAAAGGTATATGGGCAGTATGCCTGAACACCCTCGCGGGAAATATCACGCTTAACAGTGTTGTAATACTCAACCACTTCGGCAACCTCTGCATCCATCTTTGGAGCCTTTGCCTGCATATTCAATGCTCGCATAAACTCTGCCAACGGAGTGAGATCCTCCAACACCTCCTCTATGCGGTAGTTCGTGGCGATACCTGCTCTGTCGGCAGCAACGGCAATAGCCTCTTTCAGTCCGCCGTTTGTATCTACCAAGCCCAACTCTACGGCACGTGTACCCGACCATACTCTACCCTGTGCAACGTCCAAAACCTTCGCCATAGGGAGATTGCGACCACTCGATACCTTCGAAGTGAATGTTTCGTAAACCTTATCCACCGAGCGGAGCAGAGCCTTACGCTCTGTGTCGGAGATTTTGCGAATGCCTATACCCAAAATGTTGCTACCAAAGTCTGCCGAAGCACCGGTCTTTACCTCGTCGGTCGTAATGCCGAGTTTGCGGTTGAGCATATCGGCACCCTCAACCAACATACCGAATACTCCGATAGAGCCGGTCAGCGTCAGGCGATCTGCGATTATGGCATCCGCGCCTGCCGAGATGTAGTAGCCACCACTTGCAGCGTACGAACCCATCGACACAATCACAGGCTTCTCCTTGCGAAGCAACTGCACCTCGCGCCAAATCACGTCGCTTGCCAATGCACTACCGCCCGGCGAGTTCACACGCAACACCACCGACTTTATACTCTTGTTTTTGCGAGCCTTCTGCAAAACTTCTACGAGATTTGCGCTGTATATGTTGTTATCCTCACCCTCGCCATCGTAGATACTTCCCTCTGCGTAGATTATGCCCACAGCAGGAGCCGAGAGGTTAGGTATAGCAGGCTTCAACGATATATACTCGCCGAGCGAAACGATGTTGTACTCGCCATCGAGGCCCGGCTTCACACCATACTCGGCAAACTTATCGTTCACGACATCCTCGTAGATGAGTTCATCCACTAACTTGTGTTTCAGTGCATCCTCGGGGAGCAACACCTCCAACTTGTCGGCCAAACGCTTAAGCGTTGCAGCCTTCAAACCACGGCTTGCTGCGATATCCTCAACCAGCACACCCCACATATCGTCTACCATACACTGCATCTGCGCACGATTTTCCGCCGACATACTTTTGCGGATATATGGCTCTACGGCACTCTTATATTTGCACGCCGTAGGGCGGAACGCCTCGACCTTCAAACCGAGTTTGTCGTATGCTCCCTTCATAAAGAGCGTGGTGTTTGCCAAACCTACCCACGAGAAACCTCCCTCGGGATGGAGATAAATCTTATCTGCTACGGATGAGAGATAGTAGCCTGCCTGCGAATATGACTCGTTGTAGGCAACCACAAACTTGCCACTTGTCTTGAAGTCGATAAGTGCAGCACGCATCTCCTCCAACGCTGCCGTTGTCGAAGAGCCGGCACCCGTAAAGTTCAGATAGATACCCTTTACGTTGTTGTCGAACTTTGCCGCCTCGATACCCTGCAACACCTTCAACAACTGTATATTCTCTGCTACGGTCATTGTGGTGTAGTCGAAGCCTTCTAACGGGTTTTTCGACGGAGCCTCCGTTATAGACTCGGCAAAGTCAATTTTTACGATAGTCTGCGGAGTTATGGTTGCCATCTCGGTTGAGGAGGCTCCCGCCAACCCTGCAAACAGGAATATGTAGAACACCCACGAAGCGACCGAACTCACCACAATGGCAAGAAACGAAGCCCAAAATATCTTCCAGAAACTCGTTCCCTTCTTCTTCGGCTGCGCCCTCTTTGTTGGTGCAGGTGTAGCACTACCCTGCTCCACTGCTGCGCTCTCTGCCACAACACTATTTTTCTCCACCTCTGGTGTAACACTCTCGGGGGTTGTAATTTTATTCTCCTCCATAGTTGTAAAGTTTAAGAGTTAAAAAACATTTTCTCACTACAAAGATATAAAAAATAGGTGTTAGATGATACACGATAACAAAAATTTTTATATCTTTGTCGCAGCAAAGGTTCGGAACTACTCGTTTTGGGGGTTTCGATGAAAAGGGAATCGGGTGTAAATCCCGGACAGTCCTCGCTGCTGTAAGTCCGCCACATCTACGGATGCGGTAATTAAAGCCGAAAATCTTTGCCACTGACCTTTTGTGGGTTGGGAAGGCATCGGCAACGGATAAGTCAGAAGACCTGCCTCTGCATTTTGGAATTTTTACCTGCGGCGGACGGGTTAAAAATCATCGGGCGGCTCCTATCATAGGCAGACATCTGAACGATTTTCACTTTCGGCATTGGGCATTTTCGTAGCCTTTTGTTTTGGTTTCGCACAGGCAATTTTCCGCTGTGCGATGTGAAGCTTTTTTAACACTTTAAGTTTAACCAAAAAAACAAAACGCTATGAAAAAGTTATTTTCGATTCTTGCGCTCGGCGCAATGGTGGCGGCTTGTACGCCAGACAACAATGAAGGCATCCTCGACGACGGCAAAAACCGTATTACGCTCGACTTCGAGGGCGATTATTGGACCTCTCTTATCGACTCTCCGCAGTACAACGGCGAACTCCTCTACAAGCAGGAGGGCTATGCGTGGTACGACGAAGCGACCGACCTTTACAGCACCGTAAACGAGTTGTGGTACACTGCAGCCTATTGGAATGGCGGTCTTGCCGTGTCGAACTACTACACCACCGACTACACCACCGCAACATCCTTTATGGAGCAACTCACAGTCTTTACCGAGGGTGCGCATTCGGGCAACAACTGTATAGTCCACAACGGCTACAAGTGCGATATGATGGGCGATGCCCGCTCGGTGTTGCAGTTCAAGGAGTCGGAAGGCACGATCGAGAGCCTGTGGGTGGCACATACCGCCTACTCCTACTCGTCGTCGGTGCAGGGCAACGATATGGCGGATCCGCTAACCCCCGAGCAGTCAATATGGATAGTCGCTACGGGCTATACGCTCGACGACGAGGGCAACGAGGTTGAGGGTAACTCGGTAATGTTCCCTCTATACGAGAATGGAGCAGCCTCGTTCTCGGACTGGAAAAAGTGGAATCTCTCGTCGCTCGGCAAGATACGAAAGGTAAAGTTCGACGTGCAGTGGAATGGCGAGGGTGGTGCCGATAAGTTTATGCACCCGGCATACTTCGCAATAGACGATATTACGGTTATCAAAGAGTAATCCGCTTGAAGGATTTGGTTTAAGGTTTTTAATAGGAGGAGGGGTTGATTTTGTCAGCCCCTCCAAATTTTAGTACTTGTTTAGGGAGTTCGATGTCAGAAAATAGACCACCGGAACACCCACACGCAGCAACTCCTCGCCTCTATACTGCGTAACAACAACCGCATTGTCGTACTTCTTCGACTCCACCCACGCCAACGGAACGCTCTTCGAGATATCCCCATCGCAAATAGCCACACCGCAAGAGTGAATATCCATTTTGCGTAGTACACCAACGAGTTTTTCCACCCGAAACTCTCCTCGGGTTGCCGTTTTCGCACTAAAAACATTGCGGGTTGCGATATTTGCCACGCTCTGCTCGCCATATCGTTCCACCACCCAATTCAGCACCTTTTCTCTCCCTTCTTTGTCGAACTCCAACTCCAAAGCGGGAATCTCGGTATGGTGGGTGATATAGTCGCAAAACTCCTCTCCAAATTCGGCTGGTTTCTCCTGCGCTATGCCCAGGCAGTAGAGTAGTAGCGACGACTTTGCAAAACCCCTATTGCGCCCCATCTGCGCCCCCAACTTTCGGGCTGCCGTGACAATCTCGTGCCACATAAGCAGAAGCGGAGCGATGTTGCGACTATTTACGGCTCGCAACTCACGCTTCAACTGCTCCTTAACACTCTCGGGTAGCGGCTTGCCAAATCGCTCGTATGCCCCATCGAAGGCGATGCGAGCGAGGTGTTCCACCTCATCAACACCCTTTGGCAGAGAGGGTTTCGGAACACGAGGCGCACAGCCGATAGGGTAGTGTTCCACCTTGTCGAAAATCTCCATCGTATTCTCCAATGCCTCGGGGATATGTGCGAACAACTCGTTCATCTCGGCAGCGGTTTTCAGCCACTCCTGCTTCGAGAATATCAGGCGGTCGGGGTCTTCAACGCTTTTGCCAGAATTCAGACATAGCAGCCCATCTTGCACCTCGGCATCCTCCTCATTCACATAGTGAATGTCGTTGGAGCAGAAGAGTTTCACACCGAGTTTTTCGGATAGTCGCACCAACTCCGCATTTACCTTTGTTTCGAGTTTGTGGGTTTTGTGGTTTGCTCGCTCGATGGTTGGCTTGTGGTATTGCAATTCCAAATAGTAATCATCGGCAAAAACACCTTTGTACCACTCGGCAGCACGCTCCGCAGCCTCGATATCGTCGTTTAGGATATGCTGCGCCACCTCGCCGCCAATGCACGCCGAGCAACAAATCAGACCTTCGTGATACCGCTCCAACGTGGCTTTGTCGGTGCGTGGGCGAATATAATAACCCTCTATCCAAGACCTCGACACAATCTGCAAAAGGTTTCTGTAGCCTGTTTGGTTTTTGGCGAGCAGTACGAGGTGGTAACCCGCAAAGTCTACGGCTCCACTCTTTTGCGCCATACCTCGGCGAGCAACATAGACCTCGCAACCGATTATCGGCTTGAAATTGGTGCCGAGTTCACGATTTTTGCTCTCTATATAGTGGACAAACTCCGCCACACCAAACATATTGGCGTGGTCGGTTATCGCTATGCCCGGCATACCGTTCGCCATAGCCTTATCCACCAACTGCGGAATCTTTGCTATGCCGTCCAATAACGAGTATTCGGTGTGGGTGTGCAGATGCACGAATGGGAGCGGGGTAGTACCCTGCTTGCAAATATTTCTCTCCATAACCGAGTCTATTTTAGGTGTTTTTCGATGGTGTTTTGGTCGGCAACAACGAATTCAAATTCAGGACAATCTTTGATGCCCTTTCTTTTTTGATACGCAAATATATCCTCAAAGAGTTTCTTCATATCAAACAGTTCAATCTCGGCGAGGGTGGCATTATATTGTTTTATAATCTCGTCGCGATATTTGCTGTCAATATGCTCAACCACATCTTTATCTTTCGGGTTGAAAATCAGATATATAAACTTGATATTAGGATTTGTATTGCCCTCCAACACGCTTGCCGATATCGCCAAAAAATGACAAATCAACTGCTTGATATCGAAGTGGCGAATATAGTTGCCTTTCCACCTAAAATTGGGCAACAACTCAACACCAATCTGCTTGTATACCTTTTGGTAGGCACTCTCGTCGATATAAATTTCACGGCATTTTGCCTCTATAAAGACCTCGCAATCGCCCTGAATATAGCCATCCAAATTTACTACACCCCTACTAACTCTCGTTGGGAGTTTTTTCTCGAACTCAACCCTCTCAAACTCCTCGCCATATACACGCTCTAAAAGGTTGTAGACAAACCTGCTCGACGAGCCAAAACTTGCCATTTTAGGTGGGGTTTTATCCCCCTCTTTCAACTCGCTACCGCCACCATTCTTGAATTGAGCCTTGTGGGTGTCCGACATATTATTGATAAATTCGTTCCACTCCCCATTGCTCAAATAGTTTTTGTAGGTTTTTTCGCCCTCAATCTCATAGCGACTTGCTACCTTACCTTCCTCGCTTTCACGGATTGCCGCATCCAAAAATTCTGCTAATTTCATAATCTCTCTGTTTTTTGTCTCTGCGACAAAGGTATCACCTGCCTATGCAAAAACATTGCATACCCAAAAATTATCTCCAAAAACCTCGTTTTTTGTAGCGGTCGGCAATCGCTTGCGACTGCTCCTTTATCCTCTCGCGCAACTCCTGCGGTTCCAGCACCTCCACGCCCGCTCCCTGGGCGAGAATCTTACCTGTAAGTTCGGGCGAAAGGTTGAGGTGGTACTCGAAATCGCTATAGTCGCCCTCGTCGTTGAAAATCTCTCGTTGCGATGAGTGCAGAGGCAACGAACGCATATACTCCGCAGCCTCGCCGTAGGTGCGCAAAACAACCTTCTGCGGCTTCAATTCATCGTTCACGAAGATGCCCACCGTGTGGGTGTAGTAGTCGGTAACATCGAACTCCTCTGGTACGGTAAACGACTCGTCGGTAATTCTCATTCGGGTGATGCGGTCGAGTGCAATGGTGCGTATATGTTCGCTATCCTTAAAGCGGCCGATAATATACCAGCGTCTATTGTATACGCGCATAGCGTAGGGGTGTAGGAAAAGATCCATCTTTTCACGTCTAAATGGCTTGTAATCAACAAATAGCACCTTTCCCTGTTGCATCGCCTCCACTACGGTTTGGGTATACTCTGCTCCCCCGGGAATATCCTCGAACAGAATGCGGTTTTTCATACTGCGCCCCGCCTCTATGGTGTTGGCTATGGCGAACGAGTTGAAGAGCCAGCGGTGTGCCGAATCTCTCTTCAAAGCATCCGGCTCGGCGAGGTAGTATTTGTAGGTGTCGGGGTCGCAAACTATCTCTATTCCGAACAGTTCGGCTATCGCCTCTCGGTGCTGATGAAAGGTGCGTAGAGCCAACGGCTTTCCGTCGTTCAAGCAACTCCTATCCCAGAGTTCGCAAATCTCTTTGAAGGTCAATTTTCTGCGCTGAATAAGGGTGTTTATCAGCCATACGTAACGGTTAATTGCTTTTGTCATAATATTGAGTTTGTAAATTGGTTTTCGGTTGTTTTTTGCAAAGATAATAAAATGTGTGCAAAAACATTGCATACCCCCGAAAAAGTTTTCTAATTTCCTCTAAAAACAAATGTTTTTAGCATTTCACTTTATTTTTTAGTTTCTTTTTGTACCTTTGTGGGTTAGAACAATCAAAAATCAGTTTTATGTCAAAGGAATTTAAGAGATATCTTATCACTTCGGCTCTGCCCTATGCCAATGGGCCGGTGCATATCGGCCACCTTGCAGGCGTATATATTCCGTCGGACATCTACACTCGCTACCTCCGCTTGCGAGGTCGCGATGTGATATCGGTCTGCGGAAGCGACGAGCACGGAGTGCCTATCACAATCAAGGCGAAAAAGGAGGGTATAACCCCACAGCAGGTGGTAGATCGCTACCACGCCATAATCAAAGATTCGTTCGAGAAACTCGGCATATCGTTCGATATCTACTCGCGCACCTCGTCGCCCGTACACGCAGAGACCGCCTCGGCGTTCTTCCGCAAGTTGTACGACGAGGGTAAATTCGTGGAGCAGACCACCGAGCAGTTCTACGACGAGGAGGCAAAATCGTTCCTCGCCGACCGCTATATCGTTGGCACCTGCCCTAAATGCGGTGCTGATGGTGCATACGGTGACCAGTGCGAGGTGTGTGGCTCAACTCTCTCGCCTGACGAGTTGGTAAACCCACGCTCGACGCTCTCGGGTGCAACCCCCGTAAAGCGCGAAACAAAGCATTGGTACTTGCCTCTCGACCAGTACGAGCAGATGCTCCGTGAGTGGATTTTGGAGGGCCATAAGGAGTGGAAATCGAATGTCTATGGCCAGTGTAAGAGTTGGCTCGATGGCGGTCTGTTGCCACGTGCCGTAAGCCGCGACTTGGAGTGGGGTATTCCTGTTCCGGTTGAGGGAGCCGAGGGTAAGGTGTTGTATGTGTGGTTCGATGCACCAATCGGCTATATATCTGCTACAAAGGAACTTACACCCGATTGGGAGAAGTATTGGAAGAGCGAGGACACCAAACTCGTACACTTCATCGGCAAGGACAATATTGTGTTCCACTGCATTGTGTTCCCTTCGATGTTGAAGGCGCACGGCGGCTATATTTTGCCGGAAAATGTGCCAAGCAACGAGTTCTTGAATTTGGAGGGCAACAAGATTTCGACCTCGAAGAATTGGGCGGTTTGGTTGCACGAGTACCTCGTAGATTTCCCGGGTAAGGAGGATGTTTTGCGTTATGCACTCTGCGCCACTGCGCCCGAGACCAAGGATAACGACTTTACGTGGAAGGACTATCAGGCACGCAACAACAACGAGTTGGTGGCGGTGCTTGGCAACTTCGTAAACCGTGCGTTGGTGCTTACCAAGAAGTACTACGATGGCGTGGTTCCTGCGTGTGGCGAACTCACTGATTATGACCGAGATACAATCGCAGAGTTGTCGTCGATTAAGGCTTCGCTGGAGTCCAATATCGAGAACTATCGCTTCCGCGAGGCGTTGAAGGATGCGATGAATTTTGCACGTATTGGCAACAAATATCTCGCCGATTCGGAGCCTTGGAAGTTGATTAAGACCGATGCCGAGCGAGTAAAGACAATACTTAATATTGCGTTGCAGATTACTGCCAACATTGCTGTTGCTATCGAGCCGTTTATGCCATTCTCGGCAGCCAAGATTCTCGCTATGTTGCAGTGCGAGAAGTTCGGTTGGGAGCGACTCGGAGCGATGGATTTGCTCGCTTCGGGACACCATATCGGCGAGCCTTCGTTGCTCTTCGAGAAGATCGAGGACGACGTAATTCAGAAGCAGTTGGATCGCCTTACCGAGATTGCAAAGCAGAACGCTGCTGCCGATGTTAAGGCCGAGCCGCAGAAGGCAGAATGCACCTTCGACGAGTTCCAGAATATGGATATTCGTGTATCGACAATCCTCGAGGCGGAGAAGTTGCCAAAGACCAAGAAGTTGCTCAAACTGACCATCGACACAGGCATCGACAAGCGCACGATTGTGTCGGGTATTGCCGAGCATTTCTCGCCGGAGGAGTTGGTCGGACAGCAAGTTTTGGTGTTGGTAAACCTCGCTCCACGCGACTTTAAGGGCATTACCTCGCAGGGTATGATTCTTATGGCGGAGGATGCTACGGGTGCTTTGCGTCTGCTTCAGCCAAACGAAAAAACCAACAACGGAGCAATGGTAGGTTAGTGTTCCACGTGGAACCGATAGTCTATAATGTGGGCGTAACCAAATCGAAATGAGGAGGTTACCCCACATAAAAGTATAAATGAGATGGAATTAAATTGGGACGAATTAAGTTTCGATTTCAATGAGACCGGCGGCGAAAATATCCGCCGATACTACAAGGATGGCAAGTGGTCGGATGCCGAGTACACCACAAGTGAGTATATTCCCGTGCATATGTGTTCGGCGTGCTTAAACTATGGTTTGCAGGCTTTTGAGGGTATCAAGGCGTTTCGTGGAGTGGACGGTAAGGTGCGAATTTTCCGCCCCTATGCCCACGCAGCGCGTATGGCTTCGGGCGCACGAAAATTGTGTCTGCCAATGGTTTCTGCTGACGAATTTGTAGAGGCGTGCGTGGACGTAGTGCGTCGAAATATTGAGTTTTTACCACCTTACGAGTCGCGTGCAGCGTTGTATATCCGCCCTGTTCTCTTTGGTACACGCCCTCGTTTGACGGTGCGACCATCGAGCGAGGCGGGCTTCTGTGTCTTTGCCACGCCTGTCGGGCCATATTTCAAGGATGGTATTCGCCCGATAGATGCCGTGGTTAACCGAAACCAAGATCGCTCTGCGCCACTCGGTACGGGCGATGTGAAGGTGGGCGGAAACTACGCATCGAGTATGTTATCCTATGAGGAGGCGCACGAAATGGGGTATAGTGCGGTGTTGTATACCGAGTCGGTGGAGCATCGCTATATTGAGGAGTGTGGCGCAGCGAACTTTATTGCCATTAAGGGCGACACCTATATTACACCAAAGTCGCCTTCGATATTGCCTTCGATTACCAACGACTCGCTGATGCAACTCGCAGAGGATAAGGGTTTTACAGTCGAGCAACGACCTGTTGACGTTGCCGAATTGCCGTCGTTCGATGAGTGCGGTGCGTGCGGAACGGGCGCAATAATAACCCCACTTGGCAATGTTTTTGATCCGCAGTCGGGCGAGAAAATTCACTATGGCGAAGAGGTTGGCCCTGTGTTGTTGGACCTCTATAAATCGTTGCAAGATGTTCAATACGGCAGAGTTCCCGACATCCATAATTGGTGTGTGGTTGTTGAATAATCGCCTGATTACTAATTGAATAGAAAAGGATTGTTCCTCGTGGAACAATCCTTTTTGCTTTTGTTTGTTGCACATTGTACTCTATCTGCCAAACTTAACCAGAAGCACATTTACATCCGCTGGCGAAACACCCGGAATGCGAGATGCCTGACCGATTGTTGTTGGGCGTATGCGGTTGAGTTTTTGGCGTGCCTCGATAGTTAGCGACTGCATTGATGAGTAGTCAAACCCTTCGGGAATGGCGATATTCTCCAATCTGTGCAGTTTTTCTGCCACTTGTCGTTCGCGCTCTATGTATCCGCTATACTTAATTTCAATCTCCGCCTCCTCAATATCGCTCTCGGTAATTCCCTTTTCGCTTATAAATTTTCTGAGTTTTGGCAACGCCTCGACCAGACCTGCAAGTGTCAAATCGTTGCGCAAAGCGAGGTCGAAAATCTTTTTACCCTGCGAAATTTCGGGCAAACCGAGCGAAATTAAGTAGTTTTGAATTTCGCATATTTTCGCGCTTTGCTGACGAGTGTACGAAATAAGCGAATCTACACGCGAAATTTTTTCGTTGAATTTTTCGAATCTCTTTTCGCTTATAAGCCCCAATTTGTAACCAAGAGGTGTGAGTCTTCTATCGGCATTGTCTTGTCGGAGGAGTATTCGATACTCCGCACGCGAGGTGAACATTCTGTATGGCTCATCGACACCCTTAACCACCAAGTCGTCAATCAACACTCCGATATACGCTTCGTCACGCTGCAAGATGACAGGCTCGGCTCCTTCAACACGCAACGAGGCGTTGATGCCGGCAATAAGTCCCTGCGCAGCCGCCTCCTCGTACCCCGTAGTGCCGTTCACTTGTCCCGCAAAGTACAGATTATCAATGAGTTTGCTCTCCAATGAGTGCTTCAACTGCGTTGGCGGGAAGTAGTCGTACTCGATGGCGTAGCCGGTGCGGTAGGCGTGAACCTTCTCCAAGCCCCTAATCTGGTGAAGGGCAGCGAGTTGCACGTCGTAAGGCAGCGACGACGAGAAGCCATTAAGGTAGTATTCGTTTGTGGTGCGCCCCTCGGGTTCGAGGAATAGTTGGTGCTGCTCCTTATCGGCAAAGGTTCTCAACTTATCCTCTATGCTCGGGCAGTAGCGTGGGCCAATACCCTTTATTGTGCCGTTGAAAAGTGGCGAGTCCTCGAAACCGGTGCGTAGTGTGTCGTGAACATCCTGCGAGGTGTAGACCAAGTAGCAAGGCAACTGCTCGCGTACCGGCTCGGTCTCGTCGGAGAAGGAGAATTTCGACGGCTTTTCGTCGCCTGCCTGCATCTCCAAAATCGAGAAATCTATGGTGCGTGCATCAAGACGTGCGGGCGTTCCGGTTTTCATTCTGCCCACTTCAACTCCCTGATTTACAAGACATTCAGTTATGCCATAGGCTGCTGCATCTCCTGCGCGACCACCTCGGGCGTTGTTGCGACCGCAGTGCATCAACCCCGAAAGGAACGTGCCGGCGGTCAGCACTATCGCCTTTGCCTCGAACTCCACGCCCATTTGCGTTTTTATCCCCTTTGCGCGGGGTTTCTCGCCCTCGGTGTCAAAGAGTATCTCCGTAACCGAATCTTGCCAAATATAGAGGTTTTCTCGATTTTCGAGGCGTTGTCGCCACTCTGCCGAGAAGGCGGCTTTGTCGCACTGCGCACGTGGACTCCACATAGCGGCCCCCTTCGAGCGGTTTAGCATACGGAACTGTATGGTTGTCAAATCGGTAACGATGCCTGTTTCGCCGCCGAGGGCATCGATTTCTCGCACAATTTGTCCCTTTGCCACGCCACCTATTGCGGGGTTGCACGACATCGAGGCAAACTTGGTCATATCCATCGTTACGAGGAGCGTGCGACACCCCCTGCGAGCCGCCGCCGAAGCAGCCTCACAACCTGCGTGTCCCGCACCTATCACTATAATATCGAAATTCTCTACCATTTCCGATTTTGTTTGCGTATAGTTAACTCCCAACACTCTCTATAAAGGGCTGTGGCTAATGGCTCAATTTATCGAGCAGAGCGAGATACTTATCCTCCTTACGGTGCATCTCCTTCTCGGCGCGAGGGGTTTTGTCCTTCTGACCGCAGAGGTGCAGCACGCCGTGAACTATCACACGCAACATCTCCTGTCGGGCGGTTGCGCCATACAATCGTGCATTGTCCCGCACCGTTTCTATGTCGATATATATATCGCCCGCAATATAACCCTCTGTCAGGTTGCTGTCGTCGAAGGTTATGATGTCGGTGAAGTAGTCGTGGCCGAGGAACTCGATGTTCATCGCACGATGACGCTCTGCCGAGCAGAAAACGTACGATATTTCGGCTATCGTGTAGCCACCCTCCTGTTGTGCCACCTCGCGCAACCAGCGGCGTATAAGTCGCTTTTGAGGTAGGCGATAGTTGCAATCGTCGGTGTAGAAGCCAATATCCATATCTGCTATTTTTTGAAGCAATTTGCTGCCGAGAGTTTCACATCGGGCGATGGGGCGTACACTCCAAAGATTATCTTGTACTCCAACTCCATAGTGGTGATGTTCACCGCCGAGCCGATGGTGCCTATGCGCTGACCTTTCTTCACTACAGCACCCTTTGCTACCGATACGGCAGAGAGGTTGGCATAGGATGTAATGTACTCACCGTGAGCAACAAACACATCGTATTTGTTGGTCACCTTATTTCGTTTTACATCTACAATCTTACCCTCGTAAATCGAGGTTACGGCTGCGCCCTCCTTGCCTGTAATCTCCGCCATATTGCCCTTATATCGCTTGACCTTACCGCCCACAACCGGAAGGTTTAGTCCTGCGGTCTTGCCCGAGAACGAGGCTCCCGCCTTGTTGCCCTTGATGAGTTTGCGCAACTCCTTAATGGCTGCGTTGAGTTGATCCTCGTGCTCCATCTTCGAACGAAGAAGGCTCTTCTCCTTGCTCGACATCTTGTTTATGGCCCTCTTTGCCTCCGCCATATCGGCACGAAGGCGTGTGCGCTGTCCATCCAAACGACGTTTGGTGGCGGACAACTCCTCACGACGCTTGGCGAGGTTGTTGCGCTCGGCCTGCACATCGCTACGCACGGCCGAAATCTGCTTTATCTGCCCCACACGATACTCCGTAGCCACACGCAACATCGCCACACGGCGTACTATGTCCGAGAAGTTCTTTGCCGAAAATAGGTAGGTGAGATAGTCCTGATAGCGGTAGTTTCGATACGCCGCACGCACCACCTCGCCCACATTTTTGTCCAATTCTACGAGTTGCCCACCGAGCGATTGGAGTCGCTGCTCGGAGGCTGTAACCTCTTTGGTGAGTTGGGTTATCTGGCGTGAGGTTTCGCGGATAAGAGTATTTCTGCGCTCGATCTGCTTGGTGAGCGAAGCCACCTGCTCCTTTGCCGACGCCTTATTCTTTTTCAGGCGATCCAACTCTCGCTCCTCTTTGGCGATGCTCTGCTCCAACTTGGCAATGACTTTGCGCTGCTGCTCTATCTTGGAGGTTTGAGCCACCGATGGGGTAGCAACCGAGAGCAACACCGCAAGGGTTAGTATGTAGAGTCTCTTCAACATCGCTTATCTATTTTTGCGCCCCATTTTTGGGCATAAATCGCTTTTCAATCTCCTCTTTGTCGGCACCCTGCTCCAACGCTTTACGCCAATAACTTTTTGCCATAAACTCCTCGCCCAGAGCGTGGAGGATGTCGCCGTAGTGGAGCGCATAGGTGTGGTCTTTGCCTCGGTAGAGCGACAACGCCTGCTGCATCACCTTTTTCGCCTCGGCATAACGCCCGAGTTTATAGAGTACCCACGCCTTTGTGTCGAGGTAGGTGGTGTTCTTATCCGAGAGTTGAAGCGCACGCTCAATCATCCCCAACGCACGCTCTAAATCACGCTCCTCGAGCGAGAGGTAGTAGGCGTAGTTGTTCAGCGCACCGGCATTGTCCGCGTAGCAGCGAAGAGCCTTTTCGTAGGCTTGGTACGAACGCTTACTCTCGCCACGTTCGTGGAGGATGTCGCCGAGCATAGAGTAGAGGTCGCTGCGCAGGGTGTCGTTGCCTTTGGCACACTTGAAAGCCTCGTCGAAGGCTTTGTAGCACCCCTTCACATTGTTGAGTTTCCACTCTGCTTGGGCAATGTTGGCAAAGAGATAGGAGCGCGCCCTATTATCCTTATGGAGTTTTTGCGCCTTATCGTAGAACACTATCGCTTTGTCGTACTCCTTCTTATCTTGGGCAATGTCGCCCTGCAAAATGGCAAAACGCGCACTGTTTGGAAAACGCTTCAACCCGAGCGCAACGTAGTGCGATACGGAGTCGGGGTGGTTGAGATAACTCTCGAGGATGACTATATTCTCGAATACCGTCTCCTCGGCATCCTCCCGCTGCGCTATGCGCTTATATATATTCAACGCCTCCTCCTTCTCGCCCGATGCAATGAGGTGGTCGATGTAGAGAGACGTCACCGTTGCATTGTCGGAGTTGAGGATGTAGAGTTGTTTGATGATGTTGTCGTATTGAGGGTAGAAACGGCGATAGTCGGCTCTGTCTGCGGCTATGGTGTTCCACTCTTTAATCTTATCGTCTAACGACAACTGCTCGGATCGGAATATGCGGGGCAAGAGCGAGAGATACGACAACTTATCGCCCTTTTGGCTATAGTAGTTGGCGAGAGCCAACCAAGGGTTTACATCCAACGAATCTACCGCAATAGCGTTCTGATACGACACTATGGCCAACGAATCGCGACGTGTCGAGGCGTAAATGTTTCCGAGTGTTATGTGGTTGTCTGCCAAGTAGGGCGCCTCCGCAACACCTCTCTTTGCATCCGCCTCTGCCTCCAAGAGCCTGCCCATTCGCAAGAGGAAGTGCTGACGCATCCTACTCATAGGAGGAATGCGACCAAAGCGCACCTCGGCACTATCCAGCACCGCCAACGCCTCGTCGTTCTTTTTGGCATCGCCCAGCAGAATGGCAAGTATGCGGTAGTGGTTGGGGTTGGTGCTTCGCTCTACTATCTTTTTGAATACAGGAAGGGCTCGTTTGTAGTCGTTTGCATCGATCAACCTCTCGCCATAGTTCTCCAAATAGTAGTAGTTGATAGTGTCGGAGCGATATGCTCGCTCGGCGTATTTTGCCGCATTTTCGGGAACCTTCGTTATGCGGGATAGTTGGTAGAGCGCAGGGGCGTAGTTGGTGTCGCGCTGAAATATAGCCTCCAAAGCCCCAACGGCCTCCAACGTATCGTGCTTGATGGTTAGTGCCTTTATTGCTTCGGTGTATAAGTCCGAAATAGTCACCGGACGCGCCTGTCGGTGCTGCGGCACAAAACCGCAACAGAATAGCGCAACGAGCAATATGGCACAAAACCGCTTCATCCTCCGAAATTATAGTACCGAGTCGAATTGGTGGAGGAAGCGCACGTCATTCTCGAAGTAGAGGCGCAAGTCCTTCACTCCAAACTTCAACATTGCAATACGCTCAACTCCCATACCAAAGGCGAAGCCCGAGTACTCCTTCGAGTCGATGCCGTTTGCCTCCAATACGTTAGGATCGACCATACCGCAACCCATAATCTCCAACCAGCCTGTACCCTTACATACAGGGCAACCCTTGCCACCGCAGAGGTTGCACGATACATCCAACTCTGCCGAAGGCTCGGTGAATGGGAAGTAGGAAGGGCGCATACGAATTTGTGTCTTCTCGCCGAAAAGTTCCTTCGAGAAGTAGAGCAACGACTGCTTCATATCGGCAAACGATACGTTCTTGTCGATGTAGAGTCCCTCAACCTGATGGAAAATGCAGTGCGCACGGTACGATATTGCCTCGTTGCGGAACACTCGGCCCGGGCAGATTACACGGATAGGTGGCTGTTGCTGCTGCATAGTGCGCACTTGAATCGACGAGGTGTGGGTACGCAACAAGACGTCGTCAGCCGAAGGCTCCGAGCCGGCCTTCTCCACAAAGAAGGTGTCCTGCATATCGCGTGCAGGATGCTCCATAGGGAAGTTCAAGCGCGAGAATACGTGGTCGTCGTCCTCAATCTCGGGGCCATCTGCTACGGTGTAGCCGAGGCGTGAGAATATGTCGATAATCTCCTGCTTAACCAACGATATAGGGTGGCGTGAGCCGAGTTGCTCGGCAGAGCCGGGGCGCGACATATCGTCAATCTGCGGAACAGCGGCAGCACTCTGCTCGAGAAGTTCTTTCTGCTCGTTAATCTTTGCGAGGATGCTGTTTTTCAGTGCATTCAACTTCTGACCGAACTCACGTTTCTGCTCGGGAGCAACCGTCTTAAACTCCTCCATCAGGGCTGTCATTTCGCCCTTCTTTCCTACCATTTTGATTCGGAACTCCTCAATCTCTGCCAACGACTTTGGTGCAAAGGCCTCTACCGCTTGCGTGAGGGCAATAATCTTTTCGTTCATAGAATTTTTTATTTTTATTTTTCTCGTTTTCTTTCTCACTTTGTCCCGTTAGGGACACAATACGCCACAAAGTTACAAAAACAAACGGAAAACGGAAAGCGGAAAACGGAAAACTTTTGAATTTAGACGAGAGAAATGCAGAATGCAAAATGCAGAACCGACGCACGAAGCAAGAGCAGAGGGTGCTTGCACACTATGAAGTCGGAGGCCAAGCGGTCTTAGGAAGACAACATCATTTTTCAACTCCTTGGCTCACAGAACGACATGGCTACGATCCGACTTAAAACGGAAAACTTTTGAATTTAGACGAGAGAAATGCAGAATGCAAAATGCAGAACCGACGCACGAAGCAAGAGCAGAGGGTGCTTGCACACTA
>JAZQML010000049.1:0-3255 GCA_045543395.1 Alistipes sp. | reverse complement strand
CAATCTCCGGAGTAGAGAGATTTACGGTTACAGTAGTAGTCTGACCGCCGACAACGTCGATCTCGTCAAACTGCTGGCACGAAGTAGCAACCATTGCCACCAATGCCACGATTCCAAAGAAAATCTTTTTCATAGTTGTTTATTATTAAAATGTAGTCTAACAGATTGGTAGGGTAGTGGTGCAAAGTGATTTGCACCACCACCTTATTTGTTGTTACTCGATTACAACAGTACAGTTAGCCTTCTTGCTACCGCCAACAAAGTTAGCGATGTCGGTAGCCGCGCCGTCGAGAGTTGCAGTGCAGTTGGTGATTGTCAAAGTCACACCCGCTGCCTCCAAATCAACGAAGTCGGTCTTGCCACTCTTGAATACGAAGGTGCTATTCTTGATAATGGTGTTAACGTAGAGGTTCAAACCGTTGTAACTCGAAGCATCGTGGTCGAAAGTACAATTCTCGAAAGTAACAGTGCCCGTACCGCCGAAAGCGTTGAAGCCGTTAATCTTACAATTCTTGAAGATGATATCACCCTTCATATCGTCGAAGTGGATACCACGGAAGTTGGTCTTAACCTCGCAGTTCTCGAATACGGTTGTTGTACCCTCGGTTGTGTAGCACCAACGAAGAGCCTCGCCCGAATCGAATACGCAATCTTTGAGAGTTCCGTTGATAGTACCGCTTACTGCATAGCCGCTCTCGTTCTTAAACTCTGCACCAACGATAGTCGCACCGTTGATATTCAAACCAGATGTGCCTGTAAATACAGTACCCTCCTCGCAGTTGATAACTGTCTCTGCTGTGAAGTTGCTTGAAGCGGGCATAGTGTAGTTACCTGCTGGGAGAAGAATCTCCTTTGCGCCCTCTGCCAATGCCTCGTTGAGAGCAGCCTGACGCTCGGTGTCGTCTGCACCGCTAACAACTGCGCCACTTGCGATAGCAACAACCGTACCATCAACAGTGATGTTGCCGTTGTTACCCTTCTTCTGATTCCAGAGCGAGTTGCCACTTACGTTGCCGTTTGCAAAGCCGTTTGCAGTAGTAGTGTTGATGGCAACAGTGTAAGAGCCGCCACCGCCGTTAGGGAACGACGAGTCGATCTCGATTGCAGCCTTACCATCAACAGGAGCCGAAGCGTTGAGTACGCACTCGTTGAAAGTTACATAGTAGTCTGCGCCACCCAAAGACTCCTTGTAGATAAGAACCGACTTACCAGCCGAGTTGAAAGTACACTTTGTGAACTCTACATTAGCAGCACCATAAGTCCAAACATTGTAGTTGTTAGCATCTGTTGTGTTGAAAACGCACTCCTCGAAAGTGGTGTTCTTGCTATACAACCAATACTGACCATTGATAACGCAGTCCTTGTAAGACTCCTTCGAGCCCTGCAAACCACAGTACGAGTTGTTCTCCGGAACATTGAGGGTTACATTCTCGATAGCAACCTCGGTAATGCCCTTTACGCCATTGTAAGTGCAAGAGTGTGGCTTAACAACAACATTCTTGCTTGCACCAACGAGGGTAGCACCATTGATATTCAAACCGGTAAGGTCGTAGTCGCCATCAGCCAAAACTACACGCTTAACACCCTCTGCGAGAGCAGCCGAAAGAGCAGCCTGATCCAATGCCAAACGGTTACCCTCTGCATCGAAGTAGATAGCGCTGTTATCACCATAGAGTACAGGAGACTTGCCGGTGTACTCGAAGGTGTTGCCATTGCCAAAGATGTCGATATTCAACTGCTTTGCCAAAGACTCCTCGGTGTACTTTGCGCCATCGCCAAGATAGAACTGTACCCAGAGGCAGTACTTACCCTTCAAAGTGGTGTTCTCGATAGTTACATTGTTTACACCATTCTCCATATTGTTGAATACGCGAACAGGGATGTAAGTAGACTCCAAAGTAGAGTTCTCGATATTAACTGTGATGTTCTTTGCATTGGTCAAATCAACAACATAAGCCATATTTGTGCCACCCAAGTTCTTTGCAGTTACGCCGTCGAGGTTCAAAACACCATTCTCACCAACGTGGAAAATCTCGTTGCAGTTGTTCCAAACCATATTGTCGCCGGTGTGCTCGGTCTCCACGTTACCGTTCTTTACGGTCAAAGTACCGTAAACATCGATCATATTGTAGTTCTTACCGGTTACGCTCGAAGTTGCGCTGAGGGTGAAGTTGTTGAGGTCGATAGTGAGCGACTTGCCCGTCGATACCTTTGCAACCTCGTCAGCACGAGTGAGAGCCTGATTCAAAACGATATCCTCGGTCAAAATGATGAGGTCGATGTTCTCGTCAGCGAATGCAGCGTTGAACTCTGCTGCATTAGCAACCTTTACATATACCTGACCATCGATAGCACCATACTTGTTGTCATCATCGTACTCCGGCTTAATCTCCACATTAACCTTTGCCGAAGCGGTGAGCAACTGACCATAGAGGTTGGTGCGGTAGTTACGCTGAACAGGCACAGCGCCAACAGTGCGCTCCTTTGCAGCAGCACCGGTAGCGTCGGTAGCGTAAGTGAATACTACATCAACAGTCTCCTTTGTGGTGTTCATCAAGAGGTAGTTCATAGCCATATACTCGTGACCGGTAACAGGGAAGTCCTCGGTAGTTGGGATAGCCGCATAGCCAAACTCTACGGTCTGCTTGTTGGTAGCATTACCGGATACAAAGTCGAGGTTGGTGTAAACAGGAACCTTTACCTTTGCGTGCGATACGGTGTGACCCGCAGCAGCCGAAGCAGCATAGTCGCTAGTACCGATATTCAACTGTGCGAAAGGACGCTTCAAGTCAGCCTGAATAGGAGCCATACCGTTCGATACGGTGAACGAGCCGTAGTAGTAGAATGCGTCACGATTCTCGTCGCTGCAAACAGGGTTTGTGTAATCTACAACCATAGTCTTGGCATCCAAATCTACGGTGTAAGGAGCCGAAGGAGCAGCAGCCCAGAACAACACGCTGTAGGTGTTGCCGGTAGTGAGTTGGAACTCAATCTGCTTGCTGATGTTGATAGTCTCGTTCTCCTTCTTGTAGACGTTCAATGCGTTGCCATTAGCATCGTAAACAGCATACTGCAAGTGAGTAGCAGTAGTACCGTCGCCGAAAGCACGGTTTGCAATCTCCGGAGTAGAGAGATTTACGGTTACAGTAGTAGTCTGACCGCCGACAACGTCGATCTCGTCAAACTGCTGGCACGAAGTAGCAACCATTGCCACCAATGCCACGATTCCAAAGAAAATCTTTTTCATAGTTGTTT
>JAZQML010000048.1:0-78727 GCA_045543395.1 Alistipes sp. | reverse complement strand
GCTTAGAATTTAAGACCACCCTCACGAGCGGCGTCTGCCAACATTTTTACTCTACCGTGGTACAAATAACCGTTACGATCGAACGCAACTGTCTCGATACCAAGTCGGATCGTAGCCATGTCGTTCTGTGAGCCAAGGAGTTGAAAAATGATGTTGTCTTCCTAAGACCGCTTGGCCTCCGACTTCTCTGTTCCCTTTGCGATAGCGGCAGCAACCTCCGATGCCTTACCGAGGCCATAGCCTACAACACCGTTCTCGTTACCTACTACAACAATAAGTCGGATCGTAGCCATGTCGTTCTGTGAGCCAAGGAGTTGAAAAATGATGTTGTCTTCCTAAGACCGCTTGGCCTCCGACTTGTAACGAGAACGGTGTTGTAGGCTATGGCCTCGGTAAGGCATCGGAGGTTGCTTCGGCTATCGCAAAGGGAACAGAGGATGCAAAGAAGAACTTGGTTCGTATTCCTGTAATCAACGGTACCATTCCTCACAAGCAGGAGATGCGTTTCGGTGGTTCGGAGGTTATGATTCGTCCGGCCGCTCCGGGTACAGGTATCATCGCCGGTGGTGCGATGCGTGCAGTGTTGGAGTCGGTAGGTATCAAGAACGTGCTTGCAAAGAGCAAGGGTTCGTCGAATCCACACAACCTCGTTAAGGCTACCGTAGGTGCGCTTTGCGAGTTGCGTGACGCATACACAGTGGCACAGACTCGTGGTATCTCACTCAAGCAAGTGTTTAACGGTTAATTTTTAGGGAAGAACTATGGCAACATTGAAAATTACACAGATTAAGAGCCGTATCGGTTCGACTGCACAGCAGTGCAAGAACCTCGATGCACTCGGACTTCACAAAATTAACCAGACTGTAACTCACAGCGACTCGGCTATCATCTTGGGTATGATCACTCGCGTGAAGCACTTGGTAAAGGTTGAGGTAGTAGAGGAGAAGGCTCCAGCAAAGAAGGCTGCAAAGAAGGTAGAGGCTCCGGTAGCAGAGGAGGCAGTAGCAGAGGCACCTGTAAAGAAGGCCCCTGCAAAGAAGCCGGCAGCAAAGAAAGTAACAAAGACAAAGAAGGAGGAATAGTAAATGGAACTCAATAATCTTAAACCCGCAAAGGGTTCGACACACCACGATAAGCGTGTAGGCCGTGGTGCAGGTTCAGGACACGGAGGCTACTCGACTCGTGGTAACAAGGGTGCGCAGTCTCGTTCTGGCTATTCGCAGAAGTTGGGCTTCGAGGGAGGTCAGATGCCATTGCAGCGTCGTCTTCCAAAGTTCGGTTTCACGAATCTTAAAAGAGTAGAGTTTAAGCCAATCAACCTCTCGACTCTCGAGGCTCTCGTAGCCAAGAGCGGTGTTAAGGAGGTTAACATCGACACATTGGTAGCAGCCGGTTTCGTATCGGGCAACGACCGTGTGAAGATATTGGGAAATGGCACTTTGACTGCCGCTTTGACCGTAACAGCCCACGCCTTCTCGAAGAGCGCAGAGGCTGCTATCGTTGCAGCGGGTGGTAGCGTCGTAAAATTGTAACAGGCTAAACCTAAATTTCTATGAATAATTTCCTGATTGTTGGTATCGTCCTCTTGGTCGCTGTGGCCTTGATGTTTACCAATAAGAAGTTTTTAGAGACAGTCAAGAATATATTTAAGATCGAGGAGTTGCGTAAGCGTATTATCTACACAGTTCTCTTGATCTTGGTATATCGCTTGGGTTGTCACGTGGTAATTCCGGGTATCGACCCTAACGTGTTGCGCGCGGGTACCGACTTGGCAAACCAGATGGAAGAGAACAGCCTCTTGGGCTTACTTAACGTATTCTCTGGTGGTGCATTTGCCAATGCGTCGATCTTCGCACTCGGAGTTATGCCGTATATTACAGCCTCGATTATCATCCAACTTCTCGGTATGATGGTTCCTGCCGTTCAGAAGGTGATGAAAGAGGGTGAGAGCGGCCGCCGCAAGATTAACAACTGGACACGCCTTTTGACCATCGGCGTACTTGCATTGCAGGGTCCTGCCTATATGGCAAACCTTCACAATCAGGTACCTGCTGCAGCGTTCAACGCATTTGGCGGTATCAGTGAGTTCTGGATTGCGGTATACGCAACGATAGTTTTGATCGCCGGCACTATGTTCGTAGTGTGGCTCGGTGAGAAGATCACCGACAAGGGTATCGGTAATGGCGTATCGTTGATAATTATGATCGGTATTGTGGCTCGTTTGCCACACGCCTTGATGACCGAGTTGACCGCAAGTTTGGGCAGCACAGGTTCGTTGATTATGTTTATCGTAGAGTTGGTGGTTCTCTTTGTAGTATTTATGGCAACCATTGCAGTGGTACAGGCAGTTCGCAAGATTCCTGTACAGTATGCGAAGCGTATTGTTGGCAACAAGCAGTACGGAGGTGTTCGTCAGTACATCCCTTTGAAGATGAATGCGGCAAACGTTATGCCTATCATCTTTGCACAGGCGTTGATGTTCATCCCAATGTTGTTTGTAAACATCGCACCGGGCTTTGCAGCAGCATTTGCTGATATGACCGGCTTCTGGTACAACTTTACATTCGCAGTGTTGGTAATCGTGTTTACTTTCTTCTATACCGCGATTATCATCAACCCTCAACAGATGGCCGACGATATGAAGCGTAACGGTGGTTTCATTCCGGGCGTTAAGCCGGGTAAGGCAACCATAGCGTATATCGATGGTATTCTGACTCGAATCACTCTTCCTGGCTCTATTTTCCTTGCATTGGTAGCAATTTTGCCTGCTGTTGCAATGAAGATAGGTATCCAGCAGTCGTTCGCATACTTCTTCGGAGGTACCTCGTTGCTGATTATGGTAGGTGTGGTTCTTGATACTCTGCAGCAGATAGAGAGTCACCTTTTGAATCGTCACTACGATGGTCTTATGAAGACCGGACGTATTCAGGGTCGTCACTAAAAAGCCAATACATCGAGTTCGAAGATGATATATCTGAAAACAGAAGAAGAGATCGAGTTGCTCCGTGAGAACAACCTCCTGGTGAGTAAAACCATCGCCGAGGTTGGTCGCCACATCAAACCGGGCGTAACCACGAAGCAGTTGGATAAGATTGCAGACGATTTTATCCGTTCACACGGTGCAACTCCGGCTTTTCTTGGATATCAGGGTTACCCCGCATCGATTACCGTATCGGTGAACGAGCAGGTGGTACACGGTATCCCTTCGGACAACATCGTAATAAAGGAGGGCGATATAGTATCGGTCGATGTAGGCACCTTTATGAAGGGGTTTGTGGGTGATTCGGCATATACGTTTGCCGTAGGTGAGGTAGTGGACGATGTTCGCCAACTTCTGGAGGTCACCAAAGAGGCTCTTTATAGAGGTACAGCACAGGCGAAGGCAGGAAATCGCGTAGGCGACATTTCCGCCGCTGTGCAAGACTACGCCGAGAGTTTCGGTTATGGCGTAGTGCGCGAATTGGAAGGACACGGACTGGGTCGAAAAATGCACGAAGAGCCGGGGGTGCCAAATTATGGTTTGCGAGGCAGAGGCCCCTTGTTGAAAGAGGGAATGGTCATCTGCATAGAACCGATGATTACGATGGGAAACAGAGCGATAGTGTTCGAGCGTGACGGCTGGACAGTCAGAACGCGCGATCGCAAGCCGGCAGCACACTACGAGTTTGCTGTTGCTATTCGCAAAGATGGTCCCGATGTGCTTACAGATTTTAGTATTATCGAAAATTCACTTGGGTAGAGAGTTCGGCGAAGTCGGGCGCAATACCTGTTAAAAAAGCGAAACTCAAGATGGCAAAACAGACTGCTATTGAAAGGGACGGAACTGTAACCGAGGCGTTGTCGAATGCAATGTTTCGAGTTGAGTTGGATAACGGACACGTTATCACGGCCCATATCTCCGGAAAGATGCGTCAGCACTATATCAAGATTCTTCCGGGAGATAAAGTAAAAGTGGAGATGACTCCTTACGATTTGAGTAAGGGTCGTATATCCTTTAGGTACAAATAACAAAAGATTGCTTGAAAAGTTATGAAAGTAAAAGCATCAATTAAGAAAAGAAGCGAGGATTGCAAGATTGTTCGTCGCAAGGGAAAACTCTATGTGATTTGCAAGAAGAATCCAAAGTTTAAAATGCGCCAAGGGTAAATAACGATTAACAAACAAAGAAAAAGAAAGATTTATGGCACGTATAGTCGGTGTAGATTTACCAAAGAATAAGCGAGGAGAGATCGGCTTGACCTACATTTATGGAATTGGTCGCAGCACAGCACAGAAGATCCTCGACAAGTGTGGCATTAGCTACGACATTAAGGTAGACGAGTGGACAGATGAGCAGGTTGGAGCAATCCGTGCAGCCATTGCCGAGATGGATATCAAGGTAGAGGGTGAGGCTCGTTCGCTCGTACAGTTGAACATTAAGCGATTGATGGATATCGGTTGCTACCGAGGCATCCGTCACCGTATTGGTCTTCCGGTACGTGGACAGAGCACCAAGAACAACGCTCGTACACGTAAGGGTAAGAAGAAGACTGTAGCAAACAAGAAGAAGGCAACTAAGTAATAGTGAAGAATTATGGCAAAGAAAACAACATCAGTTAAGAAGAAGGTCGTTAAGGTTGGTGCGAATGGTATGGCTTTCGTACACTCTACCTTCAACAATGTCATCATTACCATCACAAACGAGGTTGGTGAGGTTATCAGTTGGTCGTCGGCTGGTAAGATGGGCTTCCGTGGTTCGAAGAAGAACACCCCTTATGCAGCGCAGACCGCAGCAGCAGATTGCGCCAAGGTTGCCTTTGATATGGGATTGCGTAAGGTTAAGGTTTATGTGAAGGGTCCGGGTCAGGGCCGTGAGAGTGCAGTACGTACAATTCACGGTGCAGGCATTGAGGTTACCGAGATTATCGACGTAACACCACTGCCACACAATGGATGCCGCGCTCCAAACCGTCGTCGTGTATAATTTATTCGCGATGCACATAAGAGAATCACTAAAAAACTTAATCAAACAAAAAAAGTAAAAAACAATGGGAAAGTATATAGGACCAAAAACTCGAATCGCCCGCCGCTTTGGTGAGGCAATTTATGGTGCCGACAAGTCTCTCGACAAGCGCAATGTACCACCGGGACAGCACGGTCTTGCCCGCAAGCGCAAGAAGGTATCGGAGTACGGCGTACAGTTGAGCGAGAAGCAGAAGGCAAAGTACACCTACGGATTGTTGGAGAAGCAGTTTGCTCGTACCTACGACGCTGCGGCTCGTATGGGTGGTATCACCGGTGAGAACTTGTTGAAGTTGTTGGAGTGCCGTTTGGACAACGTAGTATACCGTTTGGGTATCGCTCCTACACGTGCAGCCGCACGTCAGTTGGTTTCGCACCGTCACATCTGTGTTAATGGTAACGTAGTTAACATTCCATCGTATTCGTTGCGTGTAGGCGATGTAGTATCGGTACGCGAGAAGTCGAAGACTTTGGAGGTTATCACCGAGTCGTTGCTCGGCACCAACCACAGCCGTTACGCTTGGTTGGAGTGGGATGGCGCTTCGATGAGCGGAAAGTTCTTGGCACGTCCAGAGCGTGAGGAGATTCCGGAGAACATCAAGGAGCAGTTGATCGTCGAGTTGTACTCTAAATAGTAACACCTAACACACAATAACATTATGGCAATTTTAGCATTTCAAAAACCCGAGAGATTGATCGTAGAGGAACCTAACGCATCGTTCGGAAGATTCGAATTCCGTCCGTTGGAGCCAGGATATGCGACGACTATCGGTAATGCTTTGCGCCGCGTATTGCTCTCTTCGTTGGAGGGATTTGCAATCACAACCATCAAGGTTGACGGCGTTGACCACGAGTTTGCCGCTATCCCGGGCGTAATGGAGGATACTATGCATATCGTCCTGAACCTCAAGCAGGTTCGCTTCATTCGCACCGTCGAGAGTGAGGAGTTCGAGCGAGCAACAATCAACGTAGTAGGCGTAACAGAACTTACTGCGGGCTACCTCTCAAACTTCTTGCAATCGTTCAAGGTTCTCAATCCGGACTTGGTTCTTTGTCACCTTGCTCCTGGAACAAAGATGAATATGGTTATTACCATTGGTAAGGGCCGTGGCTATGTTCCAGCCGAGGAGAATGCACCGGAGAACGCAGAGTTTGGTTTGTTGCCAATCGATTCAATCCACACTCCAATCGTAAACGTAAAGATGGAGGTGGAGAACTATCGAGTTGAGCAGCGTACCGACTACGAGAAGTTGACCCTTGAGGTTACAACTGATGGTTCCATCAAGCCGTATGATGCAGTACGCGAGGCAGCGAAGATCCTGATTCAGCACTTTATGCTTATCTCGGACGAGAAGATGACAATCAACTTCGACGAGGTATCATCGGAGATCGAGTTGAACGAGCCAGAGTTGCATATGCGACAACTGCTCAAGACCAAGTTGGTAGACAAGGATTTGAGCGTACGCGCACTCAACTGCCTCAAAGCAGCCGATGTTGAGACCATTGGAGATTTGGTAAAACTCAATCGCAATGACCTTCTCAAGTTCCGTAACTTTGGTAAGAAGTCGCTCACAGAGTTAGACGCTTTGTTGGCATCGCTCGATTTGAAGTTCGGAATGGATGTATCAATTTACAAACTTGATAAAGAATAATTATGAGACACAATAAGAATTTCAATCATCTCGGCCGTCAGGCAGGACACCGTAAGGCGATGTTGTCGAATATGGCTTCGTCTTTGATTCTCCACAAGCGCATCGAGACGACTGTTGCCAAGGCGAAGGCTGTACGTCAGTTCATAGAGCCACTCGTAACACGCTCGAAGGAGGACACTACCCACTCGCGCCGTATCGTATTCTCGTACCTCAAGCAGAAGGAGGCAGTTACGGAGTTGTTCCGCACTATCGCTCCAAAGATTGCAGAGCGTCCAGGTGGCTACACCCGTATTTTGAAGACCGGTTTCCGTTTGGGTGACGGTGCTGATATGTGTATCATCGAGTTCGTTGATTTCAACGAGGCATACACACTCGGTGTAACTCCAGCCGCTGCACCAGCAGCCGAGGCAAAGCCAAAGACCCGTCGTTCGCGTGGTAAGAAGGCTACCGACTCGGTAGAGGATGCTACAGTAGTAAAGGCTCCAAAGGCAAAGGCCCCAAAAGCAACTGCTACAAAGGCTACCGCAGCGAAGGTTGCAAAGAAGACTAATGTCGGCAAGAAAATGTAAAAATGTGGTAAAAATCGCCTAAAAAGGCTTTTACTGCGTTACAATCGAGAGCCATCTGCTCACATACGCCGAGTATGCTGCGCGATGGCTCTCTTCTTGTGCCTTGTAAAATCACTTTTTATCCAATTTTTCCTCACATTTTCTGGTTGCAGTGTGCCAAGTATGCTGCGGGGTGGGTTTTTCGCAAGCCTTGCTCTCATCTGCTTAAAATCAATTTTTTTGTTGCTATCTGTAAGGCAATTTTTTTGTTGCTATATGCAGGGTGTTTTTTATCATTTTTATTTTCTTTCTCATTTTTTGTCTCACGCTCCCATTTTTGCAAAATCAAAAATTGATTATTACCTTTGTAGTATATAAACCAAACCTACAAAACTATGAAAAGAGCAATTTTTCTCCTTTTGGCAGTAGTATTTGCGTTGGGAGCGTCGTTCGAGGCGAAGGCGTGGGGTACTGTGGCGCATCACGCTGCGGTATATATGGCGGAGCAGAATCTCACCTCCAAGACCAAGGCCGAGATTCGCAAGTATCTCCCACATACGCTCACATACTACGCTACGTGGATGGACCACTATCGTTGCACCATTCCGTATGAGCCGCTCGATTGGTGGCACAATGTTGCTGTTGATGAGAAGAACAACATCGTCGAACTCGATGGCCACAGCGGCTATGTTCAACTCAAACGCATAATGAATGAGATGAAGGAGTACAAGAGCCTTCCCGACTCGCTCGTGTCGCTCAACCTTAAACTTATTACCCACATTGCCGTTGACCTTCACTGCCCATCGCACAATCGCTATTTGGCCCCACCGTTCGATTGGAAGAAGCCGAAGTGGCATCCTCAATATTCGCAGGCATTGAAATTTAAGTATAAGGGCCGTAAGATGGGATATCACGGCTTTTGGGACAACTCGCCGGCACTGTTTCATAAGGGTTGGCACTGCGAGAAGTTCAACGAGGAGTTGAACACCCTCTCCAAGCGCGAGATTAAGAAAGTTTGTAAGGGTACCATCACCGACTGGGTTAAGCAGTGCGTTAAGGATAATCGAGCATCGTTCAAGTATATCGTTCCGGGCGAGGATTTCGCCAAGATTCCGAAGGAGCAACACGATGAGATGGTTGCTCTTGCCGACCGGCAGTTGCAGTACGCAGGCTACCGCCTCGCACATCTGCTGAATAGCATATTCGATCCTCAAAGCAATAAGGCAAAGAGATAACCCTAAACAACTCCAAAATAATAGATAGGCAAATCGCAACGATTTGCCTATCTATTTTAACTACTCTCTATTCTCTACTCTCTACTCTCTACTCTCTACTCTCTACTCTCTACTCTCTACTCTCTACTCTCTACTCTCTACTCGTGGTGGTACGGCTCGCCTTTGATTATTGTGAAGGCTCGGTAGAGTTGTTCGGTAAAAATGGCACGCACAATTTGGTGCGAGAATGTCATTTTCGAGAGTGATATTTTCGAGTTGGCGCGTGCGTATACCTCCTCCGAGAAGCCGTAGGGGCCACCAATCATCAGCACCAACCTGCGTACACCGCTATTCATTCGCTTTTGCAACCACTGTGCAAAGGCTACACTTCTCATCTCCTCGCCTGCCTCGTCGAGCAGTACCACGTAGTCGCCCGCTGTAATTCCGGCCAACAACATCTCCCCCTCGGCACTCTTTTGCTGCTGCTCCGAGAGGTTTTTGGTATTGCGTAAATCGGGCAGATATGTTATCCCGAATTTGGCATAGTGGTTTATGCGCTTCGAGTACATCTGCACCAGCGCATCCACCTCTTTCATATCGGTCTTGCCGACAACTATTAGTTCTATATTCATAGTTAAAATTGTTCCGATGGGCTCTTTTTGCACTGCTCGTCGGTAAACGAAATGCTCACATAGGCATACTATGCTGCGCTTTCGTTCCCTCGTTTATCACAAAAATAGCCTCATCGCCTCCAATTTTCTTTTTTTGCTGTGTTCCGATGGGCTCTTTTTGTGTTGCACTTCGGCTAACGAAATGCAATGGTTTTAATTAAAAATGCAGAATGCAGAATGCAAAATGCAAAATTATTTCCCTAAACTCTCGAAACTCCCTAAAAGTAATTTCTAATTTAGCCGGTGGCTAATGTCTGCCACATCCGTATTCCACTCCCCCTCTGCCGAGGTGCAGATTACGGCTCGATGTCTCTCCACGCTTTTGAGCCATTGGTACGCTTTGTACATATTGTAGCCATTGCCCGCCTTATCGCCACCGAGAGCGTATGCCACTATGCACGAGTGGTTGCGGGTGCGGTAGTACATAGCCTTCAGTCGTGCTATATACTCGCCCACAAGTGCAGGGTTGTTCGACGGCGTGCCGCCAATTTTGCGATTCTCTGCCTGCATCTCGGGGTGTATTGTTGCACGCTCCACAACATACACGCCCAAGCCGTCGCAGATGTCGTAGAACCACTCGGGTTGTGGGGTGTCGGGCAGTAGGGTGTTGATGCCCTTTGCCTTCAACGCCTTAATCTCGGCAAGAGCCTCGGCATAGGTTGTGCGAGCATTGTATCGAGCCGACTTTACGACCACCTCCTTACCGTTGCGCACAATTTTTCCGTTGGCAAATGTGGTAGTGCCGGCACCGAGACGGAACGATATATATTCACGAGGTTTGCCGTCGCGCTTTGTGTAGAGCGTAAGGCGGTAGAGTTGCGGATTTGTTGCACTCCACAAGAAGCGGCTCTCCTCGCCGAGTTTGGTGCGTATGCGGAGGGTATCCACGCTGCGCCCCGCTACGGCGAACTCTCGCACCGTGTAGTCGAGGAGTTTGTTCTCGGGCGAGTAGATGTCGTAACCCACCTGCACCACCTCCTCGAAGTTGAAGTCGTTGCGTATGGCTATATCGAGTTCGAGCATCAACTCCTTCCCGTTTGGCACTATGCGTGCGTCGTAGTCGTAGATATGACGGCGGTGCTGTGCAAAGAGGTACGAGCCGCGAAATGGCTCTACCGCATTACCCGCAATGCTTCCTTGTAGTTCGGGGTATTGCGAGTCGCGCAGCAACAGCAGAATTTCGTTTTTGCCCTGTCGCAGATAGGGCGAGAGAAGAAAGTCGGATGGCGTGTGTGCCTCCTCTGCCGATGCAACCAACTGCTCGTTTACCACCAAATCGTAGGCTCTGCCGCTATTTTGAATGTGGAGGTAGATGTTGTAGTCGCTCCACGCCGTAGGCATATCGACGCTCTGTCCCACGATCTCCACTTTGTTTACCACCTCCAACCTTTTGGGTGCGAAACGGATATGTCGCTCGGTCTGCGAGTGGTCGTTTTTTAGCGCATTGTCGCGGGTGTCGAACACCGAGAACTCGGTGCGGTAGACTTGCTGTGCCGATACTGCCGATATTGCGCACACAGCCAATATAGTTGCAAATAATCTCTTCATCGCATCAAAACTTTCAACAAATATGGCAAAAACTATTGAAATATCAAAGTTGCAGCCTAAAAAAGGTGTGTCTAAAACTTGTCAGACACACCCTACTCATCTCCCTATTAACCAATATTCGTTAGATCGATATATCGAGAATCTCGAACTTGATAACGCCGGCAGGAACTGTAACCTCTACCACCTCGCCCTTCTTCTTGCCGAGCAGAGCCTTTGCGATAGGAGTTCCAATAGCCAACTTACCCTCGCGGAGATTAGCCTCATTCTCCGACACGATGGTGTAGGTAACCTCGCGCTTGTTGTTGTGGTTGAGCAGCGTTACCTTGCTCAAAATCTGCACCTTATCTTTGCTGATTTTGCTCTCGTCAATTACGCGCGAGTTGTTCAGTGTTGCCTCCAACTGTGCTATGCGCATCTCCAACAAACCCTGTGCCTCGCGTGCTGCATCATACTCTGCATTCTCCGACAAATCGCCCTTATCGCGAGCCTCTGCAATAGCGGCAGCGGCAGCGGGACGCTCCACCGAGCGCATATGGTCGAGTTCGTCTTTCAATTTCTTGTAACCTTCTGCTGTAAGGTAGTTAATCTGTGCCATAATATCCTTAAATTTTACCTATTTCTACTAAAAAACAACAAAAAAATAAAGAATTTCAACCCATTAGATTGAAACTCCAACTGTTATTGCACTGCAAATATAAGGCAAAAAATTCAAACTGCCAAATAATCGTTCTGATAAGTTTTTTTGCACGAATGTGTCGGTCGCCAAAATGCTCACATAGGTCTACTATGCTGCGCTTTTGTCGCCTAACATCGCACAAAAATAATCTCATCATTGACGATTATTTATATTGATGTAGCCGTTCTGATGAGTTCTTTTTGCACGAAAGCATCGGATGCCCAAATACTCACATACGTCAAAGTATGCTCCGCTTTTATCCCCCCCCCTCACTTCGCAAAAAAATAACGGAATTATCTGCTTTAGGTGTGTACGCGTCATTGCGAGTCTTGGTACAAGACGTGGCAATCTCCTCGCTTAAATTGTAGGTAGGAGATCCCCTTATTTCGGCAAAAAGGTCTTATGTTCCTTAATAATCTCCTCGTGAACAACGCCAAAGCGGTCGGTTGTCCTAACCTTTATGGTGGAGGTTTGTGATGTGCGCTGCACGCGGAACATATGTTGGCAGTTGTTGCGCCCGAGGCGTGGTTTTTTGCGGCTGTTGCGCAGCGTTGTAGCCATCGAGGTTGTTACATATAGTGGGTCTGCCTGCCATATTTGACGTACTCGCAGTGGCTTGTCATCCTCGAAAACCTCCAACTTGGCTCCTCGCTCGTGTCCCCACCAATTTACGTAGATATACTTTGCGAAGTCGGGTGTTCCGTAGTTGATAACTGTTTTTGGGAACTCGCGAATGAGGTTCTGCATATCCAGATTCTCGCGATAGTATGCCCCCACCTTTGCCATATCGTAGACGCGGAATGGGGTGGAATCTCCCTCGTGCGATACGTGTCGCCACGAGAGTTTGTTACTCTTAACATCGAAAATCTCGAACCCCGCAGGCACACCGCCCGAGTTTATCAATTCGTATCCTTCGTAGCCTGTACGCCACCTATCGCCCGATGTCGAGGCGAGTGAGTGTTCGGTGATGTTTGGCAGTTCGCGAGTTCGCGAGATGCGACGATCCATCGAACCCGAAGTTACGAAGTGAACATTCTTGTACCCCTTGAAGCAGTTGGTTAGTGAGTCGAGCAGTTCGGGCTTGCTGAAACGCTTCGATATACGACGTTTCGAGTTGGCGATGAATGCCGTCTGGTGCATACACACCACTATGGGGGTGTTTTTGTTGCTCACCAAAGCCAAGTCGCGTCGCAACCAATCGAGTTGGTCGGAGGTTACGAAGCGGTCGTAGTTGCGTCTGCCCACAATCTCGGCAGGGTATTTACCCTTGCCCGGCTCGTTGCGGAATACGGTGTTGTCGAGAACGACATAGTGAACATCGCCGATATTCATCGAGTAGTACTTCGGACCGCAGGTGTAGACATATTGACGCTCGGCGTAGTAGTCGGTCAAGCCCGTTCCGGGTACTGCGCCATCATTGTCCTGATCGCCCATAACCGTATAGAGCATAGTAGGGTAGCGCAACGATGCAATCAACGACACCGCATCGCCCACATCGAACTCTCTCGAGTACCAATTCGGGCAGTTGCTGATATCGCCCAAGAGTATGGTGTAGACAGCCATCGAGTCACGAACTTCGTCGTTCAGCATACGTGCGCCGGGTATGGTCGTGCGTTTGAACTGCATCAAATCGTCGTTCGAGTTCTGCAAAAAGAGGTTCGACATAAAGATTATGCGGTGCTTGCTCTGATCACGCTTGCGCAGAACAAAATCGTGTTGCTCTGCCACCTCGCGCTTCTTGCGAAGCAACGACCAGAATTTAGGCAGTATGCGCTTGCGACACTCCGGCTCGTAGCCCGAAGGGGTTATTACAAATACCGTATTTTGGAACTTATGCGAGGCTATTGTGTAACGCCCCAACGAGTCGGTCTTTACGATATGCACTCCGTCCGAAACGGGAACTCCCGCCAATGGCATACCCTCGCACGAAACTACGCCGTAGATAGTTATCGAATCACGACGCACACCCTTTTTCGCCTCGACCGAGAGGGTTAAGGCAACGAGAACGATTGAGAGGAGTAGTTTGCGGAGCATCATATTGTTATCGCTCTTGTGAATAGACCACCTGCTTTGTCTCGAAGAACTCCTCGTCGAAGAACTCCGAAATGTAGTATCGTTGCCACTCGCGGCGACTTGCCCGCAACTCCTCGCTCAAATCGCCACCTTTGAGGTAGAGGATACCATTTGGCAACGAGCCCTTCTCGCCTTTGCGCACCATCCCGCGCACCCAACCCATAAAGGTTGGCATATCGGTTACGGCACGCGAAACAATGTAGTCGAACTTCTGCTTCAACTGCTCGGCACGCCCATTTACGGTGCGTATGTTGCGTATGCCTACCGCCTCGCAAACGCCTTCAACCACACGAATTTTCTTGCCTATGGAGTCGCACGCCGTAAATTGCACCTTCGGAAAGAGAATAGCCAACGGCACCGACGGAAAACCACCTCCGCAGCCGACATCCAACACCTCGGCACCATCCTCGAAACGGCACACTTTGGCTATGGATAGCGAGTGGAGGATGTGGTGGAGGTAGATATGCTCCACGTCTTTGCGCGATATGACGTTTATCTTTGCGTTCCACTCGGCATACACCTCGCCAAGGCGTGAGAACTGCTCGCGCTGCTGCTCGGTCAAGTTCGGAAAATATCTCTCTATCAGTGCTATGCTATCCATCGTTATCTCTGTTTTTCGGGTTGTTGTTCACCCTCGGTGATAAGGTTGCACATCATATTGCGTACTCGGAATATGCGGGTTTTTACCGTTCCCAACTTCATCTCCAACTTTTCGGCTATCTCCTCGTAACTATACTCGTCAAGGAATCGCAACTCAAAGAGTTGGCGGTAGTTCTCGGGCAGCATCGAGATGTATCGCTCTATCTGCGCTCGTTGCTGTGCGTTGATTATGTAGTCCTCGGGTGTTGGCGACGAGAGTTGTGCCGTGTTGTCAATCTCGGGCGAGAGGGTTTGCGGGTTCAACGCATTGCTCTTGCGCGAGCGGCTGAAATCGACAAAGGTGTTGCGGGCAATGGTGTATATCCACGCTCCAAAGTCGTACTTCGGGTCGTAAAGACCAATTTTGAGAAAGGCTTTCATAAAGGCCTCCTGCATCAAATCGTTCACATCGTCTTCGTTGCCCGAGAACTTATACAACATTGTGTGTATGGCTTCGCTGTGGCGTGCAAATAGGGTATCGAAGGCGGAACTATCGCCCTCGGTAACCATTTTAGCCAAAGCACGGTCATCGCATCTGTCGTATCTCTCTGCCATACTCTATGCCCACTTATTTTTGTGCATTCGGTGCGATGCCAACGCCACTGCCAATCGCACCATCGGCTCCGCAATGTCGTAGATGAAGTGCAACGCCACCAAGCCCCCTTCGCCCAATCGGCGAGTGTTGCGCAGCGTAACAAACACCACAAAGAAGTATCGGATGAGTACCATCACCAAAGTGGCAATCTTCAACTCGAAAGGCAACACCACAAGTGCCGCAATCACCGCCGCAAAGAATAACACTCGCAACGAGAGTTCGGCAATGTTGGGTGCCATAGCCCACTTCGGGTAGTAGCGGTGGGTGGTGTGCAACAACTTAACCCTGTTCCACCACCACTTCCAATCTCCGAATATATACTCCGAGCAGGTGGCACGCGACGAGAGAACGATGCTCACGTTGTCGCGTGTGGCAATCTTTTGCAGGAATAGGTCATCCTCTCCAACATTCATATCGAGGTGGTTGAAACCTCGGGCCTCGAAGTAGAGGCTCTTTTTGAAGCCGAACGCATTGCGTGATGCTGCGTAGGGACGACGACGAATGGCCGACGATATCCACGCTACGGAGTTGCAGTACTCGTATTCACGGAATATGAAGTTGGCAAAGCCGCTCTTTTTCTGCATTCCGCAGTAGCCCAACGATATGTCGCCATAGAGGAAACCCTTTGCCAAGAGCGACAACCAACGCTCCGACGAGGGCGTAGCATCCGACGATGTGGTTACGACAAAGTCGTACTTTGCACTCTTGATACCCACATTCAGAGCGATTTTCGAGTATACGGGGTATTGAGGCGAATAGTCTATGTGTATGGGCGAGAGATTGGGATAGAGGCGTTGTAGCGACTTCAAATCCTCGAAGAAGTCGTTGTTTTTGCCTACATACACCACCACAACCTCGAACTCGGCATAGTCCTGTGTAAGCAGTATCGGGAGTGTGGTGTCGAGATACTCGTTATCCTCCGAAAAGAGCGTGGTGATGACCGAAATGGCGGGCTCCTGCTCGCGTATCTGCTCCCGATTGACAAGTCGGAACGAATATATCTTGCCGTACAAGCCCAAGTAGAGCGCAATTTGCACGATTAGCAGCAGCAGAACTGCACCCCCGAGGATAATCTCTTCGGTGCTGTAAGTCATTAAGGTGTTGTATATTACGGTCTGAATTCTCTCCATTTTTATGGTCGTATCATCAATTATTTCGCAAATTTACACAAAATTTCGTGGAATTTAGTAATTTTGCAGAAGATTATGAAGTTTACTTTACAACATAAGGACACAACGACCAATGCGCGTGCGGGCGAGATAGTTACCGACCACGGTGTTATCCAAACCCCTATCTTTATGCCGGTGGGTACTGCTGCCGCTATGAAGGGCATCTTTCATCGCGATGTACGCGATGAGGCGAAGGCGCAGATAATTTTGGCAAACACCTATCACCTCTACCTCCGCCCCGGAATGAAAATTTTGGAGGAGGCGGGAGGCGTTCATCGCTTCTCGACGTGGGACAAACCTATGCTTACGGATAGCGGTGGTTTTCAGGTCTTTTCGCTTGCGGCGTGCCGTAAGTTGAAGGAGGAGGGTTGCCACTTTCAGTCGCATATTGACGGCTCGCGCCACCTCTTTACGCCCGAGAGCGTAATCGATACGGAGCGCACCATTGGTGCCGACATAATGATGGCGTTCGACGAGTGTCCTCCGGGCGATGCTCCGAAGGAGTATGCTGCCAAGTCGTTGGCTCTGACCGAACGATGGCTGGACCGTTGCTTCAATCAGTACCACAAGACCTCGCCAAAGTATGGACACTATCAGTCGTTGTTCCCTATTGTGCAGGGTTGTGGCTATCCCGACCTCCGAGCCAAGGCTGCCGAAAATGTGTTGCAGTACAATGCCGACGGATACGCCATAGGTGGTTTGGCTGTGGGCGAACCTACCGAGGTTATGTATGCGATGATTGAGGTTGTGAATGCGATACTCCCGACCGACAAGCCTCGCTATTTGATGGGCGTAGGCACTCCGATAAACATTTTGGAGGGTATTGCTCGTGGTGTGGATATGTTCGACTGCGTTATGCCTACCCGTAATGGCCGCAACGGACAACTCTTCACGAGCGAGGGTGTTATAAACATCCGCAACAAGAAGTGGGAGAACGACTTTTCGCCTATCGATGCGAATGGAACGACGTTCGTCGATCATCAATACTCGAAGGCGTATCTGCACCACCTCGTTGTGTGTGGCGAGATGCTGGCAGCGCAGATTGCATCGTTGCACAATACGGGCTTCTACTTGTGGCTTGTGGGCGAGGCACGCCGCCACATTATTGCGGGCGACTTCGCTTCGTGGAAGACGATGATGGTCGAGAAACTCGGCAGAAGACTATAATAAAGTGAGTAGAGAGTAGAGAGTAGAGAGCAGTGAGTAGTGAAATGGAGAGCTAATTTTGCATTCTGAATTTTGCATTTTGCATTCTGCATTTTGAATTAAAAGTATGATGGAACCGCAATACAAAACAGGGCGTAGTTGGTGGCCGGGGTTGAAGATCCTCGACCGCTACATCATTCGTAAGTTCGTGGGAACCTACCTATTCGCCATTGCGATGATTATAGTTGTTGTGGTTATTTTCGACTATGTCGAAAAGATTGACGATTTTGCAGCCACTCAAGCAACCTTCAAGAGCGTAGTATTCGACTACTATTTGAACTTTGTGCCGTTTTTCGTAAACCAGTTCAGTGCGCTGTTCACCTTTATCGCCTGCATATTCTTTACGTCGAAACTTACACACCGCACCGAGATTGTGGCTATGTTGTCGGGCGGAATGAGTTTTCGCCGATTGATGTGGCCCTATTTTGTCTCGGCAGCCATCATCACCACCATATCGTTGGTGTTGAGCCTGTGGGTTATCCCTATATCGCAACGCAGTTGCGTGGCGTTCGAGGAGCAGCATATTGTACGCCGCAAGACGGTGAAGTACGAGCGTCACATCTACCGTCAAATCGAGCCGGGAACCTTCCTCTACCTTCGAGGTTTCAGCCCAAAGAGTATGCACGCCTCGTTCCTCGCTATCGAGAAGTACGAGAATGGCACTTTGCGTTCGACCTTGGAGGCTTCGGATGCAGCATTCGATAACGAAGCAAAACGCTGGACTGCACAACGATACATCACTCGCCACCTCGACGATGAGCGTAAGGAGACATTCGAACAACACCGAAATCTCGATACGTTGTTGAATCTCGACGTTGTGGAGTTGGGCAATATGCAGGAGTTTGTTAAGACTATGAATATTAGCGAGTTGAACGAATTTATCGAGCAACAACGCGAAAAGGGTTCCGATATGATTCGCCAATTCGAGGTGGAGCGTCATACGCGCTACTCCTACCCGATAGGCACATTTATCCTGACGCTTATTGGAGTGTCGCTTTCGACTCACAAGACACGAGGCGGTATGGGTATGCACATCGGTATCGGCATCACACTCTGCTTCTCCTACATTATGCTCAATCGAATTTTCGAGGAGTTTGCCAAGGGTGGCACACTGCCTACGATGTTTGCTGTGTGGTTGCCAAACATTATTTACACCATAATTGCGGTATACCTCTACCGCCGTGCGCCGAAATAGAATGACCGTAGAGAGTATTGCCGAAAAGTTGTTGCGTGGCGAACGCATAGATGCTGCCGAGGCGAAACTCCTCTGGGAGGAGGCTCCGCTCTGGCTCTTGGCTCGTTTGGCCACCGAGGCGAAGCAGCGCAAGAGTGGCGATAAGGTCTACTACAATCGCAACTTCCACCTCGAACCTACCAATATCTGTCTCTTCGAGTGCCGTTTTTGCTCCTATCGTCGTCGTAAGGGCGAGGCGGGGGCGTGGGACTACTCGATGGAGGAGTTGTTGGCGCAGGTTGAGGCTCGCAAAAATAGCGGTGCTACCGAGATTCATATTGTTGGCGGAGTACACCCCGACCACGACATATACTACTATGCCGAAATGATACGTCGCATAAAGGTCATTATGCCCGATGTGTGCGTCAAGGCATTCACGGCTGTGGAGTTGCACTATATGATTCGCAAGGCCGGGCTTTCGATAGAGGAGGGTTTGCGACTATTGAAGGAGGCAGGTATGGAGTCTATTCCGGGTGGAGGAGCCGAGATTTTCGACGAGAGGGTGCGTGCCGAGATTTGCCCGGGCAAATGCTCCTCTGCGGAGTGGTTGGAGATGCACCGCAAAGCGCACGAGTTGGGCTTCGACTCCAACGCAACGATGTTGTATGGCCATATTGAGAGTATCGACCATCGCATCGACCACCTTTTGCGGTTGCGTGAGTTGCAGGATAATACAGGCGGCTTCAACGCCTTCATTCCGCTGAAATTCCGCAGTGCCAACAATGGCTTGGAGGCGATAGGCGAGACCTCGATAGTAGACGATATGCGCACATTGGCTATGAACCGACTTATTCTGGATAATGTGCCACACATAAAGGCGTATTGGGTAATGTACGGCAAGGAGAGTGCCGAGATGGCGTTGTCGTTCGGAGCAGACGATATCGACGGCACGATTGAGGACTCCACAAAGATATACTCTATGGCGGGAGCCGAAGATGCGCGACCTCGCCTTACCATTGGCGAGATTGAGCGTATGTGCCTCTCGGCAGGATATAGGGCGGTGGAGCGAGATACACACTATAACGAGATTTAACATTTGGAAAGGAATATGGCAAAAAATAGGAGTTCAAAAGGTGGCTTTATCGCGTGGTTGCGAAATCATCCCATCATTGCCAATCTGCTGGGCATTGTGTTGTTGTTCCTCTGCTTGGCGGTGGTGGCATTTGTGGCTATGGCACTCGGCACTCGCCACGATGCACGCCGTACGGTACCCGATTTTGTGGGTTTGACTATGGATGATGCCGTCTACTTTGCCGAGCGCAGAGATTTGCAGATTATCGTGAACGACTCGCTCCACGTCTCGGCTTCGCCGGGTGGCGTGGTGTTGGAGCAACTTCCGGCAAAGGGTACTGTCGTAAAACCGGGGCGTAAGGTCTACGTTACGGTCAATGCCCTCGCTCAACGCAGGGTTGAGGTGCCTTATGTCGCAGGCCGCTCATTGCGTCAGGCTAAACACCTTCTCGAGTCTTCGGGTTTCACTATTGCACACCTCGAATATGTCGAGGATATCGCTACAAACTACGTTCTTGGCGAGTTTTTGGGCGAGAACGAGATTTTGGAGGATAGTGTTACGGTGGCAAATATCGGCAGTGCGGTGGTGCTGCGTGTGGGACTTGCACCCTCCGCCCCCTCTTTTGCAACGCCACAACTCTTGGGACTATCGCTCTATGAGGCAAAGAGCCGCCTTTGGGAGTCGGGTTTGAATGTGGGCGAGATCGTCTTCGACGAGAGTATTCCACCATTTGAGCGTGGTAATACGAAGGTCTATGCGCAGTCGGTTTTCCCCGGTAGCGAGATAAGATATGGCGAGCGTGTGTCGCTCAATCTTACACTCGAAACGGAGAAGGTCGAAAACTCCATTGTCGAGTACGAGAGGCGTGTCGAGGAGGAGGCCGAGGCTAAACGTGTGGCGGACTCTATCGCCCTTGCCGAGAAGCGTTTGCTCGACTCCGTTGCTACGGCGGAGCGTGCCAATTCCCCACAACCAAGCGAGGATAACTTCTTCTTTTAACGAGTATGGCAGACGAGAGGTATATAGACGAGGAGTTGGACGAGGATATTGAGGTCGATTTCGAGGGTGATGACGAGGAGTCGGGCGTGGGCGTTATGCCCCGACGTTTTCTATCGGATCAGCAACCCGACGAGAATGGTCTTTACGAACACTACGCCATAACTGTCGATAAGGGGCAGTCGATGATGCGTCTGGATAAATTCCTCACCACGCATATCGAAAACTGCTCGCGCAACCGCATCCAAAACGCCATAGACGATGGCGGAGTATTCGTGAACGAGAGGCCGCAGAAGGCGTCGTATAAGGTAAAACCCTTCGACCGCATCTCTATGCGCTTGGCATTCCCGAGATACGAAGTGCAACTCACGCCCGAGGATATCCCTATCGACATTATGTACGAGGACGACGATGTGATAGTTGTGAATAAGGAGGCGGGAATGTGCGTACACCCCGGACACGGTAACTATTGCGGAACGTTGGTCAATGCCTTAACCTTCCACTTGAAGGATAACCCTATGTTCCAGCAGGGCAACGAGCGTGCCGGCTTGGTGCATCGAATCGATAAGAACACCTCGGGTATTCTCGTTGTGGGCAAGAATGAGCAATCGTGTCAACACCTCTCGCACCAATTCTTTCTCCACTCCACACAACGTCGCTATATAGCACTCGTGTGGGGCAATTTGGCAGACGACGAGGGGACGATTACGGGGCATATCGGCCGCAACCCGAAAAATCGCCACCAGATGTATGTTTTTGCCGATGGCTCGGAGGGCAAACACGCCGTTACGCACTATCGTGTGCTGAAACGCTACGGATATGTTACTTTGGTGGAGTGCCGTTTGGAAACGGGTAGAACGCACCAAATTCGTGTGCATATGCAGTATATAGGTCATCCACTCTTTAATGATGAGCGATATGGTGGCGATAAGATATTGAAGGGTACGACCTTCTCGAAGTATAAGCAGTTTATCGAAAACTGCTTCGAGACGATGCCTCGCCACGCCCTTCACGCTCGCCTTTTGGGCTTCGAACACCCAACTACGGGCAAATATATGGAGTTTACACTCGACCTCCCTGCCGATTTTAAGGCGGTTTTGGAGAAGTGGGATAACTACGCCCGCAATGCCCAAAATGCATTCTCGGAGTAAGAGAGCGAATAAAAAGCGAAGCAAAAAGAAAGAGCCAATGGCTAATGGCCAATGGCTAAAAGTCAATAAAAACTATGGGTTTTCTGCCAACAACCGTTAAGGAGATGCGTGCGCTCGGGTGGGACTATGTCGATATAGTTCTATTCTCGGGCGATGCCTACATTGACCATCCGTCGTTCGGTACGGCGGTGGTATCACGACTCTTCGAGGATGAGGGGTTGCGTGTGGCGGTTGTGCCGCAGCCAAATTGGCGTGATGATTTGCGTGATTTTAAGAAGTTCGGCACTCCACGCCTCTGCTTCTGTGTTACGGCGGGCGTTATGGACTCTATGGTAAATCACTACACCGCCAACAAGCGACTACGCAGCAACGATGCCTACACCGCAGGTGGAGCAGCAGGTTTTCGCCCCGATTACGCCGTAACGACCTACACGCAAATTCTCAAAAAGTTGTTCCCAACAACCCCTGTGCTGATTGGAGGTATCGAGGCTTCGTTGCGCCGACTTACCCACTACGACTATTGGCAAGACGGACTGAAACCTTCGATTTTGGTCGAGAGTGGAGCCGATTTCCTGCTCTACGGAATGGGCGAGCGAGTTATTCGCGAGGTGGCTCGTGCAATGCGTAACGGCTACAATGCCAAACTGTTGCGAGGCTTGAAGCAGGTGGGCTTTGTGGCAGACCGGAAGTTTGTAGAGGCTCTGCCGAGCGAGAAGGTTGTGATGTTGCACCCCTTCGAGCAGTGCCGACGTGATAAGCGTGCTTTTGGTGAGAACTTCACGAAAGAGGAGGTGGAGAGCAACCGCCTCGAGAGCGAGAATATATTGGTGGAGCGTACGGGCGATGACTATGTTGTCGTCAACCCTATGCACTCGGCACTTTCGAGCGAGGAGTTGGATTCGGCATTTGACCTTCCATATATGCGTGCGCCCCATCCACGCTATAAGGGGCGTGGCGACATCCCTGCGTGGGAGATGATAAAGCACTCGGTGAATATCCACCGAGGATGCTTCGGAGGTTGCTCCTTCTGCACCATATCGGCGCATCAGGGCAAGTTTATCTCGTCGCGTAGCGAGGCTTCGATTATGCGTGAGGTCAAAGCGGTAACCGAGATGCCCGACTTTCACGGCACAATCACCGACATCGGTGGCCCTTCGGCAAATATGTATGGCTTGGGTGGTAAGAATCGGGCAGCGTGCGCCAAGTGTGTGCGCCCATCGTGCTTACACCCGAAGGTGTGCCCAAATCTCAATAACGACCACCGCCCACTGCTCGAGTTGTATCGCAAGATTCGCACCGCAAAAGGCGTTAAGCACGCCTACGTCGGCAGTGGCATTCGCTACGATTTGTTCGACGATTCGGACTATCTGCGCGAGGTTGTGGTGCATCACACCTCGGGCCGTTTGAAGGTTGCCCCCGAGCATACCGAGGATGGAGTGTTGCAGTTGATGCGTAAGCCGTCGTTCTCGTTGTTCGAGGAGTTGAATCGTAAATTCCAGAGGATATGTCGTGAGAATGGCCTTCGCTATCAGTTGATACCTTACTTCATCTCGTCGCACCCGGGCTGTCGTGAGGCGGATATGAGGGCTTTGTCGCAGCGAGTACTCGGCAAGTTGCACTTTACGTTGGAGCAGGTGCAGGACCTGACACCTACGCCGATGACACTCTCGTCGGTGATGTTCTATACGGGCGAAAACCCATATACCGGCGAGAAGGTCTATGTGGCTCGTTCGCAGGATGACAAACGCAAACAAAAACAATATTTTTTCAAGAAACAACACTAAAACACTAAATAGTATGAAGAAGGTATTTATTTTATTGAGTATTGTAATGCTTGTATCGGGATGTGGTGGTACAGAAGAACCGGCACCTTCAACCCCACCTGCATCGAAGTATCAGAAGTATGCCAAGGAGAACGAAATTAAAATTATGAGTTTCAATGTTCGCACCTCTGCAATGGACAAAGGTACGCCGAACCATTGGGATAATCGCAAAGATGCGTGTATAGCACTTATCAAGGACCATAAGCCGAGCATCATTGGCCTTCAAGAGGCGGTGTATAGCACACAGTGGGAGTGGATTAAGAGTCAGTTAAGGAGCGAAGGCTACGATGGTTATGGTGTAAATCGCCAAACAGGCAAGGAGTCCGGTTCTGGTGAGTGCCCGGGTATCCTTTATGACAAGAGTGTTATAAAGAAGATAGAGGTTGGCACATTTTGGCTCTCCGAAACCCCCGATACACCTTCGAAGGGATGGGGTGCAAACTATTACCGAACCGCCACTTGGGGATTGTTTGAACATATTCAGACCGGTGAGCAGTTCTTCTATATCAATACGCATCTCGATCACGAGGTTGAGAAGGCGCAGATTGAAGGTATGGCGCTTATCTCTAAAAAGTTCGAGGAGTATAAGGGTAAAATGCCTATATTCCTTACGGGCGATCTCAATGTCAGTGCCACTCACGATGCTCTTAAAGCGATAAATGGTTATATGAAGAACGCCCGAAACTACGCTAATCGTACCGATAACTATGGTACTACAAACAGTTTCGAGTCGGAGACCAAAACATTGAAGATTGACCACATATATTACAATAAGGAACTCAAAAATCCGGTGGAGTATCGCACAATCAAAGATACATACAACAATGTGAAGTTTGTTTCGGACCACTACCCAATCTATTCTATTATCAAATTGAAATAATAGTATATATCCAATAACCCACAAAAATTGTTTTTGTAATGGCTGATTATCTAAAAACGCTGCTACTGCTACTATTTTTACCACTCTATTCTATCGCCTACGGCAATGCCGATTCGCCTCAAAGTGATAGTTTCGTCAAGGCGATACCTGTTTGGAGCGAAGGACGCGAAAAGGAGCAGAACCTCACATTGTCGTTTCGTGAAATTGTCAATGTTGGCAAAACACCAAAACAGGCGGTTATTCGCCTTACGGCATCGTGCGACTATCGTTTGCAGGTGAATGGCGAGTTTGTGGCGCACGGTCCGTGTGTCGCTGCGCACGACTTCTATCGTGTCGATGTCTATAATATTCAGCCATATCTGCGCCGAGGTAAAAACATTATAGCCATCGAGGTGGCGGGCTACAACTGCCCAAGTTACTATCTGCTCGACCAACCGTCGTTCTTGCAGGCGGAGATAGAGGTTGCAGGTAAGATAGTTGCCGCTACGGGCAGAGATTTTGTGGCGTATGCACTCGGTCAGCGTGTGGCGGATGTTCCGAAGTTCTCATTCCAGCGACCACACACCGAGGTCTATGTTTTGGATAGCCACTATGCCGATTGGACAACCGATGTGGAGTGGAAAGCGACTGTTGCACCCGAGAAACTCGTAAAGCAGGGCGATAAGGCGTTGCTTGCACGAGGTGTGGCGTACCCCGACTACACTATCCACAAGGCGCAGTTGGTGGATGGCAAAACGCTCTACAAATTTGCCACCAACAGCAGCGGCTTCCTTCGAGCGAAGGTCAAAGTTGTAAAGCCGACACGACTAACGCTCCGCTTCGACGAGATTTTGGGCGAGGATGGTCGTGTTATGGAGCGCAGATTGAGGTGGAAGCCTTATGTAATATACGACCTTCAAGCGGGCGAGTACGAGTTGGAGTCATTCGAGCCATATACTATGCAGTATGTTGAGGTCTTTGCCGAGGAGGGTGCGGTCGAGGTAGAGGAGATTTCGATGCGTGACTACTGCAACTCCGACTGCCACCGTGCCACATTTAAGGCATCGCGCGAAGATTTGAACTCTCTATTCGAGGCCTCTCGTCGCAACTATCGTCAGAATATACTCGACATCTATATGGATTGTCCGGGCAGAGAGCGTGCCGGATGGTTGGGCGATAGTTACTTCACTTCGCGTGCCGAGTTCAACTTTTCGGGCAAGTCGCGTGTCGAGCGCAACTTTATCGAGAACTTCCTCCTGCCCGAGAGGTTTAAGGATGTGCCGGAGGGTATGTTGCCTATGTGTTATCCTGCCGACCACCGCAACAATAACTTTATCCCGAATTGGGCTATGTGGTTTGTGCTTGAGTTGGAGGAGTATCTCGAGCGTACGGGCGATAAGGCGACCATCGAGCAGGCTCGTAAGCGTGTTTATGGCATCATCGACTACTTCAAACCATTTATCAACGAGGATGGGTTGTTGGAGAATTTGGAGAAGTGGGTATTTGTAGACTATTCGCACTCGAACAAGTGTACAAAGGGTGTAAATTATCCTTCGAATATGCTCTACGCAAAGATGCTCGACGTGGTAGCACGCCTCTATGACGACGATGCGCTCGCCGTGCAGGCGGAGCAGATGCGCAAGACCATTCTTCGTCAATCGTTCAATGGCGAGTTCTTTGTGGACAACGCTCTGCGAGATGGCGGAAATCGCCTCGTTCCAACCGAGAATACAACCGAGGCGTGTCAATACTACGCCCTATTCTGCGAGGTTGTTACGCCACAAAGTCATCCTGAATTTTGGCATCGCCTCTGCGATGAGTTCTCGCCGCAGCAACGCAGTGCGGGAGCGTATGCGAATGTTCCCCCTGCAAATGTCTTTATCGGCAACTACTTGCGCTTTGAGTTGCTGTCGCAGGAGCGCAGATGCGGACAACTCATAAACGAGGCTTCCGACCTCTATATGCCAATGGTCAAAATTACGGGAACACTGTGGGAGTTTTTCAAACCGAAGGCGAGTTGCAATCACGGTTTTGGCTCATATATTGCCCATATTTTGTATCGTGATGCGTTGGGTGTCTACGAGATATTGCCTTGCGAGAGGAGAGTGCGCCTGCGCTTTGTAGGTAGCGGCTTGGAGTGGTGCAAAGGCTCTATTCCTGTGGGTAGCGAGCAGATTGATGTGGAGTGGAGGTGCAAAGATGGCAAATTCGAAGTCGATATAGAGTTGCCGAAGGGCTACACCTACGAGATTATTCCAACCACAAGTGAGGTTTTAATAAGATAGAGATATGAACTATTGGGATATACTACCACTGCTTTTGATTCCGTTTGTCGGTACCATTGTAGGTGCAGGCTCGGTGTTGCTTGTTGGCGATAGGTTCGCTATGCGCATACAACGCGCCCTGCTCGGCTTTGCTTCGGGCGTTATGGTGGCGGCATCGGTCTGGTCGTTGCTAATCCCTGCTATGAACGAGTCGGAGGCGATGGGTAAGTTCGCTTGGGTGCCTGCTACGGTGGGTTTCTTGCTTGGCGTTCTTTTTATGCTTGCACTGGATACCTTCACCCCGCACCTTCACCCCGATAGCGACACGCCCGAAGGCCCGAAATCGAAGTTGGGCCGCTCCTCAATGTTGGTTTTGGCGGTTACGCTCCACAACATCCCCGAGGGTATGGCTGTGGGCGTTGTTGCAGCAGGAGCATTGACAGGCGAGGTGGGTATGACCTTTGCAGGGGGCTTGGCACTCGCCATAGGTCTTGCTTTGCAGAATATCCCCGAAGGGGCTATCATCTCGTTGCCGTTGCGTGCTTCGGGCAATTCGCGAGGACGTGCCTTCGGATATGGCGCACTCTCGGGCTTGGTCGAGCCTATTGCTGCCGTTCTGACCATCCTCTGCATAGAGTATCTTGTGGGCGTATTCCCATATATGCTCGCCTTTGCTGCGGGTGCAATGATATATGTTGTTGTCGAGGAACTTATCCCGCAGTCGCATAACGGCGAACACTCCAATATTCCGACTATCGCCTTTGCCACAGGCTTTGCCCTGATGATGGTGCTCGACGTGGCGTTAGGATAGGTCCCCTCTATCGGAGATTCTTTATGGCGTCCAACGATACTTTGTGGACACGAAGGTCGTGTTCGTAGAGCCACTGTGGGTAGGATATATCTCCACGAATTATGCGTGCCAACTCTCGGAGTTGCCCGTCGTAGCGATCTACAATCAGAGGAAATTCGATGGTGTTGTAGCCCTCCTTATAGCCAGCCGCTTCTGCCGCTTTATTCACGCTTTTGAGGTAGAGTTGTACCTTCATAGTGCGCTCTTTTACGGGCTCTCCATTTATGAAAGTTTTGTACTTCGGATTGTCGTATTCCTCGATTGGAGCCAACTCCATAGAGCCGCAACTGCCATCTATGCGGATGTGTCTGCGCCAGATGTTGCCCTCCGAACAGGCTCGCATAACAACATTTGCCGTAGGGTACTCCATAACGGTGAGGGCGTGGGTTTTTGCCCACTTCTGATCGCCCGGTGCAGGTTTAATTACCGACCAAGTTTTCGTAGGCAAGGCATCGCCAAATATAGGCATCGCCCAATCGATAAAGTGGCAGGTGAGAATATAGGCTATGCCACCGGGGTAGTGCGATATAAATTCGGGGTATGTTGCATTGCCGTAACTGTGATCCATATCTGCCTCTATCGAATATACCTCTCCAATAATGCCGCTTTTGGCAATCTCCGCCATCTTGATCAGGGCATCGTTGGTTCTAAACATATATCCAATTTGGAGTGGGATGTTGTTCTCGCGGCAAATTTTGCTTATGCGGGCAAAACCCCTCGGCGAAGTTCCGAGCGGCTTATCCAAATGCATAGGAATACCGTGTTTGGCAACCTGCATAGCAACACCCACCAAGTCTTCGTTGGCGGTCTCTACCACGATAAGGTCGGGCTTTATCTCGTTGAATACCTGCTCGGGCGTGAAACAGGGGTAACCTGCATATACACTCTTCTTCGGCTCTTTCGCCCTCACTGACTTCGAGTCGGTGTCATCCACCCAGCCGAGCAACTCAAACTCGTCAGGTAGGTTTTTCACTGCCACCCATTTGCCTTTGGAGTGGCCGTGGCATATTCCCCAATGAACAACGCGTATTTTGCGATTGCCGATAGGCTTCCATTTCCCATCGCTATCTTGTGCCGAGAGTCCGGTTGTAAGAAGTAGGGCGAGTGCAAGAAGTATGATTTTTTTCATTTCAGGATAAAAGTTTGTTGATCTTTTACAAAGATAGAACAAATCGTTGATAATTCAAAATTCGGCATAGCCAATAGTTCGTGAATGTTGCGTTGTGTCGTATAGGTATAAATACCTATTTATGCCCTAAAAGCCTCCGTTTTGGAATATTGGTGCGTTTTTTTGCCTATATTTGTCATCGTTAAAGTGGCAAAAAAGCCGAATTTATTAACCCCTATGTTATTGACTATCTTTAACTACGTGTGGCTTCTGGCAATGTTCTGCCTGATTCCTGCCGGTGTGCTTTGGTTGTGTCGCAAGTATTCGTGGCTGGACAAGATTGGTCCGGTAATGATTCTCTACGTCATTGGTCTGTTCTTTGCCAATATTCCGATGCCCGAGGAGATTAAGACGCTTCAAGGTATTATCCCTACAATTATGATTCCGTTGGCCATTCCGATGATGCTATTCGGTTGTACGTTCAAACCCTCCGAGGTGTCGCTCCAAGCAAAATTGGTTACGAGTGGAGTAGTTTCTGTGTGCATAGCCATTGTTGGTGGCTATCTGCTCTTTGGACAGGGCATTCCGCAAGGCGAGGAGATTGGCGGTATGTTGGCGGGAAAATGTACGGGAGGAACGCTCAATGCGGCGGCTCTCAAAGAGGGACTCGGCATCAGCAGCGAAACCTACGTTTTGCTCACCACCTACGATATCGTAATCTGCTTCTTCTACTTCGTATTCCTTTTGGCAGGCGGCATTCGTCTGTTCCGTTGGTTGTATGGCGAGAAGGCAAAGCGCACGCTTTCGGCAGAGGACGAGGCCGAGATTAAGCGCGAAATGGCTGCCGTAAAGATCAATCCTTATAAGGGTTTGTGGTCGAAGGCGGGTTTGGTGCAGATTGGTAAGGTGTTGGGCTTGACCACTGTGGTGGTAATCCTCGGTGCTGCGATTTCCTACCTTATTGGTTGGATATTCGGTGCCGATTTGGCAAACTTTATGAACGAGAAGAAGGGTGGTTGGTTTATGGCACCATTTATTCTTGCGCTTACCACGCTCGGTATTGCCCTCTCGTTCTCCAAACGGGTCAAGAAACTCGACAAGAGTTACGACCTCGGAATGTATTTGATCTACATATTCTCGCTGGCTATTGCCTCTATGGCAGACCTCTCGAATTTGCAGATTATGGAGAATCTGAATATGATTGCACTGCTCACCTTCACAATCTTTGTGTCGCTCTTTATCCACGCCATCATTTGCCGATTGTTGCGTGTGGATGCCGATTCGATGGTTATTTCGTCGGTGGCATTTATCAACTCGCCACCTTTCGTACCTATGATATCTAATGCTATGAAAAACCGTGCTGCGCTCGTTACGGGTATAAGTGCAGGATTGTTGGGATATGCGGTAGGCAACTACCTTGGTGTCCTCGTGGCAAAATTATTACACTTAATTTAAGAGATGTATGCGTAAATTTTTCGCTTTGGCACTCGCTGCCATAATGTTTGTTTCGTTCGATGCTTCGGCAGAGATCAAGAAGGAGACCACCGAGGTAAAGGTGGAGCAGACGTCGGACAAGAAAGTAAAGCAAAAGAGGGATAAAAAGGAGGCTGCTGCCGATGACAAGAAGCAGACCGTAAAGAAGGGCTGGAACTTCGCTCCATTCCCATCTATTGGCTACAATAGCGACACAGGCTTCCAGATTGGTGCGTTGTGCGAGATTTTCGACTATGGCGATGGCTCGACCTATCCTGCCTACAAGCACAAGTTCAACGTCGATTTGTCGTGGACTACGAAGGATCAGGTTAAGTTGCACTTCTTCTACGACTCGAAGTATCTTATTCCGAAGGTGCGACTTACATTTGCTGCAACCTATATTTTGGCGCAGATGTATCCGTTTATGGGCTTCAATGGTGCCGCTTCGCCATACTACACCGACCTTGCGAGTGGCAAGAAGCAGATGAATCGTGTGGCGATGTACAACGTAAAGCGCAACTCGATGCGTATAATGGCGGATTTTCAGGGCGATATACTTCCGAATTTCCGTTGGGCGGCAGGTATCTCGTACTGGTGGTACGACATTCAGGATATATCGTTGAAAAAGAAGGGACAGACTGCCTACGATTCGAAGGTTGCTAACGAATATTTGACAAATCAGGGTATCAACTCGCCATCGTTGTGGCAGTTGTATCAGCGTGCGGGACTTATCAACGCCAACGAGGCGCACGGAGGCCACCACCTCGAATTGAAGGCGGGTTTGGTCTATGATAGCCGTGAGCACGAGGCAGACCCTTCGCGCGGTATCTGGGCGGAGGTCTATGCCTATGGCTCGCCCGACATCCTCAATGGTCGAGGCAAAGATGGCTACCACTACTTGAAGTTGGCTGCCCACTTCCGCCACTACGTTCCGGTTTGGCAGGATAAAATCACCTTTGCATACCACCTCGCATATCAGGGCAAGTTGGCAGGAAATGCACCATACTACACTTTGCAGAACATCAACACCCTCTACCTCCGTCAGATTATCTCGGATGGTTTGGGTAGCATTAACACCGTGCGTGGTGTGCCATACAACAGCGTGATTGGCGACGGCTATGCGTGGGCAAATATCGAGATGCGATTTAAGATTGTGTCGTTCCGCTTTATCAAGCAGAACTTCTACCTCGCCACAAACCCATTCTTCGATATTGGTGGTTGCGTTCAGCCATACCGCCTCGACGATATGGAGAAGATTCGTCAGACAGGTCAGACACTCTCGGGCGAGCCACTCTCGAATGCGGAGTTGAACCTCATCTATACGGGCGTGCATCGTAAGGTGCATATGAGTGCCGGTTTGGGATTGAAGTTGGCTATGAACCGCAACTTTATCCTCTCGGCAGAGGTGGCAGTGCCGCTCAACACAAAGGTCTACACCAATACCAACTTGAATGTTCCGGTGTCGGAGTTGAAGATGAAAAACTCCTACAAACCGGGCGTAAACATCGGTCTGAACTATATATTCTAATAGTAGTAATAGTACAATACCACAATTAACTCAAAAGGCGTGTTCGAGAGAATACGCCTTTTTGGTTGAGTAATTGGTTTTTAGGGGTTCTGGGGGTACTATGGGTTCTAGGGTTGCTGGGGGCGCACCTTCGGTGCTTACTGGGGTAATTCTGCATTCTGCATTTTGCATTTTGCATTCTGCATTTCTCTCGTCTAAAAAAATTCTCGTTTAAGTTTTTGGTTTTAAGTTTTTTTACTACCTTTGCACCCGATTAACCTATTGTGGGTTAGTGAAAACCATTTATTAACAATTAAAATTTTATAGCACTATGGCTGTTAAAATTCGTTTGGCACGACACGGTAAGAAGGGATACGCTTTCTACCACATCGTCGTTGCAGATAGCAGAGCGCCACGTGATGGTAAGTTTATCGAGAAGTTGGGTACTTACAACCCAAACACGAATCCTGCTACGATCGACCTTAACTTCGAGCAAGCATTGGGTTGGTTAATGAAGGGCGCACAACCTACTGACACTGCTCGTGCGATTCTTTCGTACAAGGGCGTGTTGTACAAGAAACACCTGCTTGGTGGCGTAGCCAAGGGCGCATTCTCGGAGAGCGATGCCGAGGCGAAGTTCAACAAGTGGCTTGGTGAGAAGGAGGGCAAGGTTACCGCAAAGGTAAACAAGTTGGCTGCCGAGAAGTCGGCTGACAAGAAGGCTCGCCTTACTGCCGAGGCTGCAATTAAGGATGCTCGTGCTGCTGCTATCGCAGAGCGTAAGGCTGCTGCCGAGGCCGAGGCCGAGGCTGCCGCTGCTGCCGCAGAGGCAACCGAGGAGGCTCCAGCAGAGGAGGCAACCGAGACACCTGCCGAGGAGTAGGTCAAAAGATGTTGACGGTAGGGCGCATAACCAAACTCTTCGGAGTAAAGGGAGAGGTCGTAATAAACCTCTACGACACCCTGCCCGACAACTTCAGTTGGGAGGAACAACCCTTCTTCACGAAAGTGGAGGAGTTGGTAGTTCCTCTTTTTTGTGAATCATTTGCTCGTCGTGGTCAGCGCAGTGCCGTCGTGGCATTTGCCGATATCGACAACGAGAAGCGTGCCGAGATGATTCTCGACCACGAACTTATGCTCGAGGTTGAGGAGAGCGACAGCGACGAGTTCTATTTCGACGACCTTATAGGTTTCACCGCACGCATAGGTCGTTCCAAAGGCGAGATTGTCGATTTCTACGACAACGAGTTCAACCCCCTATTCGAGATTGAACTTAAAGGCAAACGCCACCTTATCCCCGCAGTCGAGGAGTTTATCGCAGCGATAGATTTCGAGGGTAGAACGATAAAGTTTGTCCTGCCAGAAGGGTTGATAGAGTAGTTAATCCCTGTATTCGTACAACTGATTTCGTAGTCGAGGAGTGAAACCCGCTTCGCGGATGGCTTGTTGTATGCCCTCGCGGTCGAAGCGGTTGTGTGCGCCGGCAGACGAAACAACATTCTCCTCGATCATAATCGAACCCATATCGTTGGCTCCGCTATGGAGTGCCATCTGTGCAGTCTGCTTGCCTACGGTGAGCCACGAAGCCTGAATATTGCGGATGTTGTTCAGCACCAAACGAGCCACTGCAATCAGTCGCAGGTACTCCGTAGGCGAGAAGTGCGTGGTGTAGCCCATCTGTTCGAGTTGCGTACCTTCCGAACGGAATATCCACGGAATAAAGGCGGTGAAGCCGTAGTTCCCTTCGGGACATTCGGCTTGCAAGTCGTGTAGGCGAATGAGGTGTTCTATACGCTCCTCGATACTTTCGATGTGGCCATACATCATTGTTGCGGTGGTCGGGATATTCATCTCGTGCGCCTCGTGCATCACTCGCAGCCACTCCTCGGCACTCGGCTTTGCGGGCGATATGATTTTGCGCACTCGCTCCACCAAAATCTCGGCTCCCGCACCCGGCAACGACGAAAGTCCTGCTTGGCGTAGTCGTTCCAAAACTTCTCGTGTCGAAATCTTGCTTATGCGGGCAATGTGAGCCACCTCGGGCGCACCGAGTGCGTTCAGGCGAAGCGATGGAAAACGCTCTTTGAGGGCGCAGAACAACTCCTCGTAGTACTCTATGCCGAGTGCAGGGTGCATACCGCCCTGCAATAGAAGTTGGTCGCCTCCGAGTGCAAACATCTCCTCGGTTTTGCGGATGTATTCGTCGAGCGAGGTTATGTAGTGACGATCGGTCTGGTGGGGCTTGCAGTGAAAGTTGCAGAAGCGACACCCCGACACGCATACGTTGGTGGTGTTTACGTTGCGGTCGATTTGCCACGTTACCACTTCGGCATCGGCAACCTTTGCGGCACGCAGTCGGTCGGCTTGTTCTGCCAACTCGCCGAGCGGAGCCTCTCGCCACAATCGCAGAGCCTCCTCGTGCGAAATGCGCTCGCCCGCAAATGCCTTATCGTATATCTTTTGCAACCCCATTTTTACCCTACGTATTCAAAGTCCAAGAGTCGGCGACGCAGGTCGGCACTCTTGACACGGATGCGAACTTTGTCGCCTATGGTAAAGACCTTGCCTGTGGAGTGACCATACACCTCGTAACGCTCCTCATCGAATTGGTAGTAGTCGCCCGGAATATCGCGCATAAGCATCATTCCCTCGACAATCGAATCCTCCAACTCCACGAATATTCCCCACTCGTTCATACCCGAGATATGTCCGTCGAACTCCTCGCCAATCTTGTCCGCCATATACTCCACCATCTTGTACTTTATCGAAGCACGCTCCGCCTCGGCAGCCACCACCTCACGTTCCGAGCAGTGGGTGCAACGATTTTCGTAGAAGTCGCGGTCTGCCGAGCGTTTGCCGTCGAGGTAACGCTGCAACAGACGATGCACCATCATATCGGGGTAACGGCGTATTGGCGATGTGAAGTGGGTATAGTATGGGAATGCCAAGCCGTAGTGTCCGATGTTGTCGGTGGTGTATACAGCCTTTGCCATCGAGCGGATGGCGAGTGTCGAAACCACATTCTCCTCCGGTTTGCCCTTTATCGAAGCGAGCAATTTGTTCAACTCCTTCGCAGCGGCATTTCCCTTATCGAGTGGCGATTTGAATATATGCCCGAAGCGAAGTATGAAGGTGCGGAAACGCTCGAACTTATCGCTGTTTGGCGTGTCGTGAACACGGAAAATCATTGTGCGCTCCTTGCCGTGCGCTCGGGCGCAGAACTCTGCCACACGTCGGTTGGCGAGCAACATAAACTCCTCGATAAGTTGGTTTGCCTCCTTCTGGACTTTGAAATATACACCTGTAGGGTGTCCCTGCTCATCGAGGTGGAACTTCGCTTCACGGCGTGAGAAGGCTATTGCACCTTTGCGGTAACGCTCTTTGCGTAGCGTTTGCGCTATGCGGTGCATTGTCAATATCTCCTCCTTCATATCGCCCTCGCCCGACTCGATAATCTGTTGTGCCTCCTCGTAGGTGAAGCGTCGGTCGGAGTGAATTATGGTACGACCAAACCACTCTTGCGAGATTTTGCCCTTCTCGTCGATGTGGAATATGGCGGAGAAACAGAGTTTGTCCTCGTGCGGACGGAGCGAGCATAACTCGTTGCAGAGTCGTTCCGGCAACATCGGAATAGTTCTATCCACAAGATATACCGACGTTCCTCGCTCTATCGCCTCGTCGTCAATCGTGGTGTCGGGCTTAACGTAGTGCGTAACGTCGGCAATATGCACGCCCACCTCCCACTGCTCTTTGCCTATAGGGCGGATGGAGAGTGCATCGTCAAAGTCCTTTGCATCGGCAGGGTCTATCGTGAGTGTAGGCACTTGGCGCATATCCCTGCGCTCGGCAATATCACGCTCGGTGATGCGACCATCAATACTCTCGGCAGCCTTTTCCACCTGCTCCTCGAAGCGGTATGGCAGGTCGTATTCGAGCAGTATGGCGTGCATCTCGGCATCGTTGTCGCCCGCAGCACCGAGTATATCCACCAACTCGCCCTGCGGCATACGGTCGCCATCGCGCCACTCCACAACACGTACCGCCACCTTATCGTCTTGTTTGAGGTGTGGATATTTTTTGAGGGATATGGCTACATCTACGGGCATCTTGCGGGAGTCGGGGACAACTATTGCCATAGTTTTCGATGCTATATCGACACGACCAGCATAGCAACGACGTGAACGCTCCAACACCTTCGAAATCTCGCCCTCTTTTGCTCCGTTGCGCGAGGTGTGGGTAACCACAACCTCCACTATATCGCCATTCAGAGCGTTGCGGGTGTTGCGCTGATGCACAAACACATCGCTCTCCAACTCTTCGCACTGCACATACATCGCACCCGAAGCGGACATATCGACTACGCCTTTGTAGCGAGGCATCTTGCTGCGACTCAAATGGTACTTTCCTCGCCCCTCCATCTCTATGTATCCCTGTTCGAGAAGGGTGTCGAGGATGCTCATTGTGAGGTTGCGCCCCTCCTTGTCGGCACCGCCCGATGCGGCAGCCAAATATTTTAGTGTAAACCGCTTCTCGGGCATCTCGCGAAACGCATTCACGATAAATCCCGCACGGTCGTTAAATGAAATTCTCTTTCCTCTCTTTGTTGTTCGCTTTGTCTTTCTCTCTTTCATCTTGTTCATCTTTTTAGTTTTTTAGGGAAATAATTTTGCATTTTGCATTTTGCATTTTGCATTTCTCTCGTCTATAATTTTCGTGCTATTTCCTCCATAAACTCAACGCCGACCTCTATTGCTCTCTCGTCGGGGGCGAAGGTCGAGGTGTGGCTGCGACCAGCCTTTGTTCCAACTCCCAAACGGTAGAACAGCGACGGATATTGCACGCAGTAGTGTCCGAAATCCTCTGCCGTATATCGTTTTTCGAGCATCTTTGTGCCTATGCCCTTTTCGGTGGCGAGCGCAAGAGCCTTATCCACCAACCTGTCGTTGCTCACTACGGCAGGATAACCGTGATTGATATCCACCTCGGTCGAGGTGCCAAACTTTGCATCTACCGAGTGTGCTGCCGCCTCGATAATGCGCCAAACGGTACGGCGATGCTCCTCGCTGAAACAGCGCATCGTACCCTCCAAGTAGACCTCGTCGGGGATAACATTCGTAGCACCATCGGCAACGACCTTTCCGATGGAAAGCACTGTATTGTCGTCGTTTACGGCGTTGAGCATAGTTATGAGGTGTGCTGCGGCAACCACCGTATCGTTCAACTCCGCACGCATCGCTCCGTGTCCGCCCTTACCACGCACCCAAAAGCGCAACTCGTCGTTAGCGGCCATAAACTCCCCTTTGCAGAAACCCAACTCGCCAACCTCCAAACCGCTATCGGTGTGTTCGCCAATCACGGCAACGACATTGTAATCTGCAAATGGCTTCTCTTCTAAAACCTTCGATGCACCACCCGGGTTGCACTCCTCGCCCGGCTGGAATATGCCGAAAACAGTACCCTCGAAATCGCGCTTCTCGGCAAGACGCACCAGCACGCCGTATAGCACCGCTGCGTGGATGTCGTGGCCACAGGCGTGCATCACCCCTTCGTTTTCGGAGGCGTACTCCAATGCGGTCTGCTCCTCGATTGGCAGTGCATCAATGTCGGCACGCAAAACCACCGCTTTCGACAAGTCGCCTCTGCCCTCAATCTTTGCCAAAACTCCCGTTGTGGCTATGCGTGAGTGCGAAATGCCCGCCTCGTCGAGGCACTGCTCTATATACTCGGCGGTATGCACCTCCTCGAACGAGAGTTCGGGGTAGCGGTGCAATTCACGTCTAAATTCTACTGCCGTAATCATTGCTCTATAAGTTCAATTTCGAAAAGTTTACTCCAATTTTTACCCGTTACATAGATGCGCTTTGTCGTGGCATCGTAGGCTATGCCGTTCAGTACGTCGGTTTTGTTGTCGCGCTCCTTTTCGGGGAGTATGCCCGTAAGGTCTATAACGCCCTCGACAATGCCGTTTTTAGGGTTGATAATCACAATGTTGTCGGTGGTGTAGATGTTTGCCCATATCTTGCCATCCACCCACTCCAATTCGTTGATGTAGCGTATGGACTCGCCACGCAAAGTTACGTTCAGGCGACGCTCCACCTTGCAGTTTTCGGGGTTGAGGATGCGGATGATGTTGGTGCCATCCGACATATACAACCTCTCGCCATCCGAGGTCAAACCCCAACCCTCACCTTTGTAGGTGTGGGTGGCGAGGTGGCGCAAAGTTGCCCTATCGTAGATGTGCAACTTGCCGTTGGTCCACGTTAGTTGGTATATCCTGTCGCCCAATACGGTTATGCCCTCGCCGAACTCCTCTCGTGGATTGGCTTTACTGCGTAAAACTTTGCCTGTGGCGAGGTCGGCGCAGATGATTTGCGAGCGGCCATATTCGCCTGTTCCCTCCCACAGTTCGCCATCCGCAATCTGCAAGCCTTGTGTGTAGTGCGAGCGGGAGTGCGGGTACTCCTTCACTACGTTGTAGGTGTAGAAACGAGGCTCCGACGATGGGGCAACAACCCCTCTGTCGGCTCGTTTTTGTGCCGCTCCACCGCACGCTGCAAGCGTGGCAATGGCTACAAGTATAGTCGCAAAGTATCTCATATCTCTGCAAAGATAGGCAATTAAACGGAAAACGGAAAACGGAAAACGGAAAACTTTTTTCGAGTCGGCAGAAAGAAATGGCATTCGCTCACGATGTTCGCTGAATGGCAACGAATGGCATTCGCTCGTTTCACTCGCTTAATGGCAAGCCGACAAATTGTTATTCTATGCCATTCAGCACTCTGCAAGAGTGCGCATGCCATTCAGGGCGAAAGCCCGCATGTCATTTATTGTCATAAAAATTGCCAATAGATAATGGCTAATAGCCAAAAAATCTTTTAGTTTTCCGTTTTCCGTTTTCCGTTTTCCGTTTTTATGTTTATCTTTGCGCCCGAAATATGTGAAAACGAAAATTCAAACAAATAACATATAAAACACTATGAACATTACAAAAGTAGAGAAAGAGCAGGGTGCAGCATTGCTTCGCATCGTTGTTGAGGAGGCAGATTATGCAGCCGAGGTAGAGAAGATGCTTCGCGACTACAAGCGCAAGGCCAATATTCCGGGTTTCCGTCAGGGTATGGTTCCTATGGGCATTATCAAGAAGATGTACGGCAAGGGCGTGGTAGCAGAGCAGTCGTATCGTGTAGCGTCGAACGCTGCATTCGAGTACTTGCAGAAGGAGAAGATCGACTACATCGGCGATGTGATTCCGGCAGAGGAGCAGGGCGACTTCGACTTCGACAACAACACCACTCACGAGTTTGTTTTCGAGTATGGTGTTGCTCCAAAGTACGACGTTAAACTCACAGCAAAGGATAAGGTTACCTACCACAAGATTAAGATCGACAAGAAGATGCACGCATCGTTCCTCGACAACTACCTCCGTCGCTACGGCTCGTTGAAGGATGTAGATAAGGTGAAGAAGGACGAGGCATTGAACGTTACTCTCGACAACGGCGATATCCGTATCGAGGAGGCTTACGTAGGTCTGATTTCGATGTCGGACGAGGAGCGCAAGCCATTCATCGGCAAGAAGGTCGGCTACAAGACCGAGGTTGATGTAAATGAGTTGTACAAGAACCCTGCACAGCGCGCTTCGATTCTCGGTGTTAAGGAGAACGAGTTGGAGGGTATCAATCCGAAGTTCTCGTTGGAGATTACCAAGATTCGCCAGTTTGCTAACCCGGAGTTGAACGAGGAGTTCTTCAAGATGGCGTTCCCGGAGGGCAATGTAACCAACGAGCAGGAACTCGACGCATATATCGATGCACAGATCGAGGCAGAGTTGAAGCGTGAGAGCGACTACCTCTTCACATTCGCCGTTCGCGACTTCTTGATCGAGAAGGCAGCATTGGCTATGCCAACCGAGTTTATGAAGCGTTGGCTCTACACCATCAACGAGGGTAAGTTCACAATGGAGGATATCGAGAAGGATTTCGACTCGTTCCTCAAGATGTTCACTTGGAACTACATCCAGCGTCGTGTAATCGAGGCGGAGCAGATTACCGTTTCGGCAGACGAGGCAAAGGCAGAGGCGAAGGTATTTGCAGCAGCGCAGTTTGCGCAGTATGGTATGCCTAACGCTCCGGAGGAGATGCTCGAGAACTTTGCAAAGAACATTCTCGACAACAAGGAGCAGAACCAGAAGATTTACGAGAAACTCTACGAGCAGAAGGTTGTGGAGTCGGTAAAGGCGAAGGTTAAGGTTACCGAGAAGGCTGTGTCGGCAGAGGAGTTTGCAGAGTTGGCAAAAAACCTCTAAAAGCCGTCTAAAAGGGTATTTTCTGCGTTACGCTTGTGCTCGAAATCCTCACATACGCCGAGTATGCTGCGGTTTCTCGCGCTTCGCGAGCCTTGAAAATCCTCCTTTTTACAACTTTTAGTTGCTGATAATATGGAATAAAACAAGAACTCTGCAAGTTGGTGTAAGACTTGCAGAGTTTTTAATCTCTACGAAACAGGTAAAACAGATAAAGATATGAAAGAGTTTGAAAAGTTTGCCCACGCACATTGTGGTATTTCGTCGCTGCATCTGCACGACTACAAGTCTATGCATTCGGCATATATCAATCCGATGATTTTGGAGGAGCGAGAGTTGAATGTTACCCAACTCGATGTGTTCAGCCGACTGATGAAGGAGCGTATATTGTTCCTTGGTGCGCCCGTTACCGATGATGTTGCCAACATCATTCAGGCGCAACTTCTCTTCTTGGAGTCGGTAGACCCGTTGAAAGATATACAAATATATATAAACACTCCGGGCGGTAGCGTGTCGGCAGGTTTGGGTATCTACGACACGATGCAGTTGGTAAATTGCGATGTTGCAACGATCTGCACAGGTATGGCGGCATCGATGGGTGCGGTGCTTTTGACTGCGGGTGCTGCGGGTAAGCGTCAGGCGTTGCCACACTCGCGAGTGATGATTCATCAGCCTCTCGGCGGAGTGCAGGGACAAGCCTCGGATATCGAGATTACGGCTCGCGAGATTGCTCGCACCAAGCGCGAGTTGTACGAGATTTTGTCGGAGCATTCGGGCAGGAGCATTGCCGAGATTGAGCGCGATGCCGACCGTGACTATTGGCTCTCTGCTTCCGAGGCAAAGGAGTATGGTTTGATAGATGATGTTCTGACAAAACATTCGAAGTAGTTATGGCTCAAAAAGGAGGTAAAAAGGGAAACCCTCGTCACGAAGATTGTTGCTCGTTCTGCGGTCGCAGTCGCAACGATGTGGAGTTGATGTTTCAGGGCGTAGATGGGGCAAACATCTGCAACGTATGTATAGAGGTGGGACACAAGTCGCTCTCGGAGGTGGGTGTTGCCGCTGTTGAGGCAAAGAAGAAGGGGCAGAGTGTTTCGCTCGACGATGTGCCAAAGCCGAAGCAGATAAAGGAGTTTCTGGATAACTACGTTATCGGCCAAGACGAGGCGAAGCGTTCGATAGCGGTAGCGGTGTATAACCACTACAAACGCCTTTCGGTGGCGCACGACGAGAATGATGTCGAGTTGGATAAGTCGAATATTGTGTTGGTAGGCCCAACCGGCACAGGAAAGACTCTGATTGCCCGCACCATTGCACGTCTGTTGAAGGTGCCGTTCACGATTGTGGATGCAACGGTGCTGACGCAGGCGGGATATGTGGGTGAGGATGTTGAGAGCATTCTCTCACGATTGTTGCAGGCGGCAGACTACGACGTTCAGGCGGCAGAGCGAGGTATTGTGTTTATCGACGAGATAGACAAGATCGCACGCAAGGGCGACAACCCAAGCATCACGCGTGACGTGTCGGGCGAGGGCGTACAGCAGGCGTTGCTCAAAATTTTGGAGGGTACGATTGTGAATGTTCCGCCACAGGGTGGCCGCAAGCACCCCGAGCAGCAGTTTGTTCAGGTCAACACCAAGAATATACTTTTTGTCTGCGGAGGAGCCTTCGATGGCATCGAGAAGCGTATAGCGCAGCGATTGAATACTCGTGCTATGGGCTACGGCAGGGTTGATACCGAGAGTATCGACAGGGAGAATATGTTGAAGTATGTGCAACCGCAAGATATCCGCTCGTTCGGACTCATTCCGGAGTTGGTGGGCCGTATGCCTGTGCTGACACACCTCGAGCCACTCTCGCGTGAGGCGTTGCGCAACATCCTCACCGAGCCAAAAAATGCCATCATAAGCCAATATAAGGCGATGTTTAGGATGGATGGTGCAGAGTTGGAGTTTACCGACGAGGTGTTGGACTATATAGTGGATAAGGCTGTGGAGTTTAAGTTGGGCGCACGAGGTTTGCGTTCGATTTGCGAAGCGGTGATGAAGGATTTGATGTTCGAGATACCATCCTCATCGGAGAAACATATTGTTGTAACTCGTGAGTATGCCGAGGAGCGCATCAACCACGTACCTACGATAAAGTTGAACAGGTAGATAATATCAATTTTAGTAGACCTCGAAGAAGCCGAGCGTGTCTAAAATATTAGGCACGCTCGGCTTGTATAAATAGAAAAAAATTCTTAAATTTGTGCAAGTAATTGCGGCGACAAATCTTTTTTGTGGTCGGTAAATTAACTGAATAAATCGAACTAACCTTTTTTGATGATTAGGTATGTCTAAAAGAGTATTTTTATCTATCCTTTTATCCTGTTGGGTACTCTTTCTGTCTGCCCAAAATGCGTTTACATTGAATTCGCCAAGCGATATGCTTCACGACGATTTGGCGAGGGCTGCCAACGAGTACTACAACTACGTGCCGTTGGACCTTACCGATCGTGAGGCGGAAGAGGGCTACAAGCCTATTAGTCTGGTTTCGGTGGCAAGAGGTGCGTGTAAATTCAAAGAGGATTTGTCGGAGGAGTATGCCGTACGAGATTACTACCGAGAGGCTGCTGCACAGGGAAAACTCAACGATTCCGAGATGCGGTTGCTCGAACACGTCGAGGCGATAGTTAGCGTGTGCGAAAAGAGTAAGGGCAAACTATTTCCATCGTGCGATGGCGACGAGGCGCAGATTTTGAAAAGACTCTCCGAGCGTTTCCCTACGGTGTTGGGCAAGGATGCGAAGGTGGAGAGATATGCCTATCCGTCGGAGGTCGAGTACTTCGTAGCCGAGAAGGGCGATTTCCGCACCCGCGCTCTTGCTTTGGTGGTGCGTTACAGTTCACTGTTCGGTGGCAGCGACTTTGTGAAAACGCTCTTTACGCCGACAGAGGTATACGACTATTGGAAGGGAGTTAATGCGGAGATATTCAGAACGTGGTGTGTGAGCAAAGAGAATAAAGGAGATTTTGTCTCCGGAAAACTCGGCATCTACACCAATTTGCTGAAAGATTTGGAGAAGGCGGTTGCGCAGACAGAGCCTATGGCGATTTTCCGCACCGTAGATGTTGCAACTTTCCAATCGCTTCTCTGCTTGATAGGTGCGAGTGGCAACAACTATGTAGGGCCGGAGGCGGATAGTAACGCCTACTACGCAGCGTTTAACAACGTATGCTCCTCGGCAAATTTTGTCTTTGTTGTCTACCGCAACGATGCCGGAAATGCCTACATAAAGATGCTCCACAACGAGCGTGAGGTGGGTATCGATGCCCTTGTTGCAACCAAGAGGGTGTACTATGATTGGGAGTCGATGAAGCAATACCTCGGCGACAGAGTTGAGGGTAGTTTCAAAAAACCTGCATTGGCATTCTCTGTAACCTATAAGAGAATTTTGAAAAACGATGATACCGACCTTGAAGTTGTAGGAAAGGTGAAGGCACCAAAGGTTGGAGCAAAAGCCAATCCGTTCTGGTCGATAGGCTGCGAGTGTTTGGATAGAGGTTTTGCCGATTTCAGACAGTATGAGCCATTCTTGAATGAACTTGGCGCGGGATATGCACGAATACAGTCGGGATGGCAGCGAACCGAGCAGGTGAAGGGTGTCTATTCGTTCGAGTGGCTGGATGAAATTGTAGATGGAATTATCGAGGCGGGACTTACGCCTTGGATGTGTCTTTGCTACGGAAACTCGAACTACACCAAGTCGGGAGCAGGACTTGCAGCCGAGATATTCACCGACGAGGAGACTTTGGTTGCGTGGGAGAACTATGTAAGAGCCGTAGTCAAGCGATATAAGGGTAAAATTTCGATGTACGAGGTTTGGAACGAACCGGATTTTGGTGGCACTTTACGCCGTGCCGTACCGTATGCAAATCTCTTTGCAAGAACGGCTCCTATAATCAGGGAGAACGACCCGAATGCAAAGATTGCGGGTATGGCACTTGCCGGCGATATGAAGCCGGAATTTTGCGCCATCGTATTCGATACACTCAAAGAGAAGGGTGCTTTGGACTATTTCGATTACTTCACATTCCATCCATATAAGGATCGCCCAGAGGTTTGTATCGAAAGGCTCAAAGAGTTGGAGCAACTTGCAAAATCCTACTCTCCAAAGATTAAACTTTTGGAGGGCGAGGTTGGTTTTGTGTCGGACCTCTACATTAGAAAGCAGAAGGATTTTGACGAGGTTATGCAGGCAAAGGGTGTGTTGAGAATGATGGCTATGTGCTATGGGTTGGGATTTCCGACATCGATATTCTCTATAATCGACAATCTCTATCCGAATCGCCTGCAATCTTTCGGAATGCTGCGTGCCGATATGAGAAAGCGTCCTGCCTACAAGCGACCTTCGTTCTACTCCTATCGCAATATGGCGAGCATACTCAACGCAGGCTCATACTCCGAAGGCGATATCTCGGTGAAGAGCAAGACAGAGAAGCCGCTCTCCTCGGTGAGCATCTGTCGCGACGGAAAAAGAGTTGGTGCAATGCTTTGGTATAGCGGCGAACTGATGAAGAAGGATATAACGAAGGATAAGGTGGATGTACTGTTCGAGGGCTTAAATCTCTCCGATCCGGTCTATGTCGATCCGATGACAGGCAGAATCTACCGACTCGGTAAGTTCCGCAACACAAAGCGAGGCCTTGCGGTTAAGAAACTCCCTATTTGGGACTCTCCGGTGATGGTCGTCGAGAGGGCGGAGGCAGAGGAGAGTAACGCTACAAAATAGTGGTGCTGCACCAGAAAAATTGAACAAATCACGTTTAGATTGAAAAATTTTTGCTAAATTTGTGATTAGGAAAACAAAATAACACACATATAAACTATGGCGACTAATTCAAATTTGAAGAAGGCGGCGGATAATATTCGTATTCTTGCGGCCTCTATGGTAGAAAAGGCAAAGTCGGGACACCCCGGCGGAGCAATGGGCGGAGCCGATTTTGTAAATGTTTTGTTTGCGGAGTTCTTGCGCTACGACCCCGACAATATGACATACCCTTTCCGTGATAGATTTTTCCTCGATCCGGGACATATGTCGCCAATGCTCTATTCGGTACTCGCTTTGGCGGGACACTACTCGATGGAGGATTTGCAGCAGTTCCGTCAGTGGGGTAGCGTCACCCCCGGTCATCCCGAGGTTGATGTTTTGCGTGGCGTAGAGAATACGTCGGGCCCACTCGGACAGGGTCACGCTATGGGACTTGGTGCTGCTATTGCCGAGCGATTTATGGTTGCCCGCTTTGGCGAGTGGCAAGCACACAAAACCTACATCTATATCTCCGACGGAGCCGTTCAGGAGGAGGTTTCGCAGGGCGTAGGTCGCATTGCAGGCGATCTCGGCTTGTCGAACATCATTATGTACTACGACTCGAACAACGTTCAACTCTCGACCAAAGTTGATGAGGTGGATAGAGAGGACGTTGCTATGAAATATCGTGCGTGGGGCTGGCAGGTGTTGGAGATTGATGGACACAACATCGACCAGATTCGCGAGGCTTTGACCACCGCAAACGCTTCGACCGAGGCTCCGACACTCATTATCGGCCACACCGTAATGGGCAAGGGCTTGGTTACTGCCGAGGGTGAGTCGTTCGAGGATAAGGTTTCGACTCACGGACAGCCTGTATCGGCTGCGGGAGCGAGCATTGAGGCTACAATCAAGAACCTCGGTGGCGATTCCGAAAATCCGTTCCAGATATTCCCGGAGGTTGCCGAGTTGTATGCCGCTCGTGCCGAGGCATTGCGTGCCGAGATGGTAGAGCGCAAGAAGGTCGAGGAGGAGTGGCGTCACGCCAACCCTGCTTTGGCTATCAAACTCGACGGCTTCCTCTCGGGCAAGTTGCCTGATATCGACTACCGCTCAATATCGATTAAGTCCGGCTCGGCAACCCGTGCCGCATCGTCTGCTGTGCTGGGTGTATATGCCGAGCAAGTGGAGAATATGGTGGTTGCATCTGCCGATTTGAGCAACTCGGATAAGACCGATGGCTTCTTGAAGAAGACTCACGCCTTCAAGCGTGGCGACTTCTCGGGTAAGTTCTTCCAAGCGGGCGTTTCGGAGTTTACTATGGCGTGCGTGATGAATGGTATGGCTCTGCACGGTGGTGTCATCCCAGCGTGTGGTACCTTCTTCGTATTCTCGGACTATATGAAACCTGTGGTACGCCTTTCGGCGCTGATGCGTCTGCACGTGATATATGTTTGGAGCCACGACTCGTTCCGCGTGGGCGAGGATGGACCTACCCACCAGCCAATCGAGCAGGAGGCGCAGATTCGTTTGATGGAGCATCTCCGCAACCATAATGGCGAGCGTTCTATGGTTGTTCTCCGTCCGGCAGATGCCGAGGAGGCTGTTGCAGCGTGGAAGATTGCTCTCGAGGAGCATCGCCCTGTGGGCTTGGTGCTTTCGCGTCAGGATATAAAGTCGTTGCCAAGCCACGTAGCACGCATCGACGAGGCTATGCAGGCGTATAAGGGTGCCTATACCGTTCTCGACTCGGCAAATCCGGAGGTGGTTATGGTGGCTTCCGGCTCGGAGGTTTCGACGTTGGTTGCGGGAGCGGAGTTGCTCTTGCAGGAGGGCGTTGCAGTGCGCGTAGTGAGCGTTCCGAGCGAGGGCTTGTTCCGCGATCAGCCAAAGTCGTATCAGGAGAGCGTTCTCCCTTCGGGAGTGCTGCGCTATGGTATGACCTCGGGGTTGCCTGTAACGTTGCTCGGATTGGTGGGCTCGATGGATCATATTCACGGACTCGACCACTTTGGCCATTCGGCTCCGTTCAAGGTGCTTGACGAGAAGTTCGGCTACAATGGCGAAACCGTCTACAACGAGGTTAAAAAGTTGTTGCACAAGTAGTATATGCCTCTTGGGGCGAAAATTGCCACTCTTTGTTGGGTGGCGCAACCTGACTCTCTATGAAGAATATTCTACGTTCGGTTGTAATATGCGCATTGGCGGGACTCATTTGTTGTCCTGTCAATGCGTTTTCTCGTAATCGAGAGAGAATGCGTGAAGAGGTGTTGGAGCGAGGACGAGGCTACTATAAGGATGTATTTATGGATAGCGGCATCCACCTCACCTCCCGTCATCACCTTTCTGCCACCCGTTTTGTGGGGTTGTCGATGGACTATTTCGCATCAGCCTCGAAAAATAAATTGTCAAAGCAAGACACCCTTTTGCAGACTAACATATTTTGTGGTAGCGAAAAGGATGCGAATGGCTGGTTGCTCTATCCGGATGGCGCACCACGCTTTCGAATGATATATGTGAACGGTGGCAGTTCGGCTGCACACGCACGCTCGCTTACCGACGAGGGGCGCGAGAATTTGCGTAACTATATTGCGGCGGGAGGGTCGTACGTAGGCACTTGCGCAGGGGCGTATCTCGCTACGGAGGGCAGTTTCCGCAACAATAAGGTGTCGTATGGGGATGTATATCTCGGCGTGTGGCCCGGTTATGCCCATCCGACGAGGTTGAGCAAGAGTTACACCAAGATGACAATCGCAAGGCGTAGTCCGTTGTTGCGCTACTACGACTTTGGTGGCGACAGTATGGTCGATTCGGTGCGCCACAATGGTGGTTGCTACGCTATGGTAGCCGAGTCGGGCAAGTTGCCGAAGGGTACGGAGGTGCTGGCGAGATATAAGTTCAGCAACACCAAGCGAGTGAAGATAGATGGCGAGGCGAGCGTTTGGGCGTATAAGGCGGACGAAAATAGCGGTCGTGTGGTTATGTGTGGCTCGCACCCCGAGGGTGTACCGCAGGGCGAGCGATTGCAGTTTATGTCGGCGATGATGCTATACGCTATGGATGGCAATGCTGCTCCAAGCGTAAAGGGCGAGTTGAAGGCTGGCGAGGTGCGAGAGATGAACAAGCGCACCGAGGATAACGATCCTGCCTACACCGCCATAGGCGATAGACAATACCACCACTTCGTGATTGATGTGCCAAAGCGGTGCCGTCGTGCCGTAATCTCGTTGGAGGGCTATGAGAGTAAGGTGCGTTTCGATTTGACACTTTGTGCCAAGCGAGGCGAGTTTGCCTTCCACGACAATACACTTACGAAGGTGGTGTCGCGTGGTTGCAAGAAGCAACTCGTGTTGGAGAACCCGAAGGCGGGGCAGTGGTATGTGTCGGTATTCTGCGAGACTACCGTTGCCTCGTTGCTCGGTAAATATGGCACTCGCTACACCGGAAAGGTGTCGGTGCTGAATGGCGTGCCTTACAAAATTTCGGTTAAGTACGAATAACAACAAAAACTATAAGATTATGAAGAGATTAACGCTTTTTTTGGTGGCATTGACAGCCACAGCAACCCTTTCGGCACAGTACTATACGGATGCCGTAAATAAGGATATGCTACACATTCGTGAAGCGAGAACATTGCAGCGTACGCATATCAACCTGCCTGCAATAGATGGCTTCACCCCTTACACCGCCGACCTTCACACCCACACCGTCTTTTCGGATGGACACCTCTCGATGGAGGCTCGTGTGCGCGAGGCTTGGGCAGATGGTTTGGATGTTATGGCGGTAACCGAACACCTCGAATATCGCCCTCACGAGAAGAATCTCGTCAAGTATCTCAAAGGCTACACCAATGGTGCCGAGGCGAAGAACTACAACTTTGTGTCGAAGGATCGTCCCGCATCGTCTGCCGATATTATGGTAGATTTCAACTACCCTGTTGAGGTTGCACGCAAGGAGGCGCAGAAGTACGATATCACAATTATCCCGGGTATCGAGATTACTCGTCGTGAGGGGGAGTATAGCCACTTCAACGCACTATTCACGACCGACAACAATGCGGTGTATGCACCCGAGACCATCGAGTCCATACGCAACGCCAAGAAGCAGGGCGCACTCGTTATGCACAACCACCCGGGCTGGACTCACAAGGATATGAAGATTACCAAGTTCGAGAAGCAGGTCTACGATGCAGGTCTGCTCGATGGTATCGAGATTATGAATGGCGAGGAGTTCTATCCGCAGGCTATTGATAGAGCCACTAAATACAACCTCTTTGTGTCGTCGAACACCGACACCCACTATCCTACTGCCGAGCGTTACGAGAAGCACGGCTCGCTCCGCAATATGACCATTATCTATGCGAAGGATAAGAGTTTGAAGTCGTTGCGTGAGGCTATCGATGCTCGTCGTACCCTCGCTTACTCGTTCGGAACGTTGGCAGGCGACAAGGAGTTGCTGCGCAAATTCTTCGAGGCTTCGGTTTCGGCTCGCAAAACTTTTGTGGACTATAAGGGCCGCGCCGAGGTTGTCATCTCGAACAATAGTGCGGTTGATTGGATGCTTTGTCGTGAGGGCGAAAAGATGGTTGAGTTGAAGGCAAACTCATCTATCATTATTCGTTTCAGCCCGTCGAAGCCGACAACCTTCACGATTTTGAACACTTGGTGTGGCGAGAACGAGCACCTTACTTACGATGTCAAATTCTAAACTACTATAACTATGAAGAGGATATTTTCACTTTTTGCTATTATTTGCGCCACTTTAACCGCTTCGGCACAGTACTATCAAGATTCGTACAACCCCGATATTTTGCATATCCGCCAGCCTCGTAACCTCGTTCGTACCGAGTTTCTGATTCCGACTATCGATGGCTACAATGGCTATAAGGCCGACCTCCACACCCACACCATCTATTCGGATGGTTCGGTGGCTATGGATATGCGCGTGCGTGATGCGTGGAAGGATGGTTTGGATATTATGGCGGTAACCGAGCATCTCGAGTATCGTGCTTCCGAGCCACATATGGTGAAGTGGATGAAGGGCTACGTCAAGAAGGGTGCAAAGGCGGAGAATTGGTACATCACCCGCTATCCGGTAATGCCCGAGCGTAAGGATCTGCACACCGACTTCCAATACCCTGTTGAGCACGCTCAAAAGGTGGCAAAGGCGTACGATATAACCATTATCCCGGGTATTGAGATTACTCGCGAGCCACTCGTTTATGGCCACTTCAACTGCCTCTTTACTACCGACAACAACGCTATTCACGGTGCTACGTGCGACGAGTCTATCCGCAACGCGAAGGCGCAGGGCGCACTCATTATGCACAATCACCCGGGTTGGCGTCGCAAGAGCGTGGAGATGCTCGAATTTGACCGTAAGATATATGCCGAAAAGTTGATTGACGGTATCGAGATTATGAATGGCGCAGAGTTCTATCCAAAGGCTATTACTCGTGCATTGGAGCATAACCTCTTTATGTCGTCGAATAGCGATACCCACGCCGTATCGGAGCGAGTGGATGGCGTGCCACAGCGCAATATGACCTTCATCTTTGCGAAGGATAAGTCGTTGGCATCTATCCGTGAGGCTATCGAGGCACACCGCACCATCGCCTACTCGTATGGTACGATTGCGGGCGAGGAGTCGTTGTTGCGCAAGTTTGTCGAGGGCTCGTTGGAGATTCGTAATGCAGGCGTAGACAGAAAGGGCAAGACGCAGTATGTCATTAAAAACAACTCGTCGGTAGAGTTCCTCGTTCGCTTCGAGGGTGGCAACCCTGTTGCTGTTGGCGGACTCTCGTCTACCTTTATCAAGGTGCAGAAGGCGGGACAAACAAGCCTTATAATCGATAGTGCGTGGTGCGGTGAGGATAAGCACCTCGTAATCGAAATTAAGGAGTAGAAAAGAGTGCCTATTTGCGCTTTGTATAGTCGGTTTCACTCTTTTGCGAGGAGCGTTTTGATAATTTTTACTATATTTGCACGTTATCTATAATAAAAAGAGTAGATGTATTGGAGCGAATTTTGGGAGTTTGTAAAGCGTAATATGCTTACGATAGTGTTGGTGGCGGTTGTAGCGGTATCGTTTCCGATGACGCTAATCTTCATTATCCCTATTGCTGCCGTTGTTCTCTACTTCCAGATGATGGTGTGGCGAGTGCAAAGAGGTATACAAAACCAACAACACGACGAGTTCAATCACGAAATGGATAGTGGCGAGGTTAAGATAGTACGTACCGAGCCCACCGAGCAGCGTGTGAACGACAATGTTGGCGAGTATGTCGATTTCAAAGAGATAACAGAGGAGGAAACCCAAAAATAGAGGGAGTGAGTGCCTGCTTATGGCACAAAACTCCATTCGAGGAGGAACAAAGATGAATATATTTTCAAAGTTTTTTGGAGCAGTAGGACGATATGTGCTGTTGATGCGTAAGGTGTTCTCGCGCCCCGAGAAGATTAGCCTTTACTATCGTCGAGTAGTGGACGAGTTCGATGCTCTTGGTATCAACTCAATACCTTTGGTTGCTATTATTTCGGTCTTTATCGGTGCAGTTATTACGTTGCAGATGGCTCTTACATTGGAGTCGCCATTTATTCCGAAGTTTATGATTGGCTACGCCACCCGCGAGACGATGTTCTTGGAGTTCTCGTCAACGGTTATTGCGATTATTTTGGCAGGTAAGGTAGGCTCGAATATTGCGTCGGAAATTGGCACAATGCGCATTACCGAGCAGATTGATGCCCTCGAAATTATGGGCGTTAATTCCGCCTCCTATCTCATTATGCCAAAGATTATTGCTACCGTGCTATCCTTCCCTCTGTTGGCCATGTTCAGTATGATGGTCGGAACGGTGGGAGGTTATGTCATTGCAATGACCGGTGTGGTGCTGCCTGCGGAGTACGTCGAGGGCTTGCACTACTACTTCATACCGGGCGAGATAACATATTCGCTCATTAAGATGGCGGTCTTTGCATTCCTCACAACATCCATTTCGGCATTCTATGGCTACTATGCTGCGGGTAACTCGTTGGAGGTTGGTCGTGCTTCGACACGTGCCGTTGTAACAAGTTCGATTGCCATTATGATCTCCAACCTTATCATCACACAGTTAATGCGAACATAATATGATCAAAGGAGAACACATATACAAATCATTCGATGGTCGTACCATCTTGGATGATATATCGGTAGAGTTCGAATCGGGAAAGACCAACCTTATCATTGGTCGTAGCGGCTCGGGAAAGACGGTGTTGCTCAAAACTTTGGTGGGACTGCACGAACCCGATAGTGGAAGCATATTCTACGATGACAAAAACTATACGGCACTATCGTTCAACGAGCGCAAACTCGTACGTCGTGAACTTGGTATGATTTTTCAGGGTGGCGCACTTCTCGACTCCTCGACAGTCTACGAGAATATACGTTTGCCTCTCGATATGTTTACCAACAAGACCTCTGCCGAGAAGGATAGGCGCATTAAGGAGTGTTTGGAGCGTGTGGAACTTTCGCACGCCGGCCATCTCTATCCGTCGGAGTTGTCGGGAGGAATGATTAAACGTGCGGCGATTGCGCGTGCCATAGTGCTGAATCCGAAGTACCTGTTCTGCGACGAGCCTAATTCGGGACTCGACCCGCAGACCTCTATCGTAATCGATAATCTTATCCACGACATTACGGTGGAGTACAACATCACCACCATAATAAACACACACGATATGAACTCTGTGATGGAGATTGGCGAGAAGATTGTCTACATCCATCAGGGAAAGAAGTGGTGGGAAGGAACGAAGGATGATATCCTGCACGCCGACAACAAGGAGTTGAACGACTTTGTATTTGCTTCGGCTATGGCAAAACGCGCCAAGTCGGCACTCTAAACAGAAATTTCGGTTTTTATACGAGAGTTAGGAGTTGGATGTTATATTCAACTCCTCTCCATTTTCTTGATTTTGCGCATCTGCCATACGAAGAGTATTACCGCAAGAATGATAGATGCTGTGTCGGCTATCGGCATCGAAATCCATACGCCATACGCACCGAGCGAGCGTGGCAAGAACCACAACAACGGCAGAAGGAATATCAACTGTCGTGTCAGCGAGATGAATATTGCCAACGGAGCCTTACCTATATATTGGAAGAAGCCGCCCACCACAATCTGCATACCCACCAACGGGAACATCATCAGCACAAGTCGCATACCCTGCACTGCGGCATTCACCAACAACGCCTCGTCGCCACCATTCGACGAATCGACAAAGCCACGAGCAATGATGTCGGGTATGGTTTGGGCAAGCAAGAAACCGCACGATGCGATTGTTATACCGCAACATATTGTCATCAGCACCGCCTTACGCACACGGGCATAGTTTTTCGCTCCGTAGTTGTAACCTACAATCGGTTGCATACCCTGATTCAAACCCTGCACCACCATCACAAAGAGCAATGCCACACGATTGACAATGCCGTAGGCACCGACATACAAGTCGGCTCCACCCTGCGAGCGAGGTACAATATCGTGAACGCCCATACCGCCGTAGCGCAGCATTGCGGTATTTACGAACGCAGCAACGGTCGAGGCGCAGAGATTCATCAAAAAGGGAGCCAAGCCAATGGATAGGATATTTTTGATGATGCGCCAATCTACACGGAAGGCCTCACGCTTAAATCGTAGGAACGACTTTTTCGAGCAGAAGTGCGACAACGTCAACAAAAAGCAGATGAACTGCGAGATTACCGTAGCGGCAGCAGAGCCTCGAATGCCCCAATGGAATACAAAGATAAAGAGAGGGTTTAGCACCAAATTCACCGCTACCGACGTGAGCATTATGGCCATCGACTTGCGAGGGTTGCCCGACGAACGAATCATATCGTTCATACCGAAGTAGAGGTGTGCCGTAACATTGCCGAGCAGGATAATCTGCATAAACTCCTTCGCATACGCCAGCGTCTCGGCAGATGCACGACCACCGCTGAACAGCACCAAAATCTCGTCGAGGAAGGTGAGCATCAGCACCATAATCGTAAAACCAATTACGGTGTTGAGAATTACGGCGTTGCAAAGCGTCTTCTCGGCAGCCGCCTTATTGCCCTCGCCCAAGCGCAACGATATGCGGGCTCCCGCACCCACGCCGACCATCGTTCCAAAGGCGGAACCGATGTTCATAATTGGCATAGTAATCGCCATACCGGCAATCGCTGCACCACCAACGCCGTGTCCGACAAATGCGCTATCAACAAGGTGATAGAGCGATGATGAGGTCATCGCTATAATCGCCGGTGTTGCGTAGTTTACGAGCAACTTACCTATATTGTCGGTACCCAACGAGAGGGTTGCTGATTTGGACATCTTTGCTAAAAAATATTCGGCTAAAAAGACTCTTTGCACGAGTAGCGCAAAGAGCCTTTGGTAATGCGACTAAAAAAAGACTATTTCTTCTCTCTCTTCGCCCTCTTTGAGCACTTGAATATTGGGTTTTTCTCGGTTGGAGCCTCCACCGAGAGATCAACGCCACCACCCAATGCGCGGTAGAGGTTGATCACACCCTGTATGCCCTCGAAGCGGTCGGAAATCTGCTGCAATCGAGCCGAGAGTAACGCCTGCTGTGCGGTCAATACCTCCAAGTAGGTCGCCTCCGAGTGGCTCATCAACTGACGTGTGCTGTATACCGAACTCTCCAAAGTCTCGATTTGGCGAATGCGCAACGCAGTCTTGTTGCGTGCTGCACGGCACTGTGCCACTGCGGTGTTTACCTCGTTGCCCGCCTCCAAGAGTTTGTGATGGAAATTCAGCACCGCCTCGCGCTGCTTCGATTGGGCAATCTTGTAGTTGGCACGATTGCTGCCGGCATTGAATATCGGTTGCACCAACTTGCCCAAGAAGGAGAATGCCCACGTTGCAGGGCCGCCCTTGAATGCTCCATCGCCCGAAATGGTGAGCGAAGGGTAGAGGTTGGCGTGTGCAATATTGGTGTTGTAGAATGCGAGTTGCAACTCATACTCCGCCTGCTGAACGTCGGGACGACGTGAGAGCAACTGTGCCGGAACACCCACAAGAAGTGGTTGTTTGAAGTCTACGCCATTCAACTCTCCACGAGGGAAGTCTTGCGGAGTAACGCCCAGCAACAGTGCAAAGGAGTTCTTTGCCTTCGCCAACTGGTACTCCAAGTCGAACGTCGAAGCATCAATCGAACAACTGTTCGCCTCGGTACGCGAGATGGATGCCTCGTTGGTCATACCCGCCTCCTTCATCGCCTTCATTGTGCGCACGTTCTCCTTCCACGAAGCCGATGTTGAACGCGAAACACGAAGTTGTGCATCGAGCATCAGCAGTGTGTAGTAGCCGTTGGCGATAGCCGATACGAGTGCGGTCTGCACGCTACGGCGGTAGAGTTTGTTGTACTGCAACGACGCCTCGGCACGACGCTTGGCGTTGATGTTGCGTGCCATAATGTCGATCTCCCAACTCGCCTTAACGGGTAGGGTGTAGGCAAACTGCGACGAGGTGCCTACGCTTATCGATGGCTCGAAACCAAACGAAGGGATAAATGCCAACTTCGCAGCCTGCAACGACAACTCTGCCTGCGAGATGCGCTCGGCAGCGAGTTGCATATCGATGTTGTTCTTTAAGCCCTGCTCGATATAGCCTTGCAGATATTTGTCGTTAAAGAACTCGCGCCACGACACATCCGCAATGGTGGTAGTATCCGCCATCTCGGCGTTGCCATAGAGATTCTTGGTCGAAATATCCTCGGGGCGGCTATATTTCTTGTATATGGAGCAACTTGTGAGCATAGCCACAAGGCTTACAATCAAAACAATCTTCTTCATTATTTCTCCTCCTCTACTTCGTTTATCTCGTTAGTGTTAGCGGTTTTTATCGGCTTAATCTTCTCCTGCAACCATTGGAAGAACATAAAGAGCGCCGGCAATACGAACAAGAGAGCCAACGTTCCAATTATCATACCTCCAACTACGCCCGAGCCGATTGTGGTGTTACCATTAGCACCTACACCGGTCGAGAACATCAATGGCACCATACCGATAACCATTGTCAAAACGGTCATCAAAATAGGGCGGAAACGCTCCTTTGCAGCAGAGTATGTCGCCATAGGGATAGACATTCCCTGTGCGCGTTTCTCGCCTGCGAACTCGGTGATAAGGATTGCAGTCTTGGACAACAAACCGATAAGCATAATCAAACCTGTCTGCAAGTAGATGTTGTTCTCCACGTCCATCATTCGTGCAAAGAGGAACGAGCCCATCAAGCCGAATGGAACCGAGAGAATTACGGCAAACGGTATCAAATAACTCTCGTAGAGTGCTGCCAAAATCAGGTAGATAAGCACGATACATATTACGAATATGATAACCGTGTTGTTGCTACTCGACAACTCCTCACGAGCGATACCCGCATAGTCGTAACCATAGCCGGGAGGCAACACCTCTTTTGCAACCTCTGCTACGGCATTCAACGCCTCACCCGACGAACGGCCCTCGGCTGCACGACCCGAGATACTGAATGCAGGGAACATATTGAATCGAGCCAATCGGTCCGGTCCGTTAATCTCTTTGAGGGAGATGAACTGCGTGATAGGTGCCATCTCCTCGCCGATACGAACATAGACGTTGTTCAAACTCTGCTTGTCGGTACGATAACGGTGGTGAGCCTGAATACGCACCTGATAGAGTTTGGTAAACTTGTTGAAACGGGTAGACATAGTTCCACCATAGTAGCCGTTGAGAACGCTCAACACATCCTTTGGCGATGTACCTGCACGCTTACACTTCACGGCATCCACCGAAACTTCGTACTGCGGGAACTTGGTGTTGAAGGTGGTTGTTGCCATACCAATCTCCGGACGATCCTTCAAAGCCTCAACCATAGCCTGGGTTACTTTGTGCAAATCATCGGTTGTTCCACCCTTACGGTCTTGTAGGTAGAGTGTGAAACCTCCCGAAGCACCGAAGCCCGGAATCATCGCAGGCGACGAAGTTGTGATGGTCGCGTTGTTGTATGTTGCAGCATATTGGCGTATGCGCTCCTGAATGTTGCTTACGCTATGCTCCTTTCCGGGACGGTCATTCCAGTGTTTGAGTCGGAGGTTGAAACTACCGTACGATGCACCGGTCGAACCACCTGCACCTGCCATCTTACTGTAAACACGCACCTCGTCAATCTTCTTAACGATATCGTAGTCGATGGAGTCGAGCATATTCTTGGTCTGCGAGAGTGCTGTACCCGGCTTCGCTGTAACGCTGATGCTGATAGTACCCAAATCCTCACGAGGCACCAAACCGGTCTTGGTGGTATCCATATAGTAGTAGAGCAAACCGCACGCACCCACCAACAATACACAACTAATCCAGCGGTGGCGCAAGAAGAATGTTACGCCTCGCAGGTAGCGTCTGCGCACTGCATCGAACGAAACGTCCATTGCGATGCTCAAACGGCGCGAGAATGGAACCTCCTCGCCCTCGGCATACTCCTTCTTTGGTTTGAGGAACATAGCGCACAATGCCGGCGAGAGTGTCAACGCATTCACAGCCGAGATTGCCACAGCCACAGCCATCGTAATACCGAACTGCGTGTAGAATACTCCCGACGTACCGCCCATAAACGATGTTGGGATAAACACCGCCATAAATACGAGCGTACAGGTGATAATCGCCGAGGTGATACCCTCCATTGCATCCACCGTCGCTTTGTATGGCGAGCGATAGCCTGCATCGAACTTGGTATGCACCGCCTCTACCACGATAATCGCATCGTCAACAACCACACCAATAGACAATACCAACGCAAAGAGTGTAAGGAGGTTGATACTGTAATCGAATAGGAATAGGAATAGGAATGTACCTATAATCGACACGATAGTGGCGATAAGCGGAATCATTGTCGAGCGGAAGTCGCGCAAGAAGAGGAACACCACGAGTGTTACCAGCACGATAGCCTCTAACAGTGTGCGCACAACGTTGTAGATCGAGGCATAGAGGAAGTCGTTGGTACTCTCCAACACATCCATCTCCAAATCCACAGGGAAGTCCTCACGAGCCTTCTCGAGGAATGCGTCGATGTTGTTGATAACCTCGGTAGCATTCGAATCGGGAGTCTGATAGATTACAAACTCGGTACCCGGGCAACCATTAACCTCGCCGATATATTGGTAGGACTGCTGACCAAACTCCAACTCGGCAATATCCTTCAAACGCAACACCTCGCCATTTGCGAGCGAGCGGATAACGATATTTCCGAACTCGCCAATATCCTCCAAACGGCCCTTATAGCGCATCGAGTACTGATATGCTTGGTCGGACTCTGCACCAAACGAACCCGCTGCTGCCTCGATGTTCTGCTCGCCTACGGCTGTCGAGATATCCTTTGGCACGAGTTTGTACTGCTTCATCACGTCGGGCTTGAGCCATATACGCATCGAGTAGTCCGAACCACGCACCTCCACGTCGCCGACACCCGGAATACGCGAGATTGCCGGCACGAGGTTAATCTTGATGTAGTTCACGATAAATGTACGGTCGTACGACGAGTTAGGGCTGTAGAGAGCCACACGCTCCAAGACACTCGTCTGACGCTTTCTTACGGTGATACCCGCCTCGACAACCTCCGAAGGAAGTTGGCGAGTGGCACGCGATACGCAGTTCTGCACGTTCACGGCTGCCATATCGGCACTTGTGCCGTGCTTGAAATAAACGTTTACGCTACCACTACCATTGTTGGTACACGACGAGGACATATAGGTCATATTCTCCACGCCATTGATGGCCTCCTCGAGTGGTACGATAACACTCTTCTGCATTGTTTCGGCACTCGCGCCGGGGTAGGATACCGATACGAATATGGTTGGCGGAGCGATGTTTGGATATCGCTCGATAGGGAGTGCCGCTAATCCGATAAGTCCACCGATAACCAGAATAATGGAGATTACGGTCGAGAGTACCGGACGGTCGATAAATGTTTTTATATTCATCTTTTAATAACTCTTTTCGGTTACTGTAAAGTTTGCGGAAATTTAGATTGCAGGTACTATCTCGCGAATCTTAACAGGTACGTTGTCGCGCAGGATAGCGATACCCTCGACAATGATTGTATCGCCCGGCTCGAGTCCCTCCTCCACGATATACTCCTTTCCGTCGTTGATGTCGAACACACCAACAATCTTTGCTCTCGCTTTGCCGTTCTCCACCTTGTAGGCGTAGACCTTATCCTGCACCTCGAAGGTGGCATTCTGCGGGATAACCACGCAACCATCCTGACGGTGAGGCAAGATGATTGTACCCGTTCCACCCGAAACAAGCAGACGACGGCGGTTAGGGAACTTCGCACGGAGAGTTACCGTACCGGTGATAGGGTCGATGATACCCGAGATAGCCTCGATAACGCCCTTCTCCGAGTAGATTGTTCCATCGTTCAACTGCAACTCAACCATTGGCAACGACTGCAATACGTTCTCGATAGCACCATACTGACGTTTGAGGGTAAGCACTTGACTCTCGCTCATCGAGAAGTATACATACATCTCCGAGTTGTCCGAAACCGAGGTCATCGGAGCCGAGTCCGAAGGACTCACGAGTGTACCCACACGGAATGGGAGTGTACCTACTATGCCGTCTACGGGGCTCTTAACCAATGTGTAGGAGAGGTTGTTCTGCGCAGTCATCTCGTTTGCCTTTGCTTGTGCGAGTTGCGCACGCGAACTTGCCAACGAGGTGCGAGCCATACGGAGGTCGAACTCCGACACGATGTTCTGCTCGAACAAAACCTCCTTACTTGCAGCCGACAACTCTGCTGCATCGACCAACGCTTGTGCTACGTCCACATTTGCTTGTGCTGTGGCGAGAGCCGCTTGGTAAGGCAACTGGTCAATTACGAAGAGTGTCTGTCCCTGACGAACGATCGAACCCTCTTTTACCTTGATGTCGGTGATGTAACCCTGCACCTTGGTACGAATGTCGACATCCTGCTTTCCTCGGATGGTTGCCGAGTAGGTAGAGTTGAGTTTACGCGACGCAGTTTGCAGAATCATTGCGTTGTACTCGCGTGTTGGTCTTTTTTTGGTTGCTTTCTTCTCCTCTCCGCATCCCACAAGGAGCATCGAAGCGGTGGCGCATACCATTAAGCCGAATAGTAGTTTTTTAATCATAATGTTTGGTATTTTTTATTGAAATTATTGCCTGCTTTTGAAAACCACGCAAAGATAAGGAAACTTTCAAAAAAAAACAATAGGGGTAATGTTTCATTACCCCCTCCCTATATATACTGCTGTTGTATGTCGTTTTCAACCTCTATTTCAACTCGTCGTAGAGCATCGCTATGGCGTATGCCGTAGCACGTGAAATCACTTGTGAACGGTCTGTACCGCAGTTTTTGCACACTGCGTAGGTGCGTTGTGGCGTTGATATTCCTATCCATACAGTGCCCACAGGCTTCTCTGCACTGCCTCCGGTTGGCCCCGCTATGCCGGTGGTTGAAATGGCAAAATCTGCGCCTGAAACGCCCTTTGCCCCCTCTGCCATCGCTTTGGCAACCTGCTCCGACACTGCGCCATATTGCGCTATATCGGACATTTCAACACCCAAAATCTTGTTTTTTGCCTCGTTGCTGTACGACACCACTCCGCATAGGAAGTATGCCGAAGCGCCCGCTTGGGCAGTGAATTTCGAGGCTATTGCCCCACCCGTACAACTCTCTGCAACGGCAAGTGTCAAACCTCTATCAATGAGTATGTTGTGTACTAATTCCTCGACCGAAGCATCCTCGAACCCTGCGATGTTGTCGGGGATAATTGTGCGCAGAGCATCGAACCTCTGCTCAATCTCGCGGCGCACCTCTTTGCCCTCGACCTCGTATGCCGAGAGGCGCAGTCGCACCACATTCGGTGCCGGCAGATAGGCGAGGTGTAGGTATCCGGGCAACCCTTCCTCCCACTCGGAAATGCGCTCCGCCAAAATCGACTCGGCAATGCCGAAGGTTATCATCGTGCGATGCACTATCTCTCGCAATTCGAATCGCTCTTTCAATCGTGGTACCACCTCCTTGTCGATGAGGTGTTGCATCTCGAACGGAACACCCGGCAACGACACCACTACACGCCCCTCGCGCTCGAACCACATACCCGGTGCGGTGCCGTGCGAATTGTGGAGTATGGTGCAACATTCGGGTACCATAGCCTGACATCTGTTCAGGTCGTTGAACTCTATGTTTCGGCGTGCCAAAAGCGTGCGAATATGCTCCGCCTCCACCTCGTCATAACGTAACGTAGAGCCGAAATATTCACATAACGTATGCTTTGTTATATCATCTTTGGTAGGTCCCAAACCGCCCGTTATAATCACTATTTCGCTCTGCGAAAGTGCGCGGTCGAGGGTTTCGACTATCTGGCGGCGATTGTCGCCTATCGATGTGCGCTCGCTAACCACTATGCCGTGAGCGTTCAGTGCGCGTGAGATGTAACGCGAATTGGTGTCGAGAATCTGACCAATCAGTATCTCGTCACCTATGGTTACAATAGTTGCAGTCATTGTTTATTGCTGAATATCAGTTGTTTCGGATGTGTCGCTTGACGCAATCTCGGCACTACTGGTCGTCGCCTCCACCTCGTTTTTCTTTGGCGGAATAAGCGATTTGCAGAGCCTCTTTACGAAGCCCGGACCGTTGTAGACGTAGCCCGTATAGACCTGTACGAGTGTTGCGCCCGCCTCGAACATTCGCTTCATATCCTCGGCCGTCATTATGCCACCTACGCCGATGATTGGGTAGGTGCCATTGCATCGTTCGTAGACACGTCGCACAACCTCTATGGCACGCTCGGTGAGTGGCTCGCCACTAATGGCACCTGCACCTATCTTGTGGAGTTTGTCGTGCGGTGTTTTCAACTCCTTTGGAGTGGTTGTGGCATTTGTTGCGATGATGCCGTCGAGTGGGGTATCCACCATAATATCCGTCATCAAATCCACCTCCTCGTTGGTCAAATCGGGAGATATTTTGAGCAGAATTGGGCGATACTCGTTCTGACCTCTACGGAAGTCGAACAGCGGCTCGAGAATATTCATAATGCTCTCGCGAGTGCGAGGTATATACTGCTTGTGGGTGGTGTTGTAACTAACATTCACCGAGAAGTAGTCTATGTATTGATATAGGTTGCGGAATACTCGCAGATAGTCTATCGCCGCATCCTCGGGCGGTGTTACGGTGTTTTTGCCGATGTTGCATCCGAGAATTATCCCTTTATGCTCTTTGCGGACATTCTTGACCACCTCCTCGAAGCCCTTTGACGAGAGTCCTATGCGGTTTACGATGGCTTTGTCGTCGCGGAGTTCAAATACGCGGGGCTTGGGATTGCCCTGCTGTGGGCGGGGTGTTACGGTGCCAATCTCGATAAAGCCGAAACCGAGCGACGAGAGTGGGCGATATACCTCGCCATTGCGGTCGAAGCCTGCTGCCAAACCTATGGGGTTGCGGAAACGAATGCCAAACACCTCACGCTCCAACGATGGGTGTTTTACGCTATAAAGTAGGCGCAAAAACCACTTACACATCGGGATGTGGTCTGCCAAGCGCAACATCCAAATCGAGAAGGTGTGCGCTCGCTCTGCGCCGAAAATTCGTGATATCAGGGGTGTAATTCTACACATAACGATGCAAAGATAGTTATTTTTTAGAAATATTCTTCGCGGTAGCGGTAGTTATTTCGCAACGCCTCGAATTGTTCGGGGTTTTGGCGTAGTGTTTTGCTCTCTGCAACGAGGTCGCAATGGTGTGCAATGGTTTTGCATACCCCCTCCCACGAGATTTGTTGGGGAGTGGTGGTGCTAACCTCCGCAGGTCGCCATCCACGAAGTGGTAAGTCGAAGTGGCGAGCGAGAGCCTCTACCGCCATAGCGGTAGCATTCGCCTTTCCCTGTGCCGAGTAGCCCGCAATATGGGGCGTTGCGACCAACGATTTTGCAAGGTATTCGGCATCAATATTTGGCTCGTTTTCCCAAACGTCGGTGATGTAGGTCAGGTCGTTGCGACGTGTCGCCTCGGTCGCCAAGCACTCTCCGCGCGAGGCGTTGATAAGTGTCGCTCCCGAGTGCAAAAGCGTGATGTTTTGCTCGTTGACGAGGTGCATTGTGGTGTCGTTTAGTGGGGTGTGCAGAGTTACGATATCGGCATTGCGAAGCACCTCCTCTATCGGCACAAAACCCAACCTCTCTCGCTCCTCTCTCGGAGGGTCGCAACATATTACGCGAAAGCCCCACGCTTGGGCATACTCCTTGACCAATTTGCCCACATTGCCTACGCCCACAATGCCCAAAACACGCTCCTCGGGTGCGAAACCCTCCCTCTTCGAGAGTAGTACCAATGCGGCTGCTACCCACTGCAAAACTCCACGAGCATTACATCCTGCGGATGTTGCAACTTCGATGTTGTTGCTGCGGCAGTACTCCAAATCTATATGGTCGAAGCCTATGGTTGCCGTAGCGATGAACTGCACCTTCGACCCCTCCAACAACTTACGGTCGCAGATGGTGCGTGTGCGGATAATCAGCGCATCGGCATCTTTGATAGTTTCCTTTGTAAAGGCTCTGCCGTCGAGGTACTCCACTTCGGCGTATGGCTCCAAAACACCCTTCAAAAAGGGAATTGCTATATCGACCAAAACCTTCATAATCGTCAGAATACAAGTGGGGCAGTTGGCGACTATCAATCGTTGTAAAAAGGCTAATAGTCACGCAAATTTTGCACAATTTTCGTACAAATATAGCAAGTTTGCGTTTTGGTTGGAAGAAAAACTGTGAATAATTCCAAAATTTTTATAATTTTGCACCTTTGAACGGAGAAGTTATGAGAAAGATTCTATCGCTTTTGATCGTTATAGCCTTTGTTGGTGCGACTGTGGTGTCGTGCAAAAGAAGCAGTGCCAAACTCGAACGAGAGATCGATTCACTCTCGTATGTTGTGGGTTTGAATGTTGCACACTCGCTTATTGAGATGGATACCACACTCAATATCGAGGTGGTGTGCGAGGCTATGCGCGACCACTACAACGGCAGAGCAAAGATGACGTTGGCGGAGGCTCGCGAGTACTACCTCGCCGAGAAAACCTACTTCGTTCACGAACGTGCCAAGGCGCACCAAGAGCAGTACCTCTCCGATTTGAGCGCACGCAACCGTCGTTATGTCCGCACTCGTTCGGGTGTTACCTACAAGATTGAGGAGTTGGGCGACCAGAGCCACGTCGGCTCGATGAACTCGCGCGATACGGTGAAGATTCTCTACACCATAACCGACGAGCAGGGCAAATTGATTCTCGAGGCTGATACTCTGCGCGATTCGTATCGCAACATACTGAAGGGTTTGCAGGAGGTTATCAAGTTGGCGGGCGACGGAGCGCACTTCGATGCGTGGTTGCCATCCAGCACCGCCTATGGCGTTGAGGGTAACAAAGAACTCGGCATCGCCGGCAATACACTTCTGCACTTTGATGTGAAGATTTTGGATATCAAGTACAACAGATAGTGGTGGATAGTTGAAAAGCAAAACACAACAAAAAACAATAAACGATTATGAAAAAAACATTTTTGAAAGTCGCAGCAGTAGCCGTCGTATGCGCTACAATGATTTGCGCTTGTGGAAACACAAATTCTAACATTACCGAGGGTAACAAGAAGCAGATGGATACTTTGTCGTACTGCTTCGGTGCTAACATTGGTGGTGGCATCAGCCAACAACTTGGTGGTATCGACTTCGACCTCGCAGTAGTACGCAATGGTTTTGTTGAGGGTATCACAAAGGTTGCCGCACAAAGACACGAGGAGGCGTTGGAGATTCTTCGCACTTTCTTCTCGGAGACTTATGCAGAGCGTGTTCAGGCACACCAGAAGGCTCTCGAGGCAGACTCTACTGCCGTATTGAACCTCTTTGTTAGTCAGGAGGAGCGTGCAGAACTCTCGTACGCTTTCGGTAACGACCTCGGTACAAACCTCTCGAAAGGCAAGTATAAGATTCAGTACTATTGGTTGTGGAAAGGCTTTGAGGATGGATGGCACAATGCAACCGTATTGGATCAGACACAAATTATGTCTTACCTGAACCACTACTTTATGGTAGTTCTGCCGAAAGAGGCTGCCGAGCGTTCGGCACAGTGGGTTGCAAAGCAGGCAAAGCAGCGTGGTGCAAAGACGACCGAGAGCGGCTTGGTATACAAAGTTATCGAGGCCGGCGATATGTCGAAGGCTGCTGTAAACGATGCAGATACAGTTAAGGTTCACTACGTTGGTAGATTGCAGGATGGTTCCGTATTCGACACTTCGCGTTTCGAGTTCCGTTCGGACGAGCAGAAGGAGATGATGCGCAAGTATCAGCCATCACTTTTCGACGAGAAGGGCAACTACACACAGGAGGATGAGCCTATTGAGTTCCCACTCAATCGAGTAATTAAGGGCTGGACCGAGGGTATGAAACTCGTTGGTCCCGGCGGTAAGATCAAGTTGTATATTCCGGCAGATTTGGCCTATGGCCGCAACGGTGCCGGTCAGATGATTGGCCCTAACGAGGCTTTGGAGTTTGATGTGGAGTTGTTGGAGGTAAAGCACGCAGCAGTTGAGCCTGCAGCAGAGACTACCGAGGCAGCAGACCTCTTGAAGAAGTAGTTACAGCATAATTGACAAAAAGACCAACAGACACCTCTGTTGGTCTTTTTTTTGTGGGCGGAGTCTCTTGTCCGACACTTTCAACTTCTACATAAGTTCCGATTCCCTATTTTTTCGTCTATCCGCCAAAAAAATCTCCTCAAAACTCTTGACAACGGGGGTGTCGATGTTGTATATTTGCGCTCTCCCAACGGATTCTGATTATTCAATCATTTTCGCCACTCTAACTGTTCCCATTGCTGCTTCTGCTCATTGGGTACACAACCATACTATCTATGAGAAGATTTTTGCTAATCTACGCTGCGGTGGCAACGGTGTTGCTTATCGGGCTGGTGGTGATTGCCGACCGCCAAACAAAAGAAATAGGCAGACTCAACACCAACTGCGTAGCACTCGCTTCGGAGACGGAGTACTACCAAACACGGCTCGACGAATCGGCTGCATCGGTGGTGGCGTTGCAACACACCGTAGCCGAATACCGCGAGCAGCACAAACAAGATGCAAAGCGTATACGTGCGCTGGGCGTGCGACTGCGAAGGGTTGAGAGCGTGGCAACCAACGCAACAAAGAGCGAGGTTAAGTTTGTGGCACCACGCCACGATACCATAATTCTGCGAGATACGCTGTCGTTGTTTCGGTGGAGCGATAGTTGGGTGCGCATTGAGGGCATAATCAACAACAAGAGTGTAGAGTGCCAAGTCGAGAGCGTGGACACACTGCGCCAAGTGATACATCGTGTACCACACCGCTGGTGGATATTTCGCTACGGCACAAAGGCTATACGCCAAGAGATAACCTCCTCGAATCCCCACACTCGCATAGTTTACAGCGAGTATATCGAACTACCCAAACGAAGGAGAAGAAGGTAGCGTGTTGTTGATACGCTCTGCAATTTTTCGGGCAGTGAGGTTTAGGTATATTTTGTCGTTAAAGTGAAATAGGGCGGTGATACCCTCGTAGCCGATGTGGAGAATCTCCTTTGCATCCTCCAACTCGCCCACAAATATTGGACCTGTCACTACGTTGTACCCCAAATCCATAGCCGCCCGAAAGGCAAGGTCCATCTCTACGCTGTTGATACTTTGCGAGAAGCGAATTTCCTCCTCGAACACCACAATGACAGCCTCGCCATCTATGGCAATCACTTCGTCGTTTTCGGATAACCAAATAGCCTCGCAACGCTCCTCGCTTTGTTTGGTGTCGTGAGTAAACTTCACCATAGCCCTCTTTACGGAGGTGTTCTGCAACACTATATCGCCAAGTATGCGTGTTAAGTAGCCACGAGGGCGGAGTGAACGAACTGCGAAGTTGTCGTAGAGCAACTCCTTTGCCACGCAGCACATCGTGCCGTCGGTGCGGTATTGCACCTCCACGCCATTGGTTACTGCGGGCGATAGAGAAGCCTCGCGCAGACACTTCTCGATTTGGCGTTGCAACACCTCGCGCGAGAAATTAAGAGTAGTGTCGAAACAGGCACGAGCCGTAGCCTCAAGGTTGGCGTAATGCTCGTCAAGGAGCAGAGGACGGTAGCCCCGACAGCGGATATGCTCGTAAATGTAGGACATTACAACATCAAAATTTTAAGGATGAACTCTCGCAACAACTCGCCGTTGGATGCGCCACCGTCGTCGATACCTTTGCTCTTGGCATCGTATTCGGCACATAGACCTATAATCTTAAACACCTTGTTGTTGGGCCAGAGAGGTGCGCGTCGTGCCACCTCCTTCACGAAGTAGGGCGAGTTGAGTCGCATTGCACGCATCAACTCCCCTTCGGAGGGCATCGCCACGCTACGACGGCGTGAGTCCCAAGCGAGGTAGTTGTAGGTGAATAGTTGGCGGAATGAGTCGTAGATGACCTTCACGCTCAACAGCAGTGGATAGGCCTTTGGGTTTTCGCCCATATATTGCGCTATTGTGAGTGCCTTCTCCATTTGGCGATCGAGTATGGTGTTGCTCAATTCGTAGTTGTTGAATTGTCGCGAGATGCCTATATGCTGCTCGATATCCTCGGGTGTTATGGTGGTGCGCTCCTTTGGCAACGACACAATCATCTTCTCCAACTCGTTGCTTATCTTGGATATATCCATACCGAGATGTGCCACGAGTATCTTGCTGCTTGCCGAGTCTATTTTCAACCCTTTGGTGGCGGCAAACCCCGACAACCATCGCTCCGCCTCGTAGTCGCGAGGCGATACGGAGTCGAACACCACGCCATTCGCCTTTATGCTCTTGTAGAGCGGCGTGCGACGATCCATAGCCTTGCCCTTATGGCACAACACAAGGATGGTGGACTTCTGCGGCGAGGCGGTGTAGCCGTGCAACTGCTCAATCTTTTCGAGTTGCTGCGCCTCCTTCACGATTATAGCCTCGTACTCGCCCATCATAGGCAGTTGTCGGCAGTAACTCGCTATGGTGCCGCCATCGGTGTCGTTGCCGTAGATGACAATCTGGTTGAAGGCACGCATCGACTCCTCCATAATACCCTCCGAGAGCGCATCGCACAACGCATCTATAAAGTACAACTCCTCGCCCTGCAACAGGTATATCGGGGCAAAGCGACGAGCCTTTATGTCGCTTAAAAGTTGGTGAAATGCAGCATCACACGATGCGAAGGTTATCTTTTCAGCCATACTATATAGTATATTTCGTAATCTTAAGTATCTCCTCGGTGCGGTTGCCCACACGGTAACGCTCGTCGGTGCGACGACCTACCACCCACACGATATCCTCGCCCGAGAGGAGTACGAACTGTCGCTTTCGCTCCACGATAGGCACCTTCTGGTCGGTCAGATAGTCGCCCACTTTCTTGCGCCCTGCCATACCGAACGGGATGAACGAATCGCCCTCACGCCAGCGGCGCAGACGGAGCGGATATTGCAACTTCGCCTCGTCTATCAGAGCCACATCGCTCGGCAGATGGTACTCGTCAACGTTGTCTATGTCGGTATGCTCATAGTATAGCACCGCATTTCCGCAGTAGGAGCGAATATCATCACGTTCGACCAACACCTCGCAGTCGTCCTCGTCTACGATTGTCGTAACCATAATGTTGCCTCTGTCGAGGTAGGCAACGTAGTCGCGCGAGTAGAAACGACGATCTGTAACACCTCGCTTCAACGCTTTGTTCAACTCCTCGACCACATCGCCCTTGAAGCCGTACAACGAGTTCAGCAACTCGTATATCACAAAGTCGCGAGGATACCCCTCGTCTATGGCACCGACTTCGATGGTGTCGATGCCGTTCTCGCTCTTTATAGCCTGCTCGCGAATGCGGTCAATCGCTATATCTATAAAGCGTTGAGCATCGTTCAGTCGGTATATGTTGCCACGCATCAATGCCGTAAACCGTGGGTTTATCTCTTGCAACATAGGCAACAAGCCCAAGCGTATTTTGTTGCGCAGATACTTTTTCGAAAGGTTCGACGAGTCCTCGCGATAGGGTATATGGTTATCCTTTGCGTACTCCAAAATATCCTTACGCGAAGCATACAACAACGGGCGCACCACCTTTCCGTATTGGCGGTTTATGCCGGTCAGACCTCGCAGTCCGGTGCCACGTAGCAGATTTATGAAGAATGTCTCGATTGAATCGTTGGTGTGGTGTGCTACGGCAATAACTTTGTAAGACTCCTCACGACACAACTCGTTGAACCACGCATAGCGTAGTCGGCGTGCTGCCATCTCCATAGAGTCGCCCGTACGAGCCATCTCCGCCTCGGTGTCGAAGTGGTTGAGGTGGCAACGTATGCCCAACTTTTCGCACTCCTGCTGCACCATTGCGGTGTCGGCATCGCTCTCCTCGCCACGCAGGTGGAAGTTACAGTGCGCCACACCTATGTTGTAGCCCAAACGCACAAACACCGAGAGCATAACCATCGAATCCACTCCGCCCGATACGGCAAGCAGAATCTTGTCGTCGTGCGAGAACAACTCGTGTCGCTCGACATACTTCTCAAAACTTTTGAGCAGAGTCTCTGTGTTCATAGATTTACAATATATTTACTTCGGGTGCTATTGCTATGCCGAACTTCTCTTGCACCTTTCGTACCACCTTCTCGGCAAAGGCTATGACCTCGCCACCTGTGGCACCTCCGAGGTTTACCAACACCAACGCCTGACGCTCGTGAACGCCCACGTTGCCCTCGCGGTAACCTTTGAGTCCCGCCTTGTCGATTAGCCAACCCGCAGCGAGTTTTACTTTTCCCTCTTCGGCAGCGGGGTAGGATGGCATCTCGGGATACTCCGCAAGTAGTCGCTCGGCAACCTCACGCTCGACGATAGGGTTTTTGAAAAAACTGCCTGCATTGCCCAATACGGCTGTGTCGGGCAACTTCGAACGACGGATGGAGCATATCGCATCGCGAATGTTTGCGAGTGTAGCACCTCCTCGTGCCTCCACCTCACGCACCACATCGCCATAGCCGAGGCGAGGGTTTGCCACCTTCGACAACTCCACCTCTATGGCCGTAATTATTACACGCCCCTTCAATGAGTGCTTGAATACGCTCTCACGATAGCCAAAGCCGCAATGTTCGGCTGCGAGGGTTATGAAGTTGTTGCCCTCGACGAAGTACATCTCTACGGCACGTATTGCATCCTTTGCCTCCACGCCGTAGGCACCGATATTCTGCACCGGAGCAGCACCCGCCTTACCCGGAATGAGCGATAGGTTCTCTATGCCCCACAGGTTGCGCTCCACGCTCCACGCCACCAAATCGTCCCACTCGACACCTGCTCCCACCTTTACTCGTACCGCCTCGTCGTTCTCGCCAATGATGGTGATACTCTTGTCGCACGGGGTTATAAGCAGCGGCTCTACATCCTTCGTGAAGAGGATGTTGTTGCCCCCGCTCAACACATACCAACTCTCGGGCTTGTATGTGGCAAAAATTTCGGGTAACTCCTCTGCCGCATCAAATTCGACGAGGTGTTTTGCCATCTGCTGTACTCCGAACGAGTTGCGGTTAGCGATGCTGATATTTTCGTAGTAGCGTATCATACTTCTCTGTTTACTCTCTTTATTAGTGCAAAGATACGAAAAGAGAAATTAAAAATTGAAAATTAAGAATTAAAAATTCTTTTTAGCACTTGGCGGGGATGTGTCTGCTTCCCACGAAACAAAAAGACCAATGAGCAAACACTCATTGGTCCTTTTCTATATCCAATATGGTTTTGGTTATTTAGCAGCCTCTGGCTGTGCTGCAGGGCAAGCCTCTGCGTTAGGACAAGCCGCTGCTGGCTTTGCGTTAGGGCAAGTTGCAGCGTTAGGGCAGTTAGCGCAATCCTGTGTGCACTCTACTGCTGCTGGCTGTGCAACAACTTCAGCCTCTGCCTTCTTATCGCACAAACCGCAGCACGATACCATCATAACCGATGCGATAGCAACCATCGCCAATGTCATCAACTTCTTCATAATCATAGCGTTTTTAAGGTTTAACAAAAAGTTTGTTATGCAAATATAATATAAATTTAGAATAGTTGCAATTTTATTTAGCAAATTCTTCAACATTTATGTTCTCTCGCACGATAAAAGCCTTCGGAAAGTTGCGTCGAATGCGTCCCAACAGCACTAATGTCTCCTCGGGCGATGTGCAGTTGCCCACAGTAACTTTGAAGTATGGATTCTCGTAAATCAGATACGATGGCTCTTGCGGAAAGAGCAGTGCAAAACTCTCCTGTGCCGCCACAGCATCACGTCGTGCGGTTTGGTTGTTGCTCATAAATATGACAATGCGATAGCCATTTACCGCCTTTGGCGATGATTTCAACCGCCCCTCCACTATTGTTGCAGCATCGCCACGCTCCGATATCGTAACCGTTTCGTTTATGGTGGTTAGCGAATCGACCTTTACAGGCGAAGCGAGTTGCTCTTTGATGGGTTTGCGTGGTTCAATAACCTTTGTGCTATCCTGCTGTAATGTCATATCTTGTGCCGATAGCGATAGTGTAGCCCCGAGTAGTAAAAGTGTCAAAAGATATCTCATATCTATCTCTTTTTATAGTCAAACAATGCCGACAGTTCGTTGAGCGGAATATCTCGCTTTTCGAGTGTGCGTTTCAGGAGTGCGGTCTTGGCGGTGATGCTCAAGTCGACGGTGAAGTTTGGCAGATTGCCACCTTTAAGCCCACCGAGCAATGAGAGTGCTGTGCGGGCATTTGCCAACGTCAGACGTACGGGAATCTCAATCTGCGAGGTGCGACGACGTGGCAATACTACCTCCTCTTTGAGCGACACCACGCCAATCTTTTTGCCGTTGTGCATAAGGTTGGCGGTCGCGTCTGTAAGGCGTATATTGCAAATGGTGTTGTTGGTGGCTGTGATGGTTACACGAAAACCCTCCTTAAACCCTCCACGCACCTTATCGAACGAGATGAATTGCACCTTCTCGGTGTCGCGTTTGTTTATGTCGCGCTCAACCGAACAACCACTCGCTACGAGTGATGCAATGGCGAGAAGAACGACCGATAGTTTGAAAAATCTATTCATATAACGCCTAATTTTTGTGTGCTACGTAGATGTGTGCAATGCCGAGCGACTGCGACTTACGCACTATGGAGTTGAAGCCTACCTCCTCCAAAAGTGCTGTAAACTGCTCGGGCGAAGCGAATTGGTCGATCGACTCGGGCAGGTAGGTGTATGCCGTAGAGTGCTTCGACACAATGCGACCAATGGCGGGCAGAATATAGTGCGAGTAGAGTCGGTAGAACCATCGCACCAATGCGCATTTGGGGTTCGAGAACTCCAATACCACGAGGTGTCCACCCTTGCGGATGGTGCGTTTGATTTCGGTTAGTGCCTCACGCTGATGCTCGAAATTGCGCACTCCAAACGCCACCGTTGCTGCATCCACCGCCTCGTCCGCGAGCGGAATATTCTCGGCGTTGCACTCCGTGAGCGTGATACGCTCCGACAGCCCGAGAGCGTCGATTTTCTGCTTTGCTACGGCAAGCATCTCGCTCGAGAAGTCGGCTCCGTAGATTGTTGCTCCTTCGATGCCTTTGACGAGTGCTATTGCCAAGTCGCCCGTACCGGTAGCCACATCCATAATGTGTTTTGCACCGAGTTTACGAACGGTGCGCACCACACGCTTACGCCACAACTTATCGATGTCGAGCGAGAGAATGTGGTTTAGTCGGTCGTAGGTAGGTGCGATGTCGTTGAACATCCCACGCACCATTTCGCCTTTGTTCTGTTTCTCCATCTCTAACTATATTTTATCGCCTCGGCAACCTTTATACGCCCCACAATCGAGGTTGCGAGCGATGTTGCTGCGATAACCAAAACTACAAATATAATGTTCGTTGCCACGATCCATCCCGCGCCAAAGGCCACAGGCACCTCCGAGAGGAAGTATCCGCTCTCGTCCAACTTAACGATGTGGAGGTGTCGTTGCGCCAAGAGCAACGCAAAGGCTACGATGTTGCCTATTACGGCACCTTTGGCTATGATTCTCGCTGCTCGGTAGGTGAAAATACGACGTATGCAACCATTTTGCATACCCATAGATTTCAATATGCCTACCATTCGTGTCCGCTCCAACACCAAAATCAAAATTGCGGTTATCATATTGAACACCGCCACCACCAACATAATTACGGCTATGACGATGGCGTTTATGTCGTGAGTTTCGAGCCAACCGAATATTGTGGGGTACTCTTCGCGTGAACTCGTTGCGGCCACACTCTCCGCCCCCTCAAACTCGTGCAGAAAGCGCAGATTGAGTGCCGCTGCGGTGTGGTCGCTCCACTCGCTGTTGTCGAGTCTGCAAGCGTAACCCGAAATTTGCGATTGCTCCCAACCATTCAACTTCTGCACGTTGCGAATGTCGGTCAGAGCCAACTCTGCTCCTGTTTCGCCCAATGCCGAGCGGTAGATGCCGCACACCTTAAACACTTCACGACGTGGGTTGTCGCCATCTATCAGCAACAATTCGATGCGGCTATTCTCGCTCGCGCCAATCTGCTTGGCTACGCTCTCTGTGAGGAGTATCTCTTTGCGTCGTGCCTCCTCGAAGCGGGGCATTGCACCCCTATGCAATCTTTTTGCATAGGTCGAAATATCAGCCTCCTCACCTATGCCTTTGAGCATAATTCCTACTGCTCCATTCTCGCCTCGTGCAACGCAGCCACGAAGCGCATATCGCTCGGTGTGGGCAACATTTTCGGTCGTGGTTATGAGCCTTCGCAGTGTGTCGCTATCTCGCACAGGGAAGAGTTCGGGTTGTCGGCGTGAGTAGATGTCCGAAACGGTAACATCTGCCATTGCTCCCGAGACGAGCGCAGATATCTGCTCCTTGAAGCCGAAAATCACCGATAGACTAATGATGACCACCGCCACACTCACCGCCACCGCACCCGTAGCAATTCGCACCATCACATTTTGTGACGATGTTGCGTTGTGGGCGATATGTCGTGCGAGGTTGCTCATTTGTCGGTTGTCGATTTAGTACTCTACTTTATCCTCCTTCTCTGCCCACGCCCTAAAACCTGCCAAAGCCTCCTCGCGCATAAAGTTCTTGCAAGGTATGGCACGCTTGGCGTAGGGTTTTGCTATCTCGTCGTAGATGAACGAATCGTCGAAATTTATAGCCTTGGCATCCTCTTTGGTGTTGCCGTAGATGATGCGCTCGACACCTGCCCAATAGAGGGCCGAGAGGCACATCGGACACGGCTCGCACGATGTGTAGCAGGTGCATCCCGTCAGTTTGAAGTTCTGCTCTTTGGCGCACGCTTGGCGTATGGCACTCACCTCGGCGTGAGCCGTAGGATCGTTGTTTGCCGTTACGCGATTTGTTCCTGTGGCGATAACTTCGTCGCCACGCACTATGACAGCACCAAAGGGTCCTCCTCCGTTGGCAACATTCTCAATCGAGAGGTCGATGGCCATCTGCATAAACTCTCGGTCGCGTGGTGTGAATTCCGTTTTACTCATTTTTCTCACTCTTTTAATTCAGACAACAAATGCTTTTTTATTCGTATATCTGCCACATTTTTGGCAAAATTAAACAATTTTTTTGTAATTTTGTGCGTATTACTAACGATTGAATACGAAAATATAGTATAGCACGACGAAAACGGAAACTATGAATATGCTGATAACACTTTTGCAGAGTTACAATGGCGAGAGTTCCTACCTCTCGAATCTCACCACAAGCGAGGCATTCTTTATGATTTTGGTGGTGGGCGTTGTCGGAATGATTGTGCAGTGGCGTCTGCGCTCGGTGATGAACAAATACTCGAAAGAGCCAATGCCTTCGGGTATGACAGGAGCCGAGGTTGCAGAGTTGATGCTGCGCCAAAATGGCGTTTACGACGTTGCCGTAACCCATACGGGTGGCTACCTTACCGACCACTACGATCCTCGCACCAAGACGGTAAACCTTTCGGATGCGGTCTACGGCAGTCGTTCGATTGCAGCGGTAGCAGTTGCGTGCCACGAGTGTGGCCACGCTTTGCAACACGCCCAAGGTTATGCCCCATTACGAATGCGCTCGGCCCTTGTGCCGTTGGTGCAATTCTCGTCACAGGCGGCAACGTGGCTTATCATCATCGGACTTATCCTTACAGCCTCGTCGGGCAGTCAGTTGCTCTGCTGGATAGGTGTCGGTCTGATGTGCGTGTCGGCACTATTTTCGATAATTACGCTCCCTGTCGAGTACAACGCCTCGAATCGCGCTCTTGCGTGGCTCGAGCGTAGCAACCTGCTCGTTGGCAATGAGTTGGATGGCGCAAAAATTTCGCTTCGCTGGGCTGCACGCACCTACCTCGTTGCGGCACTCTCGGCAATAGCCTCCATACTCTACTACGTGGCACTTATAAATGGCAGAAGCCGAGATTAACGGATATAACCCCAAATAAAACAAATATCAAATATGAAGAACATAGTAAGGAAAATCATTCTCGTAGTAGGATTGGTAACCTTTGTTGCTGTGGGCTTTGTGTGGCAGCATCGCGAAAAGAATAGCGGCAAACCCAAGTACGTGTTCTACTTCATTGGCGATGGTATGAGTTTCAACCATATCCTCGGCACCGAACACTACAACACCGCAAAGGCGGGTGCAACAGAGACTCTGCGTCTAAACTTCACGCAGTTCGACACTCGCAACTTCGTTACCAACTATTCGACATCGAACCTCGTAACCGACTCTGCGGCAGCGGGTACTGCACTCGCTTCGGGCGTAAAGACTGCGAATGCCTGCATCGGCGTAGACCCCGAGGGTAAGCCGTTGCGCACCATTGCCGACGTAGTCTCGGAGTTGGGATACAAAGTGGGTTTGGTTACTAATGTGGGCATAAATCACGCCACGCCGAGTTGCTTCTACGGCCATACATCCGACCGATTTGGTTTCCCGAAACTTGTGGAGGACTATATCGCTAGTGATGTGGCATTTATAGCAGGCTCGACAATTATGGATATGAAGAGCGGCCCGCTCGACCCAAAGTATGAGCCTACCACTACGGCGCAGTTGGCGGAGCGTATTCGCAAGTCGGGCATAGAGTTGTCGCTCGATGTAAACGCCGCTGCAAAGATTCGTGATAAGCGAGTTGCGCTGGTGGCACACGATCAGGAGAATAAGCACGTTCCATACGTTGTCGACCGTGTGGGTAACGAGCAACACACCCTCGTAAATCACACCAAAGCGGCCATCGAGTATCTCTATCGCGAGTCGAAAAAGGGCTTCTTCCTTATGGTGGAGGAGGGCAAACTCGACTACGCTGCCCACGAGCAGGATGCCGTAACCGTCTTCCACGAGGTAAACGAGTTGGCTGCGGTGGTGCAACTTGCGTTGGATTTTGCTGCCGAGCATCCGAAGGAGACCCTTATAATCGTAACTTCCGACCACGAAACCGGCGGTATGTCGCTCGGTTGGGATCACTACGAAATACGTATGAACACCCTCGTGCAGCAGAAGACCTCGGCACTGCAACTATCCAAGATTTTTCAGCGTATGCGTGAGGAGGGAGTCCAAGATTGGGAGCAATACAAACAGGTGTTGAGCGATAATCTCGGTCTGTGGAGCGTCGTTCCCGTAACCCAAGAGGAGGAGTACCTTCTTCGTCACGACTTTCACAACATATTCCTGAAATATGGCCCAATGGTTGATGGACTCTACAACAAAAACGAGTTTGTCATCCACCACGCACTCCGCATACTCAACAAGCACGCTTCATTAGATTGGACAAGCCTCTATCACACAGGTACATATACTCCTCTCTATGTGTATGGCGTGAGTGCTGACGACTTTTTGCAATGTCGCGACCAGACCGACATTCCAAAGACTATTGCTACTTTAATTGGTGGCAGCCTCTAAAATCGTTCTGATGAGTTCTTTTTGCACGAGTGTGTCGGACTCCAAAATGCTCACATACGTCATAGTATGCTGCGCTTTCGTTCCCTCGCTTGGCACAAAAATAATCTCATCATCGACGATTTTAGTAATGGCAGGTTCTGATGAGTTCTTTTTGCACGAATGTGTCGGACTCCAAAATGCTCACATAGGTATACTATGCTGCGCTTTTGTCGCCTAACATCGCACAAAAATAATCTCATCATCGACGATTTTTTTGTGAGATAAATAAAATAATTCTGCATTCTGCATTCTGCATTCTGCATTCTGCATTTTTGATTTTTACATTATGAACTACACTTTTGATCACAATCTTTTTCTTTGGCTGAACTTCGATGGAGGTAAGGCTATGGACTTTATTATGGAGACCATATCGGGAACGCTGATGTGGTTGCCGCTCTACTTCTTTATAATCGCCTTTGCGTGGTATAAGATGGGGTGGAAAAGAGCCCTCGGGTTTATTCTGTGTCTAGCGTTGGCAATAGGGTTCTCCGACGTCATAAGCGGCATATTCAAACATACGGGCCCTCTCAAAAATCTTTGGGAGTCGTTCCCTGTGCGTCATCGCCCGATGTTCGACTCGGCAGTGCGCGACCTTGCACACGTGCCATCCTATGCTCACGGCGCCTATGGCACTGTATCGGCACACGCTGCAACCGTAGTGTCGTTAGCGTGGTTTTCGGCACTTGCCATACGTCAGAAGTGGTATAATTGGGTGATTGCAGTGGCGGTGGTTTTGATATGCTACTCGCGCATCTATCTCGCCTGCCACTTCCCTGTGGATATACTGCTCGGAGCGATAGTTGGTACTATCTGCGGTCTATCTATGTTTTTCCTATGGAAAAAATTTGACAAAATAATTGAAAAAAACTAACTTTGCAGCGCAAAAAAAGAGTAGAATAAAAACAAGATACAATTATGGAACATTTGAGTGAACAAGAACAGTTGCGCCGTCAGTCGCTGCAAGCGTTGCGCGACCTCGGTATCAACCCCTATCCGGCAGAGAAGTTCGACGTGTCGGCTACCGCTGCGCAGATAGCAGTAGAGTTCGATGCCGAGCCTGCAAAGTTCGAGACTGTAACCATTGCGGGACGTATTATGAGCCGTCGTATTATGGGTAGTGCTTCGTTCTTCGAGTTGCAAGACCACACAGGCCGTATTCAGGTATACATCCGTCGTGACGACGTTTGCCCCGAGGGCGATCCTACTCTCTACAACACCGTATTCAAGAAGTTGCTCGACATTGGAGACTTTGTCGGTATCGAGGGTTTTGCTTTTCGCACCAACACAGGCGAGTTGTCGGTACACTGCCGTAAGTTCACCGTTTTGTCGAAGTCTATCCGCCCACTCCCTATCGTTAAGGAGAAGGATGGTCAGCAGTTCGACGCTCTGACCGACCCCGAGGTGCGCTACCGCCAGCGTTATGTCGATTTGGTGGTAAACCCAAAGGTGCGTGAGGTATTTGCAAAGCGTGCGAAGATTATCGCAACTATGCGTGAGTACTTCAACCAGCACGGCTGCTTGGAGGTGGAGACTCCGATTTTGCAACCAATTCCCGGAGGTGCTTCGGCTCGTCCGTTCATCACTCACCACAATGCGCTCGACATCGACTTCTATATGCGAATAGCAACCGAGTTGTATTTGAAGCGTCTTATCGTAGGCGGTTTCGATGGTGTATACGAGTTTGGTAAGAATTTCCGTAACGAGGGTATGGATAGAACTCACAACCCGGAGTTTACCTGTATGGAGATTTATATCGCCTACAAGGACTACCGTTGGATGATGGAGTTCACCGAGAATATGTTGGAGCGTATCGCTTTGGCTGTCAATGGCACCACCGAGGTGGAGATCGACGGCAAGCAGATTTCGTTCAAGGCTCCGTTCCGTCGTTTGACAATGACCGATGCTATCCGCGAGAAGACCGGCTACGACATCACAGGTCAGAGCGAGGAGCAGTTGCGTGAGGCGTGCAAGCGTTTGAACGTCGAGATTGACGACACGATGGGTAAGGGTAAGTTGATTGATGCCATCTTCGGACAGTACTGCGAGGAGGATTTGGTGCAGCCTACATTTATCTGCGACTACCCAATCGAGATGTCGCCACTCTGCAAGCGTCATCGCGACAATCAAGATTTGACCGAGCGTTTCGAGTTGTTCGTTGCGGGTAAGGAGTTGTGTAACGCCTACTCGGAGTTGAACGACCCGATCGACCAGTTGGAGCGTTTCCAAGAGCAGATGCGATTGTCGGAGCGTGGCGACGACGAGGCTATGTTTATCGATATGGACTTTGTGCGTGCATTGGAGTATGGTATGCCGAACTGCTCGGGTATGGGTATGGGTATCGACCGTCTGACAATGTTTATGAC